>NZ_DGUN01000047.1 GCF_002395745.1 Fibrobacter sp. UBA4309
TGCACGCCCGGCATCACGTTCATCACGGGAGTGGTGCCCGCAGGCGTTGCGGTAAATGTCGAGCCGATACCGCCGACAGCAATACCCGTGGTAGAGGGGGTCGTAGAAAGCGGGGTGTACCAGGGCTGGATAAATTCCACGGCGAGGCCCGGGGTCATCAGCTTCTGGACGGAACCGGCCTGTTTTGCGCCGGCAAGGTATTCTTTAATGCTCATAGTAGGTTCCATGAATTAAGGTTTATTTCCGGGGTAAAAATTACAAATTCTAGGGGCCGTGGTAATGCCGAACAACAAAAAAGTGTTTACAAAACGGAACCTTGAAAAAAATTGTACTATCTTTTAGCTTATGAACAAGCTCGTTGCCCACATGATTCCCGGACTATTGGTCATTGTCGCCTTTATGGCGGTAAAAGCCTTTTTTGTCCCTATCGAAGTCACTTTCGAATCCTGGTTCGTGTACCTGAGCGCCGCGGTCTATATCCTTTCGGTCGTAGTCCCGTGCGCCGTCTACTACCTGCGCACCCCTCCCGGAATCGACCATAAATAAAAAGTGCTTGGGGGAATTCTGTGGGTAAGTTGACTTTTTGGTTTCTTTTTTGCTGTTTAATCTTTTTTTTGGGCAGTTGTAGCTATCATCCCATACTTAAAGGGGAATTTGAGGCCGAAGCACCCCAGAATTTCGTGGGCGTCGGTAAGGAACTGCCGCAGAATTCGACCTTGAATGGCTTTACGGTTTCTGGAGTGTATGTTCCGAACATCCGGATGCATATCGACAATCTGTACAATGTCTACCCTGGGGACGAAGATGACAAAGAAACCAAGGGGGCAAAAGTCAATTTCTGGTATGAATTGGACAAATTCCCGGTAACGGCATCTTATACAAGGTTGTACAAAGCGGGCATGGTTGCTGGCGGATTCTCCTTGAATGTGGGCAAGAACTTCTTTGGCCGGTTTATTTATGGACTCAACCAGAAGAATTATGAAGTCGGAATATATGGTGATATAGGATATGGCTTTAATAAGAGCGAGTATATCTATTTGCCAGGCTGCGATGGGTCTGAATATCCATACAGGATCTGCGATGAAGCCGATACCATTTCGGCGACACAGGGCCATTTTGTGTCTAGTTTTGGTAGCTTTGTCTCGCTTTATTACGACGATTTTGGATTTACCTATTCGCCAATGGCCTATGGCCCGTGGCGTGCGACGAACGTTGATAACCATTATAAGGACGGTATAGACCTTGAATTTGACTTCCCACTCATTATTAGTCACTATGTGGGCGTGTCGTTCTGGCTGATGGACCATTGGAAATTTACTGGCGGAGCGTCTTTCTTGCATGCCTGGGAATACGAAAAATTTTATGTTATTGGTAATGCTTCGGTCGGGTACTGGTTCTAGGAAGTTTGTATGAAAAAGATCTTGTCATTGCTGTTATTGATCTTGTCTTTTTTGCTGACTTCCTGTGCTGGCGGTCAACCGGGCGTTGTGACGGTAAAATCGCCAGAAATGAGCACGGAGTATGTTGTCCAGGTTGACAACAAGCCGGCAAAGATTGTAAAGCCTAGCAATAAGAATGTCGGCTTGGATTCGGGGGCACATCACGTGAGACTGACTTATGCCGGCAAGACGCTTGCCGATACTGTTGTGACGGTGAAAACCGACGATGGCCCGTTCTACACGACTTGGCTTGGCGCGATGGCTATTACGGCGGGATTGATGACCGTGGTCTGGATGCCGATTTGGCTTGCCTTGTTGCCTCCGGGGGCGTGGATTGCCGCTATGCTTGCGACGCCGGCGCAGGAGGTTCCCCTTGATGGCCTTATCAATTTCGAGGAGCCCCTTGTGCTCTACTCGTTGGACAATCCATATTTCAGAGTGAAGAATTTCCATTCTAATATGGGGCTGAGCGAAAAAGGCGGCGTAGGCAACGTAGCCAAGGTCCTTGGTGTGTGCTATGATGCTTCTGCCCATGTGGCTTGGCTCCAGAGTGAAACAAATCGGGAGATTTATCCGTTTGTCGTGAACGAGGATGTCGACTTGTGTGTCCCGCAAAACGGCGAATTTGCGTGCGAATCGCGCAATAACAAGCTCCTCGAAAGCATGCCCTGCAAATAGACTTCTGACATATTTTTATTATTGTACGGGAAGGTGCTTCGCCTTCCGTACAGTGCTTTTTGCAAGGAATTCCAAAATGAAAAAGGTTAAGGGCTTTTTTTCGTTTTATAGTCTAGCTTTTACGCAGGTGGCCGTGTCGACGGCGCTAATCGCGTACATGGAGCTTACGCTTAACCGTCTGGGGTATACTGCCACCGGTTCCTGGGAATTTTATGTGTTCCATTTGCTGTTCTTGCTTCCGTGTGTCCTCTTGCTTACGCCCGCAGGATTCTTTTCGGACAAGTATCCCAAGGAAAAAGTCCTGTTTTGGACCACCTTGCTTTCTCTGCCGGCAGTAGGGCTGTTCTGTGCCGGAGCGTACCTTTCGAACATTGTGATGCTGTTTGCCGGCTTGGCCCTCTTTTTTGTTTTGCAGGCTTTCCAGAGTCCGGCCAAGAACGGCTACATGAAAGAACTGATGGGCGTGCGCTACCTGGTGCAGGGTAGCGGCATCCTCATGGTCGTCACGTTCTCTGCCATGATGCTTGCCGGCGTGGCGATCGCCTTTGCCGTGCGTGAAGGACCTGTGTTGCCGATACTTTATACCCTTGGTGGGTTGCAGTTTGTCGGGTTCCTCTTTTCGCTCCGCCTGCCGTCAATAGGCGCTTACGACGAGGAACTCAAGTTCCCGTGGAAACGTTACTGGAATTTCTTGTTCATGCGCCGCAAGGTGGCGAAGGCATGGAAGAACCGCGCGTTGCGCCAGTCGATTATCGGTCTTTCGATGTTCTGGACAATGATATTCCTCATGGTGTTCGTTATCCAGGACCAGTTCGGTTCGGGCTCGCTGTTCAATCAGGACGCTTTGGCGAACTACGCGATATTCGGGACGGCCGTTGGCCTCGTTGCCGGCTTTGTCTTTGCGATGAAAATGTCCCGCGACTTTATCGAGATGGGCCTGATTCCTATGGGGACTGCGGGAGCGTCCATCCTCATTTTCCTGATTCCCCTGATAGACCGTCCCTATAACGCCATCGCCTTTACGCTGCTCGGATTCTGTGGCGGTATCTACATGCTGCCGATGTTCGCGATGCTCCTTTACAATACGAAGCCCAGGTCGGCAGGTCACGTGCTTTCCTTGAGCAACATGTTCCAGAACTTGTGCATTTTGGTTTTCGAGATATTGGCGGTGATTGCCTTGCACTATTTCGAAATCGACCGGATGAACGTGTTCTTTATGCTTGGAATTGTTTGTCTTGCGGGGACGGTCTGGGCCCTTTGGGCGATGCCGCAGACGCTCCTGAGGCAGCTGCTCCGCTCCGTGCTTTCTGTGCATTACCGCTTCCTGGTCTCCGGGGTGCAGAACATTCCGTGGGAAGGTCCCGTACTCCTGGTCGGTAACCACATCTCGTACATCGACTGGGCTATTATCCAGATGGCGAGCCCGCGCCCGATGCGCTTCGTGATTACGCGACGTCCCTTTGAAAAATGGTACGTACGCCTGCTGCTTTCGCAGATGGAAACCATCGATCTCGACATCTCGAATCCTGGACCGGCGATGGAAGAAGCGCGCCAGGCCCTTTTACGCGGCGAAGCTGTTGTGATGTTCCCCGAAAACGCGATGACGGCGACCGGAAACATGAACCGTTTCCGTCTGGACTATTCCGCCGCGATTAAGGATGTGCCTCGTGTAAAGCTCTTGCCGTTCTATGTGCATGGCCTGTGGGGAAGCGTCTACTCCATGGCCGAAGAAGGCTTCCGCGAACAGATCCATAGTCAGGGCCGTGTCATCTCGGTCGCGTTTGGCGCGGAACTTCCGCTTGATTCGAACCCGACGATGGTGAAGCGCGCGGTGCAGGAACTTTCTATTACGGCCTGGACTTCGTATACCCGCAAGCTGCGTCCGGTGGCCTCGGCCTGGATTCGTTCCGTGAAGCGTATCGGTAGCGGCCCGTCTGTCTTTAGTCCCGACGGCAACCACCTCTCGGCGAACGCCCTTGCAACGGCGGCTTTGTCGTTTGCTTCTATTATAGACAAACTTACCCGTGGCGAAAAACAGGTCGGCGTTTTGATACCGCCGTCCGGTCCGGGCATTATCGTGAACATGGCGTGCCTCATCAGGGGCAAGACGGTCTACAACCTGAATTACACCAATACGCCCGATACGATGGACTATTGCTGTAACGTGGCCGACGTGAAGACAATCATTACGGCACATGCCTTTGTGGATAAATTAAAGCAGAAGGGCGTTCCGATGGATGTCCTCCTGAATAAATACAAGGTCTACTACATGGAAGACCTCAAGGAAAAACTCCACAAGTCCACCCTGGTCAAGAATTTCTTGCGTGTTCTTTTGCTCCCGGCCTGGTATTTGGAACTCCGGTTCTTCAAGAAGGTTTCGCTCAACGACGTGGCGACGATTATTTTCAGTTCCGGTTCGGAAGGCCGCCCGAAGGGTGTCGAGCTGACGCATAGGAACCTCCTTATCAACATCAAGCAGTGCGAAAGTGTGCTTTTGCCCAGTTCTCGGGACGTGTTCCTCGGCTCGCTGCCGCTGTTCCATGCGTTCGGTTTCTCTATTACGACCATGCTTTGCCTTGTGGAAGGTGTTCCGGTGGCGACATGCCCCGATCCGACGGATGCCCGCCTCGTTTCGCGTCTGTGCGCCCAGTTCAAGGTTACCATCATGGTGGCTACGGGTACGTTCCTGCGCATGTGGGGCATAAACCGTGCTGTACATCCACTGATGTTCTCGCATGTCCGTGCCATTTATGCCGGTGCCGAGAAAATCCGCGAAGACGTGCGCCAGCTTTACCGTACCAAGTTCAAACTGGAAATTTTCGAAGGCTTCGGTTGTACGGAAACCACCCCGGTGGCGGCTGTCAACACGAAGGATGTGCTCATGGACGATTACAAGACCGTTCTTGTGGGCAACAAGCCGGGCTCCGTTGGCGCCCCCTTGCCTGGAACGCAGTTCCGCATTGTGGACCCGGACACCATGGAAGAACTCCCCATTGGCGAAGACGGCCTGATCCTTATCGGTGGCGCCCAGATCATGAAGGGGTACCTGAAGGACCCGGAACGTACGGCGCAGGCGATTGCGGTTATCAATGGCAAGCGTTGGTACAAGACGGGCGACAAGGGCCATGTGGACGAAGATGGCTACCTCACGATTGTGGACCGCTATAGCCGTTTTGCAAAGCTTGGCGGCGAGATGGTGAGCCTCGGTTCCGTGGACTTCAAGATTTCGGAATGCCCGCTGTTCGACGAAATCGACCATTTTGCGGTGGCCGTTCCCGATGGAGCGAAGGGCGAAAAGATCGTGCTGGTGTATGCCGGCGAGAAGTCCGAAGACGAAGTCAAGGATATGCTCCGCCAGGTCGGGCTCCCGCCGCTCATGCTGCCCGGTGCCGTGGTGAAGGTGGACGTTCTTCCCAAGCTTGGCAGTGGAAAGTCCGATGTGCAGACCGGCAAGAAAATCGCTATGGAACGTCTTGGAATTTCTGCATAAACTATATTTCTGACATATTATGAAAAAACAAGAAAAGAAAGTTGAAAAGAAGCTCGAAAAGAAACCGCTGATGGATTCCCTGAAGGAATGGATTGCCGCACTGAACCTGGGTAAGTCCCAGGCCGTGATGGCTGCCGTTACCCTGGTTGTCCTCGTGGTGGCTTTTCTTATTTTTAACAACACCTCTGTCGAATACGCACGCCGCTGGGACATCGAGTGGGGCTACTATGCGATCCTCTCTACGTTCGTTCTGCTGATTGTCGGCATCGTCGTCAATATTCCCTTTGTGGCGAAGCACTTGCAGGCATTCTTGCCGAGCGGCAAGGCTTTTTGCGGATTGGCAATCCTGTTGATCGTTTTCTCTGTTTTCATTTTCAGCAACATTGGCAATTCGCATCGCGTGCTGAGCGACGAAACGAGCTGGGAATCGATGGGCTTGCAGATGTATTTCCAGCATTCTGGCGGCATTTGCAATGAAGGTGTCTGGGCCGATGGCGTGCTGGATTGCAAGACGGAAGTGAACAATTTCAAGGGGAAGGCCCTTGGCTTTGTCTACTCGCTGGTGTTCAACTTTATGGAACCCAGCCGTGATACGGCCTTGCTTGTCAACTATCCGTTCTACATCTTGAGCCTGATCGCGTTCTTCCTGGCGCTTTGCCGGTGGTTCAAGAGCGACAAACTGGCCCTGGCCGCGACGGCGTTCTTGGGTGGCATGCCCATATACCTGTTGCAGGCGCGCGCCGCATCGACCGAAGTGCTCTATATCCTTTTGCTAGCCGTTTTGATGGCGTGGTTTGCCTTTGTGCCGACAAACAAGGTGACTTGGAAACATTTCTTGCTGACGGTCCCGCTGCTCGGATTCTTTGCGCAGACCCGTCAGGAAACCGTCTTTGCGTTTGTTCCGTTCGCCCTCTATTATTACCGCTATTTCCTGGAAAAACCGTACCGCTTGCCCGCATTCGTGGCTTCGGTGATTGCCGTGAGCTGGCCCAGCGTGAATACGATGGCCGCCTATCGCGGTTACGATTTCCAGGGTGGCGACCATGCGGCGCATTCCTTTGAGAACCTCTGGTACAATTTGAAGACGAATGTCGAGGTAATGATGAACCTGGACCAGAATCCTGCTTTTGGCGGGATTATGGAAAACCCGTTCTATACCACCTTCACCGTGATTCTCCTGGCGGCGACTGTCTGGCTTTTGGTCCGCATGATCGTTTTCCGCCGCTACGTTCGCGGCTTTATTCTCGGCATTACGTTCTGCTTGCAGATTTTCGTGATTCTCCTGAATGTCTCGGGTACGTTTACTATCGACATCAACCAGCGTTACGTGCTTGTCGCGTTGCCGCTCTTTGCGATGCTGATGGCGCTGGGCCTGTACGATGCGCTCCAGTTTGCGACCAAGATGAGGGAAGATGCCGCCGCGAAGATTGTCATGGGCGTCGCCTGTGCGCTTTCGGTGGGACTCATGCTTTACCATGCGCCGAGTTACAAGGCGAACATGCTCTATTACAAGAACAAGCTGCTCGGCGAAGAAGATTTCTTGAATACGGAACTGGCATCTTACCCGGAAAATTCCGTGTTCATCTATTCTCGCCCGTGGCAGATGCTTGCTTCCGGCCATACTTCTTTCAGCGAACGTACGTTTGAAGGCTGGAGCACGGAAACGTTTGCGAATTGGATGCAGAAATCGAACGGGAACATCTACCTGGTCCGTGGACAGGACGGCTACGGCAAGGTGAACCGCGACAGCCGCGTTGTGGGCTTCAAGACGACCGACCAGATCGACAAGATTCTCGACGGCTACAAGAACGAACGTGTCCTGATCGATGCGAAGAAGTTCGGTTACCCGTTGGTGATTTACAAGATTATCTCGAAGAAGGGCGTGTCGCAGTATGCGCAGAACTTCCTTGTTTCCGAACAGACTGACGGCCAGATTGCGCTGACAAAGCGGTTCCCGGAATCCATCAACTGTAATTTCGAACTGAACGGGGAACAGCAGGGCGACCTCCTGATTTCTACGGAAACCGATACGCTGGTGCTCGACTCCGCCAAGATGCGCTTTGGCATGAACCGTGCCATGTTCAGCTGCTTTATGCCCGACGAAGATACCGTGGTGGTCTACAGGGACTTCTTTATGGAAGGCGAGAAGGTGGCTTTGCTTTCGGCTCTCAAGATGGGTGACTATACCCAGGACTGGGGCACTCCGCAGATTAACGAGACGGTTGAACACCACATGCTGATGCTGGACGGCATCCCGTACCGTTACGGAATCGGGAGCCACGCGAACTCCACGATCAACTACACGTTGCCGCGGCCGTTTGACGTGCTTCATGCCGTGGTTGGCCTTGACGATGAGAGCGCTTGCGGCGATGGTGCCTACTTCATTGTCGAAGCGGACGGCCGCGAGGTGCTCCGTACCAAGAAACTTTACTCTACGGACAAGCAGGAACTGAATGTCGACCTGAACGGTGCGAAGGATCTTCGCCTCCGTATCGATATGGGCGACGACAAGGACTGCGACCATGGAAACTGGGCTAACGCATGGTTGGAGGCCAAGTAAAAATCCTGGTCGCCCCCTTGGACTGGGGGCTTGGACATGCGACTCGTTGCGTGCCTGTGATCAAGGAATTCCTTGCTCGCGGTGCCGAGGTCGAACTCGCTACCGTTAAGGCGAATTCCGCGTTTTTCAGGGATGTCTTCCCGGAACTGAGACAGCGTATTGCTCCGGGCTATAATGTCGTGTACCCGAACCATTCCTTCAACATGGCGTTCTGGCTTCTGAAAAACAGTGCCCACCTGAAGGCGGTTATGCGGTACGAACGCCGCTATGCCGAAGAGATGGTGGAACGCCACGGCTACGACATCCTCTTTTCGGATAACCGTTTCGGCTTTTATTCCAAGAAGGCGTACAACGTCTACATGACCCACCAGCTTCGCATCGCGTTTCCGCCGGCGTTTTCTTCTTTCGAGGGAATCGGCGTCAAGTGGCATGCCATGCAGATGAAAAACTTCGATGAAGTCTGGGTGCCCGACCTAGAAGCATTTCCCGGCTATGCGGGCAGGCTTTCGCATGTCGATGAAGGTGGCCTGCCAGTGAAATTTGTCGGTCCGCTTTCCCGTTTCGAAATGGCGGCTGCGGGGGAGGGAACGGCCCAAAAGGATTTTGACATCGTTGCCGTGGTGTCTGGCGTGGAACCGGCCCGAACGCGTTTCGAAGATCGCCTGCGCAGGATACTGCCGCAGATTCCCGGCCGTCATGTCGTGTTGCTCGGTAAGCCTTCCGTGTCGTACGACCACAAGGTCGAGGGCAATGTCGAATACCATACGCATTTGCCTACGTCGGAATTTGCCGATATCGTGAGGCGCAGCAAGTACGTGCTAAGCCGCGGTGGTTATAGCACCATCATGGACATGGCGGTACTCGGTGCGAAATGCATCTTTGTTCCGACGCCCGGCCAGTATGAACAGTGCGCCTTGGTGCGGGAGCTTTCGGATGCGGGCTATGCGGTCGCAATTTCAGAAAATGAACTCTCCGTGGAATCGCTCCGTGCGGCTGTCGGGACGGAAACGGCGATGCTTCCCGCGACGGGGAAGGATTTGTTGCAGACGGCAGTCGTCTCTCTTTTTGAAAAAGTCGTAAGGTGAATTTTTTAGCAGGTACGCAATGAACAAGTTTATACTCGCTTTCCCTGTTCCTGTCAAGCGGACGGAAACATTCAAGATAACGGATATCGTTCAGGTGGCTGCCGATACGAATACGTTGATGATTCCCGGATGCAGCGTGCCGTTTTCGGTGGCACGTACCGATTCCTTGGCGAGACTTTCCGACATTTTTCAGGAGCACTGCTTCATTTCGCCAGAAGAGGCGAAGAAAATAGATTCGCATGGCTCGCTGATTTTTTTGCTTGGCACGCTTAAGAATGCCGATGATTTGAGCATGGTAAACTCCGCCATCAAAAAAATGTTCGATGCCGGGGCAATAGGCGTGTACATGCAGCAGTCGGGAACGGCCTGGATAGCGATGGAATTTTGCGAGGAACTCGGGGACGAGTCCTGCCCTATGAGCCCGTGGCTCAACTACGTGGAAAAAGACGATGTGCTCTACACGCTCGGCATGGAGGTTTTCGGTCTCCCGGATCTCTGCGTTTCGTGCAAGGTACTTCCCGATTCCGAGGCGGAATCTCTTGAATTCTTGCTCGAGACAGCTGCAGATGCGCTGTTTATAGACGGGGTTTCCGCGAAGTCCGGGACCGAGGTGAACTTGTACGAATTCGGGAAATTCACGTTGCGCGCCGAACTGTCGGGCCCGTATGCGAAGGATTCTCCGGAATACAACAAGAACGGCACCATGCGCCTTGTCAAGAAATAGGCGGACCGGCTACTTCTCGACGATGTTTCCGAGAATCTGGTGAATTTTTCTTGTCCCGGCGAAAGCGTCGGGATTTTCGATATTGTAGAACATTTGGTCTACGAGCGCCGACGTGTTGAATTCGTACGACGGCAGGCGCAGTAGGTAGCTTTCGGCGGAGTTGTCGAAACCGAAAATCTGGTTCGAGACGACAATTCGCCCTTCTTCGGCCATTTCGATAATGACGCCCGCCACCTCGTCGTTGACGCAGACGAGTGGGAGGTGCTCGTAGTCCTTGTCTTCGGATACGAGCGAAAGGATTTTCTGCTTCAGGAGTTCACGCGCGTAGGCTTCGACGGAATGCTTGGGAACCTTGCTGCGGGCGATCTGCTTGTAGTCCCAGGGACTCGCGAATTCCTTGTCGGTATAGGCGGTTACCAGCAGGCCGGATTCCTTGAGGCCGTTCAGGCGGTCGAGGGACCAGGAACTGTTGTGGTAGGGGGAGATGTAGATGACCTGCGAGAAACCTTTCGCCTGCAGGTACTTGCCCATCTCCATTCCCGGGAAAGGTCCGAAGGTCGCATTGAAAAAAGTCCAGTTTGGCTTGTTGAGGAACCGTAGCGGCAGGCTGGGGATGGGGTGTTCCCACCAGATGGATATCGGGTAGTTCACCCCGGCAAACATGAGCATCAGCTTATGCGGGTCCATGACGAGAAGCGTGGAGAGGATGGCGCCGACAGCGTTTGGGAAATCGCTCAGCTTGCGCGGCTTTCCGCTGCGGTCGATGAGCTGGCCGCTCGTCTCGTTGATTCCCAGCAGAATGAGCCTGAAGTTTTCGGAACCGGCCTTCTTGTAGACCATTTTCAGGAATTCCATTTCGCGTTCGCTTTCGGCGGTAAAGCCGCCCCAGGTGTTGCAACGCGTGACGAAAATGATTTCGCTCAGGGACGGCTGCAGGCGGGAAACTTTTTTACGGACGAAGAAGAAGTGCCTGCCGTTACGGGTAAGCGAACCTCGGTCTACCTTGTTCATCAGGAACTTGCGGAGAATAGGCTGCGAAACGTCGTAGCGCTTGGCGAGTTCCTTCATTAGCGGGAGCGGGGCGTCGGATTTCAGGATGCCGTGTTCCCAGTCCTCGTTGAAGAGCCGTTCCAGTTTTTCGGAAATAGTCTCGCGGACGACCGGACGCAGGTTTTTCGGGAATAGGGAGCGGTCTCCGGAATCCGAAGAAATCCAGAAGCATCCTTTTCCCTGGATACGGCGAATCAGCCCTGTCTTGGCCAGGGCGGCGAGTGTCGCCTGTACGGTCCCCGAAGAAACGTTGTAGGTCTTCATGAGCGAACGGACGCTGGGAAGCCTGCCGTTGGGTTGGCGGGGAAGGGCTAGTAGGGTGTTTGCCAGTTCGTCTCGCATACCTATAAAATAAAAAAGTCTATGCAGCCTGTGGCTGCATAGACCTTTGTTGTTTGGGGGGTATTTTAGTACTTGAAGTTAACTCTGTAACGGTTTCTGACTTCCTTGACGTGTTCGCCCTTGGCGTTGAACGTCCTGGTTTCCTTGACGTGCATCTGCGGGGTACGGACCTGCTGGATTCCCATCACGCTGGAAGAGCTGGGCGGAACCACCTGGGAGCTGCTGGATTTCGGGACGACGCTGCTGCTGGAAACAACCGGATCCCCCTGGTCGTCCTTGGGAACCTGGCCGTTGAACTGTTCCTGTCCCTTGCGGGTGAGGGCGAGAATCAGCATGCCGTCCTGGGTGTAGATGTTGCGCGGAGTCAGGTCAACACGGTTGCCGTCGAAGGTCCAGTTGCCCTTGTCCCAACGGCTACCGTCAAATTTGTCGAAATTGTCGGTCCAGTCGAGCGTGAAATCGCTGCCGCCTTCGCCCTGGCCCGGGGTATACTTGTAGACCTTGACCCAGTTGATGAACTGGAAGAGCGGAAGCTTGGACTCGTCAAACTGGCCAACCCAAGCGGCGCTTTCGGAAGACCAGAGATTGAAGCGGAGACCCTGGGTTCCCGTAAGGTTGGAAACCTGGCCACCTTCCGTCTTGCGGACTTCCTTGCCGTCGACGGTCCAACGGACGTAATTCGGTGTCCATTCGAGGCCGTAGGTATGGAAGGCCTGGTCGGTAGCGGGATTGACATCGTGATGCAGTTCGCTGGTTTTCTGTGCACCCGCCTTGCCGGTAATGATGTTGGACTGGAAACTGCTCGGGTTCTTGCCGAGAACTTCGATATCGACTTCGACCCAAGGACGTCCATCGGCAATTTCAGAGCCGTTTTGGTAAAGGAACATGGAGCTGACGGTGCCAGAAGCGGCAGCCATCTTCATACGGGCTTCGAATTTACCGTACTGGACTTCGTCTACGGTGAAGAGTTCTGCTCCGCTGAAATCTTTTGCATTGATTGCTGCTGCCATAGTCAAGACTGCCAGAGCGCCCTTGAATAAAGTGGATTTTGTTTTCATCTTATACTCCTGCCCATACAACACTCAAAATATATGCTCGTTTTGGCCGCCGAAGTACCAGACAAATAGTGGAAGTGTAACATGTGTATCAGCTGTATTAATTTTGGCGAAAATGCGGCCGAATAGGCTTGGCTCCGGTTCCATGGGCATTCGTTTTTCTACCTTTGATACCATGGATATTGAGGAATTGCGCTCGCACATCGATGCTTTGACCGACGAAATCATCGCCCTGTTGAATAGGCGGGCTGAGTTCGCGACCAAGATTGGCATGCTGAAGAAGGAACTCGGTTTGCCGGTTTTTGACGCTGTGCGCGAAAAGTCCGTCTTGGACGTCGTTGCCGGGAAGGCTTTGAAGGCGGGCGGTCCGCTTAGTCCCGAATCGGTCCAGAAAATTTTCCAGGTTATCATGGAAGAGACCCGCAAGGTGGAGGAATAGATGAAACGCATTGCTCTTGTGGGGTTCGGACTCCTGGCAGGCTCCATAGCCTCTGCGGTAAAGCAGGCCAAACTGCCGACGAAGATTCGCGCGGTGAGTTCGGCTACGACGCTTGCACGTGCCCGCGAGCTGGAACTCGCCGATGAATTTTTTGAATACGACCAGGTGGAAGAATGGTCCAGGGATTGCGACCTCATTCTCCTTTGCTCGCCGATTCTGCATATCTTGAAGACGATCGATGCGCTTGCCCATGTTTCTTGGGTCAAGGGGGCCGCTGGTAACGACGTGTGCCTCGTGAGCGATATCGGCAGCACGAAAGTAGAAATTTGCAAGGCAGGTTCGTCGTTGCCGCCTCCGTTCCGCTTTGTCGGGAGCCATCCGATGGCGGGTTCCGAGAAGCGCACCTGCGAATACAACGACCCGGCCATTTTTGAAAACGCATACTGGTTCGTTTGCCCTCCGGAAGGTACCGACGAAAAAGTCTACGGAAACCTGCTCGAGCTTATCGCGTTCCTCGGCGCCAATGCCGTCGTGTTTCCGCCGGAACACCATGACCGCACGATGGCGTGGGTCTCGCACATGCCGCAGATGCTCAGCTCCACGTTGGCGGCGAGCATTCCCGGACGCCTGCTCGAACACAACTACCAGCATTACGCGGGACGCGCTTTCCGCGACATGACGCGTATTGCCGCAAGCGGCTGGGGCATGTGGCACGACATCGCCGTCACGAACCGCGAAGAGACGGTCCGCGCCCTCAAGGAAGTGCGCGAAGGACTTGACAGTACGATCGATGCCATGAACGCGCTGGATGTTGTCGTGGACGGGAAACCCGCTGCCGATGACAAGTCCGCTGGGCTTGAAGGCATTTTCAAGAAAGGCAACGAAGGGCGGGCCAGCCTGTTCGCGCCGGGCCGCAATGATGCCAATGTTTTCTTTGAAATTACGGTGCCGCTCAAGGATAAGCCCGGCGCGCTGTTGAGCGTGATGCAGCCTCTCGCCGAAGAAGGCGTCAATATCCGCGACATCGAACTGATGAAGGTCCGTGAAAATGTGGCGGGCACGCTGTTGCTCGCCTTCAAGACCCAGGAAGAAACGGCGCGCGCCGTAAAGTTGCTGCGCTACCTGGGTTACGAAGTAAAGGAACGCTAGATGATCATTTCTCTGAATCCAGATAGGGAACGGATGGACCTTACCCTGACGGTTGCCCTGCTCGTAAACGGCAGGACCGTTCTGGACGATTTTTCGTGGGCGAGCGGCAGCGAACGCTTTGCCCAGGCGCTAAGGGAATTTGGCCTGGAGTATTCGATTCAGGGGCACCAGTTGGTGCTGGACGGGAAGGGCTTCCAGTATAGCTCTCCCGCATTGCTGCCTTTTGACTTCGCCGAACAGGAAAACGTGTTACTGTGGACTCTGGCGAGCAAGGACTGCAGTCAGGTCTATACGTTCGCTACCGAAAACGACGAAGCCGGTGTCGCTCGCGTTGCGGCTGCCGCCGAGATGCTCCAGCGCTATTTCAGGGTGAAAGTAGAAGAAGATTCTCCGGCCAAGTTCGTCTTTACCTTCTCGGAAGACGATCCGAACGCCAAGAAGGATTCCCTCGGGAACATTCCCTATATCATGCGCAACCGCCTCCTGCTGCGTTCCCTTATACGTAGCGGCTATTACGGCTTCGAAGAAAAGACCGCGGTTCATGACCAGCTGACCAAGATGCTGATGTATTTCGGGGTGAACCTCAAGTACGAAGGCCGCGGCATGGAACAGCTGAGCGAGTTCGAAAGACGCCTGATGATTGCCCAGGGCAAGAAAATCGAGCGTACGCAGTTTACCGAGATTCTCGAGACGAAGGTGATTACGGGCCGCGATTACTACGTCCCCGGCGATACGACCGAGGCGGTGGCTTTTGCCCTGTTGGCAAGCGTTGCGAACATGCCCAAGGAGAACGTGGTCAAGCTATCGAATGTGGAACTGAACACGTCGCGTTCGGGGGCGCTCTCCTGCCTCAAGCGCATGGGTGCGAATATCGAGACGGTGACCCGCCGTGAAAAGTTTGGCGATGTCTTTGGCGATGTCGAAATTTATCCGCTGGAAGCCGGCAAGCGTCTGCAGGGTCGCCGCTTCAGCGAAGATTCCATTGCGACCGGCTTTGGCGAGTATGCCTTGCTGGCTGTCGCGGCATGCTTTGCCGAAGGCGAGACCATCTTGCGCCTGCCCAGGGAAAAGCGTACGGAAATGCGCCCCAAGAACGAATTCCTGGCCGAGAACCTGAGAAAGACGGGCGTCGAAGTCGGCGTGTACGACGACGGCCTGGTAATCCGCGGCATGGAAACGATTGTGAACGGGAGCGATTTCGACGGTGGAGACTCTGCCGAAATGGGCCTTGCCTTGATGGTCCTTTCGCTTGCGCTGCAGAACAAGGAACCTATCGTCCATATCGAAACGGTGGAAGCCGAATTCCCGGGAATTTACGAGAAAATGAAGCAGGCACTCGTCTCCGAAGCCAAGGAGGAAGCATGAGAAAGTCGTTCGTGAACATCGGTATTGTCGGTTTCAAGGGCAAGAGTGCTGACCTCGCATGCGCTTTGGACCAGATTACGCTCTGGGCGATTGCCCACCCGAAGGTGAAGTTCTTTGCGCTGGACAGCCTTTCCGAGCTGGTGCAGAAACCTATCCGCATCGTGAAGGAATCCGCCCTTTCGCGCATGGACCTGCTGCTCGCTATCGGCGGTGACGGCACGGTGCTTTCGGCCGCGCATATGGCGCTCGGCCACAAGATTCCTATTCTCGGCGTGAACGCGGGCCGCGTAGGCTTTTTGGCCGAAAGCCGCGTCGAAGGACTCGAGAAGGCGCTCGACGATTTGCTTGCGGGGGATTTTTCGACCCGCGAGCGCATGATGATAGACGCCTCGGTGTTCCGCGGCAAAAAATGCATCGCGAAGCAGACCGTGCTGAACGAGGTGCATATACGTGCGCACATGCCCGACCGCATGGTGAACGTGAATGTGGCCTACAATGGCACGTGCCTCACCGAGTACTGGGCAGATTCCCTGCTTATTTCGACTCCGACGGGTTCTACCGCCTACAACCTTGCGGCCGGCGGTCCCATCATCCATCCGTCCACGCCCGCGGTTGTGCTTACGCCTGTGGCGCCGAGCAGCCTCTCGGTGCGTCCGCTGGTGCTTTCGCTCACCGACAAGAAGCTTGAAATCGTTTCTGCGGTGGAACGCCCGCTCGACCTCGTGTTCGACGGGCGCAGCTCCGTGGAAGTGAAGCCGGGAGACCGCGTTGTGCTTTGCGAAAGCAAGTCCGTGACGACTTTTATCCGCATGCGCCATACGGGATTCGTGGGGGCGCTTCGCGAAAAGCTCGGCTGGACGGGTAAGCCCCGCCTCGCTTAAGTGACTGTTAGTCCCTGCGGGCTTCACGAAAATCGGTGATGAGAATAAAAAGCAAATAGTCTTTAAATGATTTGCATGTGAAAAATCCCCGGCTCTTGCCGGGGATTGCTTTTTTAAAAGGTGCTTTGCGCGGTTTAACCCGCGCGATTTTTGTTAGAACAGCTTCGGGTCTTCGGTCTCGTCGCTGGCGTCTTCGCCGTCTGAACCGTCGTCAAAGGCGTCGGGCGGGGTGATGCGGCTCGTACGCTTGACCTTCTTGGCGGTGAACTTGCTGCCGAGCGCCTTGTAGCTCTTGATGTCGGCGACTTCCGTGAGGTCGAGTTCTTCCTTCTGGACTTCGCGGCCCACCTGGTATTCCATGAGCTGGCGCGCATCGTCTGTCGCGAAGAATTCGATCATCTGGGTATCCTTGTGGTCGGAAACCAGGCTGAATTCAGTCGTCATGGGACAGCCTTCCAGGTTGAAGCGCTTTACCATGTAGTTGTAGTTGCCGCCCTCGAAGTAGAGGATGGTAAATACCTGCTCGGGGTCGAACTTGTGGATGTACTTGATGCCCGAACCCACGAGAATCGGGTCGGCCATGTCGTGCACGCGGGCCGTACCGTTCTCCTTCACGATGAGAATCTTGTCCTTCTCGCCGAATTCGCCGATGCGGTCGCCCTTCTTCTGCGTGCTGATGAGGCCGCTGGGTGCATCGAAGTAGAGTACGCGCGCCCCGAGGGTACTTACGCCCTTGCGGATGCGCTTGACGCTCTTGACCGGGTACTTGGTGACGATGTTGCCCATCGCGCCACGGCCCTTCACCTCGATGGTGCTGAAGTCCACCTCGAAGTTGAGCTTGGTGCGCGGACGCGGCTTGAGCGTCACTTCCACGACTTCGGCCTCGCCATTCATGTTGCTGGAGAGGTAAAGCAGGCGGCTACCGGGCTTGTTCTTGCCCATGAAGTAGTCCTTGTCGCGGGTCACGCCGCCCACGTTGAAGCGCTTGATGTAGGCCGTGCCTTCCTTGCCGTCCTGGTGGATGACGTTATAGATATGGCGTTCGTCGTCCTTGTTGAACTTTTCCACGAGCACGATGTTCTTGCCCACGAAGTCCTTGTCGGAGACCTTGACGACCTTGAAGCTGCCGTCGGCCTTGAACACGATGAGGTCGTCGTATTCGGAGACGTCGAAGAGGTATTCTTCCTTCTTCATGCCCGTGCCGAGGAAGCCTTCCTTGCGGTTCACGTAGAGTTTCTGGTTCGCAAGAGCCACGTGCACGGCGCTCACTTGGCCAAATTCGCCGATTTCTGTCTTGCGGTCGCGACCTTCGCCATACTTCTTGAGAATATTCTTGAAGTAGTTCACGGCGTAGTCGGTGAGGTGTTCCTTGTTGTAGTTCACTTCCTCGATTTTCTTGTCGAGTTCTTCGAGGAACTCGTCGGCCTTCTTGCGGTCAAAGCGGCTGATGCGGCGGACCGGGATTTCGGCGAGCTTGAGGATTTCTTCGCGGGTCACTTCGCGACGGAGCTTGCGAACGTAGGGTTTCAAGCCCTCGTCAATTAGCTGGACCATCTCGTCGTGGGTCTTCGCCTTCTTGATGACCTCGTAGACTTCCTTCTCGATGAAGATTTTCTCGAGGCTCGTCATGTGCCACTGGTCCTGCAGGTGCTTGAGCTCGTTGTCCAGTTCCCAGTCCAGCAGGTGTACCGTGTGGTCGGTGCTGAGCTTCAAAAGTTCCGTGGTGCTGCTGAATTTTGGCTTCTTGTCGATAATCACGCAGCTGTTGGCGGCTAATGTCGTCTGGCAGTCGGTAAAGGCGTAGAGCGCGTCGATGACGACCTGCGGGTCGGAACCTGCCTGCAGGTGGATCTGGATTTCCACGTTTTCGGTGGTGTGGTCCACAATCTGCTTGATCTTGATTTTGCCCTTGTCGTTGGCCGCCACGATGGAGTCGATGAGGCTATCGGTGGTGGTGCCGAAGGGAATTTCGCGGATGACCAGCGTCTTGTTGTCGAGTTTCTCGATTTTCGCACGGACCTTGAGGCGTCCGCCGCGCTGGCCGTCGTTGTATTCGCTCACGTCGATGATGCCGCCCGTATAGAAGTCCGGGTACAGCGTGAACTTGCGGCCGCGCAGGTAGTCGATGCTCGCCTGGCACAGTTCCTTGAAGTTGTGGGGGAGGATGGTGGTGGAAAGGCCCACCGCGATGCCGTCCACGCCCTGGGCCAGGAGAATCGGGAACTTCGCGGGGAGTGTCACCGGTTCCTTGGAACGCCCGTCGTAGTTCGGGATCCATTCCGTCGTCTCGGGGTTGAACATCACGTCCAGCGCGAAGTCGCTGAGCTTGCCTTCGATGTAACGCGGGGCGGCAGCCTCGTCGCCCGTAAGCGGGTTACCCCAGTTACCCTGCGGCTCGATAAGCAGGTTCTTCTGGCCCATGTTCACGAGGGCCGTGTAGATGGAGGCGTCGCCGTGGGGGTGGTAGTGCATGGTGTCGCCCACGATGCCCGCCACCTTGTGGAAGCTGCCGTCGTTCATCTCGTACATGGTGTGGAGAATGCGGCGCTGCACCGGCTTTAATCCGTCGCGCACATCAGGCAGGGCACGCGATGCGATGACGCTCATCGCGTAATCGATGTACGAGCTCTCCATCGTTTTTTGCAAGTCTACGTCTTTGATCCTGTCAAATACGTTGTCTTCCATCTTGATTCCTCTTGATATAACTTCTATCTATTCTCTCTAAATCTATTAACTCAATTAATTAACTTCTATCCGTTCTCTTAATAATTATCACTATTAATGTAGTATCAGCTTCTACCCGTTCTCTTAATAATTAGCACTATTAATATAGTATTAGCTTCTACCCGTTCTTCTAACTATTAGCGCTATTTTTAAAACTATATGTATTCGCCGGCAGCCGGAGCATACTCCGCAGACTGCCTTGAGTGAGCACTTGGAAGTACTTGATGAACGGATGGCGAAGGGCGGGTCGAGGCCTGCAAATATTGCAGGCCGAGTTGGCCTATTGTCTGAGGTGTCTTTTCATCAGAAAAGACACCGAGTTTGGCGCATTGCCCGCCCGAAGCCATATGTGAATCTTAGTACTTCCGTGCGATACGGGCTGGCAGACTGCGGAGTATGCTCCGTGCTGCCGGCTCTGTATCATACATCCAAATTTTTAACAAACTTGGCGTTTTGCTCAATAAATTCTCGCCTCGGTTCTACCTTATCTCCCATCAACGTTGTGAAGATGAGATCCACCTCCGACTCCGACTCGTCGTTCATGACGACCTTCTTCAGGATGCGCCGCTCGGGATCCATCGTGGTCTCCCAGAGCTGCTCCGGGTCCATCTCGCCGAGTCCCTTGTAGCGCTGGATGCGGTTGTTCTGGTCTCTGCCGACCTCCTGCAGGATCGCGTCGAGCTCTTCGTCGCTGTACGCGTACCAGACCTTGCGGTTCTTCTCGAGCTTGTAGAGCGGAGGCATCGCGAGGTACACGTGCCCGGTCTTGATGAGCTCCGGCATGAACCGGTACAGGAATGTCAGCATCAGTGTGTCGATGTGCGCGCCGTCGACGTCGGC
>NZ_DGUN01000009.1 GCF_002395745.1 Fibrobacter sp. UBA4309
CTGTGTGAATGCAAGTGACTTTAATGTTAATATATAATTTTTTGGGCTTTATAGGTTAATTTTCTCAAAAAATACGGAGAAATTAGCCCATTTCAGGACCCCCACACCCCACATTCCACACTGGAATCGCGTTAGGGATAGTCACCCGTAAGGGCCGAGACTACAGGCTCGGCGAGCGAAGCGAGTATAGCCCGACCCGGCCCCTTCGACGCTGGGAGATCCCCACCTTGGTGGCCATGCGCACTAAGCACTAAAGTGCTAAGTGCTGTCCGCCCGTCTTCGCGGGGATGACAAGTTGGGGCCGGGGAACGCCCAAAAGGTCGTTATGCGTTATTTTCACTATGCGTTTCGCGCATACTGAGCATGAAAATTTGGTATTTTGCGGGCTAAACGCATTTATTTATATTAAAGGCGTAGATAAAAAAGGAACAAACCATGAAACTAGGGACGATTATGACGATGCTTGGTATGGGTGCGGTGCTTGCCGCATGTGATTGCTGCCCGCAGGGCGAGGTAAAGGCGCTTTCGCAGGACAAGGAACTGCGTGCCGTGATGGACAACTTCACGCAGAACGAGGTTCCGGCGGCGACTCCGCTTGTGGAAAAGCGCGAGGTGGAGTTGATTCGCCTGGTGTCGCTTGTGACGCAGCAGTCGGGCGCTCTTTTGCAAGAAGAAGTGGGGACGGCGCTTGCGCAGGGGCTTGCTCCCGAAGAGATTCTCGAGGCGATTTACCAGTGCGCCCCTTACACCGGGTTCCCGCGGACGGTGGATGCGGTTGAAATTGCCCGCAGCGTGTTCAAGGCGAAGAACGTGAAGGTGGACGAAAACCGTGGGACGGTGACGGCGCAGTCCCGCCTGGAGGCGGGTGCCGACGCGCAGGGGACGCTGTTCGGCCAGACTTTCCGCGACATGGCGAAGAACGGCAAGAGCGGTATGCCCACCATCAACTACTTCCTTGCGAGCAACTGCTTTGGCGATTACTACACCCGCAAGGGGCTTGACCTGAATACCCGCGAACTTTTGACGATGGCGATTCTCGTGAACCTGGGAACGGAGCCGCAGCTCAAGGCGCATATCGGCGCGAACCTGAAGATTCGCACGGCCGAATACGTGGAACAGGCGATTTACAACTGCTTGCCGTATTGTGGTTACCCGCGCACGCTGAACGCGTTGCGATTGCTCAAGGAAGCGGTGGCTGAGGCGGCAAGCCAACAAGGCCCTTCGGCAAGCTCAGGGACCTTGAACGCGGCTGGTGCTGTAAACGTGGCGGACGCAAAAACCATGCCGGGAAAGGACTGGAGTGTGTTCCCGGTGGGCAAGCCGAATGACGCCTACGCCAAGTATTTCGTGGGCAAGAGCTATCTCGATATGATCAGCAAGGAACAGGTTGGTGTCGGGAACGTGACTTTTGAACCGGCGTGCCGCAACAACTGGCACATCCATCATGCAAAGAAGGGCGGTGGCCAGATTCTCATTGCGACGGCAGGTCGCGGCTACTATCAGGAATGGGGCAAGCCGGCGGTGGAACTGAAGCCCGGCGACGTGGTGAACATTCCGGCTGGCGTCAAGCATTGGCACGGGGCGGCTCCGGATTCCTGGTTCCAGCATTTGGCAATCGAAGTTCCCAGCGAAGGCGGAAGCAACGAATGGCTTGAGCCCGTGAGCGACGAAGACTACGGGAAGTTGAAATAAAATCGGGCCTAATGACGCGAATGGTTTTGCTCATGAATACGTTTAGGTTGTTGGCTTGTGCAATTTTGTGGTTCTCGGCGGTGCCGCTTGCGGCGGCACCTGCGCCCGATGGCTTCGTGCTTATCAAGGGTGGAACTTGAACTCGTGAAGCCCTATTCCGACGACTACAACACCGTCTTGAAGCAGGCGCAGAACGACCAGCACAAACAGGCGCGCCCCGCCCTCAAGAAAAAGCCCGACGCAAAGAAGTGGGCCGACTACGAAACTCGCGCCCAACGCAAAAATCGGCGAAGGCCTTTCGGTGCATTACTCCGGCGGTTCAAGCCTCTCAAAAGATGTGGCCAAGTGGCTCGAGAAAAACGGCGTGAAGACGAAATAATGTATATTCCTTGATATGCCTATTTCCGCAAAAATCCGTATGCCGCTTGACATCGTGATGACGGTCGCGACGCTTGTGCTGATGGGCGGCAATTATTTTTTTGAATCGACTGCCGTTCACGAGATTCTGGGCGTGGTGCTGCTCGCTTTGTGGGCGGTGCACATCACGCTGAACCGGCGCTTTTTTCTTTCGTTGTTCAAGGGACGCTACAATGCATTCCGCATTTTGCAGGCGGTCGTGAATTGCGGGATCCTTTTGTGCGCATTTTTCCTGATGGTGAGCGGCATCATGCTTTCGAACCACGTGTTCGCCTGGCTCGGGATTGAATCGGGCGCAAATTTTGCCCGCACGGCGCATCTGCTTGCAAGTCACTGGTATTACGTGTTCATGTCGCTCCACATCGGGCTGCATGTGAGCCTGATTGCAAACCGCTTGGGGCTTGCGGGCGCTTTCAAGTCAAAGGCGGCGCTTGTCGCAACTCGCATGGTTGCCGCTCTCGTGGTGGGTTACGGAATTTACGCCTTCGCCATTCGCGGGCTTTGGAAATACATGTTCCTGCAGCAGCCGTTTTTCTTCTTTGACGCGGAACGCGGCTACGCCCTCTTTTTCGTGGACTACATCGCCATCGTCGTGCTGTTTGCCGTCGTGGTGCATCTTTTTAATGCAATAATTTCAACCCGACAATCCCGGATAAGATAAGCAAAACGCAAATGGCTTTCGGGATAGAGAAATGCTCCTGAAATAGATAAACGCCCAGGGCGCGGTTCAAATTATGGAACAAAGATAGTTATTCCGCCAAAAAAATTCTATCTTATTCAGCGATGAGGTCCGTAAAAGAAAATATTTCTTCGATGATTGCGGTCGCGTTGTTCGCGATTCTTGCTGCCGTTGTCGAAGGTTCTTTTGTTTACGATTACGGAACCGAAATAGGGCGGGCTTCGGAATATGGCAAGGTCTCCGCCGACAATGTGCATGCCGAAAGTCCGCTGTTCCTGTTGCGGGAATCGACTGCCGAGGCCATGCAGTTTACACGCAGGTCGGGCCAGCAGGTGTCCTTGCGTGCATCGCGCGGCAACGGCCTTCAAGGGGACGGCGGACGCAGTTCGGCAACGTTCAAGCAGACTACTCCATTTCCGACTAAGATCGCGCGGCCAACTGTTTGCGCCCAATGCGGCTTCCCCTTGCCGCTAGTTTATCAGAAATCAAAAGAGTATTACGTTTATACGTTAGAACGAATGCTCTGTTAGCAAGTTCTTTCTCCAAGCCTTAAACACTAGTAAATGGCCGCGGCCCTTACCGGGTGCGCGACATCATTCATTTTAAAAAAGAGAAAGAACATGGAAAACATTTCCAAGATGGAGATGGCTAACGCCCTCTTCAACAAGCCCTATATCAAGACCGAAAAGAAGTTTTTCGGTTTCAAAACCAATGTCACCTACACTAGGACGAATTCGCCCGTTGTGGGAATATGCCTGGACTACAGCCCTACGGAGGGCCAAAAGGTCAAGGAAATTGTCGAGGCTTCTCCAAGCGCCCTGGACGCGGTCGTTCAAAAAAATGGCCATCCGAAAACAGGCGACAACGGGAACTTCCGCCTGAATCTCTGCTATTCGCAGGACCGCGAATTTGCGGCACTGCACCTGCAGCAGTTCTCGGGATTCGAGTACCATACCGTAGGTGAAATCCGTTTTGCCGAAGGCGACGAGGCGCATAAACTTCTCGCCGTTTTCGTGAAATAAACGGACGTATCGTCAAAAAGGCTCCCTCGGAAAAACGAGGGGGCCTCGTTGCAGCACCCGCCCCGGCCCCCCTTCGACAGGCTCAGGGACCGGGCCGGGGAACGCCCAAGGAAGGGCTAAATTTCAAAAATTATTTAGTAGGAAAATTATTTTTCTGCTGGATAATTTTCGTAACATCCGTTTTTGTAATTGGTTTGGCTCGATGAGCCGGGGAACGCCCATGGAAGCGCCTGGCCGCCAAGAGTCCTGCTTCAAAGAGCAGATACGTCGGTGCGCCCAGAAGTAGTTGGCTTATTATGTCGGGTGGAGTAAGGAGTGCGGCGAACAACAGGATTGCCACCACCACGTAGGGGCGCTTGCTGCAGACGGTCTCGTAATTCACGATGCCCGCACGGATAAGCGCGTAGGTCACTAGCGGGAATTGGAACATGCATCCGAACGCGAGCGAAAGCCAGAGTGCGAGTGTTACCAGGTTAGAGACTCCGAATACGGGTTGCAATGTCGTGCTTGCAAAGCTCATGCCGAACTGCACAATCAGCGGGAAGCAGACGACAAGGCAGAAGGCGACGCCCGCGATAAAGAGCCCGCTGGTCATGGCCACGATGGAACGGATGAAGCGCTTTTCGTTGTCGTATAGAGCAGGAAGCACGAACTGCCACATGTTCCAGGCGATGTAGGGCGAAAACAGCACGCAGTCCAGGAGAGCGGAAATCTTGAGCTGCAGCAGGAACACTTCCATCGGGGAAAAGTAATGGAGCGTGACTCCGCCCTGCAGGGCAATTTGTTCACAGAACCAGTCCAGAACGTAGGGCGAAACAAGGAACAGGGGCACGATGCCGATGGCAAGGGCGACAATAGAACGCAAAAGCGCCCGTCGGAGCGCTTCCAAATGCGAAATCAGCGTAGCCTCTTGATCCTGTTTGGAGGACATTAGCCTTTCTTTTCTTCTTCGGTTGCTGAGCGTGCCGAAGCATCGGCGGCTTTTTCTACCGTCTTCTGCAGGTCTTCAGCTTCTTCCTTCAGGGCGTCTTTCGCCTTCTTGTACTCGTTCTGGGCCTTGCCCAGGGAACGTGCAAGTTCAGGAATGCGCTTTGCCCCGAACAAAAGGAGCACCACGACCACAATCAGGATTATTTCTGGAATTCCAAGGGACATATTTTACCTGCCTTTTCCTAGAAATATAACATAATCCGCGACGGTGACGAGAATTTATCTACGGTGCCGTCGCGAACTAGGCTACAGTTCGATAATCCTGTATTTGCGGTTACCCATCTTCAGCTTTTCCATGGCGGGCAGCTGGTGAAGGCCCTCGCGGGTCTCGATGCGTTCCTTGAGGTCATGAAGTTCCTTGGGCGGGAGCTTGTAGACCATGTCAACGCTGGCCTGGTCCACAGCCACGATGTCTGTGGAGGCGAGAATGCCGATGTCGCGGCACTTGGGTTCTGCTGCAGAAAGCCCTGCACAGTCGCAGTCCACGGACATGCGGCGCAGTACGTTGATAAAGCAGATGTGACCCTTGAAAAAGTCGCAGGTTGCTTTTGCGGAATCGGCCATGGTTTCCATGAACAGGGCTCCGCTGGTTTTCCAGCCTGCCGTGCCGCCCGCTTCCATCTTGGTGGGGCCGCCCTTCACGTATTCGTGAATCATCTTCTTGCCCAGGCGTCCGCCCGCGCAACCGATGGCGATGTTCTTCATGGAACCGCCGAAACCGCCCATGGCGTGGCCCTTGAAGTGCGTCAGCACGATCATGGAATCGTAATTCTTGATGTGTGCGCCCATGGACATTTCCTTGAAAATGAGGCCGTCCTTTACGGGGAGCATCACTTCGCCGTCTTCGTCCATGATATCCACGTCACAGAAGGTCCAGCCGTTCACCTTGAGGGTTTCGCGGTGCTGTTCGGTAGTGTAGCGGTCGCCTTCGTACCAGGTGTTGGTCTCCACAATTTTGGAGTTGGGCACTTGTGCCTGGAATTCCTTGACCCATTCGCGAGGCAGAATATTGGGGCCGTTCTTTTCGCCGGTGTGGAGCTTGATGGCAACGCGTCCGGTGATGCCCTCGTTGATTTTCTTGTACAACTTGATGAGGCCTGCTGCACTCAGGTCCTTGGTGAAATAGACGTTGGAAACGTCCTTTCCGGGTTCCTTCTGTTCCATGGATTTCCCTTTCGCGAAAGCGGGTGTGAATACGGCGGAAGCCAGAGCTGCTGCGCCTGCGGTTTTTAAAAAGTCTCTTCTGTCCATATTTGTAGTGGCTCGTGGTTAGTGGTTGGTGTGGACCTCGGCCTTGGCGAGGGATTGGGCCTTGTACTTGCGTGCGATAATCATCACCGCCCATACGGACGTGATAAATGCCGACATGGCAACACCCACCGTGGACATTTCCCGCACCATCTCGGAAACACCTTCGGGGCTTGTGGCGGCGGTAAAGAAGGGATAGCTCCACATGAGTTCTCCGTTCATGACATGGTCGATAATTAGGACGCCTGTTACGAGCCAGAGCATACGGGCAAGCAGGCGCAGGCTTTTATAGAAGGGCTGCGGAGCGCCAGAAACCGCGGCTTCAAGGTTCCTGGATTCACTTTTGGACTTGTCGGTCTGTTGCAACACAAGGGTTGCGATGGTGGTGACGACCGCTTCGGCCATGGGCACGACAAAACAGCACATAAAATCTCCTTTTGAATAAGTTTCTACAAGAAATATAATACTTAGAGTCTACTCTAGGTGCCGGTTCCTTGTGAAAAAAATTGAAAAATTTTGTTTAGAGTTGGCTCTAACTCTATCATTTGGGCGAAAATATTTATATTTTGTAAATATGAGTTACTCCATAGGTGATGTCGTCAAGAAGACTGGGCTTTCGGCCCATACCCTGCGTTACTACGAAAAAGAGGGCCTGCTTCCCTTTGTCAAGAAGAATGCCTCGGGTGTGCGGGCCTACAGCGACGAAGACC
>NZ_DGUN01000014.1 GCF_002395745.1 Fibrobacter sp. UBA4309
TGTCCAACTTTTGGGGTTCACATCAGGCGAGGGGGTAGGTGGCAACGCAGTGCCGCCGAGGGGGAGCCTTCCCCCTACCAATTTGATATGAATTTCTCTCTCATCCCTAACCACCAACCACTGTTTACTGACCACTTTTTTTATATTTTCTACGCAAAAATTTTTAACAAGGATATTGTTATGGCAAAGATTGCTATTCTCGGTTACGGTAACCTGGGTCGCGGAGTGGAATGCGCCGTGAAGCAGGCTCCGGATATGGAACTCGTCGCTGTTTTCACTCGTCGTGACCCTGCTACGGTCAAGATTCAGACGGCTGGCGTTCCGGTGCTGAACGTTTCTGAAATGGAAGCCTGGAAGGACAAGGTGGACCTGCTCATCATCTGTGGCGGTTCCGCTACGGACCTGCCGGTGCTTACTCCGAAGTATGCCGCCATGTTCAACGTGATCGACTCCTTCGACACCCACGCCAAGATTCCGCAGCACTTCGCTGCCGTCGACGCTGCCGCCAAGTCTGCCGGCAACATCGCGATGATTTCTGTGGGTTGGGACCCGGGCATGTTCAGCCTGAACCGCGTGTACGCCCAGTCTATCCTCCCGGAAGGCAAGGACTACACGTTCTGGGGCAAGGGCGTTAGCCAGGGCCACAGCGACGCTGTCCGCCGCATCAAGGGCGTGAAGAACGCGAAGCAGTACACTTGCCCGGTGGAAGCGGCTCTCGAAGCCGTGCGTAGCGGTTCCATGCCGGAACTCACCACGCGCCAGAAGCACACGCGCCTGGTTTACGTGGTTGCCGAAGAAGGTGCCGACAAGGCCTACATCGAGAACGCCATTAAGACGATGCCGAATTACTTCGATGAATACGACACTACGGTCAACTTCATCAGCGAAGAAGAATTCAACAAGAACCACAGCGGCCTCGCTCACGGCGGTTTCGTGATCCGTACTGGCAAGACCGGCATGAACAAGGAACACACCCACGTGATTGAATACAGCCTGAAGCTCGATTCCAACCCGGAATTCACGACCAGCGTCCTCGTGGCATACGCCCGCGCGGCTCTCCGTATGAAGGCTAACGGCGTGACCGGTTGCAAGACTGTTCTCGACGTGCCGCCTGCATACCTCAGCACTCTGAGCGACGAAGACCTCCGCGCTCACTGCCTGTAATGTAGTAGACGGTAGGAAGAATATGTCATTGCGAGGGGCGAATAGCTAGAGCCTGCCGCGAGCCACACCTGCTCCGAGCGTAGCGTGGGAGGAAGCGTGGCGGAAGCAATCTATTCTGTTCGACGTCTATGCAAAAAGAAAATCGCCTCGGGTAAATCCCGAGGCTTTTCTGTTTTTATGAGCTTGCCGCTCATCGCTCATGGCTCATAGCTCGTTGCTCGCTCCTCGAGCCTCACCGCTGAAAAAACTTCTGGTTGATCTCGATTTCGATTCCCACGTATCGCGGGCCGAATTTTTTGCGGAGCGTTGTGGTGAGACCGTCGGAAGTGCCTTTGTACGGGTAGTTGAAACGGACTTTCATGGCGGGGTAGAGACGCTTGATTTCGGCCTTGATGACTTGGGCATAGGCGCGTTCCTGCGGGCGTGCAGGGTCGTAGAGGATTCCGATGTCGGCGTTGCGGACCTTGCCGTTCAATTCGGGCGTGAAACTGTGGATGCCCAGGTGAACGACGCTTGGCTCGGATTTTGCAGTTCGCGTTTTTGGCTTAAGCGCGGAATCAACGAATTTCTCGATGGTATCGCGGTATTCCATCCAGTAGGCGGTGGCTTGGGCTTTTGCCTTCTCTGCAGCGGCTTTGTCGCAGACGTCAAGCGCTTCGTGGTATTCGCTGAATGCGCTCTTGTTCGTGATGGTGCGGTTCAGGTCCACGAATAGACGCGAAAACTTTCCTTCGCAGTGGAACTCGGGCTTTGCAAATCGAATGAGCTTGCGGAAAACAGCGCATGCTCCGATGTCGTAGGCGCGGTGTGTTTTCAAGACGTCTGCCGGAATAGCTTTCTTGAATGATGCGGGTAGGCGGTTGCTCGCATGCTCGCAGGTGAGCATCAGTTTCATTATTTCAGCCTGTCCTTTAAATCGGAAATTTCCTGCGGGGTTAATCCGATTTTTTTCAGGTATTTTTCGGTCGCCGTAGCCCAGTCTGCATTGCGGGTGTCAGGAACTTCGATTCCGTCGGCATGATAGACGGCCTGTAGATTCCTTAGGACTACATCTTTAAAGAAGTTCGCCTGCTTTTCGTTCAAGGCCTCGTGCTTGCCGTTGACAACATTGAAATAGTTGGTGAAGGTCTTCGCATAGTCCGCTCCGAGGTCTTCGGAGGTGGCTCCCATGAGTGCTTCCAGAACGGCAAGTGTAAAGCCGGTGCGGTCCATGCCGAAGGTGCAGTGTGCTAGATAGGGTCCTTCGTGCTCAATCATAAAACGGAACCCTTTTGCAAGCCCTTCCTTGAAGGGCGTAGAAAAGAATTCTACGGGCAGAGCCAAGAAAATGGCGTCTTGCGTCGAGTAATAGGAAGTTTCAAAGTTCCTGAAGGATTTTGCAGATTTTTCCGAATCGGCCAGGTTGATAAATGTGGCGATGCCGGCTTTTTTCGCGAGGGAGTCGGCGTAGAGATTGCGACCGAGGCAAGGATCGATAGGGCTGGAAGAACGGTAGAGTTTCTTTTTCCCCATGCCTGTGGTGCGGACTTCCCTGAAATTGGCGAATTCTTCGATTGAAAGGTCCGGGTAAACGTCTACGTAGTAATCCATGTACTGGACGTAACGCATTTCGAGGCCGAAAAGAAAGCCTCCCTTTTCCTTCATGGATATGGTGACGTTGATCGGTGCATTTTCTGCGGCTATTCCAAAGATTTCTCCGAAGTATCCGTTATGCATGGTCAAAGTCAGGTAATCATACCCTTTTATTGCCGAAAGCAGGAACCCCGCAATGGGAACGTCATTGGAATATTCGGCAACAGGCATTTCGAGGGTGTCGTAGCCGTCTATCGCTACGGTTATGATGTCGCCGAGTTCGAATCTGGTCAAGAAGGAATCTGCCGGATAGAAAAGATACAGGTTGCCGGATGTTATCCCGTTTGCGAAAAGGGGAATCTGAAGCTCGGAAGTCTGCTCTGTAGAATCGGCTCCTGTTGTATCTTCCTGTGAAGATGTGTCGACGCTAGCAGTGTCTTCGAGTGCGGTTGTATCTGCCTGGGTTGATTCTTCAGGAACGGTAGTGTCGCTTTTGACGACTTCTTCTAGCGCAGTTTGAGGTTCTGCACTTCCGTCTGTGATTGTGTATGATTCGGAATTGCTGCAGGCGAGAAACGCCTGCGCGCAAAAAAGGAATGCTGCAAGAATTGACCCAATCTTTCTCATTAGGGATAAATATATTCTTTTAAATTCCGTATAGCTTATTTTCTGCTAGACATTTAGCCAATTTCCCGTATTCGTAGACAAAATCGTCGCGAATCGGGTCTGCCCCGACTGCCTTGACGAGCGCGCTGGCGAGCGTCCCGCGCTTGATTTGGCTTGCAAGCAGTTCTTGCGAATACGAAGATATTTTGCCTTTTACCCTGTCAGTGATTTTCCGGATAAGTTCACTGGCGGTGATTTCGCTGGCGTCGATTCCCCATATTTTCAGGTAGTCTTGGTCGTTAATCACCGTCTTTTCGGCGGAATGCGTGGTGGAAAGGAGTATTTTGGCGAGGGCGTCCGTATCGAGTGCACGGATTTCGGCTTCGCTCGCGAAGGCTCCTTCTACAAGTCCCTTGAGTACTGCGACTTCCCATTCGGCAATCGCGATGTCTGCATCCGGGCATTCCTGGATATCGACAAGGCGGATTTCGACGGCTCCGCGGTCAAAGCGCGCGATGGCACCGCGACTGTTCAAGAAGAAGTGGTTCAGCAGATGGTCGGGATCGTACGGCGCGATGTCTGCCTTCACCCGATTGAAAATCTGTTCTTCGTAATCCTTGTAGGTGAACACGGCTTCGGGAATGACCTTGCCCGTGATGCTTGGAATTTTTTCCTGGTTGTGGCGGTAGGTTTCGATGCGCCCGTCGAGGAATCCGCAGTACTTGCTGTCCAGGAACGGGCTCGATGCCGCTATGGCGGGAATCAGCGGGAGCAATGCGCGGATTGCCCCGTGCAATTTGCCGAATTCCTTGTCGCCGTTAAACGAGAGGTTGATGTGCGTGGATTGCAGGTTTGCCCAGCCGTGCCCCTTGCAGTTGAAAATGCGGTCGTAGGTTTCGTAAATGTCAAGGCAGTCGTAGGGCCAGAGCTTCATCTGTGCCGGGTCCATGAAGGGGTGCGCGGCTGTAGGCAAGAGCATCGCGTTAATGCTCTTGAGTGATTCGTTCGCTTTCAGGATTTCTTTGTGGAATGTCTTTCCCAAGTGGTGAAGGCTTTCGACGGGCTCGGCGCACTTGAATTCCAGTACGTGGCTCACGAGTTCGTTCGAAAGCCCGATGGGACCGTGTTCCACGTCGGAAAGCTGCTCTCCGTTCTCGTCCTTTCCAAGGGGCACGTCGGCGCGGGGAAGCACGTCGAGCGTGTTCCTATCCACGATCATGTACTCCATCTCGATGCCGTAACGTTGCCAGAGTTTGTAATTAGTCATAAAAAATAGTGGTTAGTGGTTGGTGGTTAGTGATTAGGGGCGTTTATCATCCTGCTTACTAACCACTGCATACTGTTTACTGCTCTCTAAAACCATTCCCTCTCGTGTTGCTGCAGTTTATGTTGTGCTGCGTTCATGCGTTCCTCGATGCGGTGGCGCAGCGACCTCATGACGGCGAGATACACCTTGCTCTTGCCAACGCCATCTTCGATGCCCGCGTCGATACTCGGGTTGTCGTTCACCTCGATTACGATGGGGTGGCCGTGCCATTCCTTCAGGTCGACACCATAGAGCCCGTTGCCGATGAGGCTGCAAATTTTGAGCGCCGTCTTCACGATTCCATGCGGCACCATCTCTATAGGGATGCTTTCGCACTTGCCCGAAAACTCTTCGCTCTGCTTGTCGTTGCTTTCCCAGTTGTAGATTTGCCAGTGGCCTTTTGCCATGTGGTACTTGCAGGCGTAAAGCGGCTTGCCGTCGAGCACGCCCACGCGCCAGTCGAATTCCGTCGGCGTGAATTCCTGCGCAATAAGCAGGTCGCTATGCTCGAACATCTCGTCGAGAATCTGTTCCAGTTCTTCCTTGTTGTTTGCCTTCTTCACGCCCATCGAGAAGCTTGAATCCGGCGACTTGATGACCATCGGGAACCCGATTTCCTTGGCGAGCGTGTGGCGGTTTTCGGCATGCGCGATAATCGTCTTGGGCGAATGGATTTTTGCCGCCTGCATGAGTTCCTGCAGGTACACCTTGTTTGAACAGCGCAATATGCTGTCGGGGTCGTCGATGACGGCAATTCCGAGCGACTGCGCACGGCGTGCAAAACTGTACGTGTAATGGTTTACGTTCGTCGTCTCGCGAATGAATATGGCGTCGAATTCGCCTACGCGCGGGTAGTCCTTCTTGGTTATCATCTCCACGCGGAATCCCGTTTCTTCGGCGGCCTTCACGAAGTTCTGGATGGCCTGCGTGTTGCTCGGGGGCTCCACCTCGTCGGGGTTCGTGAGGATTCCCAGGTCGTACAGGTAGTCTTCTTCCTTGCTGGAGGCGTAGCGCGTCTTCTCGAAGTACTCCTGCGCGAACTTGTCGACGAATTCCATGTGGGATTCGGGAATTTCGTCGACGCAGATGGGGCGGATGCTCTGGATGAACCATTTTTGCTTGAACACGAATTTTGCGCGCAGCAGCGGGGCCTGGAATAGGCGGTAAAGTTCCTGCGAAAGTTCCAAATATTGCGGGCTCACGTTCTGCCCGAAGTAAATCGAGAGCACGAATTCCGTACCTGTCAGCTTGTGGAAACTCTTCTGGATCAGGTTGTCGATTTCGTCGGATATGTGCTTGATGACCGCCGGAGCCTTGAAGTCACGCATGTTCTTGACGCCCGGAATTACCTTGTGCCCTCGCGCTTCCGCCAGGAGCGACACGTAGTAGCCCTTGCTCTGGTAACTGTAATCACGGCAAAGGTTGAATACGCGCATGTTGCGTTCGTTCGTGTACTTGCTCGAAATCAGGTAGTCCTGCGCCGAAATGATGTCTATGCCAGGAACGTGTAATTTCCAGTGCTTGGGGTTGTTTACTACTATAAGTTTCTTCATGATTTATTTTTTGTTTTCAATGACCAGCACGTTGCCGTCGTAGGTCATTACGCCGAGCAATATGCTGTGGATTAATCTAAACTTGTCGACCTTGTAATAGGGCGTCTTGTGGAGCGGATTTGTACCGTCGGGGTCCGCCACCATGAACTGCTTGTTTTCGTCGATGCCGTACACGACCACGAAATGCCCCATGGGCTCGCCGTGGATGTCGTCGAATACAGACTTGTCATCGGCTCCGGTGAACTCGCGCATGCTGCGGTACAGGTAGGTGGCCGAAAGCCCGCAGAGAACGGGGACGCCCTTCTTGAAGTACTTCTCGAACATGGCCACGCGCAAATCCTCGAATGCAACCTTACCGCCCAGGTCAATGAAGCGGATGTACGCCTCGATGGCCTTGCGGAGCTTGGGTGCGTGCTTTGCCTTGTGCAGCAGTTCAAGCTTCGCCTTCAGTTCCGGCATGCTGAGCGTGCTCCACGTGGGGTCCAAGAGCGTCAGGTTGTAGGAGTGTAGCGTGACCTTGAACCCGCGCTTGAGTGCGTCGATGCCGAGGAACACGCCGAGCGTTCCGCCGTCTTCCAGGAACTCAATTTCAGAAATAAGCTGCTTTAAAGAAATCTTGTAGCCGAGGTGGTTGTACACCGCCTGAAGGCTGGTCGGCCCGCATGTCACATCGTCGGGCTGCTGCAGAATCTTGATGTCCATCGTATTGCCTTTTTATGCCTTTTAAGCTGGAGGTTTATCCGTTCTCGTCTGGCGGCTGTCGGGATGTTTTCCCGGGTCGTCGATGGCGTGCCGAAAATATAGTAATTAGTCGTGGATGGAGTTCTTCAGCCCTTCGATAAGGCGGGCGAAGCTGGAGTCCGTCTCCATCTCTTTCTTGACGCTCTTGATGGCGTGCACGACGGTGGAGTGGTCCTTGCCACCGAAGCGTGAACCGATACTCTGCAAGCTGATAGAAGAGCATTCGCGCATGAGGTACATGGCGACCTGGCGCGCCTTGGAAATTTCCTTGGTGCCGCGGCCCGGTTCCGTGAGCTTGGCTTCGGGAACTTCGTAATGCTGCGATACGGCGTGCAACACTGCATCCAAACTAACGCGACGACGGAGCGTGGGCGCAATTTCGGCGACTACCTTCTGGGCGATGCCCATGTCGATGTCGTGGTTCATCAGGCTCGACTGCAATGTGAGCTTGATGATGGCGCTCTCGAGGCAGCGGACATTGCTTGCAATCTTCTCGGCGAGGTAGTGCAGCACTTCGTCGCTGATTTCCAGGTGGCGTTCTTCGGCCTTCTTGTGCAGGATGGCTTCGCGGGTTTCCACGTCGGGCGGCTGGATGTCTACGGTAAGACCCCAGGCGAAGCGGCTTACCAGACGGTCGGAAAGGTTCTTGACTTCGACTGCAGGTGCATCGGACGTAAGCACGATCTGCTTGCCGGCCTGGTGCAGGGCGTTGAAGATAAGGAAGAATTCGTTCTGTGTCTCGTACTTGCCGGTCCAGTTCTGGATGTCGTCGATGAGCAGGATGTCCACCTCGTTGCGGTAGAAGTCGCTCATTTCGGTGACACGACTTTCGCGCAGGCACTTGAGGTACTGCTGCGAGAAGTCCTCGCTGGTCAGGTAGCAGACGCGCTTGTTCGGGTCTTCTTCGAGGATGTAGTTGCCGATGGCCTGCAGCAGGTGTGTCTTGCCGAGGCCCGAAGATCCGTAGATGAACAGCGGGTTGTACTGCGTGCCGTCGGGATTGCGGGCGACTGCCAGCGCTGCATTGAATGCAAGCTGAGCCTTGTCACCGGGCACGAAATTCTCGAAACGGAAGCTGCTGGAAAGCGGTACGCTCGGCTTCGCAAAATCCTTGAACGAGTTCTCGGAAGTGGTCGTAACTTGTTGAGCAACAGACTCTTGCAGCTGGAACTCGAATTCCATGGGGGCGTCGCTGTGCGTGGTTTCGCGCCACGCCATGCGGATAAGTTCCTTGTAGGCGGCGTAGACGGTCAGGTCAAGTCCAGGGGGAACGGAGATGACGGCGCGGCCGATGGTCTGACTGCTGAGCTTGGTTCCGGCAAAATAGGTCTTATAGACGGAATCGGACAGCATCCCGCGCAAATAGTTCAAGCATCTTTCCCATTCGACTTGCATAGGTTCCCCGAAGAAATACAATTACAATAAATCTATTAACAATAGCAGGATAAATTTAATAAATCACGGCCTGGATGTTGATAAGTTTGATGAAATAAAGTGTAAATTAAACCGTTGTAAACAAAAGGTTACACCGTGCGGCCCGCTTTGGCGGTGCTCCAGGCCCCCGTTTTTTTTATAAATGCAGATTTTTGCTAAATTTGGGGTATTATGGAATCCCTGAATTGGTATGGATATGTTGTATGGATGCCGGTCCTGTCTTGGATTGCGCTCTTCCTTTGGTTTTATCGTTACGCAACACCCCTTTATTTGAAAAAAATGGTGAGAAAAGGAAATAAATGGGCTGTTTTGCCTGATTTCGCTCAGAAAAACAAGTCTTTTTTCCCGAGAACGCGCCTGAAATGTTTTGTCTTCTCCCTGCTGGTGGCAATCCATACGGCATGCAGTGTCGCCTGGACGATGGATGCCTTGCAGTATGGGGACCCGCTTTACGGGTTTGCTTCCGCCCTTGTTTTCCTGGTGTTCGCCCTGGTCCTGTACCGTGCCGCCGTGAAGAAAGGGACCGCCATTTATCAGTCCGCCTATTTCTATGAATATCGTCGCGTGCGCTACGAGACCGAAAGGAAAGGTGCGTTCCAGAACGAGGTGGATGTCCACAACAGGACTGTCTGGAGCTTTACCAGGAAATTGCGCAATGCGGAAACTCACCGCAGGCTTTGGAAATACGTGAATGCGATGGCGAAAACGAAAAAGGTTCCGCCGGACATTTACGCGGAGACCATGTACTAGATGGCGAATATCCTTGATTCCATAGGTATTGGTGAAAACGTCCTGGATGGGCGTGCGGCGTGGAAGTACGCCGAAGATATTCTATTGCAGGTTTCCAGGACTTTTGCGCTGAACATCAACGTACTCAAGGGGAAGCTCCACAGGAGTATCCTTCTTGCCTATCTGTACCTGCGTATCGCCGATACGGTCGAGGATGATCCGGACATGAAGGCTTCGGAAAAGGAAACCGTGCTGGGACTTTTTGCCGAGATCTTCAAGACGGCGGAACTCCGGGAAGATGCCGTGATGGCTTTCGAAGCGGCGCTCCCAGAAAGCTGGCGCAAATCGGACCATCCCTACATGAACTTGTGCCTGCATACGCACGTGGTGGTCCCCCTGTTGAAGGAACTTCCCGAAAAGTATGCAGCCCCGGTCCGTGCGGTGACTATCGAGATGTGCCATGGCATGGCGAAGTTTGCGCTTCGGCAGGAAGCCGCCCTCAGTTCGGGATGGTTTACCCTAGAAAGCGTTGCCGACCTGGACGAATACTGCTACTACGTGGCGGGAATCGTGGGCAAGCTTTTGACGAACCTCTTTGCCGCCGATACGTGCCTGATCGGAGACGCCCGCAAGGCGGAAATGCAGAAACTCGACGTGAGTTTCGGCTTGGCTCTCCAGGTGGCGAACATCGTGAAGGACTGCGTGGAGGATTCCTCGCGCCGGGTATGCTTTGTGCCCGAGGAGATTTGCCGCCGGCACGGTTTTGCCCATTCGTACGAGATGTTCAATGTCCCGATGGGCGTTGCCGACGAAGTGCGCGCGGATTTCAATTCCCGCCGAGCCGCGGTGATGGGGGAACTGGTCGCGAAGGCGTGGAAGCATTTGGATGACGCCATCGCCTATACGAAACTGATTCCGGGAATCAAGATGCGCACGAGGCTGTTCTGCCTGTGGCCCCTGTTCATGGCTGCCGAGAACATGAAACTGATTGGCGACGGTTCAAGCCTGTTCGCTTCGGAAAAGAAAGTGAAGATTACGCGTGATACCGTGAAGAAGATTATCAAGAGCACCACGGCGCATTTCTATTCGGACCGGTGGATTGAAAAGAATTATTCGAAACTAAGAAAGTGATTGAGGCTTCCTGAACGTGAAAAAGTTTGATTTTATAAACAAGTGGCCGTTCCATGTTTTCGTGATTGTTTTCAGCATTGTCGCTGACCAGTTGACGAAGCTTTGGGCAGTTGCCCGTTTTACCAATGAATCGGGAGCTCCGAATCACGAATACATCGATATTGTCGGTAGCCTGGTCCGCTTTGACCTGGTGTTCAACAAGGGGGCCGCGTTCAGCAGCCGCCCACAGGACTTGGCTCCGTTCCTGCCTCCGTGGCTTTTCTTCTTGTTGATTTCGATTGTTGCGACAGTTGTCCTCTTGTGGTTCTACAAGTCCATTGACAAGCGCGACTGGATGAGTCGCCTTGGTGTAGTGATGATTCTCGGTGGTGCCGTGGGCAATTTCATCGACCGCATGCGCCTCCAGATGGTGGTGGACTTTATCGACTGCGATTTCCCGGACTTCATCATGACCCGCTTCCCGACGTTCAACGTGGCCGATTCCTTTGTGACGGTGGGTGTGGCGGTGGTCATCTTGTCGCCCGTGATACTGAAGAAAGTTCATAAGCAGATCAAGGAAGAGAAGGAAATAGAGAAGCAGAAACTTGCCGATTCCAGGACGCCCGAAGCAAAACCGGAATCGAATGAGTCTGAAGCAACCGAGCCGAAGGATTAGGCATGAATTACATTGTTAAAGAACAGCATAACGGCGAGCGCATCGACAAGTTCCTTGTCGGCGTGATGGAAAACGTGTCGCGAACCGATGTGCAGAAATTGATTGCCGCAGGTGAGGTGAAGGTGGGCGGCGCTGCCGCCGCCAAGAATTTCCGTGTAGAGACCGGCATGGTCGTCGTCGTGGACAAACTTATCGAAAAGGAATCGAGTACGCTTGAACCCGAGGATATCCCGCTCGACATCGTGTACGAGGACGACGATATCGTGGTCATCAACAAACCGCGCAACTTGGTGGTGCATCCGGGTAATGGCGTGAGCAAGGGTACGCTTGCCGCTGGCCTTCTGCACCATTTCAAGGACAACCTGTCGCAGGTGAACGGACCGCTTCGTCCGGGCATTGTCCACCGCCTGGACAAGGATACGCCGGGCCTCATGGTGGTGGCCAAGAACGATGCCGCCCATAGGCACTTGGCGCACCAGCTCGAAACGCGTACGCTGCACCGCACCTACAACGCGCTTGTGTGGGGATGCCCGCGCGACTTGGAGGGCTGTATCGACGCGCCGATTGCGCGCAACCCGAAAAATCGTTTGAAGATGGCCGTGGTGAAGGGTGGCAAGGAAAGCCGTACGCACTATGTGGCAAAGCAGTTCTTCGCGATAGCTACATTGCTCGAACTTCAACTGGAATCGGGCCGTACGCACCAGATTCGCGTGCATAGCCGTTATACCGGCCATCCGGTGGTGGGCGATCCGCTTTACGATGGCCGCGAAGAAAGTTTGAACCGCGTTCCTCCCTTGATGAAGGATATTGCCGCGAAGGTGCTGGAGATGGCTCCCGCCCAGCTGTTGCAGGCGGTGAAGATTGAACTCGTGCACCCGACTACGGGAAAGAAGATGAAGTTCAAGGTCCCGATGGAAGAACCTTTTGCGAACGTGTTGAAGTTCTTGAAGAAGGAATGTCCGGCCTCGGCGCCCGTGTTCGACGAAGAGGAAGGCTTCCGCGATTTCGATGCGGATATCCGTTTCGACGAAGGCTTCGATGATGAGGATGTCGATAGCGAAATGCTCGATGAATTCCAAGAAGGCGTATTCCCGGAACTGAAGGTCCGTAAGACCCGTGCCCAGCGCCATGCAGAAAAGGCGGCGACGGCCGCGCAGCGCAAGGCGAAGGCTGCCGAACGCAAGCTCATCAAGCAGATGAAGGCTGCCCGCAAGAGGGGAATTGCGACCGAGGACTTCGTGGAGCCCGGTTACGAACCGACGATAGACCCGGATTTGCTTGGATAGATGAAAGAGGTGTCATTCTGAGCGAAGCGCAGCGGAGTCGAAGAATCTAAATCATTTAAAAGAATTGAAAATATGGAATCTTACTTCTTTATCGGTGTTGCGGGTGTGGGCATGAGTGCCATCGCGCAGTATTTGGCGGGCAAGGGCGTCGCGGTGAGCGGGTCCGACCGTCAGTTCGGTGAATTCCTCTCGGGCAAGTGCGAAAAGCCGCTCGTGATGAGTCAGCTCGAGGATTGCGGAATCAAGTGCTTTGCGCAGGACGGCTCGGGCGTTGTCGCGGGCCTCTCTGCCGTGGTGGTGAGTACCGCCATCGAGGATACGAATCCCGACTTGAAGCGTGCGAAGGAACTCGGCGTTCCGGTGATGCACCGAAGCGAGATGCTCGCGAAGATTTCTAAGGAAGCGAAGACGATTGCCGTGAGCGGTACGAGCGGTAAGTCCACCGTGACCGCGATGATTTACCACATCCTGGAATACGCCGGGTTGCAGCCCTCCGTGATGACGGGTGCCGGTCTCGTGAACTTGCAGAAGGAAGGCAAGATTGGCAACGCGGTGAGTGGCAAGGGCGAGTGGCTCGTGGTCGAAGCCGACGAGAGCGACGGAACGCTCGTGCGCTATGAACCGGAAATCGGCCTGATTCTGAATGTCGACAAGGACCACAAGGAAATGAGCGAACTGCAGGAAATCTTCCTCAAGTTCAGCCACAACATCCTTGACAATGGCAAGATTCTCATCGTGAACGACGCGCACCCGCTGGCAAAGAAGTTCAGCGCGGGCCGCGAATTCGATTTCGGGTTCGAGAATTACGTGGGCGTGCAGGGTACGGACTTCAAGACCGCCGGAACGCACATCAAGTTCCGCGTGCGCCACAAGGCCGAACTCGTAAATTTCGAGGTGCCGCTTCCGGGCAAGCACAACATGGAAAACGCCCTCGCGGCGACCGCCGCCGCGCTTCGCGCCGGAGTGTCGCTCCACACCTGTGCCGACGCCCTCGCGACATTCCCGGGCGTTTTCCGCCGCCACCAGATTCTGGGTACGTTCAATGGCGTGACTCTCGTCGACGACTTCGCACATAACCCGGCAAAGATTGCTGCAAGCATCAGGAGTGCGCAGGACTTTACCGAAGGCCGCGTGATTGCCTGGTTCCAGCCGCACGGCTTCGGGCCCACGCGCTTCTTGCGCAAGGACCTCGTGGAATTCATCGCGAAGACGCTCCGCCCGAAGGATTTCGACTTCGACCGCGAAAATGACGTGATGTTCTTCAGCGAGATTTACTATGCGGGCGGTACCGTCACGCGCGACATCAGTGCGGGCGACCTTGCCGACGACCTCTTGCTGAAGGGCTGCGAGGCCATCTACATCGAGAACCGCGACGAGTGCGCGAAGAAGATGGTGGAATACGCGCAGCCCGGCGATACAATCTTGTTGATGGGTGCACGCGACCCGAGCTTGGAAGGCTTTGCACGTCAAGTGAAAAGCCTTCTTGAAACGAAGTAAAGCGCCCGTCACCGTGAGCAATAAGCGCCTCGTATTAACGAGGCGTTTTTGCGAGAGCGAGTGAGTTACCCGGAGGTCCTGTGCCCGATACGTCGAACGAGCGGTCACTTTGGGGCGCGAGGGATCCGAGCTTGCAGGCCTACGCGCAGAGCGTTCAGAAACTTCTCGAGTCTAGATCAGTTTAAAGCCGTCTTCGCCGCAATTCTTGCAGATGCGGTTCCTTCCGCTTTCCTTGGCGTAATAAAGCGCCTTGTCCGCCCTGTCTATCAGGGATTCCACGGTGTCGTTTTCGATACGTTCCGCATAGCCGATGCTGACCGTTACCTGCAAAATAGTCCCGTCGGCAAGGGATATGCTCATGTTTTCCATGTTGCGGTGTATGCGTTCCGCAATGATTTTCGCGTTCTCGTCTGTCGTGCCCGGTAGGAATACAGAAAATTCTTCACCACCGTAGCGGACGGGCATGTCCGAAGGCCTAAGGCTGCGGGTGAGCGTCTGTGCTACAGATATAAGCACCTGGTCGCCGGCGAGATGCCCGTAGGTGTCGTTCACCTGCTTGAAATGGTCTATATCGATCATGAACGCAATAAGCTTGAAATTCCCCATGTTGCTGCGGTGCATTTCGCGTGTGTACATGTCTTCTAGCCATCGACGGTTGTGAAGTCCCGTCATCGGGTCGATCTTTGCATTTTCTTCGATACAGCGGATATGATACTGCTCTTCGCATACAATCATATTGTCCTTGCGGATGCGCTGGCTCAACATGAGTAAAAAGTTCAGGCAAAGCTCGTGCGAGACACGGACCATCGACAGCGCTGTATCTGCCGGGACATAGAGAACCTTGCTCTTTTCCTTGGCGACAATTTTTGCGCAGGGATAGGAATTGTCGAATACGGACATTTCACCGACACAATGGCCGGGCTCGACCATGTGGGTGAATGTGACGTCTTTTTCCGATTCCACGATGACTTCGAGTAATCCGCTGATGAGGATGTACATCGCTTTCTTGCGGGTGGACAGGTCAAGGATAACCTCGTCCTTTTCATAGTTCTTGATTGTGCATTTCAGCAGAAAACCTGCGAGCTTTTCGAACTGTACATTCTTGAACAGTTCTATCTGGGAAAATTCATTCCTGGAAATCGGCAAGGTTTCTGGACAATCGTAGCTCATATTTGTATAATATATTCAAAATCGGCAAAAGACACCAATCCGTTTGCAAAAAGTAGGTAAAAGTGAAAAAAATCATACTGAAATCCGCCCTCTTGCCGGCTAAAGCCTCCGGCGCAGTCCGTGCCGATATCCTGATAGAAGGCTCCCGCTTTGCTCGGATTGGCGACAATTTGCCTGCCGGCGATGACGCCGAAGTCGTGGATTGCAGCCGCTTTGCCGTCTTACCGGCGTTCTACAATGGACACACTCATGCCGCCATGACTCTTCTTCGCGGATACGCCGATGACATGCCTCTCCAGAAATGGCTACAGGAATATATCTGGCCGTTCGAGGCGAAAATGACCGCGATGGATGTCGCCGTTGGGAGCAGGCTTGCGATTCTCGAGATGATCAAGTCGGGAACAGTCTTTTTTGCGGACATGTACTGGCATCGCGAAGAAACGATGAAGGCTGCCGAGGAAATGGGAGTCCGTGCGTCGATCGGCGTGACGTTTGCCGAGACTCTCATGTCGGCAGAAATGATCGAGAAAAACTTTGATTTCCTGGCGGCGCATACGGGCGAGTCGGAACGGGTTCGCCTTGCGGTGATGCCGCATTCCGTCTATACGGTGGGGGAATCCCTTTTCAGGCGCTGTGCCGAGTTTGCCCGTGCAGAAAAATTTTTGTTCCATACGCACCTTTCCGAAACGAAAAGGGAAGTGGAAGATTGCCAGAAACAGTACGGGTGCAGTCCGGTACGCCTCTTGAAACGTGCGGGGGCGCTTGACGGAAACCTGGTCGCGGCGCATTGCGTCCATTTTTCCGATGACGACATGAAAGCCTTCGTGGATTCGGGCGCCACAGCCGTTCTGAATCCGTGCTCCAATCTCAAGCTGTCTAGCGGGATTCCGCCGATCCATGCGATGCTCGCGGGCGGGATGCGTTTGGCTCTGGGGACCGACGGGGCTTCTTCGAACAACAATCTCGACATGCACGAAGAAATGAAATTGGCGGCTCTGCTTGCCAAGGTGGGCGGGACGGCGGAAACCCTGCCGGCGTTCGATGCACTAAGGATGGCTTCGGTGAATGTCGCGCGCGCCTACGGGATTCCCGATGCCGGAGAAATCAAGGAAGGCGCCTTGGCGGACTGCCTCCTGGTTCGCCTGGATAATGAACGCATGGTCCCTGCGCACGATGTCGTGAGCAATTGGGTCTATGCGGCGGATTCGGGCTGCATTGATTCGGTTATCTGTAACGGGCGCTTCTTGATGCGCCATCGCCATGTGGACGGTGAAGAAGATATCTTGAATGAGGCGCAGGCTTGCGCAAAGAGGCTTGCTGGCCGGTAGATAACGAACGCCTACGGCTATTCGTCTATCGGGATTTCGAGCTCGCTGTTGTATTCGATTTCGTCGCCTTCCTCGTCAATGACCTTCTTGGCCTTTTTCTTGGCCTTCTTGGCTTTGCTCTTGGCGGAGTCCGCCGCGGCTGCGGCCGCAGCTTTGGCTGCTTCGGCTATGGAATCCTTGACGGCCTCGGCGGCCTGCGTTGCCGATTCCTTGGCTTTTTCTACGGCCTTGTCGGTGAGTTCCTTGCTGAATTCGGTCGCCTTCTTCTCGGCGACTCCGACGAGGTCTATTTCTTCGGAAGAGAATCCCATGGCTTCAAGGTTGAACTTGTAGACGGAATAGGATGCAGATCCGTTGCGGACGTCCTTCAGGCCTCCAGTGACGGGGAGGATATGGAGGATGCTCAGGAAAACGAAGCAGATAATGTAGCCCTTCAAGGCTCCGAGGATTGCTCCGAGAGTGCGGTTGACCTTGCTTACTGCGGTACCCGAGACTGCCTTGTTGGCGATGCGTCCAATAAAGATGAATGCGAGGAACGGAACTAGGAAGCCGATGCAGATGCAGACGAGCTTTACGGTAAAACCGCTCAGTTCCAGGTTCGTCGCGATGGTGTCGGCAAGCAGGTTCTGCGAAATGTAGGCACCGAAAATACCGGCAGCCCAGGCGCAGAGCCTAAAAATGCTCTTGAGAAGCCCCTTCCAGAGACCGAGCAGGGCAAATAGAACGATGCAGACGAGGCATACTATATCAATCCAGGTCATCCTAACACACCTTCAAATTCTTATACATAGTGAATCGCTATGGATACGGCTATCGCAATGATAGCGCCAATAAATACTCCTGCCTTGAAAGATAGCTTTTTTTTGTCGGCGTAAGGAGTGGGGACGATGCTGGATTCGGTTCCGTTCAGTGCGGCGTTGGCCCATTCTACGGTATAGGGGCGCAGGTCCCTCGGATAGCGGAACATCATCTTGGAGAAGAATTCGGCGACGTCGTTTGCCAGGGGGCGCTTGCGAGGGTCCTTGCGCAGGAGTTCCAGGATAAACTTGACCAGTTCCTTGGGAACATCCGGGGCGAATGCCTTGGCGGCAATCTTCTTTTTCTGGATGTTGTTGAACGTTTCGGAGAGGCTTTCGCCACGGAATGGGTTTTCGCCGAGTAGCATTTCGCAGGCGATGATGCCGATGCTGAACACGTCGGATGCCGGCGTGATATTCTTGGAATCGCGTATTTGTTCCGGGCTCATGTACGAAGCCGTCCCGAGCTGGGCGAAATCTTCGGTGAGTTCCTGGTCCCTTTCGTCGTGGGCGACGCCGAAGTCCAGGAGCCTGACGCGGCCGTCCTTGTCGAGCATGATGTTGGCAGGCTTCACGTCGCGGTGGGTCACGCCGTAGCGGTGCGCTTCGGCGAGGCCCGAAGAAATCTGGTAGAGGAACTCCATGACGACCCAGAGCGGAGGTTTCGGGCAGTTGTCCAGGAGGACGCGGAGGCTCTTGCCGTATACGAATTCCATGGCCAGGGAATACTGCCCGTTGGTTTCTTGCCAGAGCGCGTAAGGATGGACAATGACAGGATGGTTCAGCTTCGCGAGGATTTTCGCTTCGCGTTCGAACCTTTCTATGAAGGACCCCTGATCGTAGAGCGAGGGGACCATCTGCTTGACGACGACCATGCGGTTGAGCGATTCGTCGTGGCAGAGGTAGACGTTTCCCATGGCACCGTGGCCAAGGAACTGGGTCGGCTTGTATACGCCAATTTTCTTCGGGAGGGAGTCCTTCATCGTATGTTTTCTCTCGCCTTACGCTTTAGTCCTATTTCTTGCTGTTCAAATATATCGTGTGGTGTTTCGTTTTCGGGTCGAGATTCGGATAGTCGAGAATGTAGTGGAGCCCGCGGGATTCCTTGCGGTGCAGGGCTGCAATGAGAATCATCTTGGAAACCTGGAGGGCGTTCTGGAATTCAATGAAGTGGATGTTCTCGGTTTCCTTGTTTTTGATGGCTGCGGCGATATCGGCCTCGAATTCCTCAATGACCTTGAGCCCTTGGTTCAGTCCGGCCGTGGTGCGCACGATGCCGCAGTGCGTCCACATCATGTCCTGGAGCGCCTTCTTGCGCTTTTTCCAGTAGGCGGCCTTCGTGAAGCTTACGACTTCTTTTTTCTTGGACTTGGTCGCTGTGATTTTGCTCTTGAGAATTCCGGATTGGACGATGTTGTCGACAGCGCGGATGGCGAATACGACGCTTTCGAGAAGAGAGTTGCTGGCCAGGCGGTTTGCTCCGTGGACGCCCGTCGCGGCGACTTCGCCGCAGGCGTACAGGCCGTTGATTTCGGTACGGGACCAGGTGTCGACCAGTACGCCTCCGCACATGTAATGTGCCGCGGGTACCACGGGAATCCATTCCTTCGTGATGTCGATTCCGGCATCCATGCACTTGGCGTAGATGTTCGGGAAATGACTCTTGATATCCTTGGCGGATCGACCGCTCAGGTCGATGAACATGTTCGGCTTGCCTAGGCGCTGCATCTCGCTGTGGATGGCGCGTGCCACGATGTCGCGGGGCGCGAGAGAGTGAAGCGGGTGCACCTGGTTCATGAATTCTTCGCCCTTGTAGTTCTTGAGAATGCCGCCAAAACCGCGGACCGCTTCAGAAATCAGGAACGGCTTCTTGAATTGCGGTGCATACAAACTAGTCGGATGGAACTGCATGAATTCGATATCCTGCAGAGCGGCGCCTGCGCGGGCCGCGATGGCCATACCATCTCCGCAGCTGTCGGGAGGGCATACCGTATACTGCCAGATTCTACCGGCGCCACCCGTAGAGAGAACGGTCGCCTTGGCGTAGAGTTCTTCGACGACGCCGTTTTTCTGGTGGATAATCTTGGCGCCCACGCAACGCTTGGCCTTGCCTTCGCCGTTGCAGATGAGGTCCTTGATGTAGCAGTTCTCGATATAGTGGATGTTCTTGTGCTTGTGGAGTTCGCAGAGGAGCGCCCGCATGATTTCCTTGCCGGTCAAGTCTGCCGCGTGCAGGATGCGGTGGTGGCTGTGGCCGCCTTCGAGGTGCAAGTCGAACTGGGTCTTGTCGGCGGGCGAGGGGGTGAACTGAACGCCCCACTTTACGAGCTGCCGAATAGTATCGGGACCGCTCTTAGTGAGAATGTTTACGGGTTCCTTTTTGCAGAGACCGGCTCCCGCTTCCAGGGTGTCGTCTATATGGAACTTGAACTTGTCTGTTTTTTCGGTGACGGTGGCGATTCCGCCCTGAGCATAGTTCGATGATCCGTCGGGCTTGGCTCCCTTAGTCAAGATGACTACGGAAAGTCCTTTTTCTGCTGCATGCAGGGCCGCGCTCAATCCGGAAATTCCTGCACCGAGAATCAAAATATCGTACATTATGCTGCTCCGTTTGTTTTGTCGCACCGTTTTTCTTGAAACGATGCACAATAAATAGAAAAAATAGGGCTCTACGGCTATATTTTGTGGAATTTTAATTCGGGGTGGTGTTTTTTTACTAACTTTGACCCGACTATTTTAATGGAGCTATCTCTATGTTAACGTGGATTAATGAAAAAGCCAAGTGGGTCATTGTTATTTTCGCGGCAGGTATTGTCGTTGGCCTTTTGGCAATGGACCGTGTGCCGAAAACCGCTCAGAGCTATCCCGTGGGTGTCGTGAACGACCGTAAGATCTCTTATGCCGAGTTCGATTCCCGCATCAAGAGGGTTGTTCAGAGCCAGTTCCAGGGACAGCATCTCGAAGACGAACAGTACACGCAGCTGCGTTCGGACATTTTCCGTAGCTTCGTTCGCCAGATTGTCATGAACGAACAGTTCGAAAAGGCCGGACTGGCAACCTCGGTCGCCGAACTCAAGAGCGAATTCAGGCGCAATCCCGATGCCGTCCGCGGCCGTCTTGTGCAAGAAGCCCAGGCCCGCCTCTATGCCATCCAGCAGCAGGCGACCAGCCAGGAAGACTTGATGCAACGCAGCCAGGCCTACATCGCTAGCCTCCCGAAGTTCCTCGTGGACACGACTTTCAACAAGGCCGAATATGACGCCTGGATCGAAACTCCGGAAGCCTTCCGCTGGAACATGATGCTCAATTACGAAGAAGAACTCAAGGCCGACGTGATTCCGAGCCGTCAGCTCCAGGCTCTTGTCGGTGCCTCCGTCCATCCGACTTCCCTCGAAGCCAAGTGGAGCGTGGACCGCCGTCTGACCGATTACGATATCGAAGTCGCCTATGCTTCTTCTGCCGATTTCAGCGTTGCCGACGATGCTATCGACGACGCCATGGTGAAGGGCTACTTCAATGCCCACCAGGACAGCTTCTTTGTCGAACAGGACATGGCCAAGTTCCAGTACGTCGTTCTCCCGGTCGAAGCGACCGCTGGTGACGACGCCCGTATCCGCGAATACGCCATGACGCTTTACTACCAGCTTTCTGACACCTCTTCTACCGCCAACTTCGAAGACATGGCTCGCATTTCTTCCGAAGATCCGGGTAGCGCCGAAAACGGTGGCGTCCTTGAACAGCCTGCCGGTAAGGGCGTCTTTGTCGCCGAATTCGAAAAGGCCGCGCTGGCCCTGGATTCCGGTGCTATTTCTGAACCGGTGAAGACCCAGTTCGGTTACCACATCATCAAGAGCTACGGCAAGGAAACCGATTCTACCGGTGCTGTCACCGCCAAGGTCGGCCATATCCTTCTGGTTGTGAACGCTTCTTCCGAAACGGTGGATAGCCTCGAAGCCATTCTCAACGGCATCCGTACCGATGTCGATGCCGGCAAGGCTTTCGATGTCGCTGCCAAGGAACGCAATCTCGACGTCAAGGAATCCGAATGGATTACCCGCAATGGCAATATTGCTTCTCTCGGCTACCTCAAGGGTCTTGCTTCTTTCGCCTGGCCGAATGAAAACCTCGCCGAAGAATACGGCAAGGCTAGCCCGGTTCTCAAGAACAACAAGTGGGTGTTTGTCGGCACCAAGTCTGGTGACGTGAAGGCCGGCGACCGTGAAATCAGCCTTTTCTACGATTCCATCAAGAAGAACCTTGCTGCCAAGAAGGCTGCCGGCGCTGCCGCCGCCTACCTGGCTTCTGTCGCCGAAAAGGTCAAGGCCTACGTGCCTGCCAATCCGGATGATTCCGCAGCCGTAGCCGCTGCCGCCATCGAAAAGGTTTCTATCGAAAGCAAGAATGCCTCTGTTGAAGGCTTTATTCCTGGTTTCGGCTATGCTAACCCGAACCTCGCCAAGGTTCTCAACGGTCAGAAGGCCGGTGAATGGGGTCCGGTTATCGAAACGGACCAGGGCGCAGTGATGATCAAGATCAATGCGAAGAAGGCTCCGGAAGAAGATGCCGTCGCCTCTGCTGTCAAGGATGAAATCGCCAGCACGGCCCGCTTTGCTGCGATGACGGTGTTCAACGATTTCGTCGGCAACATTGAAAAGGGCACCCCTGTAGAAAATAACCTGGACCTCTTCTACAAGGACTAACTTTTTACTATATTTGCGCTGTCTCGAAAGAGACGGCCGCATTTGCCCCTATCGTCTAGTGGCCCAGGACTCGGGATTCTCATTCCCGCAACAGCGGTTCGAGTCCGCTTGGGGGTACTAAAAGAACTCACTTTTGTGGGTTCTTTTATTTTTTTTATCCGTTTGTCCTTTTTTATGTTATTTTAAATAACATGAGAAAAATGGTACTTTTAGCTTTGTTGCTGGCCGTAAGTGCTATGGCTATCGATGAAATGCCCGATTTCGTAGATCCGCGAGATAATCAGGTCTATAAGACGGTGCAGATTGGACATCAGCGCTGGTTTGCCGAAAATTTGCGCTTCAAGCTGAAGGGTACTTACTGCTACGATAAGAATGATGCTAACTGCTGGAAATACGGCCGTTTGTATACGTGGGCAGCAGCCATGCGCCTGGTCGATTTCTACAACACCAGGGTTGCCAAGGAAGCGGTAAAGAAGGTTCATGACGTTTGCCCGAACGGCTGGCGAGTCCCGACGAACAAGGACTGGAAAAACTTGATGTTCTATGCCGGCAAGATGGGCCGTAGCGACGGTGTGGGCATAAGCCTGAAATCGAAGGAAGGATGGGACCGCGAACTCAGAATCCCTTACGGCAGTGACGAATTCGGCTTCAACGCGCTCCCTGCGGGTGAACGCCACTATGTCGGCATGTTCATGGATGCGGGCGCTTCTACACAGTTCTGGGCATCGAACGAATACGATGCCTACGGGGCGTATTTCTGGCGCCTGACTTACGATTCACGCTCCCTGGAGATGGTTTATGAAGCCAAGGAAAACGCCATCTCGGTCCGCTGCATCGAGGAGAAAAAATATGAGCTCAGGGAACAGCCGCCTCCGCCTGTCGTTGTCGTTCCGGAAGTGGTGAAGGTCAAGAACCAGGAAATTTCGACGATTCACATTGGTGACCAGGTGTGGATGGCCAGGAATCTGGATACGGAAGTGCCCGGCAGTTTCTGCTACATGGATGACAAGGGCCTGTGCGAAAAATATGGCCGGCTGTATACGTGGGCTGCCGCGATGAACTTGCCGGATGAATACTTGAACAAGTCTTCGCGCGATACGGTGAAACGCATCCATAGGGGAGTGTGCCCCGTGGGGTGGCATATTCCGAGCATCTACGACTTTGAACGCCTCGATGCCTACCTGAAGGATATTGACGATGCCGTTGGTGTCGGCGCGAATTTGAAGGCGCGCGATGTGTGGCCCGAAACGGAAAATTCCATGCCCGGACAGAACGGGTGGGGCTTCTCGGCTCTCCCTGGTGGTTACAGACTTGACTTGATGAGCTTTGTGGGATTGGATTCCATTACGGGATTCTGGAGCTCGAGCGAAAAAGATTCTATTTCCGGCTTGCTCTGGGGCCTGTATGCGGATAGGGATGAGTTTGTCCGTGACAGCTCGAACAAGGTTGCCGCGTTCCCGGTACGTTGCGTGATGGATCCGCCCGGAGTCGACGAAATATACGACAGCACGGCTATTTTCGACCGCCGAGACGAAAATCGTTACAAGACTGTCGATATTGGCGGACATCGCTGGATGGCCGAAAATCTCCGTTTCGCGGCTCCTGGAAGCTTCTGCTACGAAGACAAGGAAATCCGCTGCCGTTCTTACGGAAGGCTGTATACGTGGAGCACGGCGATGCGCCTGCCCGAAGACTATATCGAGAATCCCGTAGAAAACCAGCAGTTCCTGGAACATCAGGGAATCTGTCCGGACGGGTGGCACATGCCGACGCATGACGAATGGATGAGTCTCGGCCAGGCTGCGGTGAACCTGAGGAAGGGAAGCGTCGCCGCTGCGCTCAAGATGCGCGATGGCTGGAACCGTGGCGGCGCCGCCATAACGGAGGCGTCCGGATTCAAGGCGATTCCTGCTGGCGCCCGTTACAACGACGGCGAATTTGCGGAACTCGGCACGAGTGCGTATTTCTGGGAAGCGAGCGGTGGCGATGGCGCCGGCGCCGGATACTGGAATCTCCTCAACAGCAAGGATGAATTTGTCCATGCCGAGGATTTCGAAAGGACGGCTTTTTCCGTAAGGTGCGTCATGAATTCCGTACCCGAAGTCAAGAAGGTGCAAAAGGGATCGCCCGCTGCGTCTGCCAAAACTGCGCCGCCGGCAAAGTGATTTCTAGAATAAGCTGAGTTGCCCGTTTGCGTCGGCATTGGTGACGGCGGGAATATCCTTTACTTCCGAACTGCTGCTGGATTCGGCGCTTGCAATCTGTTCCAGAAGCCAGGCCTCGTCGTGCACGGGAATCCCGAGCTCGTTCGCCTTCGTGAGTTTGCTTCCGGCAGCTTCGCCTGCAAGTACCCAGCTCGTCTTCTTGCTCACGGAACCGCTGACCTTGCCGCCGTTCTCTTCGATGAGCTTGCGGGCTTCTTCGCGTTCCATGCTCGGAAGCGTTCCCGTAATCACGGCTGTTTGCCCCTGGAATAGCGTTTTCACGACGCCCTTGAATTCGGTGGGGCAGCCGAGAGCGATGAGTTCCTCGATTTCTTGCGTGTAGCGTTCGGTGTGGAAGAAGTCGTAGACGGACTTTCCGATGCATTCGCCCACGTCGTTTACGTTCTGCAAATCCTCTACGGTTGCCGTGCGGATTTTTTCCAGCGTACGGAAATGCTTGGCGAGGTTCCTGGCGCTGGTGCGGCCCACGAATCGGATGCCGAGGCCGTGCAGCAGGTTCTCGAGGCTACGCTCCTTCGATGCGGCGATAGCGTCGTACACGTTCTTCGCGCTCTTTTTCGCCATGCGTTCCTGTGATTCGAGGTCTTCGAGCGTGAGGCGGTAAAGGTCGGGGATGCGCTTGATTTTGCCCGTGGCAATGAGGCTTGCAATGAGGGCGGGACCGAGGTTCTCGATGTTCATGGCCTCGCGGCTCACGAAATGTTCGAACAGGCATTGCACCTGCGCTGCACAGTGCATGTTTTCGCAGCGGAGGATGACTTCGCCGTCGATGTGGGTAAGCGGTTCTCCGCAGACGGGGCATTTTTCGGGAGCGACAACGGGGGAGGCTCCGGCCGGGCGGAGTTCTTTTTTGACGTCGGTAATTTTCGGGATGATTTCGCCACCCTTCTCGACGCCGACGGTGTCGCCGTAATGCAGGTCCAGGCGCGAGACTTCGTCGAAGTTGTGGAGGGTGGCGCGCTTGACGGTGGTGCCTGCGAGGCGCACGGGTGCAAGGTTAGCCACCGGCGTTACCGCACCGGTGCGGCCTACCTGGAATTCTACGGAAAGGAGTGGCGTGTAGGCGCGTTCCGCCTTGAACTTGTAGGCGATGGCCCAACGCGGGCTCTTGCTCGTGGTGCCGAGCGCGCGCTGCATGGCGAGGTCGTTCAGTTTCACGACCATGCCGTCGATTTCGAAGGGGAGGCTGTCGCGGCTCGCGCCGATTTGCTCCGAAATCTTCATGATTTCATCGACAGTGTCGGCCTTCCAGTATTCGTTCGTGTGGAACCCGAGCTTTTTTAGCTGCAGCAGGTTCTCTTCGTGCGTCTTGTTGCTGCTGTCTGGAATGTGGTATGCGAAGAATCGCATCGGGCGCGTCTTGCATTCGGCGACGCTCTTGAGCTTGAGCGAACCCGAAACGGTATTGCGCGGGTTCTGGAAAATCTTCTTGCCTTCGAGAATGAACTGCTCGTTCAGGCGCTCGAAGGCCTCGCGTTCCATGTAGACTTCGCCGCGCACTTCGAATGTGCCCTGCGGGATTTCGCTCGGGTCGATTTTCAGTTTCTTGGCGTCAAAATATTCGGGAATGTCCGCAATCGTGAGTGCATTCAATGTAACGTCGTCGCCCTGGGCTCCGTCGCCGCGTGTCGCGGCCTGCTTCAAGCGGCCGTTCTCGTACACGATGGAAAGCGAAACGCCGTCGATTTTCCTCTCGCAGATCCATTTCGCCTTCTTGTCATCCTGAGGCGAAGCCGAAGGATCCAGACTAGCAATCCCTTCTTCTGCCGCCCTTACAAACTCCGCCATTTCTTCGGCGCTGTACACGTTCGCGATGCTGAGCATCGGCACGGCATGCGTAACCTTGGCAAAGTCGTTCGTAAGGTCACTGCCTACGCGTTGGGTTAGGGAATCCTTGCCGCGCAGTTCCGGGTATTTTTCTTCGAGCGCTTCCATCTCCTTGAGCCCAAAGTCGAAATCCTGGTCGCTCATGGGGGAGATGCCGTCCTTGTAGTAAAGGCGGCTCGCTTCTTCCAGTTGTTTCTTCAGTTCGAAATAACGGGTGCGGTCGATTTCTTTCTGTTCGATGGCCATATTTTACTCCCGAAAAATAAAAAAATGGAAGGCTTTACGGCCTTCCAAAAGGAGCCTTGCGTCGTCTGGATTCCACTTTTCAAAAAGTGTAAATCCACATAGTCTTATTACATAAAATGTAATAAGTTTTATCGCTTTTCCTGCAAAAATCGTCGATTTTACATTTTTGACCACATTTTTCATTTATTGGCACGTTTTTTGCGAAAGTAAGTCCGCAAAAAGGAAACAAGGATATTTTATGCACGCTCAAGCTCTTTACGATCCGGCCAACGAACATGACGCCTGCGGTGTCGGCCTGGTCGCCAATATTAATAATGTCGCCTCGCACCAGATTGTGTTGCAGGGCATTACTGTTTTGAAGAGGCTCATGCACCGCGGTGCTGCAGGCGGAGACCCGGAAACCGGAGACGGTGCGGGTCTCTTGCTTTCGATGCCGCACAAGTTCTTCCGCAAGGTGAACGCAAACCTGCCGGAACGCTATGGCGTGGCCATGTTCTTCGTCGAAAATACGCTCGAGGCCACCGCCTTCGATGCCGAAATCAAGCGCATCGCCGAATCCGAGGGCGTACCTGTCGTGAACTTCCGCGAGGTCCCCGTCGATTCTTCTTCTATCGGCCACACGGCCCGCGAAACCCTGCCGCATATCCGCCAGGCGTTCTTCGACGGGACGGCTTTTGAAAGCGATTCGGCCTTTGATATTAAACTCTATGTGATCCGTCGCCTGATAGAGAAGGCCTGCAAGGGCGTCTATGTATGTAGCTGTAGCCGCCGTAGCATCGTCTACAAGGGCCTGCTTCTCGCGAGCCAGATTGAAGGCTTCTACAAGGATTTGAACGACCTCGATTTCGAAAGCCCGCTCGCCCTTGTCCACCAGCGTTATTCCACCAACACGTTCCCGACCTGGCAATTGGCGCACCCGTTCCGCTACCTCGCGCACAACGGCGAAATCAACACGCTGCGCGGTAACTTGAACAGCCTCCGCGCCCGTGAACCGTACCTGAAGAGCGAGATTATCGGCGAAGACATGCCGAAGCTCCTGCCGCTGATTATGCCGGGCCAGAGCGACTCCGCTAGCCTCGACAACATGTTTGAGCTACTCGTCGCGGCGGGCCGTAGCCTCCCGCATGCGATGATGATGCTCATGCCGCAGGCCTGGGGCAAAAAGCATTACCTGGGCCGCGACGTGCGTGGCTTCTTCGAATACGAATCCATGCTGATGGAACCGTGGGATGGTCCGGCCGCCGTGGCGTTCAGCGATGGCGTGAATGCGGGTGCGATTCTCGACCGCAACGGCCTCCGTCCGGCACGTTACACTTTATGTAAAGACGGTCTTTTTGTGATGGCTTCCGAAACGGGCGTGCTCGACCTCCGCGACGACGAAGTCGAAGAAAAGGGCCGTCTGAAACCCGGCGAGATTATCTACCTCGACCTCGAAAACCACAGGATTCTGAAGAATGCCGAAATGAAGGCGCAGGTGGCCCGTGCCAAGCCTTACCGCCGCTGGGTCGCCGAGAACAAGATGAGCGTCCGCGGGCTCTTCAGCGAAATCAATCCGTCCGACGTTCCCGAAGACATTCTCGTTCAGCAGAAGCGTTTCGGTTACTCTGCCGAAGACCTCAGCGTTATCTTGCAGCCGATGGCCAAGAACGGTGCAGAACCTATCGGTTCCATGGGTAACGACGCCGCGCTGGCCGTGCTTTCGGACAAGCCGCAGCCGCTGTTCAACTACTTCAAGCAGCTGTTCGCGCAGGTGACGAACCCGCCTATCGACCCGATTCGTGAAGAGCTCGTGATGAGCCTGACGACCTACATCGGCAACCACGGCAACATCCTGGAAGAAACTCCGGAACAGGCGCACCTTATCAAGATTCCGCGCCCCATCGTGACGGAAGACGAAATCCGTCGTTTTGAAAATATCGGCGACAAGGCGTTCAAGGCGAAGGTTCTCAAGATGCAGTTCCCGCTCGGCGGAAACGGCGAAGTGCTGGAAGCGGCACTCCAGAACCTTGCGGGCGATGCCGTGCGCGCCGTGCAGGACAAGTACGATATCATCGTGCTTTCGGACAAGAATATCGACTGGGGCTATGTCCCCATACCTTCGCTCCTCGCGACGGCGAGCGTGAACCGCGCCCTCGTGGAAGCGGGTGTGCGTCCCGAAATCGGCCTGATCGTGCAGAGCGGCGAAGTCCGCGAAGTGATGCACTTTGCGCTGCTCCTCGGCTTTGGCGCTACGGTCATCAACCCGTATCTCGCATTCGAGAGCATCACCAACATGTGCCACAACGGCGACCTCGATGTTGACCCGGTGACGGCTGCCGCGAACTACGTGAAGGCCGTGGACAAGGGCCTCCTCAAGATTATGTCGAAGATGGGTATCTCTACGCTCCGCAGCTACCGCAGCGCCCAGATTTTCGAAGCCGTGGGCCTGAATCACGAGCTCATCGAGAAGTTTTTGCCGGGTACCGCAAGCCGCATCGAAGGCATCGGCCTCGAAGAAATCGCCTGCGAAGTGGGCGAGCGCCAGAAGATTGCCTTTGCCGATGCAAGCAAGGTGCTGCAGTCGGGCGGCCAGTATGCATTCCGCAAGGAAGGCGAGAAACACCTGTGGACTCCGCAGTCTCTTGCCGCATTCCGTCAGGCGGTGCAGGGTGGCGACTATGAGAAGTTCAAGGTCTACAGCAAGCTCATCAATGACCAGTCGGAACGTCAGGCGACTCTGCGCGGACTCTTCAAGTTCAAGCAGGTGACCCCGATTGACATTGCCGATGTGGAAAGCCGCGAATCTATCGTGAAGCATTTCGTTGCCGGTGCGATGAGCCTCGGTTCGTTGAGCCCCGAAGCCCACGAGACGATTGCGATTGCCATGAACCGCATCGGAGCGATGAGCAACTGCGGTGAAGGTGGTGAAGACCCCGACCGCGATACTCCTGCCGCTAACGGCGATATCCGCAGTTCTGCCATCCGTCAGGTGGCATCGGGACGCTTTGGTGTCACGATCGACTACCTGCGCCACGCCAAGGATTTGCAGATCAAGATGGCACAAGGTGCAAAGCCCGGTGAAGGCGGCCAGCTTCCGGCGCACAAGGTTAACGAATTCGTGGCGCGTATCCGTCACTCCATCCCGAACGTGTCGCTGATTTCTCCGCCGCCGCATCATGATATTTACTCCATCGAAGACTTGGCGCAGCTCATTTACGACCTGCGCAATTCGAACCCGAAGGCCCGTGTCTCGGTGAAACTCGTGTCCGAAGTGGGCGTGGGAACGATTGCCGCGGGTGTCGCGAAGGCCCATGCCGACGTGGTGCTGATTTCCGGCCATGATGGCGGTACGGGTGCATCTCCGTTGACATCAATTAAGCATGCCGGCCTCCCGTGGGAACTCGGCATTGCCGAAGCGGAACAGACGCTCGTGCTCAACGACTTGCGCGGACGCATCAAGCTCCAGGTTGATGGCCAGCTCAAGACGGGCCGTGACATCGTGGTGGCGGCTCTCCTCGGTGCCGAAGAATTCGGCTTTGCGACGAACCTGCTTGTTAGCCTCGGTTGCGTGATGGACCGCAAGTGCCATACGAACCAGTGCCCCATGGGTATCGCCACGCAGGATCCGGATTACCGTAAGCGCTTTGCGGGCAAGCCCGAATACGTGGAAAACTTCCTCTTCTTCATCGCCGACGAAGTCCGCGAAATCCTTGCAAGCCTCGGCCTCCATTCTCTCGAAGAGGCCTGCGGCCGCAGCGACTTGCTTGAAAAGGATTCCGCTATTGAATTCTACAAGGCGAAGCACCTCGATTTCAGCAAGATTTTCCAGACTGTCGAAGGCGGAATCAAGTCCTTCGACAAGAACTACAAGAAAGAGGCTCTCGAAAACTTCGACCGCCGCGAAATCCTCCCGTTCGTGAGTGACACGCTCAAGAGCGGCACTCCGGTGGAACTCTGCACGGTGGTGCACAACACCGACCGCACCGTGGGTACGGAGCTTTCGGGAGAGGTGGACGAATACTTCGGCGTGAAGGGACTCCCCGAAGATACCATCAAGATTCACCTTCAGGGTGTCGCGGGCCAGAGTTTCGGTGCATTTCTCGCTCCGGGCGTGACGCTCGACCTGGAAGGCGAAGCGAACGACTTCATGGGCAAGGGCCTTTCGGGCGGTAAGATCATTATTCGCCCGCCGCAGAACGCGACATTCAAGGCCGAAGAAAACGTCATCGCGGGTAACGTCATCGGTTACGGCGGAACGAGTGGTAAGATTTTCATCAACGGTCTTGCGGGCGAACGTTTCGGCATCCGTAACTCCGGCATGCTCCTGGTGAGCGAAGGCGTGGGTGACCACGGTTGCGAATACATGACGGGTGGCCGCGTGGTCGTGCTCGGCCGTGTGGGCGTGAACTTCGCTGCCGGTATGACGGGCGGATTTGCCTACGTGTACGACGAGACGGGTCATTTTGACCTGAGCTGCAACGTGGATTCTGCCGACCTCGAGAGCGTGCTCCCCGGTACCGACAGTGAACGCGAACTCATCGATATCATTGAACAGCACGTCCAGGCGACGGGTAGCGAGAAGGGCAAGCGCATTCTAGAGAACTGGAACAGCGAACGCCCGAAGTTCGTGAAGATTTTCCCGGTGGATTACAGGAACGCTCTGCAAGCGAGGAATAAATAAGCCGTACGTCATTCCGGGCTTGACCCGGAATCTAGATGGCGGATCAAGTCCGCCATGACGTGTGAAGGATTTAAATACGGAAGTCTATTATGCAGCAAATTAACCGAATCGCAGACATCTACCGCCCTGTCGAAGAGCGAGTCAAGGACAACAAAGAAGTTGAGCGCAAGCTCACCTCGATTGAGGTCGTCAACCAGGCGGGCCGCTGCCACACATGCGGTATCCCGTTCTGTCATGGGGCGGGTTGCCCGCTGGGGAACCTCGTTCCTGAATTCAACGCGGCCATCGCCGTGGGGAATGCGGACAGGGCCTACGACATCATCAGCAAGACGGCATTCTTCCCGGAGTTTACGGGCCGCGTATGCCCTGCACTTTGCGAGTCCGCCTGTACGGGAAACGTCCACGACAATCCCGTGATGGTTCGCCAGATTGAAAAATACATCATCGAGACTGCATTCGAGGAAGGTCGCGTGGTGCTCCCGACGGCTGAACCCAACGGCAAGTCTGCCGCGGTGATTGGCTCCGGACCTTCGGGCCTCTTTGCTGCCGAGGCGCTGCGCCGCAAGGGATACGCTGTCACCGTTTACGAAAAAAGAGAGAAGGTCGGAGGCCTGCTGCGTTACGGAATCCCGAACTGGAAACTCGACAAGGCCGTTATCGATCGTCGCGTAAAGCTCCTTGAAGCGGCAGGAATCAAGTTCGTCTGCAATACCGAAATAGGGAAGGACATTGCGGCGGAATACATCCACAAGAATTTCGACGAGGTGTTTCTTGCCATCGGAACGCCGAACGCACGCGACCTGAAAATCCCTGGCCGCGAAGCCGAAGGCATCTTCCTCGCGCTTGATTTCTTGCACGGTGCCGAAAAGCCGGGCGAGAAGAATCCCGAAAAGTTCTCTGCGAAGGGGCGCAACGTCCTGATTATCGGCGGCGGTGATACGGGTAACGATTGCGTGGGCAAGTCCATCCGCGAAGGTTGCAAGAGCGTGCTCCAGGTGGAATTCATGCCGAAGCCTCCCGAGGAACGTTCCCCGTCTACGCCGTGGCCCGACTGGCCGTACATGCTGCGCACGAGCTATGCCCAGCACGAAGGCGGCGAACGCCGCTGGAATGTGTCTTCCAAGCGGTTCATCGTCAAGGACGGTCGCGTCGCCGGCGTGGAAGTTGTGCGTGTGGATTGGGAAATGTCCCCGCTCGGCAAGCCGCTCAAGCCCGTGGAAGTCCCGGATACTACCGAAGTCATCGATACCGACCTCGTCGTGCTCGCGATGGGCTTTACTGGCGTCCCCGCCGAAGGGCTCGTGAACGATCTTGGCTTGCAACTCACCCCGAGAACGGCGATTATCCAGGATCCGTCCCGCCACATTTATGCCGTTGGCGACTGCGCGAATGGGGCCTCCCTCGTGGTGCGCGCCATGGCCGATGCGAAGGCGAAAGTCGCGACCCTCAAGTAATGTCTGTCTCGTAAATAGCTCGCAGGAAAATGTTCGGATTTTATCGATTTGTGTGTGTCTCTCCGATTTTGCAAGTGGCCGATACGGCCTACAATACCGAAGAGATTATCAAGTGTGCCGCAGCCGCTGTCTCCAACGGGGCGGCTTTTGTCGTTTTTCCGGAACTCTGCATTACGGGCTATACCTGCGGCGACTTGTTTCACCAGGAGCTGCTGTTGCAGAACAGCACCCGCGCCTTGTCAAAGATTGCGAAGGAATTCGAGAATACGGACTCGGTAATTGCGGTGGGCCTGCCGTTGCGCATTTTTGGCCGGCTGTATAATTGTGCCGCCTTCTTGCAGCGCGGTCGCGTTGTAGCCATCACGCCCAAGATACACCTGCCGAATCAGCGAGAATTCTACGAAAAACGGCATTTTTCCAGCGGGCGCGATTTGCTGCGCGGAGCGTGGAATGATTCGGCCGAGATTCATGCGGGTGCCGTGAGGTGTACGATCGAAGGTGTGGGCGATGTCCCGGTAACGAACTTCATCACGGTGAAAGGCTTTGGTTCCGAAGTCCGCATTGGCGTGGAACTCTGCGAAGACTTGTGGACTCCGGCGCCGCCCAGCGGTGAACTCGCCCTAGCGGGAGCAAACGTCATTGTGAACCTCTCGGCAAGCGATGCGCTTGTAGGCAAGCGGGATTACCGCAGAAATTTGGTTTTGAACCAGTCGGCACGTTGCATGGCGGCCTACGTGTACGCCTCCGCCGGAGTGCACGAATCTACGACGGACATGGTATTTGGCGGTCACCTGATGATTGCGGAAAACGGCAGCATGCTTGCCGAAAGCAAGCCTTTCTCGCGAGAAAGCGAAATCGTCTATGCCGATGTGGATGTGGAACGCCTGAATATGCAGCGCCTGAGCGAAGGAAGCTTCCAGGATTTCGACAGCCGTGCAATCGTTTCCCGCGTAGCATCTTTCGACAAGCTGCTTCCCGCCAACGAACTCAAACACCGTTTCGTCTCTCCGACGCCCTTTGTGCCCGGCAACATCGCAAGCCGCGATGCATCTTGTACCGAGATTTTTAACATTCAGTGCGCTGGGCTTGCCAAGCGCCTGGAGGCGATCCGTAGCAAGCGAGCCGTTATCGGCCTTTCGGGCGGCCTCGATTCAACGCTCGCACTTCTTGTTGTCGCAGAGACATTCCGGCAGTTGAACCGCCCGACATCGGAGATTCTTGCCCTCACGATGCCCGGATTCGGCACCACGAAGCGCACGAAGGACAATGCAGTCGCGCTCGCTGAAATTTTGGGCGTGGAGCTCCGCACCGTCGGTATCCAGAAGGCGTGCCTCCAGCATTTCGCCGATATCGGTCATGACCCGCAAAAGCTCGACGTGACCTACGAGAACGTGCAGGCCCGCGAACGCACACAAATCCTGATGGATATCGCGAACAGCGAGGGCGGAATCGTCATCGGAACAGGTGACCTCTCCGAAATTGCGCTGGGCTGGAGTACCTATAATGCCGATCACATGTCCATGTATGCGGTCAACTGCGATATTCCCAAGACGCTCGTGCGCCATATCGTGCGCTGGTACGCCGACAGGTCCGCGGCAGTCCATAACCCAAATATCGCGTATTTTGAAACCGGCGAGCATCTCGACTCCGGTAACAAGGCTTCTCTCGCTGCTGTCCTCCTCGATATCCTCGATACGCCCGTCTCGCCGGAACTCTTGCCTGCCGATAACAATGGGCTAATCGCGCAAAAGACGGAAAACATCCTGGGCGCTTACGAAATTCACGATTTCTTCCTGTATCATTTCGCAAAATACGGCGCCGCTCCCGAAAAACTCCGCTACCTCGCGAAATATGCCTTCGCTGGCAAGCATCCCGATGAGGAAATCGACAAGGCGCTCGCCGTCTTTATCAAGCGATTCTTTACGCAGCAGTTCAAGCGCAGTTGCATTCCGGACGGCCCGAAAGTCGGTTCGATTTCGCTGTCTCCACGTGCCGATTGGCGCATGCCCAGCGACGCGAGTTTTAGCGATTGGATGCGGCCTGTTCATGTTCCTTTGATAAACAAGTGATGGTGTACAATTGATTTTTAATACTCTTTTCGCGTTTTTTTTATTTCCAAAGAGGCTGTATGCTCGAAGAATTGCATGAGGAATGTGGTGTTATCGGCATTTATAATGGTGATAACGTTGTGCGAAACGTGGCTATGGGGCTTTACGCTCTTCAGCACCGTGGTCAGGAAAGTGCCGGGTTCGCGGTTACGGATGGCGAAAAAGTTCGAGTCCGCAAGTCCATGGGCCTTGTTTCTACGCTTTTACGGGAGCACAATATCGATGAATTGCAAGGCTTTGCGGGCATAGGCCATGTTCGCTACAGCACTACAGGGGCCAGCACGCTAGCCAATGCCCAACCGATTCTCGTGAGCTGCAAGTGGGGGCAGATTGCGGTTGCCCACAACGGCAATATCACCAATGCGAACGAACTCCGTGCAGAGATGGAAGCGGAAGGCCATATTTTCCAGACGACTTCTGATTCCGAAATTCTTCTGCACGAAATTGCGCGCACGCAAGCCGATAGCCTCGGCGAAGCCATAAAGAAGGCCATCACGAAATTTACGGGCAGTTTCTGCCTCGTGTTCATCAGCAAAGACTCCATGTATGTCGCTCGCGACGGATTCGGATTCCGCCCGCTTTCGCTTTCGCGTATGGGTAAAGCCTGGTGCGTGGCCAGCGAAACTTGCGCCTTCGATTTGCTTGGCGCTCATTACATTCGCGACATTCAGGCAGGCGAATTCCTGACCATTACGCAGAACGGTCTGCACTCAGAAAGGTTTACCCATAAAGATCGGCTTGCGCATTGCATTTTCGAATACATTTATTTCAGCCGTCCAGATTCCAAGATTTTCGAACAGAGTTGCGACAAGATTCGCCGTAAAATGGGCAAGCAACTTGCCAAGGAATGCCCCGTAGATGCTGATATCGTCATTTCGGTTCCTGACAGCGCGACAACCGCGGCGCTTGGCTATTCGCAGGCTAGTGGAATACGTTTTGAAATCGGACTGCTCCGCAACCACTATGTTGGCCGTACCTTTATTGACCCGACTCAGAATGTACGCGAGCAGAAGGTAAAACTCAAGTTCAACCCTATCGAGGGCGTGCTCAAGAACAAGCGCGTGTGCGTTGTTGAGGACTCCATTGTGCGCGGTACGACACTCAAAATTCTTTCCAAGATGCTCCGCGATGCGGGCGCTCTTGAGGTGCATATCCGCATCGCGTCTCCTCCGGTGGCACATCCCTGCTTCTTCGGGATGGATTTCCCGAGCCAGGGTGAACTGGCCGCGAGCTCCATGTCTCCCGACGAAATTGCCAAGATGCTCGGCGTCGAGAGCCTCGGTTATTTGAGCGTCGAAGGCATGAAGGAATGTACCGGCGACGGAGAACATTACTGTGCCGCCTGCTTCGATAACAATTATCCGGACTATGTCGGGGTCAATACGAACAAGACCCGCTGCGGTTAGTTTTATGCGTTCTTGACGCAGCGGATAGATATGGCGTCGGACCTGTAGACACCTTCAATATCGACGGATTCGTCCGTCAGGCTCAGGCGGAATGCGTTGGCATAGCCGTATTCGTCCTTACTCCAGAAACGGGTGCGGGCGCCAAAATGGCGGAACGATCCGTTGCCGAAACGGTACCCTGCAGGCAAAGCGAAAAATCCGAGGGAGTCTTCGCCGGCTTTATGCCAAAGGCAGGCGCTACGCAATTCAGAACCGTTGGATTTGGGATCGATATTTCTCAGCAATTCTTCCCATTCCTTGTTGCTCGGGATATGCCAGCCTTCCGGGGCAAGGCCGCGATAATCGTTTTCTTTCATCTGGCGGTACATCTCGATATCTTCGGCGGGGGATTTTTCGTTGAACGCCGTAGGGATATCCAGGGCGGTCGCCCAGGTATAGAGTCTTCCGAACTTTTTCGTATTGGCTTCGTCGTTATCGGGGGCAAAGCTGCCTTCGGCATTGAAACGGAGGTTTTCGGCCATCCAGACCTGATTCCCGATTTTTATGGTGCGGTAGGTTTCTCCGTCACGAGCGTCAGTAAAGGTCCCGTAATTGAATTTGGCTGCGTTTTGGGCTACGCAATCGTCGTAGGGGATGTTGTTCCTGGATGCGGAGGATTCGCGTTTCGCAGACTTGCGGACGGAACGTCCCAGGAAGAATCCGGCGATGGCCACAACGACAACGACAAGAATGATGAAAATGACAAAGGATATATGCATATGTTCCCCTCCTGCAAGGTATAAGCTAAATGTAACATATTCAATTAAAAAAAGGACGGAAACACATCTAAATTATTTGGTATAAAATGTTCTAACATAGAATAATACTCATGTTACAATAAAATGTAAAGAAGAAGGGCCAAGCCGTAAGGGCTTGGTCCTTCTTGTCCCCGGAAAATCCGGACAGCGGTTACATGTTGCTGAAGATTTGGAAGCCGCTGTAGGATTCTTGTCCGTGTTCGCTTTGGTCGAGGCCGCGGAGTTCTTGCCTTTCCGTGACGCGGAGGCCCATAGTCTTCTTGATGACGAAGAAGATCAGGCTGGCGGCACCGAAGCACGGCAGGGCGTAGGCGGCGACACCGATGAGCTGAGTGAGCACGCTGTAGTCGCCCGTCATGTCGAAGATGCCCACGGCAATCGTGCCCCACACGCCGTTCACCAGGTGAACAGAGAGCGCACCGACCGGGTCATCCAAGTGCAGGCGGTCAAACATGAACACCGCACCGACTACGAGTACGCCAGCGATGGCACCGATAATCCAGGAGGAGAGCGGAGTCACTACGTCGGCACCGGCAGTGATTGCCACGAGACCGGCAAGGCATCCGTTGAGGGCCATGGTGGCGTCGGGCTTCTTCGAGACAATCCAGCTCGTGAGAGTCGCGGTAATGATGCCTGCCACAGCAGCGAGGTTCGTGGTCACGAGAATCCAGCTGGTAGCCTTCGGGTCGCCGGAGAGGGCGGAACCGGCGTTGAATCCCCACCAACCGAACCAGAGCATGAACACACCGACGGTTGCGAGCGGAATGTTGTGGGCCGGGATGGCGTGGACCTTGCCGTTCACGTACTTGCCGATACGCGGTCCGAGGATCATCACGCCGGCAAGCGCTGCCCAACCACCCACAGAGTGCACGAGGGTAGAACCGGCGAGGTCATGGAAACCGGCCTTGCCGATGGTGCTAAGCCAGCCGCCGCCCCATGTCCAGCTACCCACGATGGGGTAGACGAGCGCCACGTAGACGAGGGTAAAGACCAGGAAGGAGTTGAGCTTCACGCGTTCGGCCACGGCGCCGGACACGATTGTCGCGGCAGTGGCGGCGAACATGGCCTGGAACAGCCAGTCGGCAAACAGCGTAAAGTGGCCGTTGTAGGCAGAGGTGAAGTTGGCCGGATTGGCCCAGTCGCCAATGCCGAAGCCTGCGAAACCGAGAATCCCGTTGAAGGTGCCCGGGTACATGAGCCCGAAGCCAATCAGGGCGTACATCGTGATGCCTATGGCGGGGACCGCGATGTTCTTGAAGGCTACGTTGGCGGCGCACTTCGCACGCACGAGGCCCGCTTCTACGCAGGCGAAACCAAGACCCATGATGAACACCAGCATGGCGCTGATCATGATCCAGATGTTTTCTGTCATAAAGATTGCATCGCTGACAGGTACGACTTGTGTTACTTCGTTCATTGTTTAAATCCTTAAAAATTTGCGGTTGTAGTTGATGTGTCACCCTGAGTGGAGTGTAGCGGAATCGAAGGGTCTAGATTCTTCGACTTCGTCACTTCGTGACTTCGCTCAGGATGACGCGCTATTTTATCCGATTGCATCCGATCCCGTTTCGCCGGTGCGGATGCGGATGCACTGTTCCAGGCTCGTGACGAAAATCTTTCCGTCGCCGATTTCGCCTGTGCGAGCGCCCGCGATGATGGCATCAATACAAGGCTGTACGAATTCGTCGTTCACTGCAATCTTCAAGCAGATTTTCTTGAGCAAGTTCACTTCGGTAACGACACCACGGAAGCGTTGGTTATAACCCTTCTGCTGGCCGCAACCCAGAACGTTTGTGACGGACATCTTGAAAATGTTTTTCTCGTAAAGGGCTTGCTTTACAAGGTTTAGTCTTTCGGGTTGGATGTAAGCTGTAACGAGCTTCATGTTCCTATCCTTTTGTTGAGGTTGTTTTTGTTTTTATCCCTCTTATGCAAAAGGCGTGCCAATTAGTAAAATGTGCCAAATATCTGCGAAAAACGCCGTTTTTTTGGGAAAAACAGGTGGTTTGACAACGTTTGTTTACGATTTATGTCTTTTCAATTATTGAACAGAAGTAAGAAAATGTAAAACGGGCAAAGTTTTGAGGTTCAGCGTCTTTTATTTAAAGGAATATGTTGAGCGCATCCCGATGCCGAAAATAACACGGGCGAACTTTCCCGCGATTTCAAGTGGGGGATCCCCGATGTTCTATGATGACATCAAAGGGGCTGTCGTGAGTGTCGGGTTCTAGTTAGCCCGAATGTCTCGGACCTCTTGATCAGTAGAATTGCGGTTTGAGAAATTATTATTATTTCAGGAGAGGTTTATATGCAAATCGACGGAACGGAAAACCGCAATCGCGTCATTGTGCGTACGAGTATCGTGGGCATTGTCACTAACATTGTTCTTTCTGCGTTCAAGGCGGCAGTGGGCTTTATTTCGGGTTCCATTGCCGTGACGTTGGATGCCGTGAACAACCTTTCCGATGCGCTTTCCTCCGTGATTACTATCGTGGGCGCGAAGCTTTCTAACAAGTCGCCCGATAAAAAGCACCCGCTGGGTTACGGGCGAATTGAATACTTGAGTGCCATGGTGGTGGCCGCCATCGTGTTGTATGCCGGCGGGACTTCTGCCGTGGAATCCGTCAAGAAAATCATCCATCCCGAGGAGGCGGACTATTCTACGGTTTCGCTCGTGATTATTGCCTCTGCCGTTATCGTAAAGGTGGTCCTGGGCAAGTATGTCAAGAGGCAGGGCGAACGCGTGAATTCCGGTGCGCTTGTCGCCTCGGGGGCGGACGCCCTGTTCGATGCCATCCTTTCGCTGTCGGTACTCGCTTCGGCAATTGTCTTTGTCACTACGGGCGTTTCGCTCGAGGCCTATGTCGGTATTGTTATCTCTATATTTATCATCAAGGCGGGCGTCGGTATGCTGATCGATACTCTCGACGATATTCTCGGCCGTCGTAACGATGTGGATACCGCAAAGCGAATCAAGCAAATCCTGAACGAAGACGAAGCCGTCCGTGGAGCGTACGATTTGCTCTTGCACAATTACGGCCCTGATAAATTTTACGCCTCCGTTCATTTGGAACTGCCTGATACGATGACTGTCGAAGAAGTCGATACGCTTACGCGCAAGCTGCAGAACCGCGTGCATAAAGAAACAGGTGTCATCCTCGCCGGCGTGGGAGTATACTCGTACAATACCAAGAACGACGAAGCCGCAGAAATCCGTAACAAGGTTCTGCAACTGGTGAAGGCCCACCCTTGGGCGTTACAGATGCACGGCTTCTATGTGGATACAGTAGAACATGCGATTCGCTTCGATGTCGTCTTGAACTTCGAGATTGCCGCCGAAGAAGGGCTCGAAATCCTGTACAAGGAAATCGGTGCGGCCTTCCCTGGATACGATTTGCACATTGCTCCCGATGTGGATGCGGGATGAAAAACATAACGAAGAAAAAGAGAATTATGATAACGGCAATCATCCTATCTGTCCTCTTTATTCTAGGAGATGCTGGCGTGTTGTTCTTCAGTCAGGAAAAGTTCGGGCGCATCCCGCAAGGCGAGCGCCTGGAGCGCATAATGAAATCACCGAATTACAACGGCAAGCAATTCGTAAACGAAATCGAATCGCCCACGATGACGAGCGAAAAAAGCAAGTTCGCCATCTGGAAAGATTTCATTTTCGAGGACAAGACACAGACCGTTCCCGACACCGCCCTTAAGGTCATCAAGACAGACTTGAAGTCTCTCCCGATTGAGCGCGATTGGATTGTCTGGTTCGGACATTCTTCTTACCTGATGAATCTGTCGGGGAAGAAGGTGCTCGTGGATCCGGTGTTTTACCAAGGCTCGCCCGTGAGTTTCGTGAACAAGATGTTCAAGGGAACAGACGTTTACAAACCTGCCGACATGCCGGACATTGACTACTTGGTGATTACGCACGACCACTGGGACCACTTGGATTATCAAGTGGTAAAGGAACTGGAGCCGCGCGTGAAAAAGGTGGTGACAGGACTTGGCGTGGGCGAGCACTTTGAGTACTGGGGCTACCCTGCCCAAAAGCTGGTGGAACTTGACTGGTGGGAATCTGCGGACTTGGAAAACGCGGCCGATGGCGCAAAGTTCGCAGTGACGGGCACGCCCGCCAGGCATTTTTCGGGGCGCGACCTAAGGCAGAACAAAACGCTATGGTCTTCGTTTGCATTCAAGTCGCCCAAGCGAACCATCTGGATTGGCGGCGATACCGGCTACGGGCCGCATTTCGCGAAGGTCGGCGAAAAATTCCCGGACATCGATTTGGCAATTCTCGAAAACGGACAGTACAACAAGGACTGGGCCTACGTCCACACATTGCCGGAGTTCTTGGGCAAGGAGATGACAGAGCTTGATGCCAACCGCTATATGACCGTTCATCATTCCAAGTTCTGCCTGAGCAAGCATTCGTATTTCGAACCGCTCGAAAATGCAAAGCATGCGGCACAAGAATCGGGCAAGCCCATGCTTATGCCGCAAATGGGCGAAGTCGTGTATCTAGATTAAATCTAAAAAAGTAGAATATGGGGGCCTTGCTTCTATTCCCCCAGCACGTGCCGGAGCGTGTCGAGAAAAAGTTCGCCCGCCCGCGTGAACTGCTGGCCCCGCCGCCAAATGATGTACATGTTGGTGGTGAGTTCGGGCATGAGCGGCCTGAAGCACAGGCGCGAACTGCGGCTCGTATCCACCAGTCCGTCGAAAGTGAGCAGGTAGCCCGTGCCCTCTTTGGCAAGCACCGAACCGTTGTACGAAAGATCCAGCCCCACGATTACGTTCAGCTTCGAAATATCGTCGCCGAACCACTTCGGCAAATCCGCCACCATCGCCTGGCGCGACGCCAACAGCGGCTTGTCGAGCAAGTCCTTCGGCTCGATGAAATCCCGCCTGGCCAAAGGGTCGTCGCGACGCATCACCACGCCCCAGCGGTCCACCGAACGCACCGCAAGGCAGTTGTACTTTTCCAAATCAACGTTGTCTACAACCACCGCGAAATCGAAAATGCCCTTGTCCAGCTTTTCCAAAGCGCGCTCACTGTCGCCCGAATATAAGTTGTACTTAATCTTCGGATAGTCGTCCCGGAGAATCGCGATGCACTTCGAAAGAAAGTTCACGTTCCGCGATTCCGCGCAGGCAATGGCGATTTCTCCCACCACCTCGTCTTCCTTCAGCGACTTGAAATCCTGCACCGTCCTGTCCGCCATCGAAAGGATATCCTCCGCACGCTCCCGCAAGAGTTCCCCCGCAGGCGTGAGCCGAATCGCGTAGTTCGTGCGCTCGAAAAGCTTCTCGCCCAGTTCCTCCTCCAACTCCTTGAGCTGGCGACTCACCGTCGGCTGCGTCACGCAAAGATTATCCGCCGCGCGCGAGACATTCCCTAACCGCGCCGCTTCCAGAAAATACCGCAAAACTCGAAGTTCCATACCCGAAAACTAATAAAATTCAAGCCCCGCAGGTATGAATTTGCAAAAATAATGCCCGAAAGGAATAACTGATTGATTTGATGGTGGGGGATGTGTCCCCCTGCTTGCAGCCTTGCCCTAGTGTCATCCTGAGCGGAGCCCGTAGGGCGAAGTCGAAGGATCCAGACCGAACTAGGGCAAGTCTTCCAGCACCCCCTCGCCTAAGGGGCTCCGCCCCCTAAAACCCCCGGCTTGACCAGGGATCTTCTTTCCATACGTCATCCCCGCGTAGGCGGGGATCTTCCTCTCGCATATTTACTTATATTATCAGTATAAAGAGTTTTGTCTCTTGTTCTCAACCTGAAATCGCCAAATTTCAATAACCCGAGAACAAGGCGAACGCTCACGCATGCATTGGCGGAAGCTCGTGCATCGCTATGCCCATACCCAGATTCTATCTGGGTCTTTGGTGCATTGTGCCCTTTATGGGGCGTGGGTCGTGCGTTTATCGGGTTAAGGCTTTGGCGAGCCTCAGGTTGGTAAACGTTTCGACTCACGCCTTTTTCTATTGCATTAAAAGCGTGGATTGAACGTCAGGGCAAGAGGCGTAAACAGGAGCCTTGTTTATGCCGAATGTATCAGAGATTGAATCCCAGGTTGCCGCCCTTGTCGAACGTTATCCTGAGGGCGTTGACGAATCTTTTATCTACGATTTGATTCTTGCGTATGGTCTCCCCAAGGCTTCAGTTACACGCCTTCAAAATGGAACGCTGAACTTGGCAACTCGGCCCGGAGAGATTAGTTGGAAGGGCAAACTTCTTTATAAGTCGTTCTTCAAGGGTGAATTAAATATCGGGATAGCTCTTGCAACGGCAAAAAACATCAAGCACAAAGAAAGATTTGTCATACTTACCGATGGCGATTTAATTCTTTGTGTTGACACAAAGAATAGCGATACGTTAGAAACATCTTTCAAGGATTTGCCCAAACATTATGCGTTCTTCTTGCCGTGGGCGGGTATTGAAAAGACGGAATACATCGACGAAAACCCTGCCGATGTTCGTGCCGCCCGCAAGATGGCAAAACTTTTTGATGAAATCAGGAAAGATAACGAGAAAACATCAATTTCTCCTCATGATCTGAATCTATTTCTTTCAAGGTTGCTGTTCTGCTTTTTCGCCGAAGATACGGGGATATTCACTGACAATCTGTTTGTAAATACTCTTTCGAAATCGACTCACGATGATGGTTCGGATTTGGATGAATTTCTGAGACGTCTCTTTGTTGTGCTTGATACTCCGGCTGACAAACGAAATGGTTTGCCTGATTATTTGGAAAAGTTCCCTTATGTGAATGGCGGCCTTTTCCGCACACGCATTGAGATTCCGAAGTTTTCTGCCCATAGCCGCAATAAGATTATTGAATGTGGTGAACTGGATTGGAAGGATATTAATCCCGATATCTTTGGTTCCATGTTCCAAACGGTTATTGACGAAGAACAGCGGAGCAATTTAGGACAGCATTATACCAGCGTTCCTAACATCATGAAGGTGATTGAGCCGTTGTTCTTGAATGAGTTGCGGGAAGAATTTGAAATTGCGGGATCTAATGTTTCGAGACTGAAAAAATTGCTGATGCGCATACGTGGCATTCGCGTTTTTGATCCGGCTTGCGGTTCGGGAAACTTCTTGATTATTGCTTACAAGGAATTGCGTAAGCTGGAGATGGATATTCTTTTAAAATTAGGCGAATTAGGCCTTACAGGAATCCATCTTGATCATTTTTATGGTATTGAAATAGACGATTTTGCTTGTGAAACGGCGAAACTCTCTCTATGGTTGACCGAACACCAGATGAACGTCGAATTTATGAATAAGACTGGAGTCCTTTGCCCGACGCTCCCCTTGAAAGAAGCGGGACATATTGTCAAAGGAAATGCGTGCCGATTGGAATGGGAAGATGTTTGCCCTAAAAATGAAGGTGATGAAATTTTTGTATTGGGGAATCCTCCGTATGATGGATCTCGCAAGCAAACGGAAGAACAAAAGAATGATATGGATTATGTTTTGAGTGATGAACTTAAAACATATAGAGACTTGGACTATATTGCTTGTTGGTTCTATAAAGGTGCAAAGTATATAGAAAAAACTGATTCTAGACTCGGCTTTGTATCTACGAATTCTATTTGTCAAGGTTTACAGGTATCTCTTTTATGGCCGTATATTTTTGATAAATGTGTTGAAATCTCTTTTTGTCATACAAGTTTCAAATGGACTAATAATGCCCAATACAATGCCGGTGTTACTGTTGCGGTAATTGGGTTGGCGAAGAAGAATTCTGAATTGAAATCGATTTATACAGGAACAAGCGTTCATAAAGTAAAGAATATTAATGCTTATTTGATAGATGCTTCAAACGTGATTGTAGAAAGACGTAATAAGCCTTTGTCAAATTTTCCGAAAATGGCGTTTGGAAATATGCCGGCTGATGGAAATCATCTTATTCTAACCCAAGAAGAATCAAAGAAATTAATCAAAGATTATCCCGATGCGAAACAATTTGTAAAGATACTGATGGGGGCAAAAGAATTTATTCGAGGAGAGATTCGGCTTTGTCTTTGGATTCCGTCGTCAAAAAGGATCGAAGCGGAGACGATTCCAGAAATAGCTAATCGAATAGAACAAGTCAGGAAAGTTAGAAAAGAATCAGCACGTCCGATGTTGGCCCAAACACCACATCTTTTTGCACAAATCACGGCTGAACCGTCTAGTAATCAATTTCTTGTTCCAAGGGTTTCTTCGGAACGTCGTGATTATGTACCCATTGGGGTTTTTGGAATAGAAACAGTAATATCTGATTCTGCTCAGGTAATTCGTGATGCCGAGCCTTGGTTGTTCAGCGTTATTAATTCTCGTATGCATATGGTGTGGTTGCGCAATGTGGGTGGTAAAATGAAAACGGATTATCGATATGCAAAGGATTTGGTTTACAATACTTTCCCGTTCCCACACATCAACGAAGACCAAAAGAATATTCTTAAGCGAAAAGCTTTTGAGATTATCGGAGCCCGCGAAAATCATCCCGGAAAGACTCTTGCTGAATTATACAATCCTGAATCAATGCCCGATGATTTAAAAACGGCTCATGAGGCGAATGACCTTGCCATTGAGAAATTGTATCGTGCCAAACCATTTTCAAGTGACGAGGAACGTCTTGAATTCTTGTTCAAACTTTATGAACAGATGATTAAGGAAGAACAGGACAAGGAAACGTTTTTTGAAGCTCAAAAAAAGTCAAGTAAGCGGGCTAAAAAAGGTTTAATCGGAGGCTAAATTATGCCAGATATTGTTCATTTTGAATATGCACAGACAGGTAATTCCTCTAGAACGGATTCTATGGGAATGCGGGAAATGCAGGCGAGGGCCTATGCGGCTCGTGCGGAACAGTATCTTTTGCTTAAGTCGCCTCCGGCATCTGGTAAATCCCGCGCCCTTATGTTTATTGCTCTTGATAAATTGTATCATCAGGGTCTTAAGAAGGTAATTGTTGCTGTGCCGGAACGTTCCATCGGATCGTCTTTTGCTCCTACGGAACTTCGCAAGAACGGATTCTTTGCCGATTGGACTCCTTCTGATGAATATAATTTGTGCACAGCAGGGAGCGATTCTAGCACAGGAAAAGTCGATGCCTTCAAAAATTTTATGAGGAATGACGACGAAAAAATCCTTATTTGCACCCATGCGACGCTCCGTTTTGCGACAGAGGGCATTTCAGAAAAGGATTTTGATGACTGCCTGCTTGCTATAGATGAATTTCATCATGTTTCTGCCGATGAATCTAGCCGCTTGGGCGAGATGCTCCGAGCAGTTATGGCGAAATCTAGTGCGCATATTGTCGCCATGACGGGTTCGTATTTCCGTGGCGATTCTGTACCAGTGCTTACTGCAGAAGATGAAGCGAAATTTGCCAAGATTACCTACAATTATTATGAGCAATTAAATGGCTATAAGTATCTGAAATCGCTAGGCATCGGGTACAATTTCTATCAAGGAAAATATACCAGTGCCATTATGGAAGTTCTCGATACCGACAAGAAGACGATTCTCCATATCCCGAATGTGAATTCTGGTGAATCAACGAAGGACAAGCGTTCCGAGGTTGATTTTATCTTAGATAGCATAGGAACTGTTGAAAAACAGGATTCTGCAACAGGCGTTATTTACGTTCGCCGTAAGGATGGCAAGGTCCTGAAGGTTGCCGACTTGGTTGATGACGAGCCGCGTAACCGCAATAAGATTGTGGATTATCTGCGGAAAATTGAGAAACCGGACGATATGGACCTGATTATCGCTTTGGGTATGGCAAAGGAAGGCTTTGATTGGCCTTATTGCGAACATGCTCTTACTGTAGGTTATCGAGGTTCTTTGACCGAAATTATTCAAATTATCGGGCGATGCACCCGTGATAGCGAAAATAAGACTCACGCCCAGTTTACAAATTTAATTGCGCAGCCCGAGGCGAAGGACGATGAAGTTGTTGTTGCCGTAAATAATATGCTCAAGGCAATAACGGCTTCACTCTTGATGGAACAGGTTCTTGCGCCGCAATGGAATTTTAAGACTAAAGTTTCTGACGATGACGAAGATGAACCGGGAACTATCAAGATAAGGGGCTTTAAGGAACCGACTTCCAAGCGTGTTAAGGCGATTGTTGAAACAGATCTTGATGATTTGAAGGCAACCATATTGCAGGACAAGACGATGCAAACAGCAATGCCGGGTGCATGTGACCCTGAAGTAATCAATAAAGTCATTATCCCCAAAATCATCCGTGCCAAGTATCCAGACTTGAATGATGAAGAAGTTGAAGAACTTCGTGAACAGGTTGTTGTTGACTCGGTAATTCGTAAAGCGACCATTGAAACGGTAAAGGGGGAGGATGGTGTAGATCGTCGCTTTATAAGGATGGCGAATAAGTTCGTGAATATCGATGACCTTCACATTGACCTAATTGATTCTATAAATCCATTCCAGGCGGCCTTTGAGGTCCTCTCTAAATCAGTGACGCCTGCTGTGCTGAAAATGATTCGTGAGACGATTGAATCGACCCGTATTGAAATGACGGATGAAGAGGCTCTTGTTCTTTGGCCGAAAGTTCAGGCTTTTGTTAAACAGAACGGAAAAGAACCGAACATTGATTCCATGGATTTTAACGAAAGCCGCTTGGCTCAGTGCCTAATTTATCTGCGGAAGAAGAAGAGGGAACGAGATGACCAGTGATATCCTTGATACCATCTTCGCAAATGATCCTGACGGGCTTTTGAATGTAAAGCCTAAAAGTGCGGCTCCAACGGATTATGATCGCATGTTGCAGGAATTGCAAGAAATAAACGCGTTCTACGAATCTCACGGCAAAGAACCGTCTCCCGATAGCGGCGATATTGGGGAATATCGATTAGCGAGGCGTTTGGAAACGTTTAGAAATGGGGCGGTAAAGGATAATCAGGCTATATATAATGCCGATGTTTACGGCTTAGTGTCAAAACGTTCTAGCGAGTCAAATAAAGAAATCGTTCCTGCGAGTATTGATGATATCTTGGCTGACGATGATTTAGGCCTGTTGGGCGGAGAGTCGTCTATATTCAATTTGCGACCAGCGGTTAAGAAGGCTATCGATCGTGACGAAGCTGATTTTGTTGCCCAAAGAAAACCTTGTAAAGACTTTGCAAAATATGAACCGCTATTTGTGCGTATACAGCAAGATTTGAAAATTGGGAAAAGAAAACTTGTTGGTTCAAAACTTTCTGATTTGAAAGCCGGAGGTTATTACATTTACAACGGAGTGCTTTTCTTTGTAGAAAGCATTGAAATTACACAACAAGACGGTGTGACGCCCGAAGGCAAGCATATCTATAAAAATGGCCGCACTCGTTGCATCTTCGAAAACGGAACTGAAGCCGCACTTCTCAAACGGTCGGTTGAAAAACTGCTCTACTTGAACGGAAAAACTGTTACGGAAAGCAGTGAAGATGTTGCCAATGAGGTCGAAAATACATTTGGTGGAATAAACGAGAATGACCAGGCGTGCGGATTCATCTATGTTTGTAAATCGTTGAGTCGTGACCCGAAAATTTCTTGCATTGAAAATTTGTATAAAATTGGATTCTGTACGACTTCTGTTCAGGAACGCATCAAAAATGCTGAAATGGAGCCGACATATTTGATGGCGCCCGTTAAGCATGTTACGAGTTGGAAATGCTTCAACATGAATCCTCAAAAATTTGAACAGTTGATTCATAATTTCTTTGGAACCTGCTGTTTGAATGTGGATGTTTTTGATGAGAAGGGGCACCGTCATGTTCCGAAGGAATGGTTTGTCGTTCCGCTCCCAGTTATAGAACGAGCTGTTGAAATGATAATCACGGGGCAGATCGTCAAATACCGCTACGATGCCAAATTGCAGCAGATAGTAGAACGGTAGAAACTCTTCACCGATTTTCAGAAAACGTTGTACGTGGCGTAATTTTTTGTCAAAACCTCTTGACAACCGCCATCTAGTAATTTATATTTAGTGCACAAGTGTGTAGAAAATCACTTTTCGCGCACGGTCTAAAACAATCAAAGCCCCGCCTTTTTACGCATGTAGGCGGAGGGAGGAAAGATGAATACTAGCCAAACAAGGCCTGAAAATGTTATATTGCCATTAAGCAATATGATGTACCCCTTCATGACACTTGACGATAACGCGGAAATTGTCCATTCCGAAATGGGCAAGGATGGCCGCGTTAAGGTGTACATCGAAAAGCCCGACGCAAAAGACGGCTTCCATCGGGCGACATGCTATTTACCCTCCTATACATGGGAAGATATATTCGGTTTTTCAGATGAGGAAATCAATCGCTATAAGAAGGTGATTGAATCTACGGCTCATTTGATAATGGAATTTTCTCAGAAAGGTGGGTTCAGCAATGCCGCAAATCTTTAAGATAGGATCTTTCTGGGTTTATTTCTGGTCCAACGAAGGTGTTCCTCTGGAACCGGTGCATGTTCATGTATCGGAAGGTGTACCTGCTGCCAATGCCACTAAAATCTGGATAACTCGGGCTAGAAAATGTCTCTTGGCAAATAACAATTCGCGTATTAATTCGCATGTTTTGCAAAATATTCTTCGGATTATTGAAGCTCGTCATGAGGACGTTGTTGCGAAATGGATTGCTCATTTCAACGAAATATCGTATTTCTGCTAAGAAAAATTAAAAGGATATGAATCGGAAGTAATCTCAGTATGTAAGGATTCCTTACTAACTAAAAAATGTAAATCCGAATGCCCCGCCTTTTTATGCATGTAGGCGGAGGGAGGAAAGATGAAGAATGGCGTAATCGCTGGTGGTGTCGGCATATGGCTCGACGAAATTGTTCCCTGCCTCAAGGATACCGAAACTGGGGAAATCAAGGAAACAGTGGTGTTCAAAATCGAGAGCCGCTCGTTTCTGAAAAAATTCAAGGAAAAAGATGGATGGGGTATTGACTGGACAGAAATCCCTAGTGATGTTGAGGTGTATGCGCTCGCATTGAAGGAAAATAACGAAATTCAGGGGTTGGTTGGGGTGAAAAATGATACAAATGCACAAGCGGCGTATTTGCATTGGGCTTGTACAGCACCTCAAAACAATAAACACATGTTCGGAAAACAGAAATTTAGTGGGGTTGGCGGTCATCTTTTTGCTATTGCGGCAGACCGTTCTATGTTATGGGGCCATAAAGGATATATTTATGGATTTGCCCTTAACAAAGAACTTCTAAATCACTATATTGAAGTTATTGGAGCGTCTTTTTTAGGGGCTCTGCATCCGTATCATTTTATGCTTGATAAGGGTGCTGCGCAAAAACTTTTGGAGGTCTATACCTATGAATGGAATTAGAAAGCCTGCGGTAATTCTGGCGGACTCCATGGAAGAATACATGGCGACACCGGATCCGTACAAGCCCTCTCCAAAAAGCAAATTGAATATTTTTAAGCTCGGAGAATATGCCGAGCGTGTCGGCAAGAAAATCGAAGAATTGACTGCCGATGAAATCCTGCAGTTCAAGATTCCGTAATCTACAACCTTGATGTCATAGTAGCCCCGCCTTTTTATGCTGTTTAAATCTATGCCTTACAAGCATATCTAGTTATGAAAACAAAGTATTTGCAATATCTGAAAAATGAAGGTATATTTAAGCATGTAAAGACTTCAACCGAGAGGAACCTATGAAAAAAGTATTGGTCTTGTCCAGCAGTTTGCGCAAGGGAAGCAACTCCGAAACCCTGGCGCAGGAGTTCGCGAAGGGCGCCGCCGAGGCGGGCAACAAGGTGGAATTCGAGTCGCTGCGCGGCAAGAAGATCGGTTTTTGCATGGGCTGCCTCGCTTGCCAAAAGAAGGGCAAGTGCGTCATCAAGGACGACGCTCCCGTCATCACCAAAAAGATGGAATCGGCAGACGTCATCGTGTTCGCCACACCCATTTACTATTACGAGATGAGCGGCCAGCTCAAGACCATGCTCGACCGTGCAAATTCCCTCTATTCCAGCGATTACAAGTTCCGCGAAATTTACCTGCTCACATCTGCCGCCGACACCGACGCGAAGGCCATGAACATCGCAAAGCGCGGCATTGGCGGGTGGATTGCCTGTTTCGACGGAGTGAAGCTCAAGGGAGCCCTCTGCGCCACGGGTGCCGAAAGCGCTGGCGACGTCAAGAAGAATTCCGCGCTCCTGAAAAAGGCATTCGCCATGGGAAAGAAAGTTTAACAGCAAGGAGATAAATCATGAAATCCAGATTCTTAAAAGCGGCGCTTGTCGTGGCTTCCGCATGCACCCTGATGGCATGCTCCCCCGAAAAAGAAAACAACGCTGCACAAGGAGCCGCCGCACCGGCAACAGAAACAGCACAACAGACAAAGGAAGAAAATATGAACAAGCTTACGCTCACCGCCGAATGGGACAAGGTATTCCCCAAGAGCGACAAGGTCGAACATTCTAAGGTCACTTTCAAGAATCACTTTGGCATTGAACTCGCCGCCGACATGTTCGTGCCCAAGGACACGAGCCTCAAGGTGAACGGCAAGTTCCCCGCAATTGCAGTCTCAGGCCCGTTCGGAGCCGTCAAGGAACAGTCCAGCGGCCTTTACGCCCAGCAGATGGCGGAACGCGGATTCCTGACCATCGC
>NZ_DGUN01000005.1 GCF_002395745.1 Fibrobacter sp. UBA4309
AACGGACGTGAACAGATCAGCAACAAGACCGCTTCCGTGGCCTTGAAGTCCTGCCCGCAGAAGCGTGGCGTTTGCACCCGTGTCTACACCAGCACCCCGAAGAAGCCGAACTCCGCTCTTCGTAAGATTGCTCGTGTGCGCCTTTCCAACAAGATGGAAGTTACCGCTTACATCCCGGGCGAAGGCCACAACCTCCAGGAACACTCCATCGTGCTCATCCGCGGTGGTCGTGTCAAGGATGTTCCGGGTGTGCGTTACCACATCATCCGTGGCGCCCTGGATACCCAGGCCGTCAATGGCCGTCAGAACGGCCGTTCCAAGTATGGTGTCAAGAAGAAAGGTGCCGCTCCGGCCAAGAAGTAAGGAAGTAGTATATGTCTAGAAGAAGAAAGGCTCTCCATCGCTCCATCCTCCCGGATCCGCGTTTCCACTCCACCCTCGTTACCGAACTCGTCGGTGTTGTTTTGAAGCAGGGCAAGAAGACCATCGCCGAACAGATTGTCTACACCGCTCTTGATCAGCTTGACAAGAAGGTCGAAGGCAAGGAAACTCCGCTCGAAAAGTTCGAAGCATGCCTCGAAAACATCAAGCCGCGCCTCGAAGTGAAGTCCCGCCGTATCGGTGGTGCCAACTACCAGGTTCCTATGGAAGTTGCACCGGACCGCGCCAAGGCTCTCGCTCTCCGCTGGCTTCTCGATGCCGCCCGTAGCCGTAACGAAGCCAACATGGCCGACCGCCTTGCTGCCGAACTCGTTGCCGCCAAGAACGGTGAAGGCAACGCTGTCCGCAAGAAGAACGACACGCACAAGATGGCCGAAGCCAACAAGGCTTTCGCCCACTTCCGTTTCTAATTCTTGCATTAGCACAGAATATCCTAGAGGAAGGGCTCCGCTTTTGCGGAGCCTTTTCTTTTTTGTAGATTTACTTTACTTGTATTGCATTAGGAGGATTTATGGGAAACGTTTTTAAGAATTGCATCTTGGCGGCTTGTGTTGTTGCAGCGGGCGCTTCGGCCGAAGGGCTTTATCTGGAGGGATCCTTGGGCATTGCCAAGGCGGACTATGTTGAGCAGGAACGCCCCCGCAGGTTGCAGCAGGCCGATGACCATGTGGGGGAATGCCTCGGCATTGAGGGGTGCGAGGATACGGGTCCCAGCGGGGAATATGCGCCACGCGACAAGGTGGAGTACGTGGGCTATGGCCCCGTGCTTGACCTGAAGGTAGGCTATGGTTGGGAAAAGCTGGCCGTATTTGGCGTCATTCAGGGGACTTACACCGAAGGGTTCCATAATTTTGACTGTTATGTGGTGAAGGAGCCCGTGGAATACGCTGGCGACGATGACGGCTATGCATTCCACAATCATTGGGTCGAGCATGAGGAGTATATTCGTTACAGTGAACTCCATTCCCTTTCAACGCGGCTGTTCCTTGGTGGCGGCTTTACGTTCTACCCCTTTGCTAAAAAGGAATCGCCCCTGACGGGATTCCATGCCGGCGCGTCGTTCGGCTTCTCCATTATCGAAACCCAGGTAGATGAGGAAAAGAACGCCATAAGGGACCGTAATCACGGTGCTATGGAAATTTCGACGTTGACCCAGAGCATCGTCTTCGATGTCGGTCACACGTGGGCCTTTAACGAAAGGTGGAACATGGGTGTCGCCCTGACCGCCGCGTTTGAAAATCCGGTCGAATCGGAAAAGGAATACAGCATGTTCAACCTTCACACCATCTGGGCGGGGTTGCGGTTCGTGAGGAAGTGATTCCCTTATCGCAGTACGTTTAGCCTGTAGATGCTGCGCGTGCTCGCCTCGGAAACGTCCAGCGCGTGCTCGCCCGGGGTAAAGTGCTGCACGGCGCTTTGCCACAGGACACGGCCCTGGTAGTCGAACTGTACGACGCTTGCCTTTAACGCTTTGCTTGTTTGCATGTAGAGCTTGCCGTCTTGCAGGCGAAAGGAACTGCTGGCTGCCCTCCCGTTAGGCACGATGTCGGTGCCGTTCGAAGATGAACTGACGCCCTGGCTGCTCGAAGAGCCGGGCTGCATCGCCTTCATCTTCGCGATGCCCGCCTTCCACGCGTCAACGGCAGCCTGCGATGTGTTGAGCGCCCAGTCGCCCTCGTTCGCTTCCTTGCTCTGGCTGAACCACATCACCGCGAAAACGCGCGAGAAGTCCGTGGCGAAGTGCTCGAACATGTCGGTAATCCATTCGGCCTTGTTTCCTCCCAGTTCGGAACTGGAAATTTCGGCGATGAAGAGAGGCTTGTCGATGTTCGCGAGCGCGTTGTACGCCTTCTTGAACACCTGCGAGAACGTCTGCCAGCTGGACCAGCTCTGGCATTTGCCCCAGTTGTAGCCGTCGATGGAGATGTAGTCCACGTACTCGTCACCGGGGTAGTTGCCCGTGAGCGTGGTGCCGTTGCCCTGGTTCGAGGCGTTGGTAGTCCATACCCACTTGACGTTCGTGACGTTTTCTTCCTTGAAGATTTTCACGATGTGGCGGAAGGCCTCGGCGACGTTCGCGTCGGTATTGCCTGCGCCAGCCTTGCCCACGCCCCAGTCGTACCAGTCGCCGTTCGCTTCGTGGAGCGGCCTGAGCCAGATTTCTTCGCCGTAGGCCTTGACTCCCTTTGCATATTCGCGGATGTAGGAGTCGGCCTTGCCGTTCACCAGTTCCTGCGCATTGTAGCCGTTCGCCATCCAGGTCACCACCAGCGTGGAGCCGTTGTTCTTCGCGACGTCGGCGTATTCCCTGGTCGCGTTCCAGTCGTTGATGTCGAAGAGCGCGAAGTAGCTGATGAGGTCGAGGTGCGTGCCCTGCAAATCTTGGAATGCCTGCACGTTCTGCTGTGTGGGTTGCGGGTACTGCCCGGGTCCGCCGACCCAGGCGCCGATTTGGAATGCGAGAGTAGTCATAGGCAGGATTCCCAATGATAAAAGGAGTTTCTTGAACATGTAGGCCTCTTTTTTGTGCGGAGGAATAATTTTTTGCTTTACATCAGAAAAATAGGTTCAGGGAATTCCACGATGCCGTAAACTTATCTATATTTATTACAAAGTGTATCTACTGTTCTCAACAAGGGGGCCCCAGTGACAGTCGCGGATTTTTGCAGGTGGATTGAATCGTCGGGATTCAAGGCCGGGGACAGGCTCCCTTCCGTGCGCGATGTCGCCTCGTCTTCGGGAGCGTCCACGTATACCGTTTTTCGTGCATACAAGAAGATGGTGGATCAGGGAAAAATTTATGCCGAACACGGTAACGGCTATTTTTGGGGACGGAAGCCGGAATTGGCTGTCTCCGTACACGAACGAGAAGGCGACCGCCTGGAAAGACTTCTGCTAGACGGATGGAACTCCGGGAAAATCTCTGCAGACGCTCCGCTGCCTTCCATCAAGGACCTTTGTTCGGAATTCGGGACGACTCCGCCAACGATGCGTCGCACGCTCGAGGCCCTGTGCAGAAAAGGCGTACTCGAGCGCAAGGGGAGGGGGAGGTACAGGTTCGTGAATGTGCACCGCGTGTCGGCGGCGAGGCTCAAGGAAATCCTCCTGATAATGCGATGCAATCAAAACGGCGACTTCAACTGCCTCGGTGAACGCGAACTCACGTTCATGCAGAAGGTGTATGCGGAGGCTCGCCGCAACAACCTCAAGGTCAAGGCGCTCGGGTATTTCGAGGACGGCGGCGTGTTCCTGGATGCGGGAGGCAACCGCGTAGATATGGAAAGTTGCCGCGGGTGCTTTGGCGCGGTCGTCTCGACGATGCTGGTGTTCAACGTGAACCGTCTGTTTGCTGAATTGGCGTGTACGCGGTTCCCTGTGGCTGTGTGGTGGGAACATCCGCTGTACGATATCCCGCGAGCTCTGAAAAAGGAAAAGCGATTTGCGTTCTTTAACCTCGCCTTCGGTGAATTCCCGGGGCGCGCCGTGGGGCGGTTCCTGAAAGAGAAGGGAATGTCCCGCATTGCCTTTGTCTCGCCGTATCACATGAGCATGTGGTCGAGGGACCGCCTGAAAGGACTCAAGAAGGTGGGACTCGAGGTGTTCGAAGCGACGGACGCGTCCCATGCGAGTCCGTACGACTTTATGCAGGAATCCCGCTACCGCGCGAACTTCCGGCGCATTCTGCTTTCGCTCGTTGCGGATATCCCGCCCGTGGACGCCTGGGTGGTGTCGAACGACAGGGTAGGGGTGGAGCTGCTCTCGCTTGTGGAACAGGGCTTGCTCCGGCGCCCGCCCTACATGGTGTCTTTCGACAATTCTGTCGATAGCTACCGCAATCGCCTGGATTCTTTCGGGTTTAGCCTGGACGCTCTCGCGGAACAGTCCATATTCCACCTGGTTTCTCCGGGAATTACTTTGTACAAAAATGATGATTTTCGTGAACTTTCCGGGCGTGTGGTAGAGAAATAGTCGGTTTACCGAAATGTGAAAAATTTTTTTGCTTGTCCATTATGGATAAGTTTTGCCATTTTTTACCGAAAATTTGTTTTTTTGGCAAAATTTGGACGTTTAAAGTAGTACAACAAAAAAAAGTCGCGTAAAGGCAATTTGGGGGAATTGCCGATTATCTTTTTCTGTACACAAAGGAGTAACATGAGGAGAACAAAACTTTTTCCGCTTTCGGCGGCGTTATGCCTGTGTGGCTTCGCCGCCGTGACTTGTTTCGCGCAAGACAAGGTCACGCCCGTAAAGTTCTTTGACGAGAACGGCGCCTACTATGGCCCGGATTGCGACGAGAAGAATTACATGGGCGCCTACTACACCGGCGATTACACGAGCCCGTTCAAGACCATCCTGGGCAAGACCGACGAGGACATCAAGAATAAGCTTGATGAACTCTGGAACCACTACTTCGGCGGCCAGAACGACAAGACGGTGTATTACGAAGACAATGACGGCGGCTACATCGTCGACATCAACAACAACGACATCCGTTCCGAAGGCATGAGCTACGGCATGATGATTGCCGTGCAGACCAACCACAAGGAACAGTTCGGCAAGCTCTGGAACTGGGCCAAGAAGCACATGTGGAAGGATCCCGCTACGGGTGGAAGCGGCTATTTTGCCTGGCAGGCGAACCGCGACGGTTCCGTGCGAGACTGGGGTAACGCTCCCGACGGCGAAATCTACTTCATGATGTCGCTTTTGTTCGCGGCACACCGCTGGGACGACGCCCAATACATGAAGGATGCACAGAGCATCTTGAAGGCCTGCTGGAAAGGAAACGGCCAATCCCTGTACAGCGAACAGTCCTATATCGCGACCTTCCAGCCGTCCGACGGCAACAACACCTGGGGCGACGCCTCCTACAGCCTGCCCGCATTTGTTGATTTGTTCAGCCGCTGGTCCGACACCAACAAGGACAAGTGGCAGAAGGCCACCAAGGCTACCCGCGACCACATCTACAATTCCGCCAATCCGCAGTCGGGCCTGTGCAGCGACTACAGCAACTTCGACGGAACGCCGCATTACGCATTCAGCGACAACTCCACCAAGTACGCATTCGACGCCATCCGCTGCCCCATGAACTACGGCATGGACTACTACCTGTTCGGTGCCGATGCGGAACGCCAGACGAAGATTGCGAAGGTCATCACCGACTTTTTCGAGAAAGACGGCTACAAGCACGGACACTTTAACTGGGACGGCACCAGCGGATACGGCGATTTCACCATCGGCCAGGCCGGTGCGAACGCCGTGGCGACCTACGCCCTGCTGAAAGAAGACAGCTATAAGGACCTGGTCAAGAAGGTTTTGCAGAAGGCCTGGGATTCCAAGCCGATCGTGGGTAGCCAGCGCTACTACGACGGCCTGGTGCATTACCTCGCCATGCTCCATCTGACCGGCAACTTCAAGATTTGGAAGCCGAAGCCGAAGGTTGTCAAGGAAAAGGAAATGGAAGCGCAGGAAATCAACGGCGTTGCCTACAAGGAAGGCGATTCCATCGACTGGTTCGAGGACTGCGAACTTTACAAGGTGACCTTCAAGGCCGCCGCCGAGCCGCCGCAGGATTCTACGGATTCGACGGTTGCGATTCGCCCGATGGTTACGCGTGAAGCCCAGTTCCGCATGCAGCGTGATTACGACCTGAAAGGCTGCAAGGTCAACAGCTCGAACAGGGCCCGCGGTGCCTACTACGGCAGAAAGGTCCTGGTGAAGTAATCGGTTTTCTGCGGATGGGTTTTAAGATTATCCCTCAAAAGGGATAATCTTTTTTTTGGGGGTGTTGCCGCGCCTTTTTTTAATTCTATATTTTAACCGCGAAAAATTTTTCACACTAAACAAAAGGCTAAAAAATGGCTTCTAAAATCAAATCCGTTGTTGCCCGCCAGATCCTCGACTCTCGCGGCAATCCCACTCTCGAAGTTGATGTTACCCTCGAAAACGGCGTGAAGGGTCACGCTGCTGTCCCGAGCGGTGCTTCTACCGGCGAACGCGAAGCTTGCGAACTCCGCGACGGCGACAAGAAGACCTATTGCGGCAAGGGCACGCTCACTGCTGTGAAGAACGTGAACACCAAGATCGCCAAGAAGATCATCGGCATGGACCCGGCCAAGCAGACCGAAGTCGACGACGCCATGATCGCTCTCGACGGCAACCGCATGCTCAAGAACACCCTCGGTGCAAACGCCATCCTCGGCGTTTCCATGGCTGTTTGCTGCGCCGCTGCTAACGACGCCAAGATGCCTCTCTACCAGTACATCGCCAAGCTCCATGGCACCAAGAAGCTCACGCTCCCGTGCCCGATGTGCAACGTGATCAACGGCGGTGCACACTCCTCCGCTCCGATTGACTTCCAGGAATTCATGATTGCTCCGGTTGGCGCCAAGACTTTCTCCAAGGGCCTCCAGATGGTCACCGAAATCTTCCACGCCCTCAAGGCTGTGCTGAAGAAGGGTGGCTTCGACACCACCGTTGGTGACGAAGGTGGCTTCGCTCCGGGCGTGAGTATCAAGCCCGCCAAGAACAAGTTCGGTTACGAAATCACTGGCGTGATGACCCTCGAAAAGGCTCTCGACGCCCTCAAGGCTGCAACCACCAATGCCGGTTACAAGTTCGGCACTGACATCAAGATCGCTCTTGACGTTGCTTCCTCTGAATTCTGCGACAAGAACACCAAGGCTGGCAAGCCGGAAACCTACACCTTCAAGAAGAGCACCAAGAAGACTGTCAAGTCTGCCGACATGGTGAAGCTCTACGAAAAGCTCATCGACAAGTACTCCATCTTCTCCATTGAAGACGGTCTCGACGAAGCTGACTGGGCTGGCTGGAAGGTCATGACCGACAAGCTCGGCGGCAAGATCAACCTCGTGGGTGACGACCTGTTCGTTACCAACCCGACCATCTTCGACGAAGGCATCAAGGCCGGTATCGCTAACGCCATCCTCATCAAGGTGAACCAGGTGGGTTCTGTGTCCGAAACTCTCGCCGCCATCAAGCGCGCTCAGAACGAAGGCTATGCTCCGATCGTTTCTCATCGCTCTGGCGAAACCGAAGACACCTTCATTGCTGACCTCGCCGTCGGTACTGCCGCTGGCCAGATCAAGACTGGTTCTCTCTCCCGTACGGACCGCGTTTGCAAGTACAACCGCCTCCTCCGCATCGAAGAAGAACTGGGCAAGGCCGCTGTCTATGCCGGTGACCCGCGCAAGGCTTGCAAAGCTGCTCCGGCTGCCAAGGCTTGCAAGAAGTGCTGCAAGAAGGCCAAGTAATTTTCTAAACTATTAGAATTACTAAGAAAAGCCGTCCCGTTTGGGGCGGCTTTTCTGCGTTATGCGAAAATTTATGGATAAAATAAAAACGGGCTTCCGGAGAGGAAGCCCGTTTAAAAAGCTTTATTGTGACCGCTAGTTGAGCGTTCTACCGAACGAGGAAGATGAGTGCAAAAACGGGGAGGATTTTCCGGTTATGGAAGAGGAAGAGCCCGGGATATCTATACCATCCTTAATGACGACGGTGAATACGCCCGTGGCTGTTACCTTGATCGCCATGGTGTAGGCTTCTGTTTTAGAAAGCCTGACTACTTTGTAAGCTTCATAACTTTTAGTCGAAGAAGAGCTTTCCACCTCGATGAATTCTTCTTTTTTTAGGACAGCTACGAAAGCTTTGTTTTCAATGACGGTACCTTTTTTGGCAGTGGTCCATTCGACAAAGGGATCCAGGAATGCCCAACGTTCATCGCGAAGCAATACGGCGCTGCTGGAAGATTCTTTTTCGCTGGAACTTTCCGGCTCGACGGCGGAGCTTTCCGGTTCAGTGGCGGAACTTTCCGGTTCGGTGGCGGAACTTGCCGGGGCTTCGGAAGAGGAAGTCGGTTCAGCGGAAGAGCTGGATGCGGGCACGGTAGAGCTTACCGGGGTTTCGGAGGAGCTGCTTTCCTTGGATTCACTGCTCTTTGCCTTGGAGGAGCTGCTTTCGTCCTTGGACTCGCTGCTCTTTGCCTTGGAGGAACTGCTTTCGTCCTTGGACTCGCTGCTCTTTGCCTTGGAAGAACTGCTTTCGTCCTTGGATTCGCTGCTCTTTGCCTTGGAAGAGCTGCTTTCGTCCTTGGATTCGCTGCTCTTGGCCTTGGAAGAACTGCTTTCGGTTTCTTTCTTGACGGCCACGGTGGCGAGCGTGTCTTCGTCGCAAACCAGGGAGACCTGTTCGTCGTCCTTCACGATTTCGCAGCCTTCGACGTCGGCCTTGGTGATCGCGCCGATAGAATCGCCGTCGCAGGTGATGACCAGGGCGGAATCGCCAACCAGTTCGGCTGCGGCGTTGACTTCGTCGCCGTCCTTCTCGCCGCAGACGAATGCGGTCCAGGCCCTTTCGTCACAGATGGCGATTTCTTCATCAGCGACTAGAATCTTGCCATCCTTGGCGCTAGTGCACTTGGGAAGATCGTCTGCGGAAACGACGAGGCCTGAAAGCTTAGAGGCAGTCGGGGTAAAACTGCTGGAACTGTCATCATCGCCACAGGCGACGAGAATGGCGGCAACCGACAAAGAGGCGGCTGCGCCGACAAAGAGAGATTTTTTCATTTTTGCTCCTAATTAGGTTTATGGCAAAGATAATAAATGAAAACATTTACGGAAGATTTATGACGTATAATCGTAAGCGATTCTGCCTGGAAACCCCGTTGTTACGGGGGGAGCCTTCGCTTGCAGTAAACTTTTGTAAACGTTTCGGGGCTTGTGCTGCTTTGTAAACAGTTTTTTTTGAAACGTAAAAACCAAATTTTTTAATTAAATCTATATTACGAATGATTTTTTTAAACAAAGGCTTGATATACCTTTATACAAGAGGATACACATGATTGGAATGAAATCTATTCTCAAGACTGTCGTTGCCGTTTCGGCTACGGGAGCCCTTTTTGGGTGTGGCGGAGAACAGCAACAGCAGGCTGCCGAAGGCGCTCTGCCCCGCCAGGAAACACTATATCTCTCTGGCCAGCAGTGGGGTGCTCCCGCTACGTTCAACCCGCTTGCCGAAAGCTGGATGGCTGCATGGCCGGTGGGTGGCCGTTTCAACCTGGTGTACGAACCGCTCGTCACCTATAATACCTTGAACGGTCAGGTGGAATCCCTTCTCGGTTCCGTCGTTTCCGAACTTTCCAACAACGACAGCATCGTTGTCGACCTGAACCCCGCCGCCAAGTGGAGCGACGGCAAGCAGGTGAACTCCAACGACGTGAAGTTCATCTTCGCCAACGGTTCCATCAACACGACGGAACAGATTTCTGCAATTCACGTGGATACCGTCAAGGCCGAACCGGCAGCAGAGGACGCTCCCGTTGTCGAACGCATTTCTTTCATTGTGGCTAAGGACAAGCGCAACAACCCGCTTTCTGTGATGGACCTCCTCCAGGCCATCCGTATCGTGCCGGCCCACGTGTTTGAACCGCTCGTTGCCGAAAAGGGCCTCGACGAAGTCAAGAAGATGATGTTCGACAAGAACCCGGTCGTTTCCGGTCCGTATACCATCAAGGACTACTCTGCGAACAAGATTATCCTCGAACGTCGTGACGACTACTGGGGCAATGCCGCTCTCCACGAAGGCAAGCTCCCGGCTCCGAAGTACATCGTTCACCCGATCTACAAGAGCAACGAACACAACACCATCGCTCTCCGCAAGGGCGAACTCGATGCTTCCATGTCCTTCATTCCGCGTATCGGCGACCTCAAGAGCGCCGGCGTGCACACCTGGTTGAACGACGCTCCGTTCTTCACTCCGGGCGCTATGCCGATGCTCATGATCAACACCATGAAGGAGCCCCTCAACGACAAGCGCTTCCGTCGTGCCCTCGCTACGGCCATCGACTACAACGCCATCCGTCAGTTCGCTCTTTCCGGTTACACCTCTCAGCTGCAGCCGGGCCTCATCATGCCGACGAACCTCGAAGGCAAGTACATCAACGCCGAAGACCAGAAGGTCGGCGTGAAGCTCGACATTACCGACGAAGCCGAACGCCTCAACACGGTGAAGGCCATGCTTACCGAAGCCGGTTACAAGTCCGTGTTCAAGGATGACGGTTCTCTCGACCACATGGAAAATGCCAAGGGCGAAAAGATCCCGACCCTCTTCATCACTTCTCCGGCCGGCTGGACCGACTGGGAATCCATCGTGAACATCGCCGTCGAAGGCATGCGCAAGGCCGGTATCGACGTTCGTGAAGGTTTCGTGGATGGCGGTCAGTACTGGCCTGCCATGGGCACCGGCAACTTCGACCTCATCATGCACAAGCCGACTGCCGACGTGTCTCCGTCTCTCCCGTGGAGCCGCTTCAACGAAGTCATGTCCAGCCGCGACTGGCAGAAGCTCGGTGACTGGGCCGGTACCAACATCGGCCGTTACAACCAGCCGGGCACCAAGGAATTCCGTCCTGAAGTCGACAAGCTTCTCGCCGAAATCCCGCTCATGACTGACGAAGCCCAGAAGGCCGAAGCCTACCGTGAACTCAACAAGATCTTCATGGAAGATCAGCCGGCGATTCCGCTCGCTTACCTCCCGGAACAGTACTACGAATTCAGCGACCGCGTGTGGACCAACTGGCCGTCTGCTGAAAATGCCTACGCTCCGGCCCAGCTGCCGTGGATCGCTTCGGGCACGAAGGTTCTCTGGAGCCTGAAGCTCGCCAAGTAATAAAAGAAATAAAAGGACTATAAATGCTAAAACAGTATCCTATGCTACGCTATGTCCTGCAGAAGGCGTTCTGGTACCTCCTGACGTTTGTCGTAGCTGTCGCAATCAACTTCACGCTGCCTCGTATGGGTGAAAACAACCCCGTGGACATCATCATGGGTAAGGCCGCCCAAGGCCTTTCTCCCGAACAGGCGAAGCTCAAGAAGGAAACCTTGCTCAAGGCATTCGGCATGGCCGAACTCGACGATCAGGGCAACGTTGTCTATGAAAGGGAAATTGACGACAATGGTCAGATGAAGACCATCAAGGTCCCGAAAATGGAAAACGGCGCCCCGGTGCTCAAGACCGTTCTCGAGGTGAACGAAGATGGTTCGCCGAAGATGATCGAACGCCAGAAGGTCGACGAAGCCGGTAACCCGGTATTCGAAGAAAAGCCGGTCCTCGACGAAAAGGGCAAGCCGGTCATGGAAAAAGACCCTGTGACCAAGAAGAAGGTCGCCAAGGTTGAACAGGTTCCTGTCATGGAACAGGTTCAGGCCGAACACCAGGATACTGTCATGGTGGACCAGGAAGTCCTCAAGTCCGATCCGAAGCTCGCTTCGGGCCTCTCCCAGTTCTTTACCTACATCGGTAACGTGTTCAAGGGAGACCTCGGCCTGTCTTACAGCCAGTATCCGAAGCCGGTTATCGAAATCATCAAGGAATCCCTCCCGTGGACCCTTGCCATCCAGGCCCCGACCATTATCCTCGGCTGGATTGTCGGTAACCTTCTCGGTGCCTTCGCTGCATACAAGCGCGGTATCTTCGACAAGGTCTTCTTCCCGTGCGCCATGTTCCTGAACGGTGTGCCGTTCTTCGTGTTCGGTATGCTGCTCGTGGCGCTCTTCTCCATCACGCTTGGCTGGTTCCCGGCCATGGGCGCCTACAGCCCGGATATTCCGGAACTCCAGTTCAACTGGAACTGCATCAAGAGCGTCGGGTACTACTACGTGCTCCCGTTCTTCTCTGTGTTCCCGATTCTTCTTTCGGGCCAGGCGACGGGTATGCGTTCCATGTCTATCTATGAACTCGGTACCGACTACATGAAGTACGCCAAGTGGCTCGGTCTTCGCGAAGGCAAGATCATCAGCTACGTGTTCCGTAACGCCATGCTCCCGCAGCTCACCGGTCTCGCCCAGAGCCTCGGTGCGATGGTGGGTGGTGCCCTCATTACCGAAATGATTTTCTCTTACCCCGGCCTCGGTATGGCGATGCTCACTGCCATCCAGCAGAACGACTACGCTACGATTCAGGGCTGCACGCTCATGATTTCGACCTGCGTGCTCGTCGCTAACTTCGCCGTTGACGTTTTGATTGCCGTCTTTGACCCGCGTGTCAAGGCCGGTCTCCAGATGGGAGGTAAGTAATCATGGGTAAGCTTTTAAGAAATCTTCTCAAGTCCCCGATGTTCGTTATCGGTGTGTCTATTTTCATCATCACGCTGTTGATCGCAGTTTTCGGACCGCTGTTCTATCACGTGGATATCAATGCCCGTGACATGATGGCCGGCCCGTACGCGGGCTCCAGCGCCGATCACCTCCTCGGTACCGACCACCTCGGCCGCGACTACGTGTCCCTGCTGATCGAAGGTCTCCGTTCTTCTCTGTATGTGGGCCTTGTGGCCGGCGTAATCGCGACGACGATCGGTGTGCTCATCGGTCTGTTCGGCGGTTTCCGTGGCGGCTGGATCGACGAAGTGCTGAACATGCTCACGAATATCTTTATCGTGATTCCGCAGTTCGTGATTCTCGTGCTCATCAGCTCTGCCGTGAAGGACGGACGTTCTCTTACGCTGATTGGCCTTATCATTGGCCTTACCGCGTGGAGCTGGTCTGCCCGTGCCGTGCGTGCCCAGGCTTCTTCGCTGCGTAGCCGCGATCATATCGCATTGGCCCGCATCAACGGAGCTTCTACGCTCACCATCGTCCTGAAGCATGTGCTTCCGTACCTGCTTTCTTACGTGTTCATGGTGTTCATCATGCAGGTCTCTTCCGGTATCCTTTCCGAAGCCTCCATCTCCATGATTGGCCTCGGTCCTCTGGATTCCACGAGCCTCGGCATCATCCTGAACCAGGCCAAGGACAATGGCGCCCTCTCGGGTGGCATCTGGATCGCCTTCTTGCCGGCAACTATCATCATCACCCTTACGGTGTTCGCCCTCTATCTGATCAACACGTCGATGGAAGGTGTGTTTAACCCCAGGCTCCGCAAGTAAGAGGTAACGAAATGTCTGAAAATGTTTTTGAAGTAGATAATCTCAGCCTCTATTACTTGGGCCGCTTCGGCGACAAGACGCATGCCGTTACGAACGTCAGCTTCTCCATGAAGCAGGGCGAAATCCTCGGCATCGCCGGTGAATCCGGTTGCGGTAAGTCCACGCTCGTGTCCGGCCTTATGGGCATGTGCATCCCGCCGCTCTACCCCGAAGGCAAGAGTGATGTGCGCGTCCGCAATGGCGACAAGATGGAATCCCTCATGAACCGCAAGATCGAAGACGTCCGCGCGAACGTCTTGGCCCAGAAGGTTTCCATGATTCCGCAGGGTGCGTTCAACGCCCTGAACCCGGTCCGTAAAATCAAGGACATCGCCGCCGACGTGATCGCTGCCCACCAGCAGCCGGGCAAGAAGCTCGATCACAAGGAAATCTACGACCGCCTTTGCGAACGTTTCGACCTGTTCGGAATGGATACGAAGCGCGTTCTCGACTCTTATCCCATCCAGCTGACAGCCGGTGAACGCCAGCGTTCGGTTATCGGTATTTCCACCCTGCTCAACCCGCAGATGGTGATCGCCGACGAACCGACTTCCGCTCTGGACGTTTCCACCCAGAAAGAAGTGATCAAGATGATCTTCGACCTTCTGGACAAGGGCATCTTCAGCACGATGATCTTCATTACCCACGAACTTCCGCTCCTGTACCACGTGGCCGACAACATCGCCATCATGTACGCCGGCGAATTCGTGGAAAAGGGTACGGCGGAACAGGTCGTCAAGGATCCGCGCCACCCGTACACCCAGGCCCTCATGGGCGCCATGCTCAGTACCGAGGCGAGCCAGCGTGGCCGTCATCCGGTGGCTATCGAAGGCGCTCCTCCGAGCCTCAAGAAGAAAATTGTCGGATGCCGTTTTGCGGCGCGTTGCAGCAAGGCCTGCCCTGACTGCAAGAAGAATACCCAGAACCTCCGCGTTGTCGGCGGTCGTGACGTGAGGTGCGATTATGCTCAGTAATAAGCCTGTTGTTTTTTCTGCCAAGCGTATCAGCAAGGACTTCGGTGCCGGCAAGACATTGAAGACTGCCGTGAAGGACGTTTCTTTCGATATTTATGACGAAGAGTTCATTTCTATCGTGGGCGGCTCCGGTTGCGGCAAGTCCGTGCTCGCCAAGATCATGCTCGGCCTGTACAAGCCTACCCGTGGCCAGTTCCTCTATCGCGATCACAGGATCACGAACCTGAAGGACCACTGGAACGAAGTGCAGTCCGTGTTCCAGGACCCGTTCGGATGCTTCAACCAGTTCTTTACTATCCGTAGCCAACTGGAAGATTCCCTGAACATCCTGAAGAACAAGCCCAGCAAGGAAGAAGTCCGCCGCCGCGTGGACGAAGGCCTGCTGGCCGTGAACGTGACCCCTGCCGATATCGAAGGCAAGTACCCGTTCGAACTTTCTGGCGGCCAGATGCAGCGTATGCTCCTGGCTCGAATCTTCGCGCTCCGTCCGAAGGTCCTGATCGCCGACGAAGCCACCTCCATGGTGGACGCCTGCGTGCGCGCCAACATCCTCGATTACCTCCGCAAGTTGAAAGACGAGCTGAAGATGACCGTGGTGTTCGTGACTCACGACATCGGCCTCGCCAACTACGTTTCGGACCGTATCTTCATCATGCATGACGGCAAGATCGTGAACCAGGGTACCCCTGCCGAGGTGCTCGACAACACGAACGAACCGCATACGCTCCGCCTGCTCGACGATATCCCGGAAGTCCACAAGACCGAATGGATCAAGAACAGCCACCGCAGCAAGAAGTAATTGCAATGCGTGAGTCGTGAAAACAAGGTTGCTTGTTTTCATGACCGGGCCGAAGAATATTGCGAAGAAAGCCCCGGACTTGTTAGTCCGGGGCTTCTTTATCTGGAGTCGGATTATCAGGAAAAAATCCCCGCCTTGCGACGGGGAAAAGGATCATGCTAAAACAGGCTGCATTACATGAACCAGTAGGTCACGCCCACCTGGAACTGGAGAGTCTTGACGGAACCGGTTTCCATGCTCATGGAATCTTCGGGCTCCTGGAGTGCGGCCAGTCCTTCGGTTTCGACTTTCACGTCTTCGCCGTCGTCGAGCATGGAGGTCAGGCCGAGAACCATGCGGAAGTTGACATCGAGATTCTCGGCGACAGCGTAGCCGACGCCGGCAGCGACGCTGAATTCGATGGTGTTGAGCATTTCGGCGTCGCCGAAGTTGATGGTTTCCTTGCTGATGCCGAACAGGTCGGTTTCTTCTTCGGAGCTCAGGAGGATAGAAATCTGCGGACCGACTTCGAGGAAGAGCTGCGGCATCACGTTGATGCGGGCGAGCACCGGAATGTCGATGGCCCAGGTAGACCAGGAGATGATTGCATCGGAAGCGCGGCGCAGGTCGATGGTGGCTTCGGGAGCGATGGCGAACATGTCGTTGATGGCGATCTTGGTGGCAAGGCCGGCATTAAAGCCGAAGCCCCAAGGAATATCGCTAGTATCGTCGCCATAGATCGTACCGAAGTTGATGGCGCCACGGCCGCCGAGGGCGAACTGGGCGAAGGATGTGCTTGCTGCCATGAGAACGGCTGCCACGAGGAGGATAATTTTTTTCATTGTTGTAGTCCTTTGTGTGTGTTAAGTTGTTTCTGACCCGCAATCTAAAAACGTGATTTGGAGATGTAAAGAGAAAAGAAAGTCTGCTTTTTATTAAAACAACGTAATGACGCTTACAAAAATGTTATGCGGAAATCATATGAAACGAATCGTTTCATATGATTTTTTTTGAAAGGAAAAAATGCTTCATCGTGCGAAAAGAATGAAAATGAAAAAGGACGAAGATTGATTTTCGGGGCGAAAGTTTTTTAATTTATGTGTAGAAAGATGAAGCTGTTTTTCCGATAGGTGGGGAACCGTCTGTCTGCTCTGTAAAGGAGGAGGCGGATGGACGGAAGCCCGGTTCTGACGAACCGGGCTTTTTTTGTTTCAGCTCCGTGGAGGCCGGAAATTGGCTGTAAAAGGGATTTCTGTTTATTTCTGAAAACGGAAAATGCGTTGTGCCGCTCTCCTGTAGGGGTGTTTTTAGGTATATTCTCGATATGAATACCTCTAAATATGCTTTTTGTGCGTTTCTGGCTGTTTCAGCCTCGGTTTCGACTTCCGTTATTGCCGCCCCCCTGATGAACCAGCTGGGCTTTGCTCCTGATGCCGAGAAGACGGTCGTTTTTCCCGGCAACGATGCGAACGGTCTCGAAGTCCGCGACCTTTCCGGGAAGACGGTGCTCAAGCTCAAGGCTCCCGACGTGTACGAGTGGGACTACAGCGGCGAAGAAGTACAGACTTTCGACATCTCTGCCGTCAAGAAACCTGGTACCTACCGCCTGTTCCGTGGCGGGGAATATGTAGGCACTCCTATCGTGGTGGACAAGAACGTCTATGGGGACCTGGTCAAGGCTAGCCTCAAGTGGTTCTACTACCAGCGTTCCAGTACTGCCCTCACGCCGCAGTATGCGGGCAAGTGGGCTCGCGCTGCCGGCCATATGGACGACAAGGTCGTCATTTACGGTTCGGACAAGGCGACGGGCGGCAAGGGCAAGGGGACTACCATCAAGTCCCAGCGCGGCTGGTACGATGCGGGCGACTACGGCAAGTATATCGTGAACTCCGGCATTACCGTGTTCACCTTGCTCGAGATTTACGAACATTTCCCGAAGTATGCGGATTCGCTTACCTGGAACATCCCGCGCGAGTTCCCGAAGTATCCGGAACTTCTGGAAGAAGTCCGCTATAACCTGGACTGGATGCTCACCATGCAGGACAAGGACGGCGGTGTCTATCACAAGGTGTCGACGCTCAAGTTCAGCGGTAGCGTGCTTCCCGAAAACGACAAGGCGCAGCGTTACGCCATTATCAAGAACGTGACGGCGACGCTCGATTTTGCCGCCGTGATGGCGCAGGCGAGCGTTGTCTATGCGGGCATCGACAAGGCGTATGCCGACAAGATGCTCAAGGCTGCAGAAAAGGCCTATGCCTGGGCGAAGAAGAACCCGGAAGTCTTCTACAAGCAGCCCGATGACGTGCAGACGGGTAGCTATGCTCCCGGTGACGAAAACGGCAAGGACGAATTCCGCTGGGCCGCCGCGGAACTTTACCGCGCGACCAAGAAGAAGGAATACCAGGAAGACTTGAAGGCGAATGCCTTTACTGCGAATGGCGCTTGGTGGGGCGACGTGAACATGCTCGCCGCGTTCCGCGTGGCGCTCGACTCCGCCGACTTCGAAAAGGAACTCGTCGATGCCGCAAAGAAGGTCGTGATGAACGAGGCGAACAACCTGCGCGCCGTGGGCGACACGAGCGCCTACCGCCTGCCTGCCTTCCCGTGGAGCTGGAATTGGGGCAGCAATAGCGCGATGGCGAACAACGGCATCGTGCTGGTGCATGCCTACTTGCTCACCAAGGACAAGAGCTACGTGGATGGCGCCCAGCAGTGCCTCGATTACCTGCTCGGCAAGAATCCGCACGACATTACCTACGTGACCGGATTCGGTTACCGTAGCCCGCGCAATCCGCACCACCGCCCGAGCGAATCCGACATGGTGGACGATCCGGTGCCCGGCATGCTCGTGGGCGGCCCGCACTTGGGCAAGCAGGACATCAACCTGGACGGCAAGGAAAGCTGGAAATGCCCGAACTATGCCTCTGCCGACAAGCCGGCGCTTGCCTACATCGATAACCGCTGCAGCTATGCGACCAACGAGGTGGCCATCAACTGGAATGCTCCGCTTGCGTACCTGGCGGCCGCTCTCGAGGCGATTTATAATAAGTGACACCCATTCGCTATGCTCAGGGCAGGCTCCGTGTCATCCTGAGTGAAGTGCGAAGCACGGAATCGAAGGATCTATTTGCCGAGAAAAAAATATATATTACGGATATGGCTAGAATCCATATCCGTCTTTTGTTTATAATCGGTGTCGCACTCTTGCAGACCCCGCTTTTTGCTGCTGGCCTTGTGAAGCAGGATATCGACACGACGGATGCCATGGCGACGCTCGAAAATTTCGACCGCGGGTTCTATACGCCGCAGGTTTTGCATTTAAAGCCTTCGGGCGGCAAGGCGATTGAAAAACCATGGGCGAAACTCCTCCACCTGCGTGCCGAAATTTCGGAATTCAGTAGCAACGCATGGCTTTCGATTGATACTACCGGCGGGAAGCGCGATACGGTGCGCGGCGTGAGCCAGGACTTGACCGAAGACGCGTTAAACGTGTTGCAGACGACGTTTGACAATATCCGTGCGAACAATGGCTTTGCGATTGTGCGCATCTGTTACGATCCGTGGTACAACGGACGCAGTAATGTGACTCCCGAACACAAGTGGGTAATGCGTCATGTGGAACAGCTTGCTCCCGTGCTCTCGAAGAATACCGACGTTATCGTGGCGCTCGAGATGGGAATGCACGGTGCCTACGGCGAGATGCACAGCGACACGAACATCACCTACGACCGCATTGCCGAGGCGACGAACCTGATGCTGCGTAACACGCCTCCCGAATTGAAAATCCTCACGCGTACGGGAAACTATTCGGCAAAGGTCTTGGGCTTTGACAACTGGGGTGTAGACTTCCATATCGACGGCGATAAATTCAAAGAAATCGCGAAGGCGAAGGGCGACACCATGTACCGTGTGGGAATGTTCAACGACGGCTATCTGGGAACGCAATACGATTACGGCACGTGGGGTGCGGACTGTGCTACATCCATCTGTCGCGAAGAGGGAGTGGCCTGGCTCGAGAAGTACGGCATCAACACGCCCTACGGTGGCGAGGCGCTCACGACGGCAGGCGGTTACGAGGTCATCAATACGCCGGAGTTTCTCTCTTACGAGGGCTTCCGCACGCATACAAGCTATTTGAATGTCCAGTGGAACAACAACCTGATTGACGGCTGGAAAAAATCGCAGTTTGAAGGGAAAGATTTTGAATATGATGGTTCGAAAATAGATTCGTTGACAGGTTTCAAGTACGTCAACGACCACCTGGGCTACCGCTTCGTGCTGCGCGAATCGTGGCTGAGCGATACGGTGGGAAGTGACGGAATTTTACGTGTGAAGTTGCGCATCCAGAACGTGGGCTTTGGGAACTTGACTCATAAGGTGAAGGCTTCACTAGTTGTTAATGGGATACAACAAGTGGGTATGCTAGATACTTTGGCTTACATTTACTATGAAGTTCCTCTCCCTGATTCTATTGATTTTATGAAAGTGCATAGCCGCAAAATTGAAATCAAGGGTGCCGATACCGTGATGACATTTGATGGCAACAATGAAGTTTTGATCGAAGCGAAATTGGGCTCCTTGAAAAACCAATCTCCCGAAGATTGGACGGGCATCCCGTTGGAAGTGTACTTGAAGGTCTGTAATGACGACCCGGTCAAAGAATGCATCCACTTTGCGAACGACGAATCGAGAAACCGCATAAGCAACGGTGTTTTCATCGGAAAAGTTGTTTTCGATGAGAGTGTTGTTTCTATAAATCCGCGGCCCCTGCAACCCAGCAATCAAAAGCAAAGCGCCCCCTTCGTTCAAAGGGCGCGCAACAGCGTGATTGTCCGTGACGGCGAAAAGCGCTACAAGGCGAACGGAGCGAAGATTCTCAAAAAGTAAAGCTCGCGGGCACTACGGAATCGCTTCCAGTATCAGCCCGGTGGTCAGCAGTTCCGGCAATACGACTTGCTTGCTCTTGTCTCCCTTCGGGTAGATGGCATAGGCGGGCACGCCGGATTTTCCCATGCTGCGCAACAGCTCGTTCACCTCGGGCGTTTCGCGGGTCCAGTCGGCCTTCATGCGCACGACTCCCGCGCTGTCCATCGCACGGATGAAGTCTTCTCGGTCGAGGACGGCGGCCTCGTTTGTCTTGCAGGTAAGGCACCAGTCGGCGGTCGCGTCGATAAAGATGGTCTTGCCGGCTTTCGCAAATTCGGCGACAGCTTCGGGCGAGTAGCGGTACCACCCGCCTTCGAGCACTTGCTGGGCCATGCGGGCTTCGAAACGTTCGGTGACGACGGTTTCGTACCTGGGAGCGAGTACGGCGAACCAGACAGCGGCGAGAACGGCGACGGATGCGCTGAAGGCGATGACTTCGCGCTTGAAGGCGACTCCCGGAGGCGCGAATTTGCCGACGGCGAAGCTGGACGCAATGGCGAGCGCTGCGACTATGGCGAAGATAGTTACGCCCGCCGTGCCGGCTTGCTTGCTCACGATCCACAGGAGCCATGCGACGGTGCCGAGCAGCAGTACGCCCATGATCTTTTGCAGAGTGACCATCCACGGACCCGGTTTCGGGAAAATCTTCAGTATGGCGGGGAAGGCGCTTACCAGGAGGTAGGGGAGCGCAAGCCCGAGCCCTGCGGCGGTAAAGAACAGGAAGAGTACGGGAGTGGATGCGGTAAACGCGAATCCCATTGCCGTGCCGAGCAGGGGAGCCGAACATGGCGTGCTCAGCAGCACGAGAAGCGCCCCGGTAAAGAAGGCGCCGGCAAGCCCCGCCTTGTGGCCGGCCTCGTCCATCTTCGTGGTGGCCCCCCACGGGAGCCAGACTTCGAATACGCCGAAGAAACTCATCGCGAATGCGGAGAGGATTACGACCATGAACGCGATGAATCCCGCGCTCTGGAACTGCATTCCCCATCCTGCCGCACCGCCTCCCGCCTTGATTGCCGCGATGACGGCGGCGAGAACCCAGAAGCTTACGAGAACGCCCGCGGTGGTCGAAAGGCCGAGGGCGGCGAGCCTGCCGCGCGACTGGCCCGCTTCCTTGATAAGGCTGAACAGCTTGAGCGAGAGTACCGGCAACACGCACGGCATCAGGTTCAGGATGATTCCTCCGAGGAACGCGAAGAACAGCAGCAGGGCGATGGCTGCGGCGCCTTCCTTGCCCGCAAAGCCGTCATTGACCGCGACGCCGTTTAATTCCGGCGCGTCTCCTGCAGAACCGTTTAATCCCTGCGGCCCGTTTCCTTCATCGTTTTTTTTTAAACCGGTGGCGCCGCCAAGCGCGATTTCGACTTGTGCGGGTGCGAGGCAGATGGAATTGTCGCAGGCCTGGTAGTGGAATATGGCCTTGGTCGAAAGGCTGTCGCAATTCTTCGAGGCCGCCTTCACGGGAATCTTTATCTGGAAATGTCCCTTGAACACGAGATTCTCGAATTCGAGCACTTCGTTGTATTCCTTGATAGGTTCGGGCCATACGACTTCGCCGAATTCGATTCCCGGTGCCGATATTTCTACGGAAGACGGCTTTAGGAATTCATCGGCGACGACGTTCGCGTTCACGTGCCAGTTGTCGGGAATGACGATGTCTATGGTGACGTTCGATTTTTCGGAAAGTGCCCCTACGGAATAGTGCATTGCCGCATCCGGAGGCGGCATGGCGTTCATATTGAATTCCTGGGCCTCGGAATTGCTAACAAATAAAAACAATAGGACAACTATAGTTGCAAAATTGCAACAGTTGTTTGCAAAATATCTGCGCTGTGGTACTTTGTTAGGAAAAAACATAAATTAAGGCTCGATTGCTTTGGATGGCAAAAAGGAATGAGAACAAAGACGAAAACAGGTGAAGTCTCTTCGGATTGGATGGAATCCGTCTGGCGAAGGAATTCGGATACAATTTACAAATTATGCGAAGTGAAATGTGATACCGTCGAAGAGGCAAAGGACCTTTTTCAGACTGTTGCGCTAAAATTCTGCCAGAATGCGCAGTTCCTCCGGAATCGCGAAGCCCTTTTCCCCTGGCTAGTCCGCGTAATGCACAATGCCCACTGCGATATGGTCGCCGATAGGCGCTCCACGTATCCCATGTCCGCCTTTGGCCGTAAGGCGGAATTTCTCAATGACTTGCCGGAGGAACGATCTGTCTTTTTTCAGGAAGACCGGGATGCGGTCGAAGATTACGAGACGCTGTTTTCCCTGCTTTCGCCCTTGGAACGGATGATCGTGGAAATGACCTATGTCGGCGGGTTCCCTACCGAAGAAATCTGTTCCGTGATAGGCCTTTCGAATAATGCCGTCCGTAAGAGGCGTCATTTTGCCATACAGAAAATGAGAAAGGCTGTGTTTCACATCGAATAATTTCGTAATTTTAGGGTGTGAAATTTTTACGGACTTTCCTCTTAAGCCTGTCTCTTGTCGTCCAGTGTTTTGCCGCAGATGGATGGAGGGTCTTTTCGACCCCGTTCCCCATTTATTCGGCGGCGAAGTACGGCAACGGTGTCGTGTATGCCACCGGTGGCGGCGTACGCATCAAGACGCCCACGTTCGACAGGGTCTATACAGCCAATAACGGGCTGGAAACGGCCAGCCTGCTTTCTGTCGCTGCCGGTCCTCGCGGTGTCTATGCCGTGTCGGAATACGGAATGATCGCTTCCCTGCGTGGCGATATGGAAGGCTGGATGGTCATCAGCCGTTCTTATGTGGCGAACGGCCGTAAGATTATTGCCGATGCGTCCCGGCTGGTAGGCGATGTCCTGGTCCTGGTTTTCGAAGACAGGATAGCCTTCTTCGATGTCGCCAAGGAAAAGTCGATTCTCACCATTTCGCGTATTGCGGATATTTCCCTGGCCGTCTATCCGCCCAAGTTCATCTCGATACACGGCGACGAACTCTATGTGTCTATCGGTAAGCGGCTGTTCAAGCGCAAGATGGCGTGGGATGGCCTGTGGAACGACGTGCGCCTGATCGATCCGGATACTTGGACCGAGGTCAAGGTGGACGGCCTGGTCAACGGAATGGCCTGGAAAGGGGACTCGCTGAAGACGTTCCCGGTAGAAGGGACATGGCGGTGGGATGGCGACGTGGAAACGTCTTCGGTACAGGATTCCTCCCTGATAAAGCTTCACGGGGTAAAGGTGGAAGATTCGTTCCTGTACGAGAATGGCCGCAGCGTTATCAAGTGGATCTTCTCTTACGACGACGGAACGGATTACCTGATCGGTCCGGAAATGATTTACCACTTTACGAACGGGAAGTTTGACGAACTGGGCGTGTACCATCCCTACGAACTGGGGGGCGTCTATGAAGTTGCCGCGACCTACGATGGCGGGGTCATCGCCGCATCGCCACGCAGCGCCTTTGCCTACAGTGCCGGCGAAAAGTGGTCGGAACTGCGCTATTACGACGAAACGGGTATCGGCAATCTCGATGACGCCTATGGACACCGCATGAAAGTGCTTTCCGTGATGAACGACGGACACATGCTGTACCATATCTGGGGCGAGGGATTCTACCTGTTTTCCGATTGGGGAAAGGAACGTATTAGACATTTTACGCCCAAGGAAGGGCTTTGCCTTGACAACTACGGGACCAATTTCATGATTTCTTCGGGAACGACCGTGGCTCCGGATTCTGCGGGTTTCCTGGTGGCGACTGCGGACACGAACGGCTATAGCCTGGCCTATATATCCCTGGAAGCCCAGGTGAGCTGTCTTGGCCATGTCGGCAGCGCGGCCGTGGCCGGACCGATTGTGGCGAGATATGCCAAGAATGGCGTGGATTGGGAAGTCTATGTCGGTACGCGCAAGATTCCCAGCGCCGCCACTACGGGTAACCTGGATGTCTTTGTCGTGTCGCCTCCTTTGCAGAACGGCGGCAGGCTAGTCAAGAAATCCCGCAAGACAGCTCACGGCCTGGACGGCTTTGCCCCGATAGACCTCGCCCTGGATTCCAAGAACGAAGTTCTATGGGTGGCGACGCCTTCGAAGGTGGGTTACATGAACCTGGATCAGGATACGATCCAGACGCCGTCATCTGTAAGCGGTCTTCTCGGTGCGGAATATACGTCGCTGTCGCTGGATCCCCATGGGAATCTCTGGGTCGGTACTGCCGCGCAGGGCATATTCCGCCTGTCGCGCAAGGGCAATTCGTACGATACGCTTTCTACGCTCCATATCACTTCGAAGAACGGGATGCTTAGCGATGCCGTCGACGACCTCGTGGTGAATCCGGTGAAGGGAGTCCTCTGGATTGCGCATAGCCGTGGAGTGAGCTGGTACAAGAGGAATGACTTGCGCGAGAACGAATCGTTCATGACCGATTCCGCCGCGGCAGAAGTCGTTGCGTACCCGAACCCGTTCCGCCCCAAGATCCACAGATATATCACGTTTGATTTTTTGGCCGAAGACGCCACGTTGAGCATCTATAACCGCGGTGGCGCCCTCATCCGTTTCTTCAGCAACGGAGACATGTTCGGCGGCAGGGTCGACTGGGACGGCAAGGACAAGAACGGAAAGCTGGTCGTGCCCGGCGTGTATTACTACGTCGTGAAAAATTCCAAGAAGACGAAAAAGGGCAAGTTTATCATCATCCATTGATGGAGGTGCACATGGGGAACGGAATGAAATGGATTCGGTGGATGGCGATTGCCACGGTGGCCAGTGTCGTGCCGCTGCTGGTGTCCTGTGCTGCCGAACGCCAGGGAATCGTGTGCGAAGAAATTGAATACCGCCTGAACACGTTGACGTATTCGCCGGACCAGCGTGCCTTCGAAGAAGACGAACTGCGTGCCTGCCGTGAAGAAGAAGCCAGGAAAAAGGGCGAGGCGGCTGCCAAGCGCCAGAGCATTTACGACCGTTTCGCATCGAGCGATTCGTCCAAGACGGCGAACCTGAAAACGGCCGAGGACGGTTCGATAGTGTCTTCTGCCGAACCGGAAAACGTTTCCGTTTCCAAAGCGCTGAAAGATTCCAGCGGCGAGCAGACGACGAGCATCTATGACCGCTACGGCGCCATGGGTGGCGAAACAGGCGGTGCTGATTCCGCAGGGGCTGCTCCGTAAATGAAGACCCCGGCAATCCAGACGCTTGCGGGCGTGTCTTTCGAACCGGAATTGCCGGGACGCCTGCTCGGCATTGCCGACGACATCCGTGCGGCAGGTGGTCGCGCCTTCTTGGTGGGCGGCTGGGTCCGTGACGCTCTCTTGGGCAAGCCCTGCCGCGACTACGATATCGAAGTCTACGACATGACACAGGATTCGCTGTTGCCGATTCTTTCGAAGTACGGGCGCACGAACTTGGTCGGGAAGGCTTTCGGCGTAATCCATCTCGCCATGAAGGGACTTTCGCTCGATTTCTCGTTCCCGCGTACCGAAAGCAAGGTCGGCTACGGCCATCGCGGTTTTGTGGTGCATACCGACGAAAAGCTGAGTTTCAAGGAGGCGGCGCTGCGCCGCGATTTTACTATCAACGCGATGGGGATGGAACTGCCCGAACTTACGCTGTGCGACCCCTACGGCGGCATTGACGACCTGAAGGCGCATACGTTGCGCCATGTGGGACCCGCTTTTGCCGAAGATTCCCTGCGCATTTTGCGCGGCGTGCAGTTTGCGAGTCGTTTCGGGTGCACGCTCGCTCCCGAGACGGTGGAAATCTGCCGTACGCTTTCGCTAGACGACCTGAGCGTGGAACGCCTTTTCGAGGAATTCAAGAAGTGGCTGTTGAAACCCGGCAAGCCCTCTTTGGGATTGCGCGCGTTTTTGGACATAAAGCTCGACGGATACTTCCCGGAAATCCGTCCGTTCGAAAATTCTTGGGAAACGCTGGGCGCAGTTCTGGACTGCATGGCGGAACTGCGAGACCGGAGCGCGCTTACCGATGCGCAGAAGATGGAATTTGCGTTTGCGGCGCTGCTCGCGGGGGGCGCGGATACGGCACTCAAGTTCCTGGAGCGCATAACCAACGAGACGCACTTGCTGAAGGTCGTGCCGCTGGTGCTCGGGGCGTTCCATGACCTGGACGTATCGGTTGTCGACAGCGACCCGGCTTTGCGCCGCCTTGCGGTGAAAATCGGTGGCCTCAAGCTCCTGTGCCTGCTCGTGCAATGCGCTCCGCACGGATTCTTTGCCTGTGCGGACGGCAATGACGACTTTGCGGAAAGGCTGTATGCGGCCTCCTCGAGGCTTGGCCTGCTCGAAGCGGCTCCACAGCCCTACCTCACGGGCAAGAAGCTCATGGAGCTGGGCGTAAGACCCGGCAAGCAGATGGGCGAGATTATCAAGGCGAGTTTCGAACTGCAGCTCGACGGGAAAATTTGTAGTGTCGAAGAAGCCCTCGCGTGGGCCCGCGCCGCTATTTCCACCTGAACAGGCCCGTGATGCCTGCGGGGACGCAGAACACGATCATCGGGATCTGGATGAGTTCCACCGGCAAGAAGGCGAGCATCTTGCGCTTGGCGTGTAGCTTCCAGGAGGCTATCATGAGGAACACGAAGTCCACGACAATCTTTGGCCCGATGCTGAATGCGCACCACTGCCACGGGCAATCCAGGAACGCGACGCACCACGGGCTGATGAACATCCAGATGTAGTACGTGTAGATGAGAGTCAGGAGCAGGATATACGCTTTGCTCTCGTAGTTCGTGCCGTTGCTGCTCCAGCGGGCGCGCTGGTTAAAGAGCTGCTTCCAGGTATGTACCGGCGCGGTCTCTATCACGGCGTCCCTGTCCAGGTTGTAGCAGACCTTGGTGCCCGGGATTTTCATCATCTTGTGGATGAGCATGTCGTCGTCGCCGCTCGAGAGGTTGATGAGGTCGCCGAAGCCGCCCACCTTGAAGAATAGGTCCTTCTTGTAGGCGAGGCATGCGGCGGAGGCGACAATCGGGTGTCCCCAGCTGAATCCGGCGGCTTCCATCGCGGTGTAGCCGAGCGTCTCGAGTTTCTGGTACAGGTGCGGCATGGTGCGGCTACCGTTGTTCTGCTTGGGCCCCTGCACGATGCATATGCCGTCTACGAAACGGCCCGCCATCGCGGTAATCCAGCTCTTGCGCGGTATGCAGTCGGCGTCCATCGTCAAAAGCACTTCGTTCCTTGCAATCTTGAATGCGCTTTCGAGGGCGCGCTTCTTGGGGCTCGCGATTACAGGCAGGTCTTGCGGCAGCGAAAGCACGCGGAATTTCGGATGGGTGGCGGCGAATCTTTCGAGAATTTCACGGGTGGAGTCCGTGGAGCGGTCGTCCACGCAGATGACTTCCCATTCTCCGGCGTAATCCTGTTCGGCGAGCGCTTCGAGCGTACGTTGTGCGAATTCCTCTTCGTTCCGCATCGGCACCACTACTGAGACACTCGGGGTCGCCTTGGGGCCTTTGTAGCGATGCGTACGGACAAGTCCTATTATGAAGAACAGGAACAGGAGCGCGTAGAGCGTGGTCAGGCTTGCAACGATGATGCCACCCATGCGCGGAAATATAGTAAACAGTGGTTAGTAGGCAGTAAATAGTACTTTGTAAACGAGAAAATTCTATTTTGTAACGCACCCTAATATACGAACCACTAATCACTAACCACTGTCTACTTCATACTATGGTCCATCCGTCCGCATTCGTAAGCCCACAGGCAAAAGTCCACGAAACAGCCGTCATTGGCCCGTGGAGCATCGTGGACGCCGGTGCCGAAATAGGCGAGGGCGTTGTCCTGGAATCGCGTGTGCACGTGTACGGGGGTGTTTCTATCGGGAAGGGGACGCATGTTTACGACGGCGCCATCCTCGGCGGACCTCCGCAAGACCTCAAGTACGGTGGCGAACCGACGCGCCTTGAGATAGGCGAGGGGTGTACCTTCCGCGAATACGTGACGCTCAACCGCGGGACTGTCCAGGGGGGCGGTTGTACGCGGATTGCAGACAAAGTATTGGTTATGGCTTACTCGCACATCGCCCATGACTGTCAAATCGGGCTGGGCGCTGTCATCGCGAACAGTTGCCAGCTGGGGGGCCATGTGCGGATCGGGGAGTATGCGACTATCGGCGGGGTCTCCGGAATCCAGCAGAGAAACCAGGTGGGCGCCTACGCTTTCGTGGGCGGGACTCACAAGGTGGACCGCGATGTACCCCCCTGCGCGAAGGCGTCGGGAAATCCCGTCCGCTTCGGCGGTCTCAACCTGCATGCGCTCCGGCTTCATCCGGACCTGTTCCCCGAGGAGCGCGTCGAGGCGCTTTCGCGTGCTTACCGCGAACTGTACCGTAGCGGTCGCCCCGTCGCCGAAGTCGTTGAGGAACTGAAAAAAGGCCCGGAACCTCTGTTCCAAGCCTTCTTTGACGATCGTTGGGGCGGTAGCCTTATTCGGCCGTAAGCCCGAATGCGTCCAGCATGCCGGGGAACCACAGCCCGTTAAACTTGTCATAGGCTTCGAATCCGCCTACACCCGCCAGGCCCCAGTAGTGCCATGAAATATCGTACTTCTCGGCGACTTTGATGACTTCCTTTGTCCACATGGACCTGTACTTGTCAGAAGGACCCTTGTCGCCGCAGCTCCCGCTCTTGCTGGTGACGCCGAATTCGCCCATGTTCATGGGGACGTGTCCGCCGTTCTTGTCGGGGTACAGCTTCTGGGTTGCGGAGATATACGACTTGAAATCGGAACTTGCCGTCATGGCATAGGCGTCGTCGCCCTTGCAGGTATAGCCGTGACCTTGGTGGCTGTAACCGTAGGGTTCGTAGTAGTGGCCGCTGAAGATGATGTTGCCGTCTTCGGGTAGCTTGAGCGCGGCGATGTCGGCGAACTTGGCTGCATGGTAGCTTTCGAACATGATGGTCTTGTTCTTGTCTACCGATCTAATCGCTTCATAGCCGAGGGTCATGATTTCGTTCAGGACGCTCGCATCCTTGAACGTGGGCTCGTTCAAGATATCCCAGACCAGCATGGTGTCGGGAAATTCCTTGAATTCCGAGGCGACCTGTTTCCAGATGGCGGCGAAATGGGCCTTTTCTTCGGCGTAGAAGTCAGGAAGCGTTGCTATATGGTTGCCTGCAAACATGAGTTCATGGTACCAGTGGAAACTGATGACTACGGCAAGGCCTGCCTCGATGGCGAGCTTCACGTCTTCCTTGACTCCGGCAATGCGGCTCGGGCTGGCTTCGTGGGTTTCGGGGTTGGAGTTGTGCTGCCATCTTACGGGAATGCGCACGGAGTTGAATCCGGCATCTTTCACTAGCTTGAAATAGCTGTCGCTGATGGGGTTGCTCCAGCTGGAATCCAGACGGTCATTGCAGCCGTAGTTGTAGCGCTTGAAGGGAAGGTTCGCATATTCCGACACGTCCGCTTCTACCAAAGGGATGTATGCTTCGTCGCCATTGTCGTAGGCGTCCTTGAGTGTCCCGCACGTCCAGTACGATGCTCCGTCCCAGGCGTTGCCCAAATTGATTCCCTTGCCGAGCCTCTTGTTCATGGCGCGGCCCTTGGAATAGTCCACGGCGACGACCTTGGCTTGCTCATTCTGTTCTTCGGGATCATCGGTTTCGGCCGAAGTCGGCTTGCCGCCGTTGTCGCAGGCGAAGAAACAGGCGCAAAGGGCGAGTGGCAAAAGTTTGGTGAACTTCATGATTTTCCTCATAGTTTGTTTCCTTTTACAAACATACTCTTTTTTGTCCGTATACAGCGATTTAAAAAAAATAAAGTGTTTACAAAAGAAAACTCAAAATTACACAAAAAAACATGAAAAAACACGTTTTTTCATGTTTGGGTCTTTTTTTTGTCATGGAACGGGGAACGGGCTTTCGAAAACAAGTTATATTATACCCTATCCGAATTTGGAGAATTTTACCTATTATGAATGGAAATCTCAAAAAAGCCATTTGGAAGTGTGCCCTAGCCGCACTGCTTCTTGCTTCATCGTCTTTTGCCGGCTACGGATTCAGCGATTATCGCGACCGTGACCAGGCCCGTTTTATCACCAAAGAAGGTAAACCTTTCCGTCCCGACAAGGATGTGGTCAGCGTCGTGATGCGCGAAGCCATCCCGCGAGGCGGTGGATATACCTACCAGTATCCGCGTGAAAACCCCGAACCGGTACTTACGGACAAGTACGCCATGGAAGGAGCCCTTTCCATGGAAATCGAACTTATCGCGAGCGACTATTCCGGTGTGGCCATCTGTATCGCCGGTTCCGTCGACCTGACCCCGTACCTGGAAGAGGGTGTCCTCGAGTTCTGGATCAAGGGTGCCAAGGGCGGCGAAAATGCCTTGTTCGTGCTCGTGGACGACGGCGTGAAGAGCGGCGGCGAATCCCTGCAGGTCAAGCTCCGTTCCAAGAGCCTCGGCGAAATTACCACCGAATGGAAACACTTCAGCATTCCCCTCAAGCTGTTCGGCATGACCGGTGTGTACTGGGATGCCAAGAACACCCGCGAAGTGATGCTTCCCTTCAGCTGGAGCAACTTCAAGGGCTTCCGTCTGGAAGTTCGTAAGGACGAGAACGAGTCCTTCAAGGTCTGGATTGACGATGTCGTCATCAAGAAGCACGGCAAGCCGTACGAAGGCCCGTCCAACTATCCGTTCCGCAACGAGATTTAAGAGGGTATAAGAGGATTTTATGCAAAAAACAATAACTTCGCTTCTTCTTGCATCTTGCGTTGGAGCCGCCTGGGCCATAACGCCCCAGATGCAGCTGGACTCCATCAACGCCTCCCTGGATACCCTTTCCGGAAATATGGAATCCACCATCATGGGCAAGGACGATCTGCCGCTCGCGGTCTCCGGTTACATGGCGTTCCGTTTGAAGAATTTCCACTACTCCGAAAGGAGCCCGTGGGTCCGTAACGACATGGCCCGTACCGCCGTGGACGCCGTTCTCAACATGAACGTCGTGGCGATGCCGAACTCCTACATGACCCTGTGGTCTTCCATGAGCTTCCCGTTCGACCTCTCCGGCCTGTACTCCAACTACCTTGGATCGCAGCCGACGGGCGTGTCGACCAACGACGAGAGAGTCTTGTACGATCACTCCACGGACTTCTACTCTTCGACCATCAACGAAGAAATGAACTTCGGCGTGGATATCCGCGCAGGCGTCTTTGGCGCCTACGTGACCGCCGGCGGCGTTATCTGGGCGAACGCTTCTCCCTTGACCATGTGGGAACGTGAAACCGCACCGCGCTTCGCCTGGCAGTACGAACTGTTCGAAGACGAAAAGACGGTGAGCACCTACTATAAGGAAAAGGTCTTCAAGCCGGTGAAGGAAGGCGGCCGTGCCTTCTGGACGAACCGTAGCTTCGGCGGCGTGTTCGCGAACTTCTACCAGCTTCCGTTCAACATGAAGGCCCAGTTCTTGGTGTCCCAGCCGGCCGATGCCGATATCGGTACCCGCGACGGTCTCCGCATGTACGGCGGCCAGCCGGGCGAACTCGAAATGTCCGGTGGCTACGATATGCGCGGTTCCGTGTACCACGGCCGCCTCGCCAAGGAAAAGATTGCTGACAACCTGACCGTCGGCGTGAACTACATGGGCGTGGTCTTCGACAAGGGTATCATCTACGAACCCGAATTCCGCAACCAGTGGATTACCTATGGTGCCGACTCTACTCCGAAGGAACTCAACACCCACGTGATTTCCTTGGACTTGAAGGGCAACATCACTCCGAAGCTGTACTTGATGGCCGATGTGGGCGTGAGCATCACCGACTCCATCCTGTACTACCAGTCTCCTGATGTGGACGGCTACAACAAGAACAACTCCAGCTCCGGCTACTCCGAAGACGCTTACGAATCCAAGATCAACACCCCGCAGGTCGGTGTCTATGTAAAGGCCCAGAGCAAGTACGTCGAGGGCTGGCCGATGACTGTGGAAGGTATTTTCCTCCAGAAGGACTTCTACTCTCCGTATTCTTTGAGCAACCCGTCCCGCTTCGCCACCTGGCGCAGGGATGAAGCTTTCTTGAATGGCGGTTCTCTCCGCTATACGCCGAACATGGCCGGTATCAACTTCAAGTTGGAACCGACCTTCAACCGCGGTTACTTCGACCTCCAGTACGGCCAGCACCGCCAGATCGAAGACGGCCAGGACGTCGTGTGGTTCAACTACCGCCTGAACGGCCGCAACATGTGGGAATCTTCCAACTCCTGGACTAAGCACAAGCCGCTGTTCATCGCGGACTCGGGTAATGCCGACGGTGCCGCCTACCTCGCCCGCTCCGGCGTGCAGGTCGGTTCCAACGAAGGCGTCAAGCAGTATCGCCAGCAGGGCGGTCTCTACGGTGGAACCTGGGAACTCTGGGAATCCTTTGTCGCTTACGAAAATGCGGAACAGATCGAAGAACAGGAAGTTCCTTCCCATGCCAAGTGGTCTTCGTTCCTCTCCTTCATGGGTGGTTACGATATCGGTGGCTGGTTCGGTACGGACCGCACCATCATGATGACCCTCTATGCGGCATTGTCCGGACTTTCGACTTCGTTTGCGCCTATCGCCTACAGCGAGTCGCAGAGCGACATGCTCCTGTGGAGCTTCTTCACGCAGTTTGAACCGGCTATTGCCGTGCATCCGAAATTCCACGTGGTGGGCATCATCGGTATGGAAACGTTCCGTTCCGAATACGCCTACCGTACGGTCAGTTCCACCTCGACCATCGCCAAGACTTCTGATTACGCGAAGACTGCCGCCCACCCGGCCAGGTTCACGACGGAATACTACCAGAAGGCTCCGATCAACTATCTCGAGACGGCCTTCGGTCTCGGCTTTGACTGGGACTTCGCTGAACGCGCCGGTCTCCACGTCCGTTACAAGTTCATGACCCATTCTGACGAATTGATTTCTGAAAATGATTGGCATTCCCACTACATTGCAGCAGAAACCAAGGTTTGGTTCTAAGAGGGGGTAGCTAGAAATGAATATGAAAATGAAAAGATCTTTGTTTGCCCTCCTTGCAGCGACGGTAGCTAGTGCAGCTTCCCCGGTAGTTGACAACCAGAACTTGTTGGAAAGCAAGGTGGATTCCATTAACGCCAAGCGCGGCGTTGAAATCGGCGGTTCTATCCGTGGTGTTGCCGAAGCGTCCTATTTCGATACGGACCAGGATGCGCACGTGGCTAAGATGATGCCCGATGTCGAGAAGGACGAGTTTGTCACCGCCGACCTGGACTTCCATTTCCGCCCGTACGAATCTGTCCGCGCCAACGCGACGTTGCGCCTCGAAGCCGGCATGCAGGAATACTTCGCCTCTGCGGCGAAGAGCATCTCGGTCGCCTGGATCAATGTCGAGGGCAACATCGGCAAGTCCTTCTACTGGATTGTCGGTGACTTCCGCCAGCAGTACACGCCGCTCACGTTGTTCCTGCCCTCGGTCGACATCATGTACGAACCGCTGGTATTCGAACGTCAGCGTCACATGGCCCAGAAGTCCCAGTTCATCGAAGGTAACCAGAGGAACCTTCAGGGTGTGAACCTCCAGTTCCGCACGATGCCGAACGCGAACATCGGAGAAATCCGTGCCGAAGCCTTGATGGCCCGCCTGAACCGCACCGCCGTGCTCGACTTCTCCGGTGCCGAAGGCAACATCATGACGAACACGCCCGTGTCCGGCGCCTCGCAGGCTTCGAACATGGACAAGTGGCTCGCCGCCGGTAACTTCGAAATCCTTCCCATGAACCGCAACCTCTACGCGGGCGCTACGGGAATGTTCATCTTCGACGACGAGGAATCTTTCTCTTACACGGAACGTCACCCGGGTGGAAACCGTCTGGAAGACTACGTCCGTGAACCGATCAACCCCTACGACATGGATGCCCAGCAGACGATGGTCGTGAGCGGCCGCGTCGGTGGCGACATTGCCGGGTTCCTGGGTAACAAGAACCTCACGCTCGATGCCGTTGCCGAAATCGCGATGTCCAACGACAAGGTCTACACGCATACGCCGACCTATCAGACGGATGAAGCCGGAAACGTCGTACTTGACGCCGAAGGCGCTCCGGTCCGTGGCGAAGACATTGTCGAAGACTCCAAGGATGCGGGCATTGCCATCTTGGCTACCGTCAACGCCGGCTACAAGGCGAACTCCTGGGGCGTGAATCTCGTCGCTAATGTCATCCGTAACGACAGCGCCTGGTTCAACAACGCCGCCCAGTCCCCGAGCTTCTTCGCTCAGCGTATTCTCAATAGCGACCTGGACGGTAACACTGTGAAGTTCGGCGTGAATTCTCCGCTCTACAGCACGTTCGGCGCTCTCTACAGCTTTGCTCCGAAGTTCTCTCCGGTGTCCCGCCTGCTCGGTACCGATGACGGCGCCTTCGATGGTGTCGGCCAGTCGGAAAGCTACAACATTGCAAACTACAACAAGAATTCCTGGACCACGAACGTTTACGGCAGAAGCCAGTTGGTCCTGCTCGAAAAGCTCATGGATCCGTCTCTCCAGATGGCCCTCCCGAACGGCCTTGCCACGAGCAACCGCGTCGGTGGACAGGGAACCCTCACGGCGAACTTCAAGGAGTTTGCCGAAGTCCAGGGCCTCGTGACGGTCCTGTCGCAGGTTTCTCCTGTGCTGGGATTCTCCTCCGTGAAGTTCATGGAATACGGTGGCGGCGCGAAGGCCGACATCTTCAAGGCGATCGGATTCTCCAAGCCGCTCGAACTCTCCGGTTCTTACAAGCATTCCGAACGTAAGGCCGAACTGGAAGGCGGTGCCGGGACTGGCGAACTGAAGAGCGACTTCATCAATGCCGGTTTCTATGCCCAGTACCTGCCGCGTCTCGGTGTTACCGCCGGCCTGCAGATGGTGAATACGGAATATAACGATGTCCAGGCGGCTTTGAGCGGCCTTGTCGTTCCGATGCTCAAGAGCAAGCAGATGCAGTGGATGGTCGGTCTCGACTACGCCATCGAAAAGAATGCCTGGCTCGCCATTAACTTCGGTATCATCTCGGTGACTAACGAATACAATTCCAGCGCCCTGGTGGCTGCCGCCGCCGCTGGCGAACCGGTTCAGACCGGAACGGTGGCAGGAGGTGTCTATAACATCCCCGACTACTACGATGTGAGTAAGGATAAATCTGGGAAATACAAGAATGAATTTACCCAGACCATTATCGAAGCTTCCCTTAATGTGGAATTTTAATGGGAGGATGCTAGCATGAATTTCAATATGAAAAATCGCACAATCGCTCTCGCTTCTGCCCTCCTGTTCTCTGCGGCCTCGGCTTTTGCCGCGCAGGATTCCGTTGTCCAGGAACAGAAATCGCTTTTGGAAAAGTTGGATTCCCTGAATGCCGCCGTGCTCGGCCTCAAGCTGAACGGTACCGCCAAGGCGGGCGCCGTCGCTTCCCTGGCCAAGTCCGACCAGTTCAGCGATGATTCCCCGACGCACGAAACTCAGGCCTACACCGACGTGAACCTGCTCTTGACCGCTCGCCCGAGCAGCGAGACCATGGTTTCCTTGCAGCTCCGTCTGCACAAGGACTGGCAGAGTGGCTTTGACGAGAACAACAACCCGGTCATCGGCCACTGGTTCAGCTACGACGGAACGATCCTGAACAAGCATCTCGACTTCAACTTGGGTTACATGCGTGTCGGGTTCACTCCGCTCACCCTTTTCGCCCCGCAGCCGTTCCTGTTGCAGGAACCGGAAATCTTCGCCCAGGAACGCGTAGAGGCCCTTGCCCAGCGTAACCTTGATACGACTTCCCGCCGTTTGCTGCAGGGTATCAATGCCGACTACCATAGTGGCAAGCTTGGTATGGTCAGCGATATCCATGCCCAGTTGACGGGCGCTCGTCTCCGCAATACCGCGAAGAAGACCGACCAGCTGTTCTTCGATTTCGACTGGTCTGACCGCTACTTCTATGGCGCCCGCCTGGGAGTCGGCCTCTTCGGAGCCAATGTCGGCGTGAACTATACGGATGTTTTCGACCGTACGCTTAGCCGCGAATCGCACAAGCTCGAAAACGGCGACACGGTTTACTACGAAGACAACTCCATCCTGTCTTTTGAACTCGGTTTCGATTCCAGGAGCGTCTTGCCCACCTTGCCGCTCACCTTCGGCTTGAACGGTGAATTCGCCATGTCCAAGTGGACCGCCGAGATGGAATACTACGCCGCGAACAAGAAGAACATGTACACTATCGCGGAAGGTTCCTATATCGATGCCGATGGCAACCAGGCCACGACTGTCTACGTGAGCACGGCTCCGCAGCCGGGAGACACCGAATACAAGGAAGATGTCGGCGAAGACAAGGGCAAGAGCTTCTACGTGACTCCGTACGTCAAGGTCTCTCTTGCGAACATCGATGCCGAATTGAAGGCCACCTACCTCCAGACCGAAAAGGAATTCTGGTCCGAAATGGCGTCTGCCCCGAACTTCCGTGGCGGCTCTGTCATCTTGAACTCGAACGCCCTTTACAGCAACGAGATTTACTCCTCTGCCATCGCCGCGTTCGGCATGTCCAGTCTTGAAAATCTCTACATGGCGGTATACAACTCCAATCCGCTCAACATTACGAACATCATGACTTCGCAGTCCTTGGTGAACGCGCTTTCTAACCAGGACGAATCCCAGTACCTCTACTCCAAGCTCTACAACAACTACAAGAACGCCCACTTCTACCGCAACGGTTACGATGCCGGTACTATCAAGCGCCTGGAGCTGGAAGAAGCCGTGTACACTCTCGATCCGTCCGTGAACATGGCTCTCCCGTTCGGCCTGGCCACGCCTGACCGCAAGGGCTTCAACGCCTCGCTCACTGCTACCTGGAACGACGCCGTTACCGTGGATGCCTACTTTGCTCAGATCAAGCAGGAAGCTGCCGGTATCGATGCCGACGGCAACGAAATCGCAAATACCTATACGGAATTCGCCGTGGGCGGTAGCGTGGATATTGGCCGCTTTGTCAATATCGGCCGCAAGATCCTTCTCCAGGGTTCTTATGACCACTCCTCCGAAGACAACTTCCTGAAGCGCTCCGGCGACCGCATCATGGCCGGTCTCTCTGCCGACGTCTGGGGTCCGATTGCCTTCCAGGCCGGCATCCAGATGGCCAACAAGAAGTTCGACAACGAACTCTGGATTACCGAGTTCGCCTCTATTACCAAGGTCGACGAAATGTTCCTGCTGGCCGGTCCCAAGGTCCGTATCGCCCCGAATTCTTACCTGACGGTGCAGTACGGCATGCTGAACGACAAGATGTCCCTGAATACCAAGGTTCCGTCCCTCAATGCCGATGGCACTCCGGCAGTGGATGTAGAAGGCAACGCTGTCTATTCTGCCCAGCCGGATGAACTTTCTATCAATAAGAACGTTATTGTTGCCGACGTAACGGTAAATTTCTAAGAGGTGCGCAAAATGAAACTTCTTAATAAATTCCTGATTTCAATCGCTGCCGTGTCGCTTGTCGCCTGCTCTTCGATGGATGTCGAAGATTCCGAAGCTATCGCAGAAAACTTCCCGGATGATTTTAGCGGCGCCGAGTATATGGAGCTCCACCCGGAGCTGGTCAGCTTGCAGATCCGCAATTACATTGCGGGCTACAATGACGAAGTGAAGGCCTCCCTCTCGGCAGAAGCCATTGCCGAAGACGCCCAGGCTTTTGTCGACGATACCGTCCAGTTGCGCAAGATCTATGCAAATCCCTATTATGGCGGATTTGGTGATGATCGCTGGGTTGAGGCGTTCAAGCCGATAGACACCATCGCGGTGACGTGCAAGACGGCAAACGTGTTCACCCAGTTGAACATGAAGCAGGTTTCCGGTGAAGACACGACCGACATCAAGGTCATCGCCCCGATTACTGTCGTGAAGGATGCTGACGACACGAACAAGATTGTCAAGGTGACCGGTATGACGGATTCGGCGGCAACCGAACCCGAAACATTCGAGCTGAACGACACTCTGTTCCTCCTCAGCGGAAAGAACATGGGTACTTCGAAGACGGATACCGTGAGCTGTGATACGACACACGGTGAAAAGCCGGGTGCCCTCAAGACTCTTGACGTGAACTACCTGAAGAACTTCAATATCGTGGACACCAAGAACGACTTGGCCAAGATCGAGAGCATTCCTTTAGACACTTTCGCCATTAGTCTCCAGTATGTAGTCTTTGGCGAAGCAAACGGATGGGCCTACCGCAAGTGCAAGGATTCCGAAATGGATAATCCTGTGATTACCGAGGAATATCCCGTGTCGAAACGCTATTGTGCCGATGCTGCCGGCAATGCCCGTGAAATTAAGTAAGGCGAGGATTTTATGAATATCAAATCAATTGCATTGTCCTTGACGCTGAGCTTTGTCGCCGCCCAGGCTGCGGCCGACAAGGTTGTCGGTTATTATCCCTATTGGAGCCAGTATTCCCAGTTCTATCCGAAGGATATCCGCTACAATATGGTGACCAATGTTCACTATTCGTTCATCGCCCCCGCTGAAGACGGCTCGCTTGCCTTTGCCGACGAAAACGATGCGACGAATTTCAAGACGCTTGTCGACTTGACCAAGGAAAACGGGGTCAAGCTGATCGTGGGTGTCGGCGGTATGGAAAACGAGGGAGCCCTCAAGGCGATCGCCTCTTCTGACGAACTGCTCCCCACGTTTGTCTCGAACGTTTCTAACTGGCTTTCGGCCAATGGCGGCGACGGCATTGAACTCGACTGGCAGAACCTTACTGCCGAAGACGCCGAGCTCTATGCGAAGATGCTCAATGCCCTCATTGACGGCCTTTCCAACTACACGGTGACCGCGGTAATCTACCCGGCGGTCGGCATGGACGCCTACAAGGCCGAAGCGCTCAACCGCGCCGCCTATGTGGACGTGTTCATGACGGACCTCATGACGGAAGAATCTTCTACGGTCGTCCCGAACCAGGGCGCCGTCTCTGTCCAGGAAACGCTGGAACAGGTCGCTGCGGCCGGTGTCCAGAAAGATCTCCTGGTGCCGGTGGTGTTCCTCTACGGCAAGTCCTGGATGGGCGCCAAGGGCCTCGGCTCTGCCCATCAGGGAACCGGCAGCGGTAACGAAGGCTACCTTTCCTATGCGGAACTCATGGGCAAGTTCGATTCTCCCGAATACACGGTGACGTTCGATGAAGCTTCCAAGTCCGAAGTGGCCGTGAGCGATGCCGAAACCATCGTGTTCATGGGTATTCCTTCCGTGAAGGCTGTCGCCGAATACGTGAAGGGCGAAGGAATGTCCGGCGTGGCCGTCTATGACCTCTCCCAGGACTTCCACGAACCGATCGTCTCCCTGCTGGTGACCATCGGCCTGCAGCTCCGCCCGGAAGTGAACTACAAGGCTTCCAAGAAGAAGTAAACCTTCTTCTTTAGCTTAAAAGAATTGCCCCGAGCCGTGCTCGGGGCTTTTTGTCATTCTTGAGGACCTTGGGCTAATATCGAACCCATTCGCAGGAGAAATAGCCGGCGGAACCGTGGTCGTACTTTTGGCAGCCTTCCTCGTTGCGTATTGAACTTGCTGTGGAATTCATGTCGCTGACATTTACGTAAGGGGATTTGGATGTGCACTGACAGGATCCACTGTCGGCCTTTGTTGATGAATTGTCGTCACTGCAGGCAACCATTGCTGAAGTGCAGACTATCATGGCTGCTAGCATAATTATTTTCTTTGTCATATAGAGTCTCCTTCTGTTGGTATAACGAATAATAAAAAAAAGCCGGCTGTACGCCGGCGTTTTTATAATGCTTTGTCGCTTATTTGTTGAACTTTATCGTAGCCTTCTGGCTGCCCATGTTCATCATGGCGATGTAGCTGCCGGCCTTGAGGCCCTGGAGCGAGACCCAGCTGGAACCCGCGTTCACGTTCACGGACTTGGAAAGTATTTCCTTGCCGTTCACGTCGAAGACGGAGACGCTGGCCGTGCCCTTCATGCCAGAGACAATCGAGAGCCCGTCCTTGACGAACTTGAGGGTGATGCCGTTAGCGACAGTCTTCATGACGGGGATGTCCATTTCCTTCACGTTGACGGCCTGGGCGCTATCGCCCACGATGACCTGGATGGTCTTTGTCAGGGCGTCCAGCACGTCAGTTTCTTCGGCAGTGGCCTTGACGTAAATGATGGCGTTCTGGTAGCCGCCAACGAAGCTCGTTCCCGAAACGCTGAGGTAGGGGGTGGAGGCTTCGTAATTCTTTCCGTCGGTATTGAAGGTGTACGTAATCGGAGTGCCGAGCAGGGTCTTTTCGGGAGCGGTTCCCGTTGCAGAGGTGCCGCCTCCGGTCAGGTACTGGTTCGTAAACTTGTTGGTAATCTTGTTCTCGCCCTTGCGGTAGGTCACCGTGATGGTGTCGTTCATGGCCCTGTAGCCGGTAACTGCGGGGGCCGTAGCCACGATCTTTGCGTCACCGAAGGACTTGAAGTGGTACATGATGGTAGTGCTCGCTTCCCTCTGCGAGGTGGAGCAGTAGGTAGTGTTCTTGCAGGCGACCGTCTTCACGTCGACGATGTCCGGGTTGAGGGACTTGATGGTGTAGGTCGAACCTTCGAGAGTTTTCTTTTCCGTGCCGAGAGTCCATTCGAACGTCTTGGTGGAGGAGTTCGTCTTGGAGAAGTCCGCACCGCGGCCGATAGAGCAGGGGTGGGTCTCCGCATCGTTGTAACGGCAGTACATGTCGACGAAGTTCGTGATGGTCTGGCCGGCGACGCCCTGGATGGTCACGACGCTCTGGCTTCCGTCGCTGCCCGTGAGGATGGAGAAACCGGCACCCTTGATGGTGAGAGTCCCGCCGGATACGGTGACGACGTTTTCGTTGCTGGAGGTATAGGTACAACCGGACTTGAGGACGTTGCTCACCTGGCCGTCAGTTTCCTTGGCGTAGGCGGGCTTGAAGGCGCAGTTGCCGGTGTTCTTGCCCTTGGTGAGGGAATCCGGCCAGGAATGGGCGTACTTGGTAAGGTAGCTCTTGACCAGGCTGCCGGAGGTGCTGTATTTCGCATTGGCAAGCAGGCCCTGGGAAGAAAGTTCTTCGCTGCCTTCGAACATGCCGGAGGTTTCCTTGCCGTTCGTCTGGCGCAAGCTCCAGTTGCAGTTGCTGATCTTGTTCTGCTCCATGAAATTCATCCAGTCGCTCGTGGCGCCCTGGTCGGCGCTACCGGCGCCGTCGGCATTGACGGTACCCCATTCGGTGATGAACACCGGGCTGCCGCTGTTCTTGGCCGCCGTGATGCGGCTGCCAAAACTACCCACCTTATGCGTGCCTGCATAGAAGTGGAATACGTAACCGATATTCGTCCCGTTCACGCCGCCATATTGGGTAAGCTGCGACCAGCTCGGCGTACCCACGAGCACCAGGTTCTGCGTGTTCTTGCGGATTTCGCCCGTAATGGCGTTTGCGTAGCTCTGGATGGTGCCCCAGCCGGTATTGACGGGCTCGTTGTAGATTTCGTAGATGACGTTCGGGACGTCCTTGTACTTGGCAGAAACGGTCGAGAAGAAAGTCTTGGCCATCGACTGCTCGTATTCGGCGCGGTGGCTGTGCCAGTCGATGATGATGTAGACGTCGTTCTCGATGGCTGCCTCGACCATCTTGTCGACGATGGCCATGTAGCTCTCGGGAGCGGTCGCGTAGGAGTAACCATGGAACAGGGAGTCGGCGGAATCAACGCAACCGTTGGATTTCTGGCTCGTGCTGGAATAGCAGGTGATGCCCATGGCAAAGCGGAACACGTCGATTTTCAGGTTGTCGACTGCCCAGGAAATGACGTCCTTCTTGTAATACGGAAGACCCGTGGCGTCGGACCAGAACAGGCTCATGCCGCGGAGCATCGCTTCCTGGTTGTTCTTGGCGCCGATAATCTTGCCGCCACTCGTATGGATGGCGCCGTAATAGCTGACCGGACCGATTTTCTTGGGTACGGCATCGACGGCCCCGGCGAATGCCGGCAGGGTCGCAAAGGCCAGAAGGCAGGGAATCAGTTTTTTGAGTTTCATAAGCTTATCCTGGATAATTTTCTCTTTCTAAAAGTAATTATACATATATGAAATTATTCCACACAATCCCTTAAATCTGTTTACCGCTGAATACGCACCGTCCTGTTGAGGTTTTTATCGCTCAAACGTAGGATATAGGTACCTTTTGTCCCGAAAATCGCTTCCATGGAGATTGCCCCGGAACCGCTCACATGGACGGTCTTGACGAGGTTTCCGTTCAGGTCGAAAGCGGAAATGCGGGCGTTGGGGCCGAGTCCCGTGTAGTAGACGGTTTTTCCGCTGACGTTCATGCCGCGGTCCTGCAATACGACCGGCTTGATGCCCACCGCGTTCGGGTCGATAAAGTCCGTAATGAGCTTGCCGTCGCTGTCATAGAGCTCGAATTTGCGCAGGTAGATGGAACCATAGCCGCTTTTCTGCATTTTCGGCTCGAATTTGAAGCCGCGGACAGCCTTCATGACGTCGTCCCTGCTGAGGACGTCGGTCACCCAGGACGGCACTACGAACTTGTCGTCGACAAAGGCGTCGTAGGTCGTGCCGAAGTTCTTGGAGGTCACGTCGATATCGAGGTCCACGTATTCGTCGGTGGGGTGCAGGTAGATGCCGGGTTCGCCACCTTCGTTCTGGTTGTCAAGAGTCTGCTTGTCCAGGATGGCGAAACGGATGACGCCCTGGCTCTTGTAGTTGATGCGGATCTTGGCGAGCTTGCTCAGGTCGTGGTAGCCGTTGTCCTTGTCGAGCGAAACGGCGATGCCGGCAAACGGGTACTTGAGCGTCACGCCTTCTTCGTAGGTCGGTTCCGGCGCGATGCGGAACTCGATTGCTGCGGCGACGGAGCCGTCGGTGAGCTTGAAGATGCCCGAGCTTCCGGAATCCGGATACATCTTGGTCACGCCGAACTTGTCGGCATAGGCGCCCCATTCGGTATAGCCCGAAATGTTCATCCCGTTGTTGACGGGCTGCAGTTCACCCTGCGGCATGGCGGGCATGCGTACGGAAGTTTTCGTGTACTTGGTCAGGCCGTCCATGCTGTTGAAGTTGGGGAGGTTGCCGCTCATCGTCAACAGGTAAAGGATGTTCAGCGTTGCCGGGTAGTAGTGTTCGCCCTTGCCGCTTGTGGGAGTCTTCTTGCCGACTGTGTTTGCAAGCGCGTCGTAGACGGTTTCCAGGTAGTAGCCCGGATTGTCGGCCGATGCCATGGCGAGTCCGAGGCCGCCGGCATAGGTCGAGGTCACGAACATGTTGTACGGGGAGCTCCCGGTAAGGGAGTAGCCCGGCCAGATGAGGTTCGCGTTGCCGAAGGTGGACTTTTCGAGCCAGGGGAGAATCTTGTCGTTAACGCTTTTCGCTTCCTTGATGCCGTACCAGTAGTAGCCCCATGCCATGCGCCACGGTGTTCTCGTCGCGTCGTCGTAGAATCCGCCCGAACCGCCGCTTACCTGGCCTGCGTTGGTTGGCTTGTGGTCGCTCCAACTGCACCAGTCGGGCATGAGTCCCGTAGTCGAGTTTTGGCATTTGGAAATGTGGTCGAGGTTGGTGGTGATGGCCGTTTTCCAGAAGGAATCGTTCGTGACGTCGTAGAACAGCTGGAATGCCGCCGGGAACACGTAGCTCGCGTTCAGTGCCGGGTTCCAGTTGCTGCCCGCCTTCACGCGGCCGTCGCTTTCCATGTCGTTGGACTTGATCCAGGAAATGAGGGACTTGGCCTTGGTCATGTACTGGTCGTTGCCCCATTGCTTGGCGGCCATGATCAGGGCGACAGCCACGTCGAGGTCGGCGTCGGTTGCCGTACCGTCGTCCACTTTGCCGTTCTGGGTGTTGATGTGCCAGTTCATTCCGCCGCCGCTTTTCGCGTACTTGTTCCAGAATGCGTACAACTTATCGAATTCACTCTGGTAGTCGGCTTGCGTGCTCGACATGTATACCATGATGAGCATGCCGTAGGCGACACCTTCGGACACGGTCATTTCGGCACTGTCGTTGGGACTGATAATGCGGGCCGTTCCGTCGCCCATATCCTTGTACCAGGCGCCTTTCCAGTCGTTGAAATGGCTCTGGATAACGGAGGGGTCGACGTACGTCGCCGTGTGGCCGAATTTGTACGTAATCTGTTGGGGGAACGGGTATTTCGGTGCGGCGATTGCAATGGATGCAGACAGGGCGCCGACAGCGAAGATGGATGCAATTAACTTGTTGTGGAATATAGCCATAATAAGGAAAAATAGATTTCGGTACAAGGAGTTGGGACCGGGTGAAAGTAATAAAAAAGTTATAAAGGTTGTGTTTGTGACATCAGACACACGTTTAAAAATTGTAAACAATGAGTTACGTCACACTTTTGTGTCGGACTGATGTAAAAAAAGCTGAACATACTGCCGAAATTTCACTAAAATCGCCTTTTCCTGACTTTCTGATGAGATTTTCGTTACACTTTTTTGACTTTCTGGAAAAAAAACTTGAAAAAACGCCCGAAAAAAAGATATATTAGTACCAAACCGCCCTTCTTGGGCATAAACCATTAACAAAGAGAGAGACTTATGAAAAACAAATTCCTTACTGCCGCTGCTGTATTGGCTGCCGCAAGTGTCGCATCGGCTTTTAGCTGGGACGGCTCTGCCAGTGAATACTTTGTTGCTACTGGCCTTGATAATGGTACCGAAACTGCTGGTTATTGGTATAGCTACGCTGACGACGCTGATGGCGGTCAGTCTGCTATCGAATGGCCGGTTCCGCTCGGTAACGAATATTCCACAGACGCTCTTGACCCGGTTATCGACAACTGCGGTGGTGTCTGCGGTACGTTCACCCTCAACGCCGGTACTCTGACCTATAAGCCGTTCGTTGGTATCGGCTTCAACGTTGCTGGTACTGCTACCGCTACTGGTGGCGCCGCAACTCCGGCTGACGCTTCTGCTTGGGGTGGCATCTGCATTACCTATACGGTCGATGTTGCTGCTAGCCTCGAACTCGGTCTTGGTGACGAAAAGGACGCCGCTATCGGTTACGATAACCCGTTCGTCGCTCTCCCGAAGTCCGCTTCTCCGAACCAGGTCTGCACTGCATGGTCTGGATTCAAGCAGGCTGGCTGGGGCAAGGGCAAGGTCACTGGTGACGAAGCTTCTGCATCCCTCGCTTCTGTGAAGTTCAAGATCCAGGCTGCTGATGGTACCACCGGTTCCTTCAACATCTCTGCCGTGTCTTCTCAGAATGACGCTCCGGGTATCAAGGCTGTCGCAGCGGCTTCCGCTGTCAAGGCTACTCTCGCTGGTCGTACCCTCTCCTTCGCCGGCATCAAGTCCGTTGCTACCGCCGAAGTGATGAACCTCCAGGGTCAGGTGATGCTCAAGGGTGCTGTTAGCTCTTCTGCTTCTCTCGATCTCTCTTCCATCGACGCCGGTGTCTACATGGTCCGCGTTGCTGGTAAGTCCATCGACTTCAGCCAGAAGATCATCGTTAAGTAATCATTCTTGACAAACATTTTGGAAGGGACTGCTTTTGGGCAGTTCCCTTCTTTTTTTGCTGAAAAAAGTGATTTTGCTCAACGGCCCTATTTTCAGTTTCGGAAAATGAATGTATATTAGAGCATGGAAAAAGAGGTTATTATGAAAGCGACAAAACTATTGATTCCCATGGCCTGTAGCTTGGCTTTTGGCCTTGCTGCGTGCGGCGGTGATTCTGCTGCCGAGGCTGACCCGAACAACAATCCTTTTGCTCAGAGCAGCCAGAGTACGGTTCCCTTGAGCCAGGGTGGCGATATTCTCGTCAGTTCGTCTTCTGTCGTGCCGCCTCCTTCGGGCAAAGTCTCTCTTGGTACTTCGGCGAACTTGACCACGCCTGCGACGATGTACGATAGCTGGAAAGGCTACCATTACGTGACGCTCGATGCGGAAGCCCTTTACTATACGACTCCGGCTGCCGGATACCATTACGTGTTCAGTGCAGAATTCCTCCCTGCGGCACGCGTGATTTGGCAGAGTGCCGGCTCGTCCGCATATAAGCTGAAGTGCACTGTCGACGATTCCGCTGTTCCCGCCATGAAGGCCCGCGCCTGTACCGTGTCGGAAGGCATTGGCTACGGCATGCTTATTACCGCCTTCCAGGACGATGCGGTAGCTTTCAACAGCCTGTGGAACTATTCCAGGGCTATGCGTGCCTATAACGGAAACCAGCCGTTGACGCCGTGGATTACCTTCACGTTCCATTATGACGAAGTTGACCTCGGTAGCGCTACCGATGCCGACTTGGATATTGCCACGTCGCTTATCATCATGTACCTGAAGACCAATATCGAAGGTTACCTTGCGGACGCCCGTGTCATCATGGCCGGTATCTGGGACAAGGAAGTCAAGGCGAACATGCTGCTTTCGGGCGATACGCCGATGTGGAACGGAACAGGTGGCAAGACTATCGTCTACAACCTGAGCTACTTCTCTCCGGTGGCACTGAAGCTCTTTGCACAGTATGACAACAATCCTGCCCATGACTGGACCTCCGTGCTCAACACCATGTACACCTACATGGCCAATATCCAGGCTGCCGGAACCGGCGTGTTCCCCGACTGGAGCGACGCGACGACTGCCGTCAACCCGCCGAACGATGCCGCCGGAAACGCCAAGACCGGATTCACCTACTACACGTTCAACAAGGAATCCGTCCGTATTCCGTGGCGTATCGCTTGGGACTACTACTGGTACCAGGATGAACGCGCTCTTGCCGTACTGCAAAAGTTGAATAACTTCATTTCTACCAAGGCCGCCGGCGATCCGGGTTCGAAGGCGCTTTCCGTGAACTACACCTGGAATACGGCTCTCGGTGCAGACGATACCAGGAACACGGCCGTTTCTTCTCAGTGGCTTTCTGCCTGGTGCGCGACCGGTATCGGAACGAATGCGGACTGGTTGAACAAGTGCACTACTTTGGTGAACGCTAAGCAGCTGAGCAACACCGCGAGCAGCTACTTCCCGGATATCCTCCTGATGATGTACAGCCAGCTGCTGAACGGCAAGTACGTAAGACCGTTCTAGTAAAGGACTGCTCTCCACTATTTTTAGTCCCGGCTTCGCCGGGGCTTTTTTTCTGCTTCGCAGATTCTAAACAGTGCGCCTCGGTCATAGGAAATGTGGCCATTTCCTGCGACTCTCGGCTTTGCAGTTTTGTATTTGCTTCGCAGATTCTAAACTGTACGCCTCGGTCATGTGCAAGTAAACTTGCCCGCGACTCTCGGCTTTGCAGTTTTTGTATATTACGCGCATATGGAAAATGATTCTTTGAATATGGCGGAGGATTCCGTCGGTGTTGCCGTGCCGGATTCGGGTGCGGTTGTACAGGATTCCGCACCGGCTTTGCAGATGCCGACTCCGGAACAGCTCGGGATTTCTATAACGTCGGGTCCCGAGGGCGGAATGAAATCGGTAACCGTGGGGGATTCCTTTGATTTCCCGGTAACGGTGTCGTGGAGCGTTCAGGGCAGTGCCCTTCTGGTGGTGCCTTCGGGCTCCGCGAACGCGAAAGGGCTTATGCAGGTGGGCCTGTCTCAGGAATCTTCGCGGTCGGTAAAAGACGGCAAGGAAGTAGCGTCCATTACGTTTACCTACAAGATCGTGGCGCAGGATACGGGCAACCTTCATATTCCGGCGCTGCGGTTCGAAATCCCGACGCAGGCAGGGATGCCGCTGGACTTGCGGAGCGAAAGTGTCGATGTTCGCGTGGTCGAACCGTTCAACCCGCTGCCTCTTGCCGTGGGGGCCGTTGTTGCCGTTTGCGTGCTCTGTGCCGGGCTTTGGCGGGCTCGCCGTCGTGCTGCCGCACGCGAAGCCGTGGCGGCCAGGAACGCCGCAGAAAACGCCCTGCGCGAAAAGATGATGGTCCTAAAGCAGAGGGTGAATTCCGCCGACAGCCGTGAATGGCTCCTGGAGCTGGAAGGAATCTGCAAGGAATATGTCGCCCGACGTTTCGGGCTCGGCGCCGAGGACAATGGTGCCGGCGTGAACCTGGAAACGCTTGTGAAAGACGGCAAGCTCGAAGGCTGGGAATCCCTCGTAGAAGAATTTGCGCATGCCCGCTACGGTGGCGGCCAGCGAGACGGTTTCGAAAACAGGGAAACCTGGAAGGCCGCCATGAAACTCATGGGCGTGTCCGAAGAAGAATAGCCTAGTAGAGCAGTTTCACGAGCACGGTCCCGACGATAGTCGAGACGATGACGCTCACCATGCCCGGCCGCATGAAGCTGTGGTTCAGCAGGTACTTGCCGATGACCGTAGTTCCAGAACGGTCGAAGTTGACCGTAGCGATATCCGAAGGATAATTCGGAATGAAAAAGTAGCCGTACACGCTGGGCAGGACTCCGAGCAGCACGGGACCGGCGATGCCGAGCTCATACGCAAGAGGCAGCATAGCCACCACCACGGCTCCCTGTGAGTTGATTAGCACCGACACCAGGAAGAACACGAACGCGATGCTCCACGGGTAGTTCGTAACCAGTCCGGTCAGCATCTGCTTCATTTCCTCCATATAGTTGCCGAAATACGTATCCGCAAGCCACGCAATGCCGTAGATCGCCACCACGGCCACCATTCCCGACTGCCATACCGCCCCGGCCACGGCCTTCTTCGGTGAAGCCTTGCAGAACATTATATTCGCGGCGGCGGCCATCAGCATAATAATCTGGATGCAGATATTCATCTTCGGCAGGTTCACGGCCTTGGCAAGAGTCTCGCCGGAAGAGGTATGAATCATCTGGAAGAACGCAAAGCAGACTATGATAAGCAGCGAGCCCAGAAAGATGAACACCGAAGCCTTGGCCTGAGGAGTGATTACCTTGTCCAGGGTAGTGGCGGAACTGCCGTACATATAAGCATACATCTCAGGGTCCGACTTGCGCTTGAGGAACTCCGGATCCTTGTCCAGGTCCTTGCCGCGCTTGTATGACGCGATGGCGGCGCACATAAGTCCGAGCACGCAGGCAGGGATGGTGACCATAAGCACCTGCGGAATGGATACCATATAGCCGTTGGCATTGGAAATCGTCACGAACGCCACGACGGCGGCCGCAATCGGCGAGCAGGTGATACCCACCTGTGATGCGATGGAAGCCACGCCGCAAGGACGCTCGGGACGAATATTCTTCTTGAGCGCGATATCACAGATAATCGGCATAATGGTGTACACCACGTGGCCGGTACCCACGAGCACAGTCAGGAAGAAGGTCACGAGAGGGCCGAGGAAGGTGATGTGCTCAGGGTGCTTGCGAAGCATCTTCTCGGCAATCTGAATCATCCAGTCCATACCGCCGGAAGCCTGCAGCGTACCTGCGCAGGTTACGGCAGCTATGATAATATAAATAACGTCAGTAGGAGGAGTACCCGGAGTGAGGCCGAAACCGAACACGAGAATGGCAAGTCCGATGCCAGAAATAGCGCCGAGTGCAAGGCTGCCGTAGCGCGAACCCACATACAATGCGGCGAGCACTATCAGAAGCTCGATTATCATCACGAAACTCATACTTGTCAGAATTTATATAGATTAAGTCCTGTCTCTTCATCTTTGCGGCGGCCGAGCCACGCATCTTCGAAATCCTCCACTACAAGCTCGCAGGCTCCATTGATGCGCGCGCTCAGAAGATGCCCGCCGACACAGGTATAGTCCCTGCGGCTGGCAGTAATATGTATATGGAGGTAAGGCAAGGTCGGATCGTCGGGCCGGCCGGAGACGTTGCCGGTAAGGTTGGTTATCTCCATCTGTTCCGTGAAAGTCTTATCGACATATTGCTTTGTCGCGGGATCCAGGAAACGGAATGTCGCCTCGGAAATAGCGCCGATTCCGCGTATTTCGCCGGCGAGGATATTCACTTCTTTGCAGAATGCCGTGAGGGCCTCCACTATCTCCACGTGGTTGTCCAGACTGAGGACATAAAGGTGGGGAGAGACTTCTTTGTATTGGTACATTGTCTTAGCTATTTTCCGTAAATATAGCAATTTTGCTCTCTTTATGCCACAACGCGGCAGGAAAAAACAGTATTTTTTCATACGCCTCTCTCCCCCACCCCTGTCTGAACGCCGTCTGGGGCCGATTTTGAAAATAAGTGTTGTAAACGCTTATTAAACGGATAAATACTTCCACCTTTGCACCGTAACAAAACGAAAGACTATGAAAAAGATTATGCTTACACTCACGGCGGTCCCATTCATACTGCTGTCCTGCAATCAGGGATGGCTGGGCGGGCCGGACGCCGAAAGGCAGGAAGAAGAGGGACTCTCACACGAAATGATAGTCCTCGGAGAGCAACTCGAGGACCCCTATTCGGTCTCATATATGACAAAGGCGCTGCAAAACATACAGCCCAACGGAAGAACGGCGCTGGAGCCTACCGATTTCTACGTGCGCTTCCTGCCGAAAGACGACGCCCAGTTGCAGAAGCTGCTGGACGCCGGCCTGGAACTTATCGACCACCCTATGGACTACAGAATCATTCGCGACGGGGACTGGTATCACGACCCGGATGTGCCCGAAGGCAACATCACCTGGCAGTACGCGGTCGTGCCGGTCGACTTCCCCTTCCCTTCCGACGTGCGCTACGAGCGGCTTGACGACTGCTACATTGCCGAGCACGACCCTGCTACCAAGGGCTCGGGCATCGACTGGGACGCAGTGGAGCGGGAAGCATTCCGCCTGAGCGGGAACGAGAATCTGCTCTCGCCGCTGTCTAAAGCCGGCGAAAGCGGCAGCCCGAAAGGACGAATAGCAATAGTGGACCCGGCGCTTGACGACGAGCCTGAAGGAGTTAAAGGAGTGAAGGTTTTCGTGAACTCGTTCGTCAAGTTTGCCGTGACCTACACCGACGATGAAGGCTACTACACAATAGCCCGCCGGTTCAATTCGGAGCCGCGTTACAGGCTGGTGTTCCAGAACGTGAACGGCTTCAAGCAGGGCATCAACCTGGTGCTCATCCCGGCATCCGTATCCACGCTGGGCAAGCACCCGGCCGAAGGCTTCGACTGCGAAATCGACTTTAACTCCGACCGCAAACTCTTCACCCGCTGCGTCGTCAACAACGCCGGCTTCGACTACTGCGCGGAATGTGAAGCATCCGGGAAGACCTTACCGCTGCCTCCCAAGGACCTCAGGATATGGGACATCCCGGTACTGGACTGCAGTTTCGAGCTTATGATGCACCACGGCACGATAGTGGACACTTTTGAGCCGATCTCCTCATTGCTCGGAGAGTACACCCCGCTTATCAAGCTGCTGCATCCCGATATTTACCTCGGCCTGCACGAGACGAGCAGCTATTCGGAAATCTACGCAAGGGCGCTCCACGTATTCGCGAAGGCGGGCCACTTCGCCCAGGTCGGCAAGAGCTGGTGGAGCAAGCTGGTGGAATACACCGCCCTGTCGCTGCTTGGCTCCGGACTCGTCAGCCCTTACGGGGCGCCTGACGATGATGACAGCGGCTACTGCGAGGCGGCCAATATGTATGCATACTACTGCCAGAGCATACTCTTCAAAAGGCGCTACAAAGACAGCACCACCGTGTTCGGCACCTCGGAGTGGTTTTCACCGCAAATCCTGATGTATCTGGACGAAAGGGGGCTGGGGCTGGAAAAGATTGCGCCGGTGTTCACGGCCGACGTCGTGGACCTGGAAGGGCTCAAGAATAAGTTGCTGAGCTACTATCCTTCATTCAAAAGCACTATAAATGAAGCATTTGCAAGATATGGGAGATAAAACTTCAACTATGAAAAACTTCGTGTCGGCAGCCGTGGGACTTTTCCTGTGGGCGACAGTCTGCGCACAGAATTACTCACTGACTACAAATGTGCTGGACTATGTAGATTTTGGGACGTTGAATCTGGAAGCGTCCTGCGGCATTGCCCGACAGTGGACCCTTTCGGCCGGAGTGAAATACAACCCCTTCAGCTGGGGTGAAGGCCGGACGGAAAAGGCCGACAAGCAGCGCAGCCTTGAAGCCGGCGCCCGCTTCTGGCCCTGGCACATCTATTCCGGATGGTGGATGTCCGGGAAACTGAAGTGGCAGGAATACAACCAGGGCGGCATCACCTCTCCCCTCGCAAGCGAGGGAGACCGCTTCGGAGGCGGTCTGGCGGCCGGTTATACCTTTATGTTGAATACACACCTGAACCTTGATATCGGACTTGGACTGTGGAGCGGTCTGGACAAATACACCGCCTACGAGTGCTTAAGATGTGGCAGGATTATCGACAGGGGAGAAAAATTTTTCGTACTCCCTAACGATATTCTTCTCACTTTATCGTACATTTTCTAAAAAAATTGTATATTTGCAGTCCAATCCAAAGCGCGGGTGGCGAAATGGTAGACGCGCTAGTTTCAGGAGCTAGTGGGGTAAAACCTGTGTGAGTTCGAGTCTCATCTCGCGCACGAAGCGGTTGCTTAAAAGCAGCCGCTTTTTTGTCCGCATCGTCAAAGATTTTCAAGAAAATGTCTTATTCTCCTTGCCCCTTCCAGAATCATTGGAACTTCGAGCGTGAAGGCAAGCCTCACATAACCGTCGAAGGAGTCACCGAACGACAGCCCGGGAGTTAGCGCAACGTGCTCCTTTTCCAGCAGGGAGAAACAGAAGGAACGCGAATCCATCCCGGTGGCCGATATGTCCGCAAAAAGATAAAAAGTCGCATCAGGGATGCTGTATTTGATGCCTGGCGCTCCTTCCAGCGAGCTTGCCAGCGTATCCCTCCGGGCGCGGAATATGTCTCGTGGCGATGCGGTATATATATCGGCGTGGGAGACAGCCTCCAGGGCGGCCCACTGCGAAATAGTACTTACGCAGACCGCCACGTTCTCCTGCATCTTGACCAGCCTCTTGATGAAATGAGGCTCTCCGATTACATATCCAATCCTCCATCCGGTCATACAAAACGCTTTCGAGAATGAATTGAAAAGGACAAGGTTCTCGGCGGGATACAACTTGGATATCGAATAATACTGCCTGTCATAGACCAGGGTGGAGTACACCTCGTCCGAGAAAACATACAGCCCCTTTTCTCTCGCCAGATTGGCAATACCCCTCAGAAGTTCAAGGGGATATACGGTACCGGTCGGATTGTTAGGGGAATTGACGACGATTATCTTCGTCCTGTCGTTTATGAGAGTCCGCAGATAATCCACGTCGGGAAGAAATCCCTCCGTGAATTTATCGGCAAGAACCGGCTTAGCTCCGCACAGAAGCACGTTGTTCAGGCACTGTGCCCAACTCGGACCGATGATAACCACCTCGTCGCCCGGATTCAGGAGCATACGGAAAGCGAGATGAATTGCCTCCGTCGCGCCTACCGTAACCGCCACGTTTTCAGGGTGTATATCAATGTCTGCTTTACCCGACTCATAGGTCGCTATCGCCTCCCTCAGCTGAGGAAGGCCGGCACTGGCCGTGTATCTGGTACGGTGCTCACGAATACAATTGCGGGCAGCTTCGCAGATTCCGTCCGGAGTGGGAATATCGGGATCCCCAAGGGTAAGGTCCACCACGTCATCATATTGCTGCGCAAGTGCAAGGAGTTTTCGCCCTAATGTGCCGCGGATGCTCCAGGATAAATCTGAAAGAATCATATGCAGTATTACGAAGTCAACAGCACAAATGTAAACATTATTACTGACATCCTCAATACCGCCCCAGGTGCACAGGCAAGCCTGCCGGGCAACGCGACAACGCAACAGGGCTGCTACCGCAACTGGAAGCGCTTGGAGAGGCGCGGGGAATCGCCTGCGTAGAAATCCACCCACACACGTTTGCCATCGACGAAGAGCTTGTAGGAGCCTGCGGCATCGGCTGTGCTGTAGGCCTGAAGCCCCTTGCGATATTCGTCAAACAGAGCCAGGTTGGCTTCCGTGCGAAGCTCAGGATTCTTCTCGAACAGAAGCGTGCCATAAGCCTCGGGGCCGGAAGCAAGTTCAGTGTATGAACCCTGCTCAGGCTTAGCCCACACGCTGCTCATAGTCATCTGGGTGATCCGGCCGCCGTCTCCCCTCCAGTCGAGGAACTCGGTATTGTGGGTGTGGCCGCAGAGCACTATGGCATTGTGCCTGGCAAGCAGGGCGCGTATTTCCCGACGTTCCTCCGGCCTCGGGTCCTTCCTGCCGCCGAGCAGGAACCACCAGAAGTACTTAGCATCGTCGAACGGGAACACTGGGCTGTGCACCACCACGAACGTATGACGCGCTCCGTCAGTCTCCGCAAGCAGGCGCTTGATTTCAGGCACGTCCGGCTTGGAGAAGTTGATGAACACGAAGGCGTCCGGGCCGCAGCGGAACTGGAAATTGGTACCGCTGATTTCCTGCCCCAGCTCCTTTGAAAGCCGCGCAGGCATATAGTCGGCGTAGGCTTTCGAGACCACGGCGTCGTCGTTGCCGCGCAGGTCGTGGTTGCCTGCCACGGTCACGAACGGCAGGTCCGGAGCAAGGTCGGACTTGAAAAGGTCCATCGCATCGGAAAGGAACTGCGTATGGATGGCGGCACTTGCGGTATCCCCCTGGATGAGGTCGCCCATCTGAAACACCATCTTGGTCTCCTCATCCACGAGGCAGGCGGCGCGTTTCACCAGCTGCCTGCAACGCCCGGCCCACATATTGCCGTTGCGCGTGAATTCCTTGCGGTGCAGGGCTTCGCGCTTGGGGTTGGGGTCCGTGTAGCCGGCGTGATACTTCTCGGGATCCGCAGCATCATAATGCGTATCTCCCAAAATGACAATCGAATACCTCCCGTCAGCGGACTTCCGCGCAAGAAGCGGCGAGAACCCGCCGGATAAGGAAAGGCCGGCTATTCCGGCCGCAGAAACCTTAAAAAAATGTCGTCTATCCATAATCTATCGGTAAATGTAAGTTTTTTTAACAAAAAAATAGTACATTTGCGCAACAAATATATTTGTAAAATGAAAAAGTCATTATTTGTCATCCTTCTGGCGGTCCTCGCATTCGGCGCCACCAGCTGCTCTTCCACCATCAAGAGTATGAAAGAGCCCCTCGCTTATTTTGAGCTGAATTCCCACGATTACGTCCTCTCCGAGCAGGTAACGGGCGAAGCTACCGTCGTCCGCGTACTCGGTATCGACTGGGCCCGTCTCTTCAACGTGAAGGCAGGTACCGTTATGGCTCCTATCATCGGCATCCCCGTCAGCAGCAGCCAGTACTATGCTATCTACGACCTCCTCGAGAAGAACCCCGGTTACGATTTCGTGATGTATCCCCAGGTTACCGACTACACCACCGGTTTCCCCGGAATCTACACCAGGACTGAAATCAAGGTTACCGCCCGTCTCGGCAAACTCAAGAAATAATTTTTCCTGAATATACGAAAACCCTGCGTCGAAAGGCGCAGGGTTTTTCGTTTCGGCTTAATCCTACTAGAAGTAAGATACCGTCTTCTGCTCGATTGCACTCATCAGGCTGTTGCCCAGGCGGCTCACGCCGAAGCGGAACTTCTCCCTGCAAAGCCACTCGTGTCCGAGAATATTCGAAACGATAAGGTAGTAACACAGAGCATCCTTGGCAGTGGAAATGCCGCCGGCGGCCTTGAATCCCACCTTTCTGCCGCTGACCTCATAGTAACGCCTGATAGCCTCGCACATCACATATGCCGCGACGGGAGTAGCGTTGACGTCAACCTTGCCGGTAGAAGTCTTGATGAAGTCGGCGCCCGCTTCCATCGCAAGGAAAGAAGCCTCTGCGATAGCGGCAGGGGTCACGAGCAGACCGGTCTCAAGAATCACCTTGAGCACCACCCTGCGCTGCTGAGCGGCAGCCGCCTTGTCGATGGCATTTTTCATCGCCACAATCTCCTCGTAGGCACGGGCCTTGTCTCCGGCGAGGAAAGCGTTGAGAGCCAGCACGATATCAATCTCGTCCGCGCCCTGCTCCACAGCTATCTCACACTCCCTGACCTTAACTTCCAGGAAACTCTGGGCGGAAGGGAAACAACTTGCCACCGTGGTCACGTGGACCTCGGGGTCCGTCTTGAGTTCGCGTACAACTGACGCAAAATTCGGATAGACGCAGATAGAAGCAGGAGCCGGATAGTCAGGATAAGAATCCGGCAGTTTATTGACCTTTTCCACCAACTTGGCCACAGATGCAGGCGTGTCGTTGCTATGGAGGGTGGTCAAATCCATCATCGAGAAGCAGCTTTTCAGCACTTGAGGGGTGCAAAGGCCGTCAAGATTGCCGGCAATCGCCTGGATGGCGGCCGAAATCTTCTCTTCATCGGGAGTGTACCCGTATTTCTCCAAATATTCCATATTGATTCTTAATTTATTGGTTTTACATTCAAAGCTTTGCGTTCCCTGATGCGAAGCTTGCGCCCGTGCACCCGGATGGAATCGCGCCTGAGGGAATCGAGGCGCAGGGAGTCCAGACGCAGCGAATCCAGCCGCAAGGAATCCCGCAACAGAGAGTCTCTGAGCGAGGAGTCAGCACGGGCCGCGGCAAGGGAATCCTTGTAGCGTGTGCGCCAGATAAGGGTGTCCTTGTAGAAATCTTTCTGCGAATAGCCCTTTATCGAGGCGTTGAACTCCTTGATTTTCTCAAGATGTTCCACCTTGCGGCGGTACTCATCGCGCTTGTCTTTCAGCTTGTTAGCCGCGTCACGGAACACCTTGGCGAACTTTTCCGGGTCCTTGAGGTAGTGGCGTACGCTGGCGTCGTAATCCTCGAAAGTGTAGCCGTAGCGGGAAAGAATCGGGTCATAGAACAACATCGTGTCCGCCCGCGAGCGCTCTTCCTTGTGATCTGCAAGCCACTGGTCCGCAAGGAAGAAATCGGCATAAATATCCGTCAGAGTACCGCGCGGTATGATGCGCGGCCGCCCCGCACAAGAGGAGAGGAGCAGCACCGCCAGGCACGCAAGCACTATATGACGAAAACGCATCATTATCTCAATACTGCACCGAAATCCTTCTGGAACATTTGCAGAAGTTTGTCCATCAGACGCTCCGTATCCTGGTCGGTAAGGGTACGGTCTTCGCTCCGAATGACAAAGCTGAGGGCATACTGCTTCTTGCCGGCAGGGATTTTGTCGCCCCGGTACACATCGAACAGGCCGACCTGTCTGAGAAGCTTGCCCGCTTGCTTAAACGCCGCAGCACGCAGGTCGGCATAGCTGACACTCTCGTCCAGCAGCAGGGCCAGGTCACGGCGCACCTCGGGGAACTTGGGCA
>NZ_DGUN01000075.1 GCF_002395745.1 Fibrobacter sp. UBA4309
CTTCGCCGTCGGACTTGCCCTTCGGGTCAAAGCCGGAGCCGCCCTTGCCGCCGCCCATGGGGAGCGTGGTGAGACTGTTCTTGAAGATCTGTTCGAAGCCGAGGAACTTGAGCATGGAAAGCGTCACTTCGTTACGGAGACGGATACCGCCCTTGTACGGGCCGATGGCGGAGTTGAACTGCACGCGGTAGCCACGGTTCACCTGAACGTTACCCTTGTCATCGAGCCAAGGTACGCGGAAGGTAATCACGCGTTCCGGTTCGACGAGGCGGTCGATCACGCCGTTGGTTTCCCAGGACTTGTCCTGTTCGAGGACGGGGTCGAGGGATTCGAGGAATTCACGGACAGCCTGATGGAAGAGGGCCTGGTCCGGATCACGGGCGACGACCTTGTCATAGACTTTCTGAAGGTAAGCATTCTTGATTGCCATTTTATATATCTCCGTTGAGAGTTTTGATTACGGCACCCTCTAAAAATTCATTTTCAAAAATTTGGCTGCAACACATCGTGCAGTTTCGTCACTCAAAGTGGTAAAGACTTCCAGTATTCACCACTTTTCGTTCCTGCCTGCACTCGGTTTCGCTCAAATTTTCTTTATCAAAGCAATTTTTAGAGGTTGCCTTGGTTAAAGTTTTTAACGGGTTTAAAGATAGCAAACGCCCCGCAGAAAATGTAAAAACAGGCCAAAAATCTTCAAAAACTTACATTTTTGTAAGTTACTTTTTTGTCAGTTTTAACGATTGCTTTTTTTCGTTAAAAAACAAGGGTCTAGAACACAAAAACCTACATTTTTGTAAGTTTTGCTTTTCCGCGCCATTTTGTTTAGAAAGTTTTACAACGCTAAATGAAAAGGAGGGTCGACATGCGGTCCTCCAAGCCAGGATTTTGGCAGTGCGGAACTAGAGTTCCATGAAGTTCTTGAGTTCATCCATGCGGCGCTGCGCGTACTCGTAACCCATCTCGTAAGACGCGTCAAGGTTCTCGCGTTCCGTCTCGAAGAGATCGCACAGGTCGCTTTCGGGTCTGAAAATCAGGAGCTTGCCCTGCTTTTCGAGCTTTTCCATGTTCGAGAACATCTTCTCGTAGCGCTTGTAACGCAGCATGAGCGCGCGGAAAAAGTCGGGATACTTGCGCTTGAACATCGGATTCAGGATCACGCGGTACTTGCGGAAGTCCGTCACGATTTCGCCGGGGTAATGCGTCGATACGACCACGACCTTGTCGCAGCCCTTCTCGAACGCCCTCTCGAACGGGATCGGAGCCGTGATGCAGCCGTCGGCATAGTGCAGTCCGTCGATTTCGACCGTCGGGAAAATCATGGGCAAAGCGCAGCTCGCGTTCAAGATGTCGAGCAGGCGGCGTTCGCTCATCTTCTCGCGGAAGAATTCCACGCGGCCCGTCTCGCAGCACGTGACGCCGAATTCGCATTCCACGCGCGCCGAGAAGAACGCGTTGAAGTCGAACGGGATTTCGCCATAGGCGGCATCGTAATGCAGCGCGTGGCATTCCTTACGGGGGCCGTCCAGGAACTTGTTCGAATGGTCCTGCCCCTGCTGGATTTTCGTCGGCTGGATGATATGGCGGAAGCGGCCCTTCTGGTGCGTGATGTAGTTCATCGCGGCATGACCGCCGGCGCTCACGCCCGCGTAGTACGAGAACAGGATATCCTCTTCCATCCAGGCGTCCAGAACGCCCGCGGTAAAGATGGTCTGGCGCGAACCGCCTTCTAGAGCAAGCCCTATCTTCATGCCTGCACCTCTTCGGGGGTTTCCGCGGCGACAGGCAATACGGAGGCTTCCGCCTTCCCCAGCGCCCGCTGCTTGAGTTTCCAGACAATCTGCCTAAAGTATTCGCTGCGTTCGGCAAGATGCTTCGAAGAGGGGACGCCCTTCACACGTTCAATCTTTTCGGGTTCGCTCACAACCACTTGGGTGCGGTGACCGAACTTGTAGACGCCATCAAGGCCCACCGAGACTACGGGAACGCCCGTGCTGCGCGCGAGGAACGCGAAACCGGTCTTGAATTCGTTCAGCAGGCCGTCGTAGCGGCACTTGCCTTCGGGGAATATAATGACCGAGCGGCCTTTTTCAATTTCACGCTTGGCAATCAACGCCCATTCGGTATCCAGGTTGAAGCGGTCGCACGGGATTACACGCTTGATGCGGGTAAGCGCCCAACTGAAATGCGGGTCTTCGATCTGGTCCTTTGCCGTAACGATACTGCATTTATGGAAAAAAATGGCAAGCATCATGAGCGGGTCCCACATGCTCGTATGGTTCGCGATAATCACCGAAGGCGTCTTGAGGCGCGGGGACTTAACCGTCTCCCCCACATACGTTATCTTCGGACGGTAGAACACGAACAGATACACGCGCACGGTGTAGATGACCAACACCACGACAAGCTGCATAAAAAATTCAAACAGAAAATTTTTCTTCTTTACTTTCACTTTACTTACAGATCCTTCGACTACGGGCTTCGCCCTGCGCTCAGGATGACAGCGGGAATACTATTTTCCCAAACTTTCCTTGGGGATGCTCGTAAAGGTCAAGGCGCCCTTCGCATGCACGTTGCCGTTTACCTTCACGATGCAGTCAAAACCGACGAGAACGCCACCGCCCTTCGTCTTGTTGACGGTGATTTCGAGTTGGTCACCGGGAATCACCGGCTTCACGAACTTGAAACCGTCAATCTTCAAAAGCACGTAGAGGTTCTTTTCCAAGTCCTCGGCAGGCTTCTCGATAACGAGGGAACAGAGCTGCGCGCAGCTTTCCACGATAAGCACGCCCGGCATGATGGGCGTCTGCGGAAAGTGCCCCATAAAGTAGGGCTCGTTCACGCTCACGTTCTTGATGCCCGTCGCAGATTCGTTCGGTACGAGTTCCGTGACCTTCTCAATCATCTGGAACGGCGGACGCTGTGCAATCTTTTCGCTGATTTCGAAAATGTTCATCATAGGGAGAGGCCTCCGTCGAGCACGAACACCTGGCCCGTCACATAGGCGAACTGGTCAGACGCGAGGGCGGACACGATGTTCGCAACCTCGTCGGCGGAACCGAAACGCTTGAGCGGAATCTTCTCGAGGTAGCCCTTGCGGGTCTCCTCGGGAATGGCCTCGATCATCTCGGTTGCGATAAAGCCCGGAGCCACAGCGTTCACGCGGATGCCGAAACCGCCGAGTTCCTTGGCGAGCGTCTGCGTGAGGGAGTTCACCGCACCCTTCGTAGCGCTGTAGACCGCCTGGCCCGGAAGCGCAAACTTGGAACTGACAGAACTCATGTTGATGATGACACCGGACTTCTGCTTGTACATCTTGACGGCCACCTGCTGGGCGCAGTAGAAATAGCCCTTCACGTTCAGGTCGAAACACTTGTCGAGCGTTTCGGGATTCATCATCAGGAGGTATTCGTCACGGACGATTCCCGCGTTGTTTACGAGCACGTCGATACGGCCGTATGCCTTGAAGACTTCGCGGACCATCACCTTCACCTGGGAAAGGTCGGCCACGTTCGCCTTGTAGAGCATGCCGTCGCCGCCTTCGGCCTTGATCTGGTCGAGAGTCTGCTGGGCAGCCTCGTCGGAACTGGAGTAGTTTACCACGACCGTGTAGCCGTCGCGAGCCAAGCGCAGGGCACATGCCTTGCCGATTCCCTTCGACGCGCCTGTTACCAATGCTACTTTCATTCTCATTCCTCCTTATTTCCCGAAGACGACGGCGCTATAGGAACCGCCAGCCGCAAAAGATATGACCAAAATTTTCTTGAGGTTTGCCGCTTCGGCAAACTTGCTAGAAACAGAACCGTCGGCAGCCACGAAATAGGCGTTGTCGCTGGCGAGTTCACCGCCCAGGAGCATCGCCGCCTCGGATGCGGCAAGAGCGGCAGACCCGGCACGGCCCTCGCCTACCCTTTCCTTGACTTCGAACAGCGGCATCGTCGCGAGTTTCTCGCCGAACACGCGCTGGAGTGCGCCCTTCTCGATATCGTCGACCTTCTTGAAACCGTTCGCAAAACCGCAGACGGCGTCGATGTCAGAAGCCTTGAGGCCGGCATCGGCCAGGGCGTCGTTGATGGCCTTGTCGAGCGCCTCGTCGGAACCCGCGAGCTTGCCGAACTTCACGTTCTTGCGGCCATGGCCGTAACCGAGCGCATAGCAATAGACCTTGGCACCGCGGGCCTTCGCGTAAGATTCTTCTTCGAGGAGGATAGATACGGAACCGTCACCCACCACGCAGCCGTCGGCATTGGCGAAGGGAGCCACCACTTCGCTGGCAGCCACGCCCAGTTTCTGGGCGAATTCGGTAATCACCGGGATGTTCTCGTCGGTACCCGTAGCCATCATGGCCTGTTCCTGGCCATCGTGGATGACGTTCATGGAATAGCCGATGCTGTCAAGACCGGAGAGCGGACCGGTCGTAATGGTCACGCCGTAGCCCTTGATGCCGGAGCAAATCGAGAGGTAACCGCCGGCGGCGTTGTAGACCGTGTGCGGGAACTTGAACGCGGAACCGTTCGCGTTGCCTTCGCGGGCGATGAGTTCCTCAAAATCGTAGGTGGAACCGAGACCGCCTTCGCTGGTACCGACAATGATGCCGATATCCTTCGCATTGTCTTCGGTCACCTTGAAATCCGCATCCTGCAGGGCGCGCATGCCCGAAACGGTCTGGAGCTGGCCCAGGTTGTCGAGCTTGCGGTAGAACGCCATCTTGATGCCCAAGTCCTTGTAGTCGTCAAGCGTAATCGTCGACTTCACGGAAGCGCTTTCGGGCTTCTTGCCGGCCTTGACCGCGTCGAAATAGGCGGTCTTGCTGTTGCCGAGCGGGCTAACGATGCCGAGGCCCGTCACCACGATCTTCTTATTGCGGGCAGGCTGCGCCGTAACGCTCCCCTGTTCCTTGGAAAACACGATTGCCGCATTGGTGCCGCCGAAAGCCACGTTGTTGCTCAAGACGCACTTGAGCTGCTTGGGACGTGCCGTATTCTGCACGAAATCGAGCGTGCCGACCTTTTCCTTGAGCGCCGCGGACTGTTCTTCCGTATATGGGAACGTCGGGAGCACCGTATCGGTCGTCAAGGCCTTGATGCTGAACACGGCTTCGATAGCGCCGGCCGCGCCGAGACAGTGCCCCGTCAACACCTTCGTGGAACTCACGCTCACCGTCGGGTTCTCTTCGCCGAAGAAAGTCTTGAAAGCCGTAATTTCGGCGTTGTCGTTCTTGCCGGTACCCGTACCGTGGGCATTCACGTAACCGATGTCGGATTTCTGGATGCCGGAATTCTTGACTGCACGGTTGATGGCTTCCATGAGGCAGAGGCCATCTTCGCGCGGGGCGGTAATGTGGTTCGCGTCGCTCGTGACACCGGAGCCGAGCACTTCGCAGTAGGTCTTCGCGCCGCGCTTCTGGGCATATTCGTAAGATTCGACAATGACGACACCGGCACCTTCGCCGAGCGTAATGCCGTTACAGCGGTTGAACGGGGAGCACCCGTTCTCGTCGAGAGCGTGGAGCGAAAGGAATCCGGAATACGGCACTGCCGCAAAGGAATCCGCACCGCCGGCGATGACCACGTCGGCCTTGCCCGCACGGATGAGGTCGCAGGCGAGCGCGATGGAAATCGTCCCTGCCGCACAGGCGTTCGCGACGTTCGTCACGATACCGCCGGCACCGCATGTCTCGGCAACCTGGCTTGCGATGGAGGCAATCGGCATCTTGGGAATGTCGACAGCTTCCTTTGCTCCCTGGTGGTAATGTTCGATGGAAATGACACCGCCAACGCAGCTTCCGATAATGACACTGACGCGTTGATCATCGTTGAAATTAGAAAGTCCCGCATCGGCCAGGGCTTCGTTCGCAGCCTTGATGCACAACTTGGATACGCGGTCCTTCTCTTCGGGGGCATCGACCTCGTCGAGAGTATCGCACTTGACTTCGGCAGCCAAGTCCGCATAGCAGTTCACCGTATCGACAGATGTCGTCTTGTGAATGCCCGAGACGGACTTGAGCGCACTGTTCCACGTTTCTTCAACATTGTTACCGACCGCGCAAATAACGCCCAAACCAGTAACTACACAACGCTTGTCATTAGGGGTCATATTATTTTCCAAAAAACTAATGAATCCTACAGCTTCGCTCCAGGATGTCCGAGAAAAAAAGCCGGGTGAAAATCACTCGGCCAAGGTAATTAAGCCTTGTGGGCTTCGATGTATGCCGCAATCGTATCGATGGACTGGAAGTTTTCCTTGGCGACACCCGTCATGGAAACACCGAAAGTGGAATCCACGAAAGAGATGATTTCGAGGGAGTCCACAGAGTCGAGGCCGATTTCATCACCGAAAAGGGCCGTATCGTACTGGAGCACGTCGCCATCGACGCCGAGGTCGGACATAAAAAAAGACTTGAGTTTGGATTTTACTTCTTCATTAGCCATTGTTTTCCTCTTTTTTTGAATAAATTTCGGCTCAAAGATAGTAAAAAAATACACTTTCCAACTATAGATTATGGCTAAATCGGATAAAAAAGCATGTTTTCGGGATAAATAGCACTCGCCCATTGTAAGCTTTACTTACATAATTTTTTTGAAACATGCAAATAAGTTTTGACTACCCGAGAAATTTTCTACATTTGCACCGTATTTAAAATGTTTGCCGAACTTTACCTCCGGCGAACAAGGACATTAACGAAAAGGATGACTACCATGTGGGATAAGTCTTATCTTGAAAAACTAAACGAATACAAGGCAAAGTCTGTCGCCGGCGGCGGCGACGCCCGTATTGAAAAACAACATTCCCAAGGCAAGCTCACCGCCCGCGAACGTCTCGAAATTCTTTTTGACAAGGGCACGTTCCGCGAAATCGGCGCTCTCCGCGTCTCCACGAGCCTCGACCTGCCCGAATCCAAGAGAATTTTCGGTGACGGCGTCGTGACCGGCTACGGCAAGGTCAACGGCAAGACAGTCTATGTCGCCTCCCAGGACTTCACCGTAAGCGGCGGTTCCCTCGGGTCTGCCCACGCCAAGAAGATCTGCCAGGCCATGGACCTCGCCCTTGAATCCATGGCCCCGTTCGTGTGCATCAACGACGGCGGTGGCGCCCGTATCGAGGAAGGCGTCAACTCCCTCGACGGCTACAGCGGCATCTTTACCCGCAATACGCTCGCTTCGGGCATCATCCCGCAGATTTCCGTGATTCTCGGCCCCTGCGCCGGCGGTGCCTGCTACTCCCCCGCCATTACCGACTTCATCTTCATGACGGAAAAAACGAGCCAGATGTTCATCACGGGCCCGGGCGTCGTGAAGGCCGTGACGGCCGAAACCGTCTCCCCCGAAGGACTCGGCGGAGCCGGCGTACATTCCACCAAGTCCGGTGTTGCCCACTTCGTGTGCAAGGACGACAGGGAAACCCTCGAAGCCGTACGCAACCTGCTCAGCTACCTGCCGCAATCCAACCTCGAAAAACCGCCCGTAGCGGAAAAGTTCAAGGCAGTCGACAAGTCCAAGGAAATTGAAGAAATCGTCCCCGACAACTTCAAGAAAGGCTACGACGTGCGCAACGTCATCGAGACGTTTGCCGACAAGGACAGCTTCCTCGAAATCCAGAAGGACTTCGCCCGTAACGTGGTCATCGGCTTTGCCCGCATGGACGGCAACGTCGTGGGTATCGTCGCGAACCAGCCGAACTTTATCGCCGGCTCCCTCGATGTGGATGCCAGCGACAAGGCGAGCCGTTTCGTGCGCTTCTGCGACTGCTTCAACATTCCTATCCTCACGCTGGAAGACGTCCCGGGCTACATGCCGGGCACCAAGCAGGAACACAACGGCATCATCCGCCACGGCGCCAAGCTCCTGTACGCTTACGCCGAAGCGACCGTGCCGAAGGTGACGCTTATCCTCCGCAAGGCCTACGGCGGTGCCTACATCGCTATGAACAGCAAGAATCTCGGTGCGGACTATGTGTTCGCCCTGCCGATCGCCCAGCTTGCCGTGATGGGAGCCGAGGGTGCCGTGGATATCCTCAAGCGCAAGGAAATCGCCGCCTCCGCAACACCTGCCGAAACGCGCCAGAAGCTCATCGCCGAATACGAAGAGAAGTACCTCAACCCCTATATCGCCGCCAAGAACGGCTATATCGACGAGGTCATCTCCCCGGACCACGTGCGTGACCGTCTTGCGGTCGCCTTCGACTACCTCAAGAACAAGAAGAAAGCCCGCCTCTGGAGAAAGCACGGGAACATCCCGCTGTAATCAGTAGTTCACTACTACAGAAAAGGCCCCGCGTTAGCGGGGCTTTCCTTTTTACAGTCTTTACTAAACTAGAAGCTGAAGATAACTTCGGCACCCATGTCGAACAGGAATTCGTCGTCTTCCTTGTAGTTGATGACGGTTCCGGTTCCATCGCCATCGCCGAGCGGGAGCACGATGGCTCCGAACATCTGCATGGAGATAAACTTGTTCGGGTTGAAGTAGATCTTGGGGCCGATATAGGCGAACTCGTTGTTGTCGTTGTCGCTGTCGAGGGTGTTGGTATGATATTCACCCATGACGCCCACCTTCAACTGGTCGAGGAATTGCATGGCCGGTTCAGCATAGATGTAGAAGCGTTCCGGGACGTCGATTTCCGATGCGCGGTCCGGATTGTCTGCCAGGAGGGCGTAGAAGACGGAACCGGTAAGGGAGAAAGCACCCTTGGTAAGGGTCGGTTCGATAAGGAACGTGTGGCTCACGACCGGCTTGGCGGCACCCATCACGTCGTCGGCAAAGCCGTAACCCGTGTGGATGTAGAGCAGGTTCATGATGGAGAATTCCATGAACAAACCGGCACGGAACTGGTTGTACCAGTGGTCGTTGGCGTCATCCAGGTCGTATCCCTTGTAATGCACGTAGGGACGGATTCTCTGGCCGGCGAATTCAAGATCATATGCCAAGTGCGTGAAGAACGCAAAGACATCCTGGTCCCTGGAGTCGCCCTTGATGAACAGCGTGTTCTCGTTGGCGGAGAAACCGATAGCGGCCTGAACACCGACGATGTCGAGTTCGACACCGCGCAAGCTCTGTTCCTTCATGCCGGCGGCATAGTAGGTGGCGTCGTCGTAACGGTAGTAGTTGAACGCACCTTCGGAATAGGTCATGTCACCGATCTTGACGCCCAACAGGCTGTTCTGGTACTGAACGTACGCACCGTTCAGGTAGAAGTCCGGATAGGCTTCGGCGCCGTCGGCTTCGATTCCGACGAAGGCAGACCAGTTGTCGGTAAACTTGATGTCGAAATTGAGATCGAACGTAGAGGCGAACGAGTGGGCAAAACGCCTGTCGGCGTTATAGTTCATCACGTCGGCTTCGAGATCAACAAAACCGGAAACCTTGTATTCGGGACCCTTCTCGGAAACGATTGTTTCGAGAGGAGTGTATTCGCTAATCGAAGTATCGACTGCAGTGGCTACAGGAGCGGCGGCAGGAGCGGCAGCAGAATCGGCTTTCGATGTGTCGGCAACCGCGGCAGGTGCTGCGGCAGCTGTAGCAGCAGAATCGGTTTGCGTAGCTTCTGTAGCAGGAGCGGCAGCAGCTTCAGCCTGCTGAGCCTCGGCTGCAGGAGCGGCGGCAGCCTCAGGTTCGGCAAATACGCCGGCGGCGACAAGCCCCAAGACGATTGCTGAAAGTTTCATCGATTTCATTATATCTCCTTGTTAATGGATATATGTTTCGTGATATATATCACAAATCTAGCTTTAAACTTTCATAAACAATACATTTATCGGGAAAAAAATCCAAAAAATGTGGACTAATTGACCGTTTTTTTCAAAATATCGTGTAAAATGCCGTTACTAAAGATGACTTGCTCCCCATCGACGTACTGCATGGGCGACCCGTCTATGTGGGTGGAACGGCCACCGGCTTCTTCGACGATTAACGAAATCGCGGCAATATCCCAGGGGTAGCTCATCGTCATCACAAAGCAGTCGATACGCCCGCAGGCGGTAAAACAGCCCTCTATTACGGCCGACCCCAGGCACTTCACCCGTTCAAAGACCTCGGACTCCCTAGCGAAGTTATAGGAATTCTGCGCGTTGATCTTCTGAACGTTCCCCACGTTGAAGTCGCCGTTGCTCACGATGGCGTGCACGGGATTCGATTCGCCGCTCACGTGGATTGGCCGTCCGTTCATGAATGCTCCCCCGCCCTTCACCGCCGTGTACATCTCGCCCAGTTTCGGGAGGTTCACTACGGCCACGAGAGGTCTGCCCTCGAAATGGAGAGCGACGGAAATGCCCCACAGCGGTATGCCGCGGCTAAAGTTCACGGTTCCATCCACCGGATCGATAATCCAGCGGTAACGCGGGTCAGACCCTTCGATGACGCCGGCTTCTTCGGTACGGACAGAATGGGTCGGGAAAGCGGCCCGTAAGCCGTCCACGATAAGCCTTTCGCTCGAGACATCGGCAATGGTCACCACGTCCTTGGCGGACTTGTACTTGACATCGCCCAGGTTGCCCTGGAGTTCGAGGCAGAGGTCGCCCGCCTTCTTGGCAAGGGATTCGGCCACAGAAACAAATTGCTGTAAATCGGTCATATTCAGAATAAGCCTAGAACTTTATCGGATAGAGCAGGTACCAGTGGAATTCAGGATAGACCTGGATGGTCGGGGCCGGCAGCTTGAAATAGTTCAGGTACTTGACAAACGTCCTCGCCATGCGGCTCTGCGGGCGAAAAGCCTCCAGGTCGTAGTCGAGCGCAATGTAAACTTCGCGGTGTGGAGTGCCTTCGTAATTCTTGATGAAGACACCCTCGTCGATGCTGAGTCCTGCGGCAATGGCGAGCCAGCTCGGGTAGTAGGCACGGACGCTCGCCGGGAGCAAGCGGTACGGCTTGAAAGAGGCCCAGAACGTCTGGTTGCAATAGTCGTCCGTAAAGATTCCCGTATCGCTCTGCCTGTAATACGCCTTGGTGTTTATCCAGTAGCTCCACTTGAGGTCCACGTACTTGAAAACGGGAATGTAGCGTTCCGCCATAGGCAGGAATCCGCCCAGGGTACCGGAAAGAACATCAAAGATGCTAAATCCCCATTCCGGAGAATAGCCGTCCTTCACATCGATGGCAATATGGGTCGCCATCGCCGAAAGGCCTGCATACAGGTAGGACTGGAATTCGGAAATCCCCGCCCAATGGTAGGCTTCGTAAAAGCTTTCGCCCAGAATGACGCCGGCAGCAAAATGCCCGAACTTGTCCAAGTTCAGGGCGTAGTCGAAATCGTTCTCGAAATGGAAATGGTTGCCCTGTTCGTCCCACCAGCCCTTATGGAACACAAGCCAATAGGCGGCGCCATAAGCGATCAGCACCGTCGATGCCACGCCAACGCTCTTGGCCACCGAAAGTTCGCGGACCGTATCACCCGGGTCTTCACTGCGGTAATCCCACGTGGAATCGCGCCAGGTAAGCGGATCGCCCGGAGCGGCAAGCGCAGGCTGCACAAGGCATACAAGTGCAAGAACAATCACGGCGACTATTTTTTGCATCGCGAAATTCACGAGGCAAAAGATAGAAAACAAAAAGCCCCGGAGAATGAATTCCGGGAAGCTTTATCTAAGATGTAGTGTGTGGTGTGTAATGGGGAATGAATAATTAGTCATTTCACATTACACATTTCACATCAATTTAGTCGCGGGCCAAGAGGAGCACGCTGTTCTGGCCGCCGAAGCCGAAGCCGTCGGACAGGGCGTACTTGAAACTGTGCGAAGTGTTCTTGTTGGCGCAGACATCCAGGTGGATGCGTTCGTCCTGGTTGAACACGTTCTTGGTCGCATGGACCATCTGGTTCTGCAGGGACTTCACGGTGATGATGGCTTCGAGGGCACCGGCGGCACCGAGGGCGTGGCCGATCATGCTCTTGGAGGAGTTCACCTTGAGGGAGTCGCGTGCACCAAAAACCTTCTCGAGGGCGGAACATTCGGCAACGTCGCCAAGCGGAGTCGACGTACCGTGCGTATTCACGTAGCCCACTTCATCCGGAGAAATTCCGGCTTCGCGGAGAGCCATCTCGATAGCGAGACGCACGCCTTCGCCGTCTTCACGCGGGGCGGACATGTGGTGCGCATCGGCGCTCATACCGACACCGGCAATGCGGGCCAGGATGTTCGCGCCGCGCTTTTTGGCGTGAGAGAGGCTTTCGAGCACGAGGATGCCGGAACCTTCACCCATCACGAAACCGTCACGGTCCTTGTCGAACGGGCGGGAAGCCGTTTCCGGATCGTCGTTGCGCTTAGAGAGGGCGTGCATGTTGGTAAAGCCAGCCAGGGCGAGCGGGTTCACCGTCTCGTCGGTACCGCCGGCAAGCATGATGTCGGCACGGCCAAGGCGGATGGCGTCAAAGGCGGCCGCGATGGAATGGTTCGAGGTCGCACAGGCGGAAACCACGGCGAAGCAGGGACCCATCCAGCCGGTGCGGTTGGAAACTTCGCCGGCAGGCATGTTGGTAATGGACATCGGGATAAAGAAGGGAGAAACGCGGGACGGGCCACGGTTGCCCCAGGTGACCGCATTCTCGGTATAGGTGTTCATGCCACCGATACCGGCACCGATAATCACGCCAGAACGGGACGGGTCTTCGGCCTTGGGGTCGATGCCGGCGTTCTTGAGGGCCTGGAAGGCGGAATAGACGGCGTACTGGATGCACTTGGAGAACCTGGACTGGTCGCGGCTGCTGAAATATTCGGAGCCGTCGAATTCCTTGACGGCGGCGGCAATCTTGATCGGCAAGGCGGATACGTCGAACCTGTCGATAACGGCAATGCCGGACTTGCCCTGTACGAGGCCGTCCCAGAGAAGATCGGGGGAATTTCCAAGGGCCGACACGCAACCCATACCAGTAATGACTACTTCTTCCATATTCGGATTCCTATAACAAATTAACGGGGGCGAATATAGCAAATAAAAACCTTACAATAAAGCGTTTTATTTCTCACGGGCGTAAAAATTCGATAAATCCGTAAAAAAAGAGGATAGAATGCACCCCATTTTGGAACGAACCCGACATTCAAAATCTTCACAAAAAACTAAATTTCCGCCCGATATGAGCAAAAAGAAAAGTTCCTTCAACCTCGTCTGGATGGACCTGGAGATGTCCGGGCTGGAACCGGAAAAAGACGTCATCCTGGAAATCGCGACCATTGTTACCGATGCCGAGCTGAACGTGCTTGCCGAAGGCCCCGTCATCGCCGTACACCAGAGCGAAAACGTGTTCGAAGGCATGGATGAATGGAACTCCAAGCACCATACGATGAGCGGCCTAGTCGACCGATGCCGGCGTTCCCGTTACACCGTAGCCGATGCCGAAGAAAAGACCATGGAATTTATCAAGCCCTTTACCGAAAAAGGGAAAAACATCCTTTGCGGCAACTCCATCACGCAAGATAGACGGTTCCTGTACAAGTACATGCCCAAAATTTCTGAATGGCTGTGCTACAGGAACATCGATGTAAGCTCCATCAAGGAACTTTCTTTCCGCTGGTATCCGAAACTGGAGGAATTCCAGAAAGAAAAGCGCCACGAAGCGCTCAACGACATCCGCGAAAGCATTGCCGAACTCGCCTACTACCGCAAAACCATTTTCAAATAGACCGATGAAGTATTACTACGACCCCCGAAACAGGCGTCCATACAAGGAAAGAATGAGAAACCGCTGTATCGCCGCCGGAGTGTTTATCATTCTTTGCGTATTCATTGCCTCTTGCATCTATGAAAGCAGCGAGAAAGCCGCCACGAAACAGAGTATCGAACAGGCCGCAAGTGTAACCGAAACGGATTCCGCCCAAGTCATCGCAGAGGAACCTTCTGCCGCCGAATCAACGGCCATAGAGGCTATCCAGCAAAAATACGGGACTGAAAACGAAGCCGGACCGGACAAGAACGAAGAAATAGCCAACGTCCAGGCGAGTATCGCCGCTACCGTCGCACCCGAAAACGTCCCGGAGCCCGAAGTCATCGACAGCGTCCACATCCGCATGCAGAAAGACGTGTTCCTCGCCGAAAAAATTGACCAGATGCTGCGCCGTTTCAAGCCGATGCATAGCGCCATCCTGGTCGTGGAACCCAAGAGCAACGAGATTATCGCCTGGGGCGAAACTAAAGATTACAAGGTGCAGAACGAACCCGACTATTTTATCCGCAACACGTTCCCTGCCGCCTCGCTGGCCAAGACCATTACGATTGCCGCCGCCATGGAAAGCAACCGCTATTCGCTGAACTCTCCCATTCCCGACCGCGGCGCCCATCATACGCTCTATAAGAACCAGTTGCGCGTGCCAGAGAACTATACCGGCCCGACTATCGAACTGCAAGACGCCTACGCAAAGTCGGCCAACCCGCCGCTCGCCATCATCGGCATGAATGTCGGAGCCAAGCGCCTTCGCGACGCGGCCCGTAACCTCGGCTACAACACGAACTTCCCCGGTGGCCTTCCCGGCCGTTCCAGCTATTCCCCGCCCGATTCCGGTTACGGGCTCGCCGAGGCCAGCTGCGGATTTACCGAGGCGACAACCCTGACCCCGCTTCTCGCCGCGGCACAGGTCCGTTCCATCCTCATGAAAAAGCCGCTTGAAATCCCGTGGGCAGAAAACCTCCCGGCCTATGCGCCCAAGAACCGCATCGCCCTGGATGTAGGCAAGTTCAGCGAAAACACCTATTACGGGCTCCGCGAGGCCATGATACGTTCCATAACGAACGGTACCGCCCGCAAGCACATTTCTACGCGCAACATGGCCCGCAAGAATTTCAATGCATTGAATATCGGTGGCAAGACAGGCTCGCTCGACGGGCACGACCCCTACGGACGCTACGAATGGTTCATGGGTTTTGCACAGGCGAAAGAAGATCCGTCCAAGGCTTTGGTCGTCGTAATCCTGCAAGTCCACGATTTGCAGGGCTACCGTTCACAACCCGCATGCCAAGTGGCTGCAATGATTATAAATTATTGGGCACATCAGAACTTGTCCAAAGGAAAATAGCATGGATTTATCTTGGTGGAACCTTATTCCGACTTATTTTGACGGAACAGCCATACAGATAGGCAGTTTCCCGGTCCGCTGGTACGGCATAATGTACATTTTTGCTTTCGTGACCGGCTATCTTACGCTAACGCACATAAACAAGAAAGAAAAGCTGGGCTACACGAAGGAACAGTTCGATAGCCTTTTCACCTGGATTATTGCCGGCATCCTTATCGGTGCTCGTCTCGGTTATGTCTTTTTCTACAAGCCGGGCTACTACCTGGCCAACCCGACCGAAATTATCTTGCCCATGACACACGATGCGCTCGGCTACCATTTTTCGGGCATTGCGGGAATGAGCTATCACGGCGGCCTTATTCTGAGCATCGTGTTTACGATTATCGGCATCAAGCGCAACAAGATGGATCTCTGGAAAACGCTGAACCTGTGTTTCCTTCTGGCCCCGCTCGCCTACACATGGGGACGTTTCGGCAACTTTATCAACGGGGAACTCTTCGGCGAAGTCACCACGAGCCCTATCGGCATGTATTTCCCGCTGGCCCATGACAGCCCTATTACGAACCCGATTCTGCACCATCCGAGCCAGCTTTACGAAATGGTATTCGAAGGAGCGGGACTTTTCGCCATCCTTTGGTACTTGCGCAAGATTCCGGTTCTTCACGACAAGATGCCGTGCCTTTACCTGATGGGCTACGGGCTGTTCAGATTCTTCATCGAATTCTTCCGCAGGCCCGACGCACATCTCGGCCGCGTCGATCTTTTCGGCATGAGCCGCGGCCAGACGCTTTGCAGCGTGATGTTCCTGACCGGCCTGATCTGGCTGATCGTACTGATTTACAGGCAGAAAAAAGCGGCAAAGAAAGAGTTAGCCGGCTAATCCATTAGCAGGCTAATCCTTTAGGCAACGGATCGGTATTAAGTTAAGAGGGTTTGTTGTACCTGTTATAACAGAACGGCGATTGGCAGCCATGCTAAAGGCACACGCGGCCATTTCTGTTTCCGTTGCGGGGCAAGACGCCCAGAAAATGGCTCCACCACCTTCCATATCTTGACAAGTACTGCACTGAAAAAGGATTCCAACATCTTTGTCTTCTACTCTTCCCAAAGAATCAAGTCTTCCGCCCCCAATGGGCAAGGCTCCGAACCCGTAAGCATCTACAGCTCCACTTTGCTCGTGGTCACTCCAAATAACCGTTCTTCTACCAAATACGACGCTGTATTTTTTTAACGCCTGGGCAGAGCCGTATTTTTTACCGACATAATGGATGTAATTCACGAGTTCATTCACTTCAGTCGTATCGGGCAGATGCCACCCCGTCGGGCACACTCCGCGCACCTTGCCTTCTATGCGACAAGGGCTATTTAATCCGCAACCCGTAGGCTTGCCGTTAGCCCTACCCGAAGAATCCATCGCACCAGCCCAAGAATAGTAGCGTCCAAATTGGCAACCCGCTTGATAAGTCAGGCACCAGCTTGTTTCAATAGTGTCCCCTAATTCCTCGTCATAATAATTGCTGTTGTAAAGGAGGTTTTCTGCCATCCAAGTCTGTTTGCCAATGGTAACGGTCTTGTATTTTCTATAATCGCGTTCATCAAGGAGTTCGCCATATTCACAATTGTCCACGCCGTTTTCGTTGCATGCGGGGACCGGATCCTTGGTATAGGGAATCTCTTTCAAATCCTTGACACAACGAAGAACCATCGAATATCTCTTATATTCTTTAAGTATGGAAATTTTCTCCCACATCGCATGAAGCCCCATATAATAACGTTGGAAGGTACCGTCATACGCCCCTAAAGCAGCCCATACATAAGTAGAGCCAGAGCCATTGTCAGGATCACCAGTAGGCAATAAAGAAAAACCATAAGTGTCTAAGCCATTCGGGTCAACGTCCTCTTTGGACGCTTTTTCCCATCCGGATAAAGCCTTCAACTTTTGGGCAGCAACATCTTCACCACCGACATAATCAATCAGGACCCTAAACTCGTCACTGTGTGGAACATGCCAGCCTTCTGGGCATATACCTCTCATGTGGTGTTCGAATATTTCGTTGTTTGTTCCTGGATTAGACCTAAAACCAAAAGACGCAGAGCCATACAAGCCCATCGTATCGATCATGACATTCCATGGATAATGATATCCAATTGTATCGCATCGAGCTCCCACCCGGCAAAAATTCCAATCTCTATCATCCTTATCTTTCAATCCCGGGTCAAAAGCCAGATTCTGCGCCATCCACGTCTGTGTGCCTATCTGAACGGTCTTATAAACTTTCCCATCGCGATTGTCAACGAATTCGCCATATTCTATATCCGGGTTCAGCAGGCTCCATGCCGTTTCTGTAAGCCCGTAGCTATGTGTTTCAATAGGACGAGCGCTCGAAGAAGATGATTTATTCTCTGCACTTGAGGATTTGCTTGTCTCACCGGAGCCGGATGACGCATCGGACACTTCGTCTTTTACCGGATAAAACGAATCATCATCGGAGCAGGCCCCAAAAAATGCTCCAAGTAACAAGACTGCGAAAAACAGACGTTTCATACAACCCCCATTTAATTTACCATCAAAATAGTAAATAAAGTTTCTAGCAGCTTACCGCGAGCTCGTCAATGGCTAGCGCAGGAACTCTTATGCCCGCAAAATTGCTGTAGTATTCGTTTCCGACAGCGGTAACGTTACGGATAATGTCGAAGAAGTTGCCGCTCAAGGTGACGCTGTCCACCGGATGCTGGATGACTCCGTTTTCGCACCAGAATCCATGGGCTCCGATGCTGAGTTCGCCCGATACAGCGCTACAGCCAGAACCACCTTCCAAGCGAACGACCAGCAAGCATTTCGGGAAAAGCTTCAACAGTTCCGCAGTCGAAAGCTCCCCTGCCGGCACGAACATGTTCCAGAAAGCCGTAGACATCTTGGAACCGAATCCGCGGGCAGCGTTTCCGGTCGTCTTGCAGCCGTCCTTGGCAGCCGTCTCGAGATTGTACAGGGCTTCGTTGAATACGCCGTCCTTGATGACTTCTACGCGACGAGCGAGGGAACCTTCGGAATCGAAGTACATCTTGTTGCAGAAGTTTTCGCCAAGCGGGTCGCTCCACAGCGAAAGTTTTTCCGAAGCGATTTTCGTGCCCTGCTTGCCCGCCAGGCGTGACGTTCCCTTCTGCATGGATTCCGCGATAAACGGAGACGCGTACATCCCCATAAAGCGCCCCGCAATGCGTTCCGAGAAAATAACGGGAATCTTTCCGCTTTCGATTTTCCTTGCACCGAAAAGTTCCGTGGCGTAGGTCGCCGCCTTTTCGGCAATTTCACCTACGCTGAACTCGCCCCAGTCACGACCGTTCTTGACGAAATTCCCCAGCTTGCTGATTCCGTCACGTTCGGCAACGGCCCCTGCCCCGACAGCGACGGAATTGCTCTTGTCGGTATAGAAAAGCCCCTTGCTGTTGGCGACAATCGAGAAATCCTGGTTGATGTCCGCGCCAAGATAAGGTATGTTCTTGATTTCGGTAGAACGTGCGAACGTCTGCTTTTCGAGCTCTATGCAAAAATCCTTGACATCGCCAAGCGTGAGGGATTCAAGTGCCGGATTATAGTTGGGGCTCCCTTCCGGAATCTTTGCCGGGGTCGGAAGTTCAATATCGACCGCCTCGGTCCACTGCGTATGGCAAAGGGCATCTTTGATAGTCTGCGAAATGGCATCCTTGGTCAAGCGTTCCGTATGGGCGTAGCCGGGGCGGCCATCCTTGATAATGCGGATACCCAAGCCTACAGAATCGGAAATCTCGGTATTCTGCACCTGGCCCTGAAAAACGGATAGACTTTCAGAATGGGTATTGGAGGCAATAACGTCGAACTGCTCCGCCTCGCCTTTCGCGAGGTCGCACATACAAGAAACTGCGTCTGTAATATTCATAATGAGTTACTAGTTTGTAGTTACTAGTTAAAAAGAAAAAAGTTCCTAAAATTAGTCAATAAATCCCACAAAAATCTAGTAACTTATAACTTGGAACTAGTAACTTTTTTTGCGAGCATGCGCCAGTAGGCGGCGGGGCTACCGGTCACGGATTCGAGCGATTCGGCAAGTTCACGGGTAATCTCGACTGTCCCCGCAATCAGGCCTTCGAGCGTTTCCATCGGTACACCGATACGGCGCGCGAATTCGGCCTTGTCCATCTTGAGCCACTCGATACCTTCCAGAATTGCCTGCCCCGGAGTGGGCGTCCCATGTCTTGCCATTGCATTATCCTTTTATAACAATTGCGCGAAGCGCCTTTATAAATCTTTCGTCTTTCGTCTCTCATCTAAAACGAAACCTCTTTCCAGCCTTCCGCACCGAAGCGTAGGTCGCGTTCCACAAATTCCCAGATCAAAAGTTTTTTGCCCTTGAGCACGCCGGCCTTGCGGGCAAGCTTTTCACGCACGAGCGTCGAAGCGCCGCCATCGCTCACGATGCTTGCGACAGGCCTTCCCATATCCTTTGCAAAGTGCGCAATCCACCCCGCGTTCACCGGCGAATCGGTCTGGTAAATGCGACTGAAGCTGTCGCCGAGAATCAGGATTTTCGCCTTTCGGAAATCGTCCTTGAAAGGAGTCCTGACCGTATCGTAGGCTACGGTTTCTTGCACGGCCACCGAATCGGCAAGCGAATCCACGGGCGTTTCCGAGCTGTCCGGAGTTTGCGCGCGTTCCGTGACCTCTTGCTGCGAAACGACATGTCCGGTCACGCGTTGCACCTTGAACACATTGAACTTGTTGAGCCCGCTCATCTCGCCGATATCGCCCATGCGGTCGGCCACAGAGTCAGATGCAACATAGGTCATGGATTCTTCGCCGATATCCACGACGCCCGCATCCGCCATCTCGCGCACCTTGCCTGCAATCACGCCGGCAGCAAGTTCCGCACCGCGCGGAGTCCAGTGCGTGTCGTCGTTCAGGTAGAGCGGTCCGAGTTTGGCATCGTCGGCCTTCGCGGCAAGGAGCGGCGTGTACAGATCAACGGTGTTGAGCCCGAGTCGAGCAAGCGAATCGAGAATCGCCTTGCCATGACCCGCGGCAGTCGTGCCATTTAAAAACTGTGCCGAGCCCGTAAGCCTTTCCGGATAGATGCTCGGCTTGCCCGGAGTAATCACCACGAGCAGTTCCACGCCCTTCGCCTTGAGCTGGTCGCGGAACTTTTCAATCGCCTTGACCGGGTTGTCGAGTTTTGCAGAACGAATGTCCAGCGGGGACGGCTGCACCAGGAATTCCACGTCCTGGCGGTAGAAAAGCCAACGGCCCCCGCCAGCCCCGAGCACCACCTTCTCGCCCGGATCGTTAAAGATATTCCATACCGCAAGCTGGTAGCGCGGCCTCACCGCCAACACGAGCGCATTCTCGTCTTCCACCTTCTTTTCGAACGCGCGCAGGTAACGGCTCGTCCATACGCCGTAATGTTTGACCGCAAGGAACGCGCGCACAAGCGAGAAATGCCCAAATTCGGCGACAACCGCCTTGAGCGTGGAATCCGCCGCCTTGAAATTCTCGGGCTCATCCTCGAGGCTCGCAAGCAACGTGTCGGCCTGCTTGAGCAACCTGTAGCACGCCTCCGCAGTATCGAGTTGCGCATACGCATTGACGGTCAGCGCGACCGCCTCCAAATCAGAAAGGGCTCCGATTACCGGTTCCAGTGCATCCGCAGTCTCCGTGCCACCCGCAATAGACTCGCGCGCAGCACGCCAGGCACTATCCAGGCGCATCGCCCCCGCAGTCATTTTTGATTCCCGCACGAACGGGGTGTAAACAACATCCTTGAAAATATCGAGGGAAACAAAACGTTTTTCGCCACGCAAGTCCGCAACAGTCTGCACCGTAAACGGAAGCAGCAACAGGACCGCGAACACGACGACAAAAGCAAAATAGGATTTCTTCACGTGTAGAAAATAACAATATTTAAGGCGATAAAAGATATGCCCGGACGAGCCGGGCATACAATAAAGAGAAATACCCGGATCGCGATTCGAACGCGAGTTTGATCCTTAGGAGGGACCCGTTCTATCCAACTGAACTATCCAGGCAAATTCGGGCACAAATATAGTAAAAAATTTCGACTAGTACGCGTGGTCGCAGTCGACGTTTTCTTTACCCTTGATGCCGTTGGCACATTCCATAAGGCCCTGGAGTTCGCCGTTCCTGAACGTACCCCAGCTCTTCTTCTCGCCCTTCTCGATAAGGCAGGCCATGTTGGATTTCGTGGGATCAGTCCCTTCGATGCCGTTCACCGGGATCCATTCATAGCAGCGTTCCGTGACTTCGAACGTCATGAACTTGCCCTCTAGCTTGCCGTCGCGGTAGTTGCCGAAGGAATAGCCAAGATCGTTGGGACCGTTGAGCAGGCCCTTCTTGAAGTCGATGGTAATCTTGTCCTTGATGTTCGCGCGTTCTTCCTTCATCTTGTCAAAAGCTTCCTGGGCGGCCTTGCGCTGTTTGCCCTTGAGCTTCGCAATGCGCTTCATTTCACGCTTGTCGGCCTTCTCGATAGCCTTCTGGTCCTGGACGAACGGGAAATGGACGACTACGCGGCCGTGGATGGTGTTGTCCCAGTACGGGATTTCGGCCATGAGGAATCCCTTCTGCGAGAACATGTTCACCATGCCGTGCACCGCCCCCATCTTGTAGGGAACCTCGAGGTGCAAGAAGTAATAAGGCTTCATCTTCTTCGCCACCTTCGGGTCTACAAAGAGGTTGTCAACGGCGCTGTAACGGTAGAACTTGGAAACGCCCGTCTTGTTGCCGTGGACGTATTCCGTGGTATAGAGGACCTTGCCGAATTCCTTGCCCTGTCGCATCGGCAGGTTGGGATCGTTGCCGTAGCCTATTTCGTGGCCATGGAACTTGCCGTTGGCATCGACGCTCATCTCGTTTTCGAGATAGCCGTTCAGCAAGAAGCCGGACCACTTGTCCTTGTCCTTGCAACGGACGTCGCTAAAGTCGACAAAGCGGCCCACGGCATCGGGCAAAAGGCGTTCCGGAAGTCCCGAAATGCTGAAAACGCCCTTGCGGTTCCAGTCCAGCAGTCGCGGAGCATCCGGACGTTCGTGATACTGGAAGAAGCACTGGATGCTGTCGAGGCGGTCCTTGCGTTCTGCGACATAGGTGCCGAACGGGGTCGGTTTCTTGTTGTCCGCAAACTTCTGGGCAATGGCGTCTTGCACCTTGCCGCCGTCGGTAAATTCCTTCAGAGTAAAGCCGGAGCTGTTGAGGTGATCTACGCAGAGGTCGAGGTTCCTGTTGAATTCCTCGCTATCCTCGGCGCACTTCTTGCCTTTGCACTTGAGGAGTTCCACGGGGGGCAGGTCCCAGACCTTGGTCACCTTCGTGCCGCCCTCGCCCCATTCGTCAGCTTCTTTCTCTTCGATATTGAAGCAGCCGCACAACCATGCCTCGCCGAAAGTCTTGACACCAAGACGATCCAGTTCCGCCTGGTCCACGCGGCCTACATTTTCCATCCAACAGTCAAAATAATGTGCAACCTGGCCCTCGCCCTGGGCGGCCGCAAAAACGGCCGTACATGCAAGTACGGACAGGCTAAGCTTGAGTGTATTATTCATATATCTCATTCCTGAATCCACTTTAAATATAATCAAGTTTTCAGGAAAGTTGCTCAACCACCGGAGAGTTTGACGGTATATCCCTTTTTTTCGAGTTCCGTCTTCAAAATATTGCGCTTATCGCCCTGGATTTCGATGTTGAAATCCTTTACCGAGCCCCCGACGCCACATTTTTGCTTTAGTGTACGGGCCAAATCCTTGAGTTCATCCTCGTCGAGCGGGATTCCCGAGACGACACTTGCCATCTTGCCCCCGCCCAGGCGCTTGAGCTGGATACGGACGACGCCGTCGCCCTGCGGGCGCTCCGCCTTGGGCTTTTCTTCTTTGATACGGCCTACGCCGGTCGCGAAAACGACTGTGGAACGCTCTTCGATAGACATTACTCCCCCTTGCCGGAATTCCTGCGATTCATGAAAAAAGCCAGCACAAAAGCCACCGCGAGATAGAGCCCCACGGCAGCCAGGAGGCCGACCAAGTCCGAACCTGTCGCCTCGCTAGCCTTCACAAAAAGGTAGACGGAGCAAGGAGTCGCAATCAGGAACAGGATGCCGGGAAGATTTTTCATGTAAGGAAATGTAGTTATTTCAATTCGACCATCTCGCTCTTTCCGTCGATGGTTACCTTGTACTTGCCGGGGTAACCGCGGAACTTCACGACACCGTTCTCGTCTGCCTTGAATGTGCCGTTGGTGGTCCACACCTTGTGCCACAGGTCGTAGATGAGCTTGGCGGCGGGCTTTTCGCGCCCGTCCATGGCAACAATACCGCCGTTCTTGACCCAGTGGCGGCCATCCCAGAATCCCCACAGCACAATGCCTTCCACGGCCGGGTGGCTGAAGAAGATGCGGAGCACCATCTCGTAGCGGCGGGCCTGTTCATCTTCGCCGAAGTACATGCCCTTCTGCCAGTCGCCAAAATCAAGCTCGGTAACCTTGATGGGCAGCCCGAGCGAGCCGAGCCTGTCGAGGCGCTTCTTGATGAAGTTCGGGTTCAGCTGGCGGTCACCGAAGTGGCACTGCACGCCGATGCCGTGTACGGGCACCTTGCGGTCGAGCATTCCCTTCACGATGTCGTAGAGGCGCTCGGTTTCGCCGGCGGCCACCACGTTGTACTCATTGATAAACAGGCGTGCATCCGGGTCGGCACGGTGAGCCCACACATGGGCGCTATCCAGCAGGTCCCAACCGCACTTGTTGAAGATAAACGGCTCGTGGAAGGCTTCGTTCCACACGTCGTATTCCTTGATGCGGCCCTTGTATTCCTTCACGTCGCGGGTGATGCGGTCCTTGATCTTGTTCGAGATGTCCTTGCAACTGCCCTGGTTGCTGAAATGCTTGTCGAAGCCGTAGCCCTGGTGGCCCCACACGAGCGTATGGGCGCGGAAGCCCCACTTGTAGTCGTTCACGTAGTCCAGATACTGCTTGAATTCGTCGCGGCGGATCTTGCCCTTCTTGGGTTCGTATTCCGGCCACTTGAACTGGTTCTCGGGCACGCCGTACCAGAAGTACTTGTTGGCGGTCTTCCTATACCAGGTCTCCACGCTGTCCTTACTCGGGTATAGCGCGAGAGCCGTTCCGAAGGGGAAAGCGTGGCGCATGAGTTCCACCTTCACCTGCGCACCGGGGGCCGCCTTCACGGTCAGTTCCTTTTTGCGGAGGCTGTCGATACGGGCGGCGGAATTGTTGTACCAGGTCATGTCGTCAAGGCCTTCCACCTTCTCGATTTCCACGTCGTCCATCTGCATCCAGCCCTTCGCGAGGCCCACATGGAACGTGACGTTGTTGAGGCCGTAGCCCTTCTGATCGGCAAGGAAGGTCATGGAATAAGTTTTCCATTCATTGGTGAGCATGAAGGACGCGCTTTCCTTCTGGCGCCAGTCAGGAGCGCCTCCCTGCACGATGGCGTTGATAGGCATGTTGCCCTTCGCCTTGAACGTAAGCGTATAGTAGGCGGAATCGGCGAGCCACTTGGGGGGCTGCAGCTGCAGGCCCCAGGAGGGGTTCGGAAGTTCTTTCACCGTAACCTTCACGCCCTCGGAGCCATCCACACCGAGGCCGGGCTGACCGAGCTGCAGGTCCACCTTCGCCGGGCCATCCGGGTTGTTCCACAGGTACCAGCCGCCATCACCATACGACAAGTCGCCGTTCGTGAGCACGTTCTGCGCCATCAGCGGGGCTGCAGCCAGGGCTGCGGCTGCACATGCAAACTTAACACTCGAAAGATTCATAAGGACCTCATATTCACCAAAATGTTCTGCCTAGAATATAATAATGGCCAGGCATGTTCTTCCCCCAAAAATGCCTTTTTTCGGTTACGAGAAGGAACAGTATTGTCCACAGAAATGCCAAAGTGTATCAAGTGTATTCAATCTACAAATGGATTCCCTTTCCGTATCTAGGCATTTTTCTTTCGTCTTTCGTCTATAGTCTTTCCTCTATAACTATCTTTCTAACCATGCACTACACTCCCTACCGCGATTTGCTCCTCAGGCTATTCCCGAACTACCTCAAGGTTCGCAAGCTCCCGCTGAACGGCGGCATGAGCTGTCCGAACCTCGACGGCACCAAGGGATTCTCCGGATGCAGCTACTGCAACAACCGCAGCTTTAGCCCCGTCTTTGACCAGGCGAAGGTCAGCATCCAGGAACAACTCGACAAGTTCGTGCCGAAACTGCGCGAAAAGTACCCGAATGCGGGCATCCTCGCCTACCTGCAGCCGTACACGAACACGCACGCGCCGCTCGAACACCTGAAGGGAATCATCGACCCGATCATCAGGCACGAAGAAATCGCGGGGCTCGCGATAGGGACGCGCCCGGACTGCCTCGAAGACGAGAAAATCGAGTACCTCGCCGAGAAGAACCGCGTAAAGCCGATTATCGTGGAAATCGGGCTCCAGACGGCAAACGACAGGACTCTCGCGGCCATCAACCGCAGGCATACCCTCGCTGATTTCGAGGATGCTGTCAAGCGATGCCAGGCGGCGGGTCTCACCGTCACCACGCACGTCATCGTCGGGCTCCCCGGCGAAACAATGGAAGACTTCAAAAAGACGGCCACCATCGTCCGCGACCTGCACCTCGCCACCGTGAAAATCCACCCGCTGCATATCGTGACAGGCACCGTGATGGCGCAGGACTACATCGCAGGCGACTTCAAGCTCCTGGAATTCGAGGAATACTGCGAAGCCGTGGCCGAAATGATACGGATTATCGGCACCGAGACCGCCATCGAGCGGTTCAGCGGCGAAAGCCCGAGCGAGATGCTCATCGCCCCGAACTGGTGCGGGGAACGCGACAAGATTATCGCGAAGGTGGAAGAACTTTTAAAAAGTTACTAGTTCTAAGTTACTAAGCGCCTTCGGCGCAGTTACTAGATTTTTCACTATCACTTTCTAGTAACTAGTAACTTGTAACTAAGAACTATTACTATTATTAAATCTATGAAATCTATCGAAGATTATATAATCTCCGTGCCGGATTTCCCTAAGCCTGGAATCCTCTTCCGTGACGTCACGGGAATCCTCGGCAATCCCAAAGCGCTCAGGCTCACGCTGGACACGTTGTACAGAATGCTCGACAACTACGAATTTGACGCAATCGCCGGGCTCGAGGCGCGCGGGTTCCTGTTCGGGGTATCGGTCGCGGAACATTTCGGCAAGCCGTTCATTCCCGTCCGCAAGAAGGGCAAGCTGCCCCGCGAGACCGTCTCGGTGGAATACGACCTTGAGTACGGAAGCGCAAGCATCGAAATCCACAAGGACGCATTGAAGGCCGGAGACCGAATCGTCATCGTCGACGACCTGCTCGCCACCGGCGGCACGGCAAAGGCGGCCATCAAGCTTATCGAAAAACTGGGCGGCAAGATCGAATGCTGCGCCTTCGTCATAGAACTCTTCGACCTGAAGGGGCGCGAATTCCTCGACGGCTACCGCGTCGAGACACTGACAAAATTTCCCGGACACTGACCGATTTAGAAGGAAGTAGGATATGTTGGAAAAAATCTTCAAACTGCGAGAAAACAATACTACGGTCCGTACCGAAGTTCTTGCAGGCCTTATCACGTTCATGACGATGGCGTACATCCTGGCAGTGAACCCCGACATCCTGGCCGTTTCGGGCATGCCCAGGGGCGGCATCTTCGTCGCGACCGTGCTCGCCGCCACGGTCGGTTCCGCCCTGATGGGACTCCTGTCGAACTATCCCTTCGCGCTCGCTCCGGGACTCGGCATCAACGCCTTCTTCAGCTACACCGTCGTCGTCGGCATGGGATACAGCTGGCAGTTCGCGCTCCTCGCCGTCTTCATGGAGGGATTCATCTTCCTCGCGCTTTCGGTCACCTCCGTCCGCGAAAAAATCTTCAACAGCATTCCCGCCCCGCTCAAGGCGGCATCGGCCGTGGGTATCGGCCTTTTCATCGCCTTTATCGCCTTGCAGAACGGCAAGGTGATCGTTTCGAACGACGCCACCTACCTGGGTATCGTCAACTTCCACAAGGTGGAAATGCATACGGAAGGAGTCTGGGCGCTGTTCACCATCTCCGGAATCATCATTACATCGACCTTGCTGATCAAGGGATTCAAGGGAGCCATGCTTTTTGGCATATTCGGGACATGGCTACTGGGAATCATTGCAGAATACGTCGGTCTATATGTTCCCAATTCCGACACGGGTTTCTACTCCGTAATTCCGGACTTCAGCCACTATACGGGAGACCTCAGCATCGCGTTCCGTGAATTCGGGATTACCTGCGGGGCGCTGTTCCAGGTAGATTCATGGACTCACACCGTCGACGGGGCCGTCACGGGCCATGGATTCTCGCTTATCAAGTCGCTTGACTTCTTTGTCGTGATGTTCGCCTTTTTCTTTGTCGACATGTTTGACACCCTGAGCACCCTTATCGGTGTTTCGGTCAAGGGCGGATTCCTTACGCCAGAAGGCAAGCTCCCCCGTGCATCGAGGGCGCTTTCTGCCGACGCCATCGCGACATCGGCTGGCGCAATCTTCGGGACGTCGACAACCACGACTTTCATCGAGAGCGCTGCGGGCGTAACTATCGGTGGCCGCACGGGTCTCACGGCGATCTCGACGGCACTGCTGTTCCTCTCGTCTATCCTCTTCGCCCCGATATTCCTCTCTATCCCGAGCTTCGCGACAACGCCGGCGCTATTCCTCGTCGGATTCTTCATGATGGCCTCCATCACCAAGATCGATTTCACGAAGATGCGCGATGCCATCCCCGCGTTCGTGTGCATGATGCTCATGCCGCTTACCTACTCGGTGTCGAACGGCATCATGATCGGTATCATCACCTACACCTTCATCAACGCCCTTATCGGCAAGATCAAGGAAGTCCATTGGCTGATGATTGTCCTTTCGTTCGTATTCATCTTGAAATACGCGCTGATGTAAGGGAACAAAAATCTATATTTGCACTCCTTTTACTAAATTTGCACTCATAAAGAGTGCATTTAGTTCTGTCGCGACATTCGCCTTATACTAAATTTGCACTCGGAAAATAAACGAGGATTTTATAATGGCTAAGACAACTGCAAAGAAAACAGAAAACAAAGCCAAGAAGGGCACCCAGACCAACATGTGGACCGGCCGCTTCGCCAGCGGCATGGCGCAGAGCATGGTGGACCTGAGTTTCAGCCTGCAGTTTGACGCCGAGCTCATCGAAGAAGACATCGAAGGAAGCATCGGCCACGGAAAGGGCCTGGTGGAATCCGGCGTGCTCAGCAAGGCCGAATACAAGAAGATTTGCGATGGCCTCGCCAGCATCCTCAAGGACTACAAGGCGGGCAAGAACCTGTGGAAGGAATCCGACGAGGACATCCACATGGCCGTGGAGCGCGTGCTCACCGAACGCATCGGCGCGCTCGGCAAGAAAATTCACACGGGCCGCAGCCGTAACGACCAGGTCTGTACGGACTTCAAGCTTTACATGCGTCACCGCGCCGCCGAAATCCGTGCCCTCGAAGTTTCTTTGATGGAAACGGTGCTCGACCTCGCCAAGAGATACTTCGGCAAGATGATGCCGGGCTATACGCATCTTCAGCAGGCACAGCCCATCTACTTCAGCCATTACCTGATGAGCATGTTCTTTGCCGTGAGCCGCGACGTGAAGCGCCTCGACAACTTCCTCGAGCTGCACAGCGAACTTCCGCTCGGTAGCGGTGCCATGGCCGGTTCCGCATTCCCCTACCACCGCGCCCTGGTGGCGAAGGAACTCGGATTTAACGGCGTTAGCCCGAACAGCATCGACGCCGTGAGCCATCGCGACATGATGCTCGAATTCGAAGCCGACCTCGCCATTATCGCGAACACGATGAGCCGCTACGCCGAAGACTTCGTGAACTGGAGCACCAGCGAATTCGGCTACCTCACCCTGCACGACGCATTCAGCAGCGGGTCTTCCATGATGCCGCAGAAGAAGAACCCGGATTCCATGGAACTCATCCGCGGAAAGTCCGGTCGCATGCTCGGTAACTTCAGCGCCCTCTACACGCTGGTGAAGGGCGCCCCGCTCAGCTACAGCCGCGATTTGCAAGAAGACAAGGAACCGGTTTTCGACTCCGTCCATAACGTGAAGGTGATTCTCCGCGTCATGAAAGAAGCCCTCGAAAGCGCACGTTTCAATTTCGACAAGATGCATGCGAAGATGCTGCCGGCGCTGCTGGCTACCGACCTCGCAGACCTTCTGGTCGAATCCGGCGTGCCGTTCCGCGATGCGCACCACGTGGTCGGTAGCCTGGTCGGCGAAGCCGCCCGCCAGGGCCTCGAATTCACGGACCTTAGCGACGAGGCCTGGGCCAGCGCCGGCGTCCCGAACGTCAAGCAGATGAAGAAAACGCTCACATTCGAATACAGCGTGAGCCGCCGTAACATCGAAGGCGGCACGGGCCCGAAGTCCGTGAAGCAGCAGTTCGTGAAGGCTGAAGCGATTCTGAAGAAGTTCAAGAAGTAATCGGTGATTCCGGGTCAAGCCCGGAATGACGCTTGCTGCGCCCGGAATGACGGCTAACTGCAAATCACAACTGTTCGACGGTGAATCCCTGACGGCGCAGAATAGCGAGGACGTTATCATCCTTGCCCGCCAAATGGGCAGCACCCACTACAATGAATACATTACGGTCTTCTGTCAGGAAGGCCGTTATTTTTTCCGCCATCTTGCGGTTTCTCATGGTATAGACCCGTTCGATAATTTCCTTCTCTATTAAGGAATCCAGGGCGTTCCTGAGAGCGGATTCCTTCTCCATGGCTTCGGCGAGAACGGAATCGCTCCCCGTCTTCCACGCATCCATGATCATCGTTATCGACGAGTCAAGCTCCCCGATTTCTTGCAACGTGGTTCTCAGGTAGAAAATCCCGACGGAATCGTGAACGCCTTCCCCGGTAAGGGCCTTGACCTGGTCTTCCACCGTCTCGAGCGCGACAATCCCTTTCCCGGTTTCAGCCGCCCTCTGCAAGAAATGGATATCCACTCCCAAATTGGCATCGAATCCCATCCGCAAGATGGCCACGGAAGTCAAGGTCATCGCCGCCGCCCAGGGCCTGTAGCGGTTAAAGAATCCCACCGGCAGGTTCCACGAGACGCACAGGCTATCGAGAGAATGAACGATGTCGGCAGGAACCACCTTGTCGAGACTCGCGGTGTCCGGAAGCATGCCCAGCATGGCCGACCGGAGAGCCACTTCTTGCAATACGGAATCGTCACTCACGTCGAGTTCGACAGCAAGTTCCCCGGAACGGTCAAACGCATTTTCGATGACAGAATCGAGCGGATAGAACGAAGAATCCGCAAAATGGACGCTTCCCAGGATATAGACGCTGGAATTGGAATCGGAGACCCTCCACAGAAGGTGTTTCTGCGCCAGTTCGCCCTTAGACACGGAACATCCTGCCAGGAGCGGAAGGATGCAGGCACAAATAAGGAAAAGCTGTTTCACTTCGCCATTACTTCTTGTCTTGCGGGACAAGTTTCTCTACGATACGGAAAAGGTCATTGTAGATTTCGAGGAAGTCCTCGATCCAGATCGGGTCGCGTTCCCCGACAATATGGAAGGTCTCTTCGAGCGTATGCTGGGCGTTATAGAGACCGATAAGCGTCCCTTCGGGCTGGGAATAATTGCCGGAACGGTAGGCCGTGACAGCCGAGAGTCGGGCTCGGTAGCTACGGCGGAGTCGCGCAATCAGCGCGCTGCGTAAAGCCAGCAATTCGTCGTGCGCATCCAGGAATTTCCCTTCCGCGATCCACTGTTCCACGATTTTCAGGCGACGGTTGATGGATTCCCTTTCCGTAGACGGGACAAGCGGGCCCTTGGCCGCCAAAGTCTTTCGAATCTGGTTCACCACGTTCGTCAGGAATTCTGCATTCCAGAAAGAAACCGAGGCGTAGTTCGTATGCGCGGATTCCGTCTCACGGGGCATATGCGAAGTGACCCAGCGGTCCAGTTTCCCGAGCACGAGTTCCGCTTCGGGAGACCTGTCGATGGCGATATATTCCTGGGCGCGGTTCAGGAGCGAATCGGCATAGACCATGCGCCAATGGGGCAACTTGCCCGACTTGCGGATGGTTTCCACATTTTGGCGGATGTTGTCAATACGTTCCTGCATCTATATCCTACTTCACCTTTCTTTCGGCAAGGCTGGTTTTCTGGAGCGGCGTCACGCCGATTTCCACGCGACGGTTCAAGCGGCGATGTTCTTCGCTGTCGTTCGGGTATTTAGGCTGGTGTTCGCCGAAACCGGCCGCAAAGATACGTTCCGGCGGGAATCCCTGCGCAATGAGCGTCTTCACCACGTTCACGGCACGTTCGGTAGAAAGGTTCCAGTTCGTATACGACGTGGAGCCGCTAAACGGGATGTCGTCGGTAAAACCGCTCACCATGATGACATCTTCCGGGGACATCGCCTCGAGCAGTCCCTTGCTGATGCCCTGTATAACCCTTTCGCCTTCGGGCGTCAGGTTAGCACCGTTGATAGGAAAAAGGAAACTCGCCTGGATCTGGATCTTGCCATCTTCAAGAGCGATAAGGCCCGCCTCGATGGAGGTCTGCAGGCTTTTCGATAAAAGCGCATTGCGTTCCGCTGCAATCTTCCGCATTTCTTCCTGGCAACTCAGCACTTCCTCTTCGGTACGGGTAAGGTCTTCGGCCTTCTGTTCCTTGAGGGTCGCCATCGCCACAAACGCAAGGATGAACAGCGAAACAAGGGCAACGCCCAAGTCCGTATAGGCCATCCAGGGATTGTTATTGTCTTCGCGACGGAATCGCATGGATTATCCCTCCACCTTCGGCTGCTGGGCAGAAATCTGGGCGCGTTGCGACTGTTCCATGACTTCGAGGAGAATTTCCTGCGTCTTGACCGCATTTTCCATAAGCACTTCGCTGGCGCGTTCGTGGAAGGCCTCGAGAGACTGGTTGAGGTGTTCGACAAAGTTGTCCTCGTCTTCATGCTCGGCCGTATCGCCGCTGATCTTTTCGAGGATTGTTTCGAGAGCACTACGCAACATTTCGAGGTTCGCGCTGAGTTCGCTCTGGTTTACGCGCATAAGTTCCGCCGTCTCGACGATATTGCCGCCAAGGGCGTCCGTCGCTTCCTTCTCCTTGACGACGCGGTTGTCGATGCTTTCGGTAAGAGCCTTCTGGGCTTCGAGCAGTACGGAAGAAGATTCGGAGAGTTTCTGGAAGGCCACCAGGATATCGCTGGAAAGCGCTCCGAGCTTGTCGGCAACGGATTGGCTGAGTTCCGCAGAACCGGCCTGCGCCTTTTCGGCAACCTGCAGGGCGACGTTCTTAAGCGTTTCGAGCCCTTCTTTCTGGGAATCGACACTTGCCGTTGTCTGTTCGGCAAGGCGGGACATGAAGCTGTTCCATTGTTCGCCAGACTGGCTGACCTGTTCAGAAACAGAAGCCGCGATATTCTTGGAGGCCGTCGTCGCCACGCCTTCGAGTCCGGCGCGGACGCTTTCCGAAATATTGCCAAGGGCCTGCTCGACCGATGTGGAGAGGTTGCCCAGCTTGTCGTCAATCTTAGAGGGAATCGCCTGCATTTCGGCACCGATTCTGTCCACGACTCCGACAAGGCTATGCTGCACGGAATTCACGACATCGTTCAGGTTGCGACTGACAATGGAGAAGAGGCGTTCGATTTCGCTCTTGTCCTTTTCCGTTTCGTCGACAGTGGAACCCTGCATGTCGAGAGTGAGCTTATCCAGGCTGGCCGTAAAAGCATCGCGATTGGCAATGAGCAAGCTACGGCTGGCGTTCAGGATCAAGGCGGCAAACAAACCGCAAAGGCTGGTGCCGAAAATGCCCTTCATGTTCTGGAACAAAAGCTGAATCGTATCGAGGGTACCCTGGGTAGAAGAATTATCCATGACGCTACCGGCAGTAGCCACCGAGAACATCAAACCGAAGAACGTACCCATCAAGCCGAGGAGAATCACCGTACCGCTGCTGCTGCGCGGGAGGGTCACGTTCGAGTTCGAAGAAAGAATTTCGAAAGCGATCGGAGAATCCAGGCGGATACCCTTTTCCATAAGGCGGCGGGCCATGTTCAAGCGCTTGGCGACAACGCTATCGCCACTCAGGGTAAACGTACCGCGGCTTTCGCAAGAAGCAATCAAGTCCTGTTCGGCAGAAAGCTGTCTTATCTTGCCTAGCGTAAGGATCTGCTCCACAAGGAACACCGCAAAGATGGCGATCATTATCATCCAGCCGAAAAGCGGGGCACCGAAATAGACGGCTCCAGCCAGCAAGACGATAAAACCAACTATCGTCAGCATCAAGATCGAATTGAATGCGTTCTTCATATTTTACCCTAGTTAATTTTTAGGCCTGTCGACGGCCATAGTTTCAAACAAGTTAAGTTGACCGCGGTTGAATCCGCGGAGGAACAAGGCCCACTTTTCGTGGTACCATTCAATAATTTGCATCGTGAGCCCGCGGGCGAAATCGCAGAAATCGTCGGTAAAGGCCAGGAACCCGTTTTCGTAGGCATAATGCGGATTCCAGTAACGTCCCACGTTGCGGGCACAGCTGGTGGCAGACATATAGTAGCGCGGCTGCGATTTGGTCGAGAAGGCAGCAGCGAAGCGTTTCTTGGCCAGCTGGTTCAAGGACATTCGGAGCGAAACGACCATCGCGTTCTCCTTTTCACGGAGTCCCTGTTCCATGCACGGCAAAAGCTTGCTCACCGCATCGACGGCACTTTCGTTGTGCCAGTACTTGCACAGCTTGTCCTGCAGCTGCATGACGCGGCCATGCATGCGCACGAAAAGCGGTTCGGCATCGCTCACCAGCAAGTGGATTGTCGCTGAATAGAAGGCGTTGATATCCTGCTTGTTGTTCTTGACGGTAAAGGCCCAGCCTTTTTCCTCGTCATGCGTCAAGAAGTTCCCGCCTTCGAGCAACAGCCTCAAGACATCTTCTGTCGAAAAACGCTGCATCCACTTGGCACGGAATTCGTCATAGAGCTTGTTCGCCGCTTCCACGATTTGCGGGAATCCGGCTTCGCAAAGCTTCCATGCCGTCTCGCTGTAGCTGATAATTTCGGAATTCGCGACAGATTCTTCCCTGTTGTTGATCATCGCGTCCAGGTGCTCGAAAAGAGCGATGGACCACGTGACCATCATGGACTGGGAAAGCGTCGCCATCATCACCGAACGGTCGGGACGAACGTTCAGGCGAACGCTCGCTCCTGTCATCTTACGAATTGCCCGGCGAAAAGATTCCTGCACGTACGCCCCCTAGAAACCCGTCTCTATACGCTGCCATATATTGCGGCTGACGCGCTTGCCCTGGGCGGCCATTTCATCGCTTTCCTTGCGGACGTCCGCCTCGAGATTTCCCTTGATAAGCGACAAGTCGCCACCGTAACTACCCCCGTCCTCCAGGTAAAGTCCGTAGACATTCTTGCTCACCTTGGTATCGGCGGCCAGGACCTTGCCCGCACGGATAGAGAGGGCAAAGCGGTTGCGCGTGAATTCGCAGCGGCTCAGGAACACTTCCGGAGACTCGTCTATCCACAGGCCATAGTAGTTGTTGATGTAGTTGACGTTTTCAAAGATGCCCCTCGCGCGGAACACCGTATTGCGGAAAGCGTTCTCGATAGTCAGGTTCTTGACTTCGAAAGGCTTGCTGCTAGAAACGAAATGGACTCCGTTCCAGCTTTCGCTGGAATCCGCACTGCGGAAAGAAATCGGGTTCGTCTCGGTGCCGAGGATCTTGACCGGGCCGCGCAACATGAGTTTCGCGTATTCGCCCATAAGGACCGTCACCCCAGGTTCCACTTCGAACGTATCGGACGCGCTTAGGACGACGCCCTGTTCCAGGATATACGGGCTATCTTTCTCCTGCAGCAAAATTTTGCCGTTTTCGACCTGCGGAAAGGGCATTTCCCCCGCAAAGACGAACGAAGTGACAAGAACCGCCCCCGAAAGGAATGTCTTACTGAGCCTGTTCAAGTTCACTCCTCAGTTTAATTTTTTGAATTACATGCATGTTCGGCAACACCTGCGAAGCCACGATGTCGTGGATGTTCAGGTAGCCGGACAGTTCAAGATTACCCGACGTGATGACTCCATGCGTAATGTCGAACAATATGGAACCCGTCCCGACGATGAAGCCGTTGCTTTCCATACGGACATCCGACGTGGAATCGGGGACTTCCATATACTTCACGTTCATGTCGATTTTCGCCATCTGGATGCCGTCGTGCAGATACACGTCGTCTAGCTTGAAGGACTTGTAGACCGTCGTCGTCTTGCCGTTAGCGGGAATTTCGACAGGACGTTCCCAGACATCGCCCAACTTTACGGGCGAACCGGGGAGAATCGGCTGGACCTTCATGAAGAGCTTCATGAGATTCAGTTCCTCGGACCCCGGCTGGAGGGCCGAATCCTCGACAGAGGGATCGCTGATAGCGCCATCGCTAGCCATCTTGAACTGGAAATGCTGCGTGGAGAGGTATTTCTCGATATAGCGGAAATCTTCCACCGAGCGCTTGTCGCTCTTGTAGTCCACGGTATCGATTTTCATTTCGAACCGGGCTGTACCATTGTCAAAAGAGACCGTCTGGGCCAGCGTTGAGCGGGCATTCAGGTGCGTTTCCATGGATTCCGGAGTTACGGACATGGAATCCTGGGGCGCAAACACGTTCAGGTTTGCCTCGAGGGTGAATTTCTGGACGGGAGCGTTCTGGGTATTGAACGACAGGGACACATCGTTGTTGCTACAAGAACACAATAAAAGGAACGCTGCGGAAGAAGCGCAAAACTTGATAAAATTCATATTTGAAATTTAAGTAAAAAGAGAGTATTTGGAGAGAAGCCGAACTATTTCTCCCCCGAAATTGGCGGTTTTGCACCGGAATCGCCCTTTTCGAGCCTCATCTGCTGGAAAAACGCCTTTAAGAGCCCGAGGCACTCTTCGGCAAGCAATCCGCCCTCGACCTTGACATCGCGCTTGAGGGCATTACCCGTAATCACGTCGACGGTCGTCCCGCAACCGCCAAAGCGGGTGTCCGGGGAGCCGTAGACGACGCGGTCTATACGGCTGTTGAGGATAGCCCCCGCACACATCGGGCAGGGTTCGAGCGTTACATACAAAGTACATCCATCCAGACGCCAGTTATCGAGCTTGCCCGCGGCAGTCCCGATGGCCAGAATTTCGGCATGGGCGGTGGCGTCCTTGAGCATCTCGATCTGGTTGTGGCCCTTCCCTATCACCACGCCATCCTTCACGATAACGCAACCGATGGGAATTTCCTTCTCATCGAAAGCCTTTTCCGCCTCGCGGATGGCCATGCGCATGTATTTTTCATCTTCAGGAGTGAACATAATTGATAATTGATAATGGATAATTGATAATGGATGATGGATGATGGAGAATGGATGATGGAGAATGGATGATGGATAATGGATGATGGATAATGGATGATGGATAATGGATAATGGATAATGGATGATGTGTAATCATCAATCATCAATCCTCAATCATCAATTAATTACAGTCCTCTTCCGTACGCGCAATACGAATCTTCTTGCATGTAGTCGCCGTCGTGGTAGTAGGCGGCTCGGGCGCGGCAACCGCCGCAGCGGTCATTGAACTTGCACTTGCCGCAAGCACCGGAGTACGCCTTGGTGCGGAGCTTCTTGAACACCTCGGCGTTCGCCCAGATTTCGTCGAAGGGTGTGTCGTGAACGTCGCCCGCCTCTTCCATCATGTAGGCGCAGGGACGCACCTTCCCGATGGGGCTAACGATGCAGTAGTCAAGGCCGGCGAGGCAGCCACGGCTGTAGCGCGTCTTTATGTCCAATTGGTCTGCAATGCGCAGGAACTGCGGAGCACACGTGGGTTTGACGGGGATGCCGAGCGTGCGGCTCTTTTCCATAATCTTGCGGAGGAGTCCTTCGTATTCGGCGACGCGGAGTGCGTGGCCTTCGATTTCCTTGCCGCGTCCCACCGGGATGAGGAAGAATATCTGGTGGTTCACCGCGCCGATTTCCTTGACCCAGTCCATGATGTCGAAAATCTCGTTCTGGTTCCAGTCCATGATGGTCGTGTGAATCTGGAACGGGAGGCCAGCCGCCTTGCAGTTCTCGATGCCCATCATCGTCATCTCGAAGGCGTTCGGGAGGCCGCGGAAGTCGTTATGGCGGTCGTGGTCGATGCTGTCGATGCTGATGCCCATCGCCATGGCGCCCGCCTTCTTGAGTTCAAAGGCCAGGTCGTGCGTGATGAGCGTGCCGTTAGTGCCGAACACCGGGCGAAGTCCCTTGCTCGAGGCATGGGCGACCAGTTCCACGATGTCCGGGCGGGTCATCGGCTCGCCACCGCTAAAAATCATGATCTTGAACCCCGCCTTCGCGATTTCGTCAATTAGCTTTAGGGCTTCCGGCGTCGTGAGTTCGGCCGCCTTGTTCTCACCAGCGTCCTGGTAGCAGTGCTTGCAGGTCAGGTTACACTTGTTGGTGGTCATCCAAGATACAATCATCATCCATATCCTTAACAAAGGGAAAATAGCATGGAAAAAATAGCTATTTTTGCCACGACAAAAACAAAAGGGAACCATGACCAAGAGAAGAATTGTAATTACCGGCCTTGGTGCCGTGACCCCCGTCGGCAAGAACATACCCGACATGTGGAACTCCATCCGCGAGGGCAAGTGCGGGATAGGCCCCATCACGCTGTTCGACGCCAGCAACTGCCCGGTGAAGATTGCCGCAGAAATCAAGGACTTCAAGCCCGAGGAACACGGGATAGACCCGAAGGAAGCCCGCCGCATGGCACGCTTCACGCAGTTCCTGATAGGGGCAGCGAACGAGGCCGTCCAGGATGCGGGGCTCACCCGCGAAGAGCTCGCCGCCGATACCACGGGCATCGTCGCCGGCAACGGCCTTTCGGGAATGGATGTGCTCGACGAAACGTACAACAAGTATATCGAAGGCGGCAAGCGCAGGGTTTCGCCGCTTGCCATGCCGGAACTCATCCCGAACGAGGCGTGCGCGAACGTTTCCATCGCCCTCGGGATTACGGGACTCGCCCATACCGTCTGCACCGCCTGTGCCTCCGGCACGGACGCCATCGGGGTCGCCCTGGACGCCATCCGCAGTGGCAGGCTCGACGTGTGCCTTGCCGGCGGTTCCGAGAGCGGGATTACGGAATACTCCATCAAGAGTTTTGCGGGCATGCACGCCCTCACCGACAAGTTCAACGACGACCCCACGAAGGCGTCGCGCCCGTTCGACAAAGACCGGAGCGGCTTTGTCATGGGCGAAGGCGGTGCCGTAATGGTGCTGGAAGAACTCGAGCACGCAAAGGCCCGCGGGGCAAAGATCTACGCGGAACTTGCGGGCTATGGCGCCTCTGCGGACGCATACCACATCACGAGCCCGCGCCCGGGTGGAGAAACCTGCGCGAAGGCCATGACCCGCGCCCTGAAGGATGCCGGAATCGCGCCTACCGACGTGGACTACTACAACGCGCACGGCACCTCGACGCACCTGAACGACCTCACCGAGACGCAGATGCTGAAAATTGCGCTCGGCGAGCACGCCTACAAGATCAAGGTATCAAGCACCAAGAGCATGACCGGCCACTGCGTGGGCGCCGCGGGCGTCATCGAGGCTATCATCTCGACGCTCGCCGTGCAGAACTCGTTCTACCCCGCGACCATCAACCTCGACAACCCCGACCCGGAATGCGACCTCGACTACGTGCCGCACAAGGGCATCGAAGGCAACATCGACGTCGCCGTTTCCGCATCGCTCGGGTTCGGAGGCCACAACGGTGTGGTTGTCATCAAGAAATTCAAGGAATAGAGCAAGTTTTGCGCTTTTCCAGGCCAAATTATGTATTTTTCGGTTAGAGTGCGGGCGTTGTACCGCACCGAACCAAGGAGTGGACCATGTCCGACTGGCTGTTTAAATCGTGGCTCAAGATTTCCGCACTGACGGCAATCCTGTTCTTCTTTTATCATCTTTTCATTTCTCAGAAACTCGAGGAAGAATCCTTCACCTCCAACAAGGACAAGTAGGTAACCCCATGGAACAGAACAAGGACATCCTCGACATCCAGGCGGCCGAAGCGAACCAGCACAAGAAGAAAAAGTTCATCTTGTGCTACCACAGCTTCAGCGCGACAAACTTCAAGAGGGCCCGCACGCAAATCCGTAAACTTGCGGACGCCGCGGGTGCGCCTATCAGCATCGCAGTCGTGCCCTCCATCGGGGCCGTGCCCGAATCCGAGGCGGACGAATTCCGCGAAGAACTCGAGAAGTTCGTGCAGGAAGGCTACGAGATTATGCTCCACGGGGCACGCCACCGCGCAGACCTCTTTATCAAGCGTAGCCTGCAGGGAAAGTTCGCACTCTGGATTTCGAACAACGAGGCCGAATTCGCAGGCCTGAACGAGCGACTCACGCAGACGCTCCTCAAGCGCAGCCTCGCCCTCTGGAACGCCCACGGCACCGAGAAGCCCTCCGGGTTCATTCCGCCCATCTGGTTCGGCAACAAGTACCTCAAGAACCTCGCCCTCGACATCTTCGACTACTACGAGGATTACCACGGCATCTACCAGAAGACGGAAAACGGAATCAAGAAGACCAAGTCAAGGCCGCTCAGTTTTTCCATCTACCCGCCCGCAATGCTCGGAATCGTGCAGACCTACGCCTGCCTCCGCATGCTCCTGCCGGGTGGCACGCACCGCCTGGTGTTCCACGACAAGGATTTCAGGACCATCGGCGAAAAACGTATTCTGAACATGGTGCGCTACGTTTCCACCATGCGAGAAAAAATCATGTACAGGGATCTCTAAAACCAATACGACAGGATTCGAACATGATGTTAAGCAAGTTTCTTTCCCGTATCGAATTCGATTCGTACGAGGACCTCTACAAGAATTTCAAGATAACTATCCCGGAAGACTTCAACTTCGCCTACGACGTGGTTGACGAATACGCGAAGACCGAACCCAAGCGCGAAGCCCTCGTGTGGTGCGACGACAACGACGAAAGCCACATCTTTACGTTCAAGGACCTCTCGCTTGCCTCCATGCGCACGGCGAACTTCCTCTGCGAACAAGGAATCAAGAAGGGCGACCGCGTGATGCTCATCCTGCGCCGCCGCTACGAGTTCTGGTTCTTCCTCCTGGCGCTCCACCGCATTGGCGCGATTGCAATACCCGCGACGAACATGCTCGCCGAAGAAGACCTGGAATACCGTTTCAACGCGGCCGAAATCAAGATGGTCGTGAGTTACGACGAACCCTCGCTGCAAAAGGAAGTGGACAAGGCAAAAACAAAATGCCCGTCCGTCGAAAAGCTCGTGACCGTAGGCCAGACCGCCCGCCAGAACTGGGTGAGTTTCTACGACGACTACGAAATCTACCCCGCGAAGTTCCCGCGCCCGCAAGGCGAAGAGGCGACCCACAACGACGACATCATGATCGTGTACTTCACGAGCGGTACGAGTTCGAACCCGAAGATGGTGGCGCACACGTTCACCTACCCGCTCGGCCACATCGTGACGGCAAAGTACTGGCAGCACGTAGTGGACGGGGGCAGGCACCTCACCGTCGCGGAGACCGGCTGGGCCAAGGCCCTCTGGGGCAAGATATACGGGCAGTGGATTGCGGGTAGCGCAGTGTTCACCTACGACATGAAGGTGTTCATCCCGGGCAAGCTGCTCGAGAAGATGGCGGAATACAAGGTGACCACGTTCTGCGCGCCGCCCACCGTCTACCGCTACATATTGCACCACGGACTGAGCCGCTACGACCTTTCGAGCCTCAAGTACTGCACTACCGCAGGCGAATCGCTCAATACCGACATCTACAACAAGTTCTACGAGCAGACAGGAATCCGCTTGCAGGAAGGCTACGGCCAGACGGAACTCACGCTTACCACGGGCAACTTCGGGTTCACCGAACCGCGTCCGGGTTCCATCGGCATGCCCTCGCCGGGCTACCGCATGGAAATCGTGGACGCCGAAGGCAAGCCCTGCGCCACTGACGAGGTGGGCGAACTCATCATCAAGATAGACCAGGGGAAACCCTTCGGCATGTTCGGCGGCTACTACCGCGACCCGGAACGCACCGAGAAGGTGTTCGAGGGCGGAGTCTACCATACGGGCGACACCGCCACCCGCGACAAGGATGGTTACCTGTGGTTCGTGGGCCGCACCGACGACCTCATCAAGAGTTCGGGTTACCGCATCAGCCCCTTCGAGGTGGAAGAAGTGCTCCACAAGCACCCCGCCGTCCTTGAAGTGGCGGTGACGGGCGTCGAGGACAAGGACCGCGGCCAAGCCGTGAAGGCGACCGTCGTCTTGAAGAAGGGCTACGAGGCATCGAAGGAACTCGCGAAGGAAATGCAGCTGTTCGCGAAGAACGTCGCGGCCTCTTACAAGAGCCCGCGCATCATCGACTTCGTCACGGAACTGCCCAAGACGATTAGCGGAAAGATTCGCCGCGCCACCATCCGCGACAAGGACAAGGAAGCGGCTGACGCCGAAGCGCAGAATGCCGAAAATGCCGCAAAGGAAAATGCGGGGGCTCCGGCAGACAACAGCGCAAGCGGCGCAAGCAGCACCGAATCCTAAAGCGTCTTGAAGACTTTCCTGGCGGCATCGACGGTACGGTCGATGTCGCTTTTCGTATGTACGGCACTCACGAAGATTGCCTCGAACTGGCTTGGAGCCAGATAGATACCCTCATCGAGCATCCCGAGGAAATACCTGCGGAACAGTTCCAGGTCGGACTTCTGCACGTCGGCGAAGCATGTGACCGGCCCTTCGGTAAAGAAGATGCAGCCCATAGCGCCCACCTGATTTACGGCAAGCGGGATTCCCGCAGCGATCGCCGCATCCTTGAGACCGTCGAGCAGTCGCGTCGTCATCGCCTCGGCATGCACGTAGTATTCCGGGTGAGTATGCAGTTCACGCATAGTGGCCAGCCCCGCCGCCATGGCGACCGGGTTCCCGGAAAGCGTTCCCGCCTGGTAAATTCCGCCGAGCGGAGCAATCTGCTGCATCACGTCGAGGCGGCCGCCGTAAGCGCCTACGGGCATGCCGCCGCCGATAATCTTGCCGAAGGTCGTGAGGTCCGGCTTGATGCCGTACAGGCCCTGTGCGCAGTGGATGCCCACGCGGAAACCCGTCATGACCTCGTCCACAATCAAAAGCGCACCATGCTTTTTCGTTTCTTCGGAAAGCGTCTGCAGGAACTCGGGCTTTGCGGGCACCACGCCCATGTTGCCTGCCACCGGCTCCACGATGACGCCCGCAATCTCGTCGCCAATCTTGTCGAAGAGTTCCTTCACGCCCGCCACGTCGTTGTACTGGAGCGTGAGCGTATACTTCGCGAGGTCGGCCGGAACGCCCTTGCTGCTCGGCTTGCCTGTAGTAAGCATGCCCGAACCCGCCTTGATGAGCAGGCTGTCGCTGTGACCGTGGTAGCAGCCTTCGAACTTGACAATCTTGTCGCGGCCGGTAAAACCGCGGGCGGCACGGATGGCGCTCATCGTCGCCTCGGTGCCGCTATTCACCATACGTATCATCTCGACACTCGGCACGAGGCTCATCACGAGTTTCGCGAGTTCGGATTCAAGACCGCAAGGAGCGCCGAAACTGAGGCCGTTCTTCGCGGTCTCTGCAACGGCGGCAATCACCGCATCGTGCGCGTGGCCCAAGAGCATCGGGCCCCAGCTGCCCACGTAATCGATATAGTCGTTGCCGTCCACATCGTAGATATGGCTGCCCTTGGCACGGGCAATGAAGGGAGGAGTCGCCCCCACGTTACCGAAAGCACGCACCGGGCTGTTCACGCCGCCCGGCATCAAATTCTTGGCTTCGGTAAAGAGTTTTTCGCTAAGGGAATGGTTCATTTCAGCAAGCCCTTCTCCAGCGCTTCTTTCGCATGGTACGTGATGATGATGTCGGCACCGGCGCGCTTGAACGCGAGCAGGTTCTCGCGGATGACGGCATTCTCGTCAATCCAGCCCATCTGCGCGGCGGCCTTCACCATGGAGTATTCGCCGCTTACGTTGTACACGGCCACCGGTACGTCGCTCATCTCGGCCGCCGTACGCAACACGTCGAGGAAAGCCAGACCGGGCTTTACCATCACGATGTCGGCACCTTCCTCGATATCGAGCGCAACCTCGCGCATGGCTTCACGGCCGTTGCGCACGTCCATCTGGTAGCTCTTGCGGTCACCGAACTGCGGGGCGGAATCCGCCGCATCGCGGAACGGGCCGTAGTAGGCGCTCGCGAACTTCGCGCTGTACGCCATGATAGGCACATTCTGGAATCCGTGCGCATCGAGGCATTCGCGGATAGCGGCCACGCGGCCGTCCATCATGTCGCTCGGGGCCACCATGTCGGCACCGGCCTGGGCATGCGAAAGAGCCGTCTTTGCAAGGAGTTCGAGCGTCGCGTCGTTGTCCACCTCGCCGTCCTTCACGATACCGCAATGCCCGTGGCTCATGTATTCGCACAGGCACACGTCGGTAATCACGTTCAGCTTAGCGAAATGCGCCTTCAGGGAACGCACCGCACGCTGGACCACGCCCTCGTCGTCGTAGGCGCAGGTCGCCGTCTCGTCCTTGTGGTGCGGGATGCCGAACAGCATGATGGACTTGATGCCCGCAAGCACGCAGACTTCGAGTTCACGGAGAAGCTCGTCAATCGAGAACCGGAACTGGCCGGGCATCGATGGAATGGGTTCCTTGATTCCCTCCCCTTCCACCACGAACATCGGGTAGACGAGGGAATCGGGGTTGACCACGGTTTCCGCAACCATGTTGCGGATGACTTGATTCTTGCGTAAGCGACGAGGACGGATAATCATATCGAGTGTGAAATGAGGAATTTGAGATGTGGAATGATTGTTGCTTAATTTAAAAAATCGCGTTCGACTTGCGCCAGGCTTTCACCCCAGTCTTCCAGGATTTTTTGCTTGAGTTTCTTCGCAAGCGAAGGGGTCCTCCCCTGCGTGGAGACGGTCACCGCGATATTTTCGCCAAAATCCATACGGGCAGGCACGATAAAGTCCCCGTCCAAATAGTCACAGGCATTGTTCACCAAGATGCGGCGGGCACGGGCATCGTTTGAAACTTGCGCATTGACTGCCGGCTGGTCGGTACAGATGAAGACCATGAAAATGCCACGGAGGTCTAGCGGCTCGTAAGGGCGGTTTTTTAGGGTTATGAGGTGTGAGGTATGAGGTCGGGCTTCGCCCTTTGAGGAGAAGTTCTCAAATTCCGGGTCGATTTGCGGGGCGACAACGGTTATGTGTGCGCCAGTCGGGAGCAACGTCTTCACCTTGCGGAGGGCAATGCGGCCACCGCCTACCACAAGAACGTTACGACCTTCGAGATTGAGTTCGATGGAGAAGAGGTTCGAGCTATGGGCACGCTCCTGCGGAGCTTTGGGGTATGGGGTCGCGCCAGAGGCGCTTTGAGAAAGATCAGTTTGGGCATTGCAGATGCCGTTCACGACCATATCGGCAAATTCGTTCCAATCGCCAAGACAGGGCAAAAGCGTAATCGGAATCTGCGGGAATTCAGACTGCAACTTCGCCACGACGCGAGGAACGTCATTTTTTGCATGCTGGCCGTTCAACAGGAGGAACGGCAGGAGCGTCACCGACTCCACATCTTCGCGCAGGAGCGTGCGCAGGTCATTTTCCAGATCCAGCAAGCTCGTACTCGCCACGCGCGTACCCGGCATATCGTGATGAAGGCGGTCGAGGATGGTCTCGAAGCCCTTGTAGGCACCGGGAAGAATGCAATGATGCGCAATAATCAGGATAGCTTTCATACAATGTGGAGTGTGAGGTGTGGAATGTGGAGTGTGGGATTAGGATTCTTTTTTGTAATGCTCCACAATCTTTTTTACGAGGGAATCCATCGTCGTCTCGTCGGAGGTGACGGTTTCAAAGCCATGCTTGCGGGCAGCAGATTCAGTCATGCGGCCAATGCAGAATGCGAGACGGGGAGAACAAGAAGCAGGCGTAGTCAAAGATTCTCTATTAAGATCCTTCGACTCCGAGCTACGCTCTCCGCTCAGGATGACACTGCAGAAGTTTTCGACGGCGCTGGTACTCGCGAAGACGATTGCATCGGCACTCTCGACGGCTTCGCGCTTCCATTCGGGGAGTTCAGCCACCGGGAGCGTCTCGTAGACCACCCAGCGGGTCGCCTGCGGGAGCAGCTTGAGCAGGGTATCGTCAGCGAGATTGCCCTGCAGGAGGAGAATGCGGGATTCAATGAGATCCTTCGACTCCGAGCTACGCTCTCCGCTCAGGATGACACGTTCCTCCTTGTTAACCACATCTCGTAACAAACGACCTAATCCTTCGCCGGTGTGGTCTTCGGGCACGTAGTCGCAGCGGATACCATATTCCAGCAACTTTTTCTCGGTAATCTTCCCCACGCTCGCGATATTCTTGCCCGCAAGTTCGCGGATATCGCGGCCGGAGGCGAGCAATTGCCTGAAGAAACTTTCTACACCGTTTGTGCTTGTAAAGGCGAGGATATCGAAGTTTACAAGGGAATTGAAATCGGCAAAACAATTCTGGTCTGGATCCTTCGTCTTCGACTCAGGATGACAAGCAATCAGAGGGCAATCAAGCGTTTTCGTCTCGATCATCGGAGTTTCGATGACCTCGGCACCGAGGGCCGTGAGGCGCGCGGAAATCCCGCTGGCCTGCTTGGCGGCGCGCGTCACCACGAGGCGCTTGCCCGAAAGCGGAAGATTCTTTTTCCAGGCGAGAGACTTGCCCAGCTCTACGACGCCACCCATGATCGTTATCGCAGGGGCGGTCACGTTCTCGCGTACGAGGGTCTCCGCTGCCGTTTCTAGCGTCGCCATGACGGTACGCTGGTACGGGGTCGTCCCCTTCTCGATAAAGGCGAGAGGCGTTTTCGGGTCCTTGCCGCAATCCATGAGGCGCTTGGCAATAAAGTCCATGTTGGCAATGCCCATCAAGAAGATGAGCGTACCGGGGCAATGCGCGAGGGCATCGAAATCGAGAGAAAGATTCTGACCTGGATCCTTCGCCTTCGACTCAGGATGACACACTCTTTCATCAACTTTCTCGTGACCCGTGATGATATGGAAGCTCGTTGCGATGCCGCGGTGACTTACAGGAATACCCGCGTAAGCCGGCACCGAGATTGCAGAGGTAATGCCAGGAACGACCTCGAATTCTACGCCGGCAGCAACAAGCTCCAAGGCTTCTTCGCCACCGCGCCCGAACACGAACGGGTCGCCACCCTTGAGACGAGCGATCACGCCACCGGGAAATTCACCGGCGAACTGCACCAACAGCTTGTTGATTTCGGACTGTTTGACCTTGTGGTGCGTCGGCATCTTGCCCACATCGACCATCTTGGCTTTCGGATTGCAGAATCCGAGAATCGCGGGCGAAACGAGACGGTCATAGACCACCACGTCGGCCTTCTCAATGATTTCCTTGCCGCGGAGCGTCAGGAGCCCCGGGTCACCAGGACCCGCACCGATTAGATAGACTTTTCCAAAACCGCTCATCCGTAGACCTTCATTATAGCTGTTCGCGAATCTTGCCCGCGAGTGCGATTCCCGCTTCACGCGCCGCTTCGACCGTTCCAACCGGGCAAAGGTGCTCCGCACGCAACAGGCGCTGGCTCCCTTCGTCCCAGTAGATTCCGCGGATTTTCATTGTTTGCGTACCATTTTGAATTTGCGAATCATTCGCAAATTCAGCAAAACTCGCCACCGGGAACTGGCAGCCCGCATTGAGCGCCTTCAAAAAAGCCATTTCGGCCACGGCAATGCAATAAGTCGGAGCATCGTTTAAACGAGAGAGGTTTTCAGCAGGACTGGATCCTTCGTCGCTACACTCCTCAGGATGACGTTTTGCGACCTGCGCATTATCAGCCAGTGTCTCTATCGCCAAGATGCCCTGGCCGGAGGCGGGCAAAACCTTGTCCGTATCGAAATATTCCGTCACCTGGTCGGCAAGACCCATGCGCTTGAGGCCGGCTGCAGCAAGCACAACGCCATCGAGTTCCTCGAGCTTGGAGAGGCGCGTCTGGATGTTCCCGCGGATTGGCACGTACTCGATATCAGAACGCAAGGCCTTGAGCTGTACCACACGGCGGATGCTGCCAGTGCCAACACGGGCCCCGGCGGGCAAATCCATGAACTTGATGCCAGATGCTCCTCCGCGGGCAATAAACGCATCGCGCGGGTCTTCGCGGCGCATGACCGCGGCAAGTTTGAATTCCGGCAAGACTTCGGCCGGCATGTCCTTGAGGCTATGAACCGCGATATCGGCGCGGCCTTCAAGCAGCGCGACTTCGAGTTCCTTGATGAACACGCCCTTGCCGCCGAAGCTCGCCAGGGACTTGTCGAGCCTTCGGTCGCCCTCGGTCGTCATGGTGACGAGCTCGTAGGCAAGGCCCGGATTAGCCGACACGAGGGCGTCGGCGACCAACTTCGTTTGCGCCACGGCAAGGGCGCTCTTGCGAGTCGCAATCCGGAGCACGCTAGACATGGCCACCCTCCAGACACTTGAGGAAAACTTTCACGTCTTCGGGCGGATTTTCCGCCTTCACCTTGTACAGGTAATCGTTTGCCATCTTTTTGGCGAACCGCTCGTACATCATGGCAATGCGCTCACGGTCCGCTTCGGGCAAGCCGGGCATCGAACGCAAAAGCTTTTCGGATTCCTCGTTCGCCGTCGCGACCATCCTGTCGGCAATCACGCGGATATCCTTCGCGATATCGTCCATGCCGTACCACTGCAAAAACTCGTCGATGCCTTCCTTCAAGATTTTCTGCGCAGCCTCGAGTTCTACCATGCGCAGGCGGCGGTTTTCCGAGACAATCTTTTCAAGGTCATCGACGCAAACGTACTGCACGCCGGGCAATTCCCCGATACTCGATTCCGCATTGCGCGGGCTGCCGAGGTCGATTATGAGACGCCTGGATTCTTCGACTTCGTGCTTCGCACTACGCTCAGAATGACACTCAGCCACAGCCTTTTCAAATTCATCCTTAGTAATAAGCGGTTCCTGGCAGATGCTGCACAGGATGACCACGTCGCACTTGCCAAGCACCTTGTAGCGGTCTTCCAGCCGAACGGGAGTAAGCACGTCCGCATACTTTTCGGCATTGGCGAACGTCCTGCTGCTCGCAAAAATCTTCGTCGTATTCTCCTGCACGTACTTGAGCATCAGCGAGCCCATCTCGCCCAAGCCCACGATATAGACCGTGCGGTTTTCCAGGTCGTCGAACGTCTTCTGCACCTGCTTCATCGCGAGGAACGGGATATTGCAGCTGAGCTTGCTCAGGTTCGTTTCCGTCTTGATGCGCTTGGTGGTGTGTATCGCCCCCTGGAACAGCTTGTTGAGGCTGTTGCCCGTAGCGTGCAGCTGGTGCGCCGTCTCGTAAGCGCGCCCCATCTGGTGCAGAATCTGATCCTCGCCCACCGCCACGGAATCGAGCCCGGCGCAAACGTTCATCACATGGTGAACCACGTCTTCGCCCGACTTGAAATAGAAGAACTTCGCGAAATCGTCATACTCCTGATGGGCCAGCCCACATACGTAACGCACGAGTTCCGCCTCGCCGATTTCGCGGTCGGAGGCCACGTAGACCTCGGTGCGATTGCATGTCGCAAGAATCAGGAGTTCGTCAAACGGCGAATGGCCGAGCGCATCCGTCTTCACATCCATCGGGATGTAGAACTTCTCGCGGATTGCAATTTCGGCCACCTTGTGGCTCATGCCGGCCATGTAAATCTTGCGCATGGCTCAAAGATAGAAAAAATCAATGTGGCGGGTCGGCACAACAGGGGAGGCCACTGACGGCAATTACGTTAAACGAGCCAGTCGTACTATCCGCCTGTTGAATCTTGAACCGGATTGTCGAAAGATTTAAAGACGCATCGTCACCCGTGACCTTGGCCTTGCCCCAACCGGCCTGTTTGAAGCCTGCCCACGAAGTGCAAACTTCTTGAGCAGTTTCACTCTTCGGAAGGGAAACATACGGGTAATCGTAACCGATAGCTTCATCAATTTCATCATTGAAACCAAGTTCAAGGACCGCTGAGGCCGTACTCGTGTACGTAATACAAATCCCACCTGCCCTAGAAACATCAGCAAGAATAGGTTGCCCATCAGCATCGGTTCCAGCGACATAGAACGCCGCACCGACATAGGGTTTATATGGCAAAGTATCCTGATCCAGAACAAAGTCTGCACAGAAACCCTCACAGGTTTCAATAATCGATACATAGTTTTCTTTTGTGTATTCCATGCCGTCATGGAAAATCACTTTAGATTTTCCTCCGTCAGCATTGTCATCTACCGGGAACCAATATCGAGATTCCTCCGGAATATCATTATTGCACCCGACAACAACCGTATCGTGAGCATACGCAGCCCATAAAAATTGTATACAAACAGGGACATCGAAGTCTATCAATTCATCTAGAAGATGATTCGTAATCCACCTTCTGTAAGAAGACGACGATTCCTGCACCGATGAAGAAGAAATACTTGCCGAAGACTCGGTTGAAGAAGAAAGACTATTCGAAGAAAGATTATTCGAAGAAAGATCAACCACAGAACTATTCGTGGAAGCATCACCCACCTCAGTAATAGAACTGCTGCTTCCATCCGAGGAATCTGTACAGCCGGCACCCAAAATTGCCGCAATAACCAAACAATAGATTTTGCGCATATAGCCCTCCTTTATAACAAATCTATTATTAATAACGTTCGTCAATCCAATTATATCGCCTTTCCATCCACGTTTTCATGGAATCTACCGCTTCGTCATAGGTATAGTACGGATCCTTGAGCGCCCAGTTCTCGGTATTCTGGAGCACGGGCCAGCGCCTATACTCGTTATCAACAGCTCTCTCGATGATTTGCCGGTACACGGGAATGCTGTCGATAAGCGCCTTAAATTGGTGGCGGTGGTCTTCCCAGAATTGACGGGCACGCTCCTTGACCGCCCTATCCCTGAAAAGGTAACGATTCCAGCGACCCCTGCGGATATACCAGTCGTCAGGAGCCTGATTTTCTTCGTACGAGGCGTTTCCAAAGGCAAGGTCAAAATCCCATAGCGGGCCAAAGTGTATGGTACCGCCCTTCTCCCATGTCATGAAGATACTACGGGAAAAGTTGCCATCCTCGTTCTTCGAAAATTCTTGAACCCAGTAATAGAGCAGGTAATCGTCCAGATCCACCCATTCTTCCACATGGTTTTCCTTGTCCTGCTTGACAGAACCCAGGAACGACTCCACTTCGTTCAGGTGGTCCAGCAACATGGCCTTGGATGATTCCGACAGGTTTTTCGGGAACTTGATATGGAACGAATTGTTCATCTCGGTCGTGATATTCGGCTCGTCCAATTTTTTCTCCCCTTCCCTTTCAAACAAGAAAGAAGAATCATTTTCCGCGACGTTCACGCGGTTCTTGCCGACCTTGACCGTTTCGGCAAGCAGGTAGAGTCCCATGTACTTGCGGTTCAGGTAGAGTTCCACAAATTGCATGCGGGGAGTATACTTTGCGCCAAGCCATTCCGAAAGGCGCGTCATCATGTAATTGCGCAAGTGCGTCTTGTCGCCATAGTTCGCTATCAGCGCCCAGTCGCGGTTCTTGGGCATTCCCAGCAGCGAAACCTTGTCATTGAATTCGAGCTTCATACCGTACTTGGGCATCTTGAAACTGGAGTTGCCGCGGCCACGCACAGTCAAGTCCAGCACCCCCGTCTCGGGAACCGTATCGCCGTATATCTGGAAATACGCCTGGAATTCCGTTTCCCTGTCGCGCAATTCCCTGAAATCCTCCGTCTCGATGACGACTCGCGGGAGGCCCGCATACGGATACCTGGAATCATCCAGCATCAGGTAGTCCGGATCGCTTTCAGGAGATTCCCAAAAACAGCCCCACAAAAGCAAGGGCATAAGGAATAGGAATCTTGACAGATAAACTCTCATATAAACCAACCTGAATATAATAAAATACTTCAACAGAAAAACGTATATTTACAACGACATGAGAATAGCGCCGTGGATAGTGATTGCCCTGAGTCCCCTTGTAGCATGGGGTACGGAATTGTTACGCCCTGTCGAGATTCCCGCCACGCGTTTCCAGGTCCTGGGAACCATAGAACTTGACGACGACATATACAGCAGCGACATGACCGTATCGGCGGAATATGCCCCCTTCAGGGCGTTCAGCGTCTATACCGATGTCGCCTACCGTTTCTTGAGCTATAGCTACGAATACTCTACCGAGGGTTACATCCACAACTACTGCAACCTGCACGTAAACGGTTTCAACGAAAGCTATGTCGGCGCAAAATTCTTTTTCCTCCCGAACTTCGGGCTGAATTTCAACTGGCGCATTCCGCCTGGCGAAGGTTCGCAGCTGAACCGCTTTCACCGCATGAACATGGAGCCGTTCACGATTTTACGCGTTTCCCGGGACCTGCTTGTCGGAACTTCATTGCGATACAACTCGTTCATCGAGGACAACCATTACAAGCCCGGGGATGAAATAGGATTCAAGGCCTCGTTCGTATGGCAGCTCGGCTGGAACGATTCGCTCCACACGGGATGGCGTCTTTCGGAGGCGTTCCTTTACCAGGTCCGATTCGAGGAATCCGAAAACAGGAACCTCGCGAAACCCTACAGCAAGATGAAGGACAAGTACCGCGGCATGAAAATCGGTTTTGACGCCTCGCGGTATTTCAACGTATTCGGCCTCCCCCTCGGTATCGGCCTCAACTACGAAATCCACAAGGGAACCCTATTCGGCTTCGAGACCGGGCATCGTATCGGAATCTATCTACAGGCTTGGAACTAGAAATCTTTCTAGGCAAAGAACACGAAACTCGTCTTCTTGAGTTCGCGCACGGAATGGAGAACAGCGTAATCGGGATTGCCGATGGAAAGCGCGGCTTCCTCGATGTACTTTTCAAGTTCGGCGGCCGACTGCGCATGCATCATGGCATAGAGCGTGTACGGAAAGCCTTCGAACGCAGGCCGCTCGTAGCAATGCGACACGTGAGGATTTTTAGCGAGGACGGCGCCACTTCCTGCTTCCGAGTTCCGACTGTCTACTACATCGAAGCAGACCATCGCGTTGTAGGCAAAGCCCGCCTCCTGGTGCCTGAGAACAGCCCCGAAACGGCGCATAAGGCCGCCCGCAATATCGCCACGGAGTTCTTCGACAGAAACGCCCCAGTCGGCGTAAGGCGTGAGCGTGTGCGGAATATCGCCACAGGCGGTGCGGATTCGAACCTTGTCTGCTGAAGAAAGTTCTGCACGCGGTCCAACTGCATTCTCCCTGCGTACTGCCAGCTGCCCACTGTCTACTGGCGCGCCAGCGCTCCTCATTACCGTATCGATCTTGAACTTCTTTGTCACCGAAAGGACGTGTACATCGTGCAAGTCCGTTTCTGCACAGAGTTTGTCAATCACCGCGCGGATTTCGTCTTCGGATTCGGCAATGACGGTAAACCACACGTTATATTCATGGGAGCGCACGTAGTTATGCGTGATAGCCGGAACCGCGTTCACCGCGGCGGTAAACTTGTCAATGTCGGCTACCTTGCCCGCACAAAGCCTCGAGATAAAGCCGAGACGGGCAGAATCATAAATTCCCCCGAGCCTGCGGATAATACCGGAATTACGAAGATTCTCGACTGCCTCAAAGACTGCCTGTTCCGTGACGGCCTCGCCCTGCGCGCCGAACATATCCGCAAGCACCTTGTACGGGCGCTCCTCCAGCGGGAAGGCGTCCTGGATGACAGAGAGAAGATGCTGTTCAAGCGCAGTCATATTCAATGTGAAGTGAGAAGTGAAAAACTGATTGATAATTGATGATTGATAATTGATAATTTCACATCATCCATCATCCATTATCAATTATCCATTAATCTCCGCGTCCGTCAAATAACATGCCGGGTCCTGTTCCCAGAAGTCGCCGGTCACCGCCTCGGCGCGGGTACGGAAGTTGCCGTTGCACAGGTTCAGGTAGGCGCACTTGGGGCAGCGTCCCTTCAAAATCGGCTTCCTGTTCTTGAGGCCCGCCATGATCGGGTTCGATTCGTCGCTCCAGATTTCGCCAAAACTCTTCTCGCGCACGTTGCCGAGCGTGATGTACTGCGTGAACTGGTCGGGGTGAACGTTACCGATGCTGTCGATGTTGCCGAACGCCATGCCGCTGCGGTTACCGCCGTTACGCTGGATAAGTTCCAGCACCTTAGCCGCACGGGCAGGGTCTTCGCGCTTCATGCGCAAGTACAGGTAGACGGCGTCGGCATGGTTGTCGACGGTCAGGATTTCCTTGTCGATGCCGCGTTTCTTGAAGTCGAGCGTGCGGTCGATAATCAAGTCCATCGCCTTGCGGCTTTCTTCATGGTTCAGGTCGTTCTCGACCATCGCGGAACCGCGACCGCTATAGACCAAGTGATAGAAGCACACGCGGTCAATATTCTCGCTTTCGAGCAAGTCGAAAATCGCGTTCAGGTCCTGCACGTTGTAGCGCGTAATCGTAAAGCGGAGTCCCACCTTCTGGCCCGTCGCCACGCAGTTGCGGATGCCGCGGAGAGCAAGCCTGTAGGCGCCCTCCTTGCCGCGGAACTTGTCGTGCGTCGTCTCGCAGCCATCCAGGCTGATGCCCACGTAGCCTACGCCCATGTCCTTGAGTTTCTGGGCCACGTCAGGCGTAATGCAAGTTCCGTTCGTGCTGATGGTCGGGCGGATGCCCTTGGAGGCCGCATAGTTCGCAAGTTCAAAAAAATCGGGGCGAAGCAAGGGCTCGCCACCGCTGAAGAGGATTACCGGCACCTTGAAATCGGCCAACTGGTCAATGAGGGCGATTCCCTCTTCGTGGGTCAATTCGTTCTGGTACTTGATAGCCTCGGAACGGGCATAGCAGTGTACGCAACTCAAATTGCAAGTCTTGGTGCAGTTCCACACCACCACGGGGCCGCGGCCCGGCGCCACGCCATTCTTGCATTCATGCGCCTTAGGTTCGTAACGCAGTTGGTCGCCGTAATTCGGGGAATCCATCAAAAGCTTGGTAATGCTAATCATAGGCACAAATCTAGAAATTTACAACAGAAAACGCCCCACTCACGTGGGACGTTTTCAAATTCAGAAGTATAAGCAGCTTTACTTTTCAGCAGCGAATTTCTTGGAAGCGGCCTTGACCTTCGGGTCGTTCTGGGCTTCCTTGATCTTCTGCTTGATGCCGTCCTCAATAGACTTCTTGAGTTTTGCGGCGAGTGCGGGGAAACGTTCTTCCAGGGAATCACTGAAGACGGCCGGCTTCTTGGCTGCAGGGGCGCTACCCTTGCGCTTGGCGTTCAACGGACGCTTTTTCTTGGCCGGGGCCTTCTTTTCTTGGGATTTTTCTGTAGATTTCGGTTCCTGAGGCTTGACTTCTTCTGTGGATTTGACTTCTGTTTCTTCTGCCATAATATACCTCTTGGAAAATGATTAATAGACGCGCCCAAAGATAGTAATTTTTGGCAAAAATATCAAGTCGGCCCGGTTCTGTTCTCCAGCCAATGCGCAAGGACTGTGATATCAGCGGGGCGAACGCCCGGTATGCGGCTCGCCTGGCCAAGCGTAAGGGGCTTGTGGGCATTGAGGCGCTGGCGGCTCTCGATACTGATGGCGGTCACCTGCATGTAGTCAAAGTCTTCGGGCAGGCGCACGGACTCCATCTTCTTCTGCTCCACAATTTCCCGTTCCTGGCGGTCGAAGAATCCGGCATAGAGTTCCTGGGCGTACATGTACCACTGGTCGCGACGGGTGAGCTGCATATCGGGCAGGGCCACCTTGAAGAACGCCTCGGGATTGATGCCTGGGCGGCGGAACACGTTCATCCAGCGGGTGCGTTCGGTCGCAAGCGCCTGCCCCCCCGGAGCGAGAATCTCGTTCGCCTGTTCTGGCGTGGCGGATTCCTCCACCATGCGGGTGCGGGCAGATTCCATCAAGGCGCGGCGGCGCATCCAGTCATCATAGTCGCTGTCCGAAATCATGCCAATGTCATGCGCACGTTCCTTGAGGCGCATTTCGGCGTTGTCGCTGCGCAGGAACAGTCTGTATTCGGCGCGGCTCGTGAACATCCTGTAAGGCTCGTCGAGCAGGATGTTCGACAGGTCGTCCGCCATTACCCCCAGGTAACTGTCGGAACGACCTAAAATAAAGGGGCCCTCCCCCTTTATTTTGAGAGCCGCGTTGATGCCCGCCAGGAGTCCCTGGCCCGCAGCCTCCTCGTAGCCGCTCGTACCACAGACCTGACCCGCGAAATAGAGTCCCGGGACCTTCTTGCATTCGAACGTCGGGTAGAGCTGTGTGGCGTCAACCGAATCGTACTCCACCGCGTAGCCTATCTGCAGCACTCGGGCGCGGGTAAGTCCCGGAATCGTGTGGATGGCGGCGAGCTGGATGTCGGCAGGCAGGCTCGAGCTGAACCCGTTGATGTACACGCGGCCGATGTCCGCCTGTTCCGGTTCCAGGAAAAGCTGATGGCCGTCGCGGTCGCCAAAGCGGTTGATCTTGTCCTCGATGCTCGGACAGTAGCGCGGTCCCTTGCCGTGGATGCGACCGCTGAACATGGGACTATCCTTGAATCCGCTCCGCAGTATCTCGTGCGTCTTGATGTTCGTACGCGTAATCCAGCACACGCAATCGTTGCGGACGAACCCGTTCGTCGGGTCTCCCCAGAAAAAGTCGGCTCCCCGGCCAGGGACGGTTTCTGCCAGATGGCGGTCGCTCATGGGCCAAGCAATCTCGTCGCCACGCTGCACCTCGCATTCGCCGAAGTCGATGGAATCGGGATCGAGCCTGCTGGGCGTCCCCGTCTTGAGGCGGCGCAAGGCGATTCCATGCTTCGCGAGGCTTTCCGAAAGCTTGTCGGCACTCGGCTCGCCCACTCGCCCACCGATACTCGTTTCAAGTCCGGTGAACATCTTGGAGGCAAGGAAGGTACCGCTCGTAATCACGAGAGAGCGTGTCACATAGCGTTCGCCGTTCAGGAGCGTAAGTTCCAGGCGTCCGTCCGCCATGCGTTCGAACGCGGCAAGTTCCCCCTGGATTACAGAGAGTCCGGGAAGATTCGTGACGACGTCACGCGCCACCTCGCTGTAATACTTCATGTCGCACTGGGCGCGCGGCCCCCACACGGCGGGTCCCTTGCTCATGTTGAGCATGCGGAACTGGATGCCCGCCTTGTCGGTCAAGAGCCCCATCAGGCCACCGAGCGCGTCGATGTCACGCACAATCTGGCCCTTGGCCACCCCGCCTACGGCCGGATTACAGCTCATACGCCCGATGGCGTTTATATCCATCGTGAGCATGGCTGTCTTAACGCCGAGCTTCCAAGCGGCGTGCGTCGCCTCGATGCCGGCATGACCGCCACCGACGACGACGACATCATATTGTGAAACTACAGATGACAATCCGCAAATTACTTCGCTGCAGGAGCAGGAGCCGGTGCAGGTGCCGGAGCGGCAGCGGCAGGCTTGAGCGTATCAACCTGTGCCGGAGCCGGCGGTTCAACCTTCCATTCCACGTTCTTGCCGTCGAGGAGTTCAGCGATTTCCTTCTTGAGGTCTTCCTTTTCCTTCTCGAAGGCGGCGTACTGCTTGTAGGTGCCGTCCGGATTCACGAGGTAAATCTTGGGAACGTAACCGTCGCTGTAGAGTTCACCGAACTGGCGGGATTCATCCCACACGACCTTCTCGTTGTCGTCGTAACCGGCGTTGTCGGTGAACTTGCGGATACCGGACTTGTTGTTGCCACCGCTGAACACGGTAATGGCGGTCAGGCCCTTCGGCACGAATTCCTTGGCCATTTCCACAACCTGCGGTGCGGCATGGGCGCAATGACCGCAAGTGGCGGAGAAGTAAGAGATGAGGAGCGGCTTGCCGGCATAGGCTTCAAGGTTTTCGTCCTTCGTAGAAATACCGGTCACCTTCACCTTGAAATTAATCTTCACGGGCATGCCGTTCGGGAGCGTGTCGCCACGGAGACCGGCAACGGCTTCCTTGAGCTTGGCTTCTTCTTCCTGGGCCTTCTTCATAGCCTCTTCGCGGAGGACCTTCATCTTCTCGTTGTAGCGTTCGCCCACAGCCTTGAGGGAATCTTCGGGCAGCGGCATCACGAAGCTGGAATCACGGACCTTGGCCGCGGCATCCTTGACACCGAGAATAAAGTATTCATGATCGAATTCGGTCTGGAACTGGGCGCCGATATTCATCAGCTGGTTGCTGAACTGCATACCCAAGAGGTAAGAGAACTTCTGGTTTTCGGTCGGATTTTCACCCAAGACGACCGGCTGGTTCGTAACAGGAGCTTCCGGTTCCATCGGGAACGCCTTCAAGACGGAGTCGACATAGGCGCGGAACTTGGCCTGGTCGCCGCCAATAGCGGCAACAGCGGCGCTATCCGGCTGGGCCTTGCCCAAACGGGCGCGGACCTTCATATTGTAACGGTTGGCAATCACATTGAGCGAGTCCACGGGAATCTGGACCTTGAAAGTCGAATCCTTGGAAGACTTGATGTTGTCGCGAATAGCCTGAATAACGAAATCCTGATTGATATGCTCACCCACCTGGCGCGGAAGTATCGAGAAATTCTGGGTCCCGAACTGCGTACCGAGCATATAGGCAAATTTCTGGTCATCAGTACTATTTGCGGAAATAGCCGCCTCTGTCTTGGACTGTTGGTTATTGCAGGCAATCAAGGCAAGAGCACAGGCACCGAATACAATAATTTTTGATTTCATCTTTAGGCTTCCTTTATTAAAACTTGCAGATACAAAATAGCAAAAACCGACTACTTCGAGAACGCCCTAAAACATTCCAGGGTTCTTTCGGCGACCATCTCGGGATCGCTCGTGCCAAGCTCGATTACGGCCTGAACCGGAGTTACATTCAAAAGGCGCATCGGATACGGCGACGCCGGGCACATTCCCAGGAGTTCCCTCGGGTCCGGGGGCGGATATTCGCTAAATGTAACCGCAAGTATACCTTTACGCTGCTGCAACCCCTGGACGCGCATCCGCCCGGCCAAGAGCCCAATTTCGGAGACTTTCATCAGCATTTTCGCCGGCGACGGGACTTCGCCGAAACGGTCCTCGAGTTCCTGCAAGATGCTCTCCACCTCGGCGGTAGATGCGATGCGAGCAATCCTCTGGTACAGCGATATGCGGGTAAGGCCGTCCTGGATGTAATCTTCGGGCAGGTAAGCGTCTACGCCGATTTCGACTCGCGGCTGGATAGGCTTGTCCGAAGGCGCCCCGCGCAGCTGTTCCACGGCCTCGCGGACCATCCTTATGTAGGTCTCGAAACCGACTTCGGCAATAAATCCGTGCTGTTCTTCGCCCAGCAGGTTCCCCGCGCCGCGGATATCTAGGTCGCGCATGGCAAGCTGATAACCGCTACCGAGGTCGGTATACTGTTCCAGCGCCTTGAGACGGCGCATCGATTCTGCCGAAATCTCGTTATGCGGAGGAATCACGAGGAATGCCTTCGCCAAAACATCGCTACGGCCAACACGCCCGCGCATCTGGTAAAGCTGGCTTATGCCAAAATGATGCGCGTTCATGATGATTATGGTATTCGCGTTCGGGACGTCCAGACCCGACTCGATAATGCTCGTACTCACCAGGATGTCAAATTCCTTGCTCAAGAAGGCGTTCATCACGCGTTCCAGTTCGCGATCTTCCATTTGGCCATGGGCGACGGCCACGCGGGCGTTCGGGACCCAGCGTTCCACGTCTTCGGCAAGCATGTTGATGCTCTGGACACGGTCATTCACGATAAAGACCTGCCCTCCGCGCGAAAGTTCGTCTTCTATCGCAGCCGTAAGCACGACGTCGTCGCGTTTCATGAGTTTCGTCTCTACGGGCAGACGGTTCATCGGCGCCGTATTGATGAGGGAGATATCGCGGACGCCGGTCATGCTCAGCTGCAGGGACCTCGGGATCGGCGTAGCGCTCATGCTGATCGTATCGACAGCCAAGCGGAACTCACGGAGTTTTTCCTTCTGCTTTACACCGAATTTCTGTTCTTCGTCGATGATGAGCAGTCCCAAGTCCTTGAACTGGTTCTTCTCGCTGAGCAAGGCGTGCGTACCGACGACAATGTCGATAGAGCCTTCGGCAAGCTGCTTGAAAATTTCCTTCTTTTCCTTCGGACTCCTGTAACGGTTCACCAGGGCGATTCTTACCGGGAATGAGGCGAAGCGTTCCTTGAAATTCTCGAAATGCTGTGCTGCAAGGATAGTTGTCGGCACCAGGATGGCCACCTGTTTCTTGGCACAGACGCACTTGAAGGCGGCTCGCATGGCGACTTCGGTCTTTCCGAACCCGACATCGCCACAGACAAGGCGGTCCATCGGTCGCCGCGCTTCCATGTCGCGCATGATATCGGTCGTAGCCTTGATCTGGTCGGGAGTCGGCTCGTATTCGAACGCATCGTCAAACTCCTTCTGCATCTTGGGATTGGGCGGAAAGCCGAAGCCCTCTATCAGTTCGCGCTTGGCGTAGAGTTCCACGAGCTCGCGGGCAATCTGGACGACCTTCTTCTTGACGCGCTTCTTGAGATTTTCCCAGTTCTTGCTTCCGAGCTTGTCCAGGACAGGAATCTTGTCTTCGGAAGGATTGAGACGGTCAATCTTCCTCAAGTCGGAAACGGGAAATTTCAGGCGGTCGCCGCCCGCATATTCCAGGAGAGCGCAGTCCACCATGCCGCCGTTGACTTCGACACGAACCAAACCCAGATAACGGCCGACGCCGTGATCCTCGTGGGCCACGAAATCGCCGCGGGAGAGCGATTCCACCATGAGCGCGCTCGCTACGGAACCCGCAATCTGGCGCTTACGGTGCTTATTGGCATGGCGATTGAATATTCTCGTTTCGGTAAGGAAGGCGATTTTTTCGTCGTTGAGCCAGAATCCTTCCGTGAGATTGCCGACAAAGTAATCCTCGATTTGGAGGTACTCGAAAACATGGCGCAACCGCGTCAAGGCTCCCGGCGTAGGGGCAACGACATACACGCGGCCACCGGCGGCGGTAAAGTCCTCGATTTGCCTTGCGACAGCTTCCGTGCCGGTGCTAGAAAAGTCCTGCGGTTTCAGGTCTACGTTGATCCAGGAACTCGAATCGGCGCTCACGCGGGTCATGTCCAGGCAGGACCGCCCCGGGAAATTTCTGGAAAGTTCGCCGAAGTTCCACCAGAGCTTATCCGGCGAAGCCACGGCAGCAGCGGAACCCTTGATTTCGTCGTAAACTTCGCCATATCCCTGGTACAGCCTGGAAGCCATTTCCGAAAGCCCGGAAAGTTCCTCGAACACAAGCGAACAACCCGGCAGATAGTCCAGAAGGCTATATCCCAGGGACTGGTAGTCCGCACGATTCCACCAGATTCCCGAAAGGTCGGAACCGAACTTGGTCAAGACCTCGCCCGGCAAAGTAAACTCGCCCATCGGGTAAATGCTCACCCGGTCCATCTTATCGATGGAGCGCTGCGTAAAGATGTCGAACGTGCGTATGGATTCGACCTCGTCGCCATAGAACTCGATACGGATAGGATGCGGGAACAGGAAGCAGTTTATGTCGACAATGCAACCGCGGATAGAGAATTCGCCGACAGCGCTGACCAGGGGCTGTTCGTTGAAGCCATGGTCCAGGAGCCACGGTCTAAGCGACGCCGGGTCGAAAACATCCCCCACCTTGATCTTGCGGAATTCCTTTTGGACGGTTCCCGGTGCAGGGAGCTTTATCAGCAACGCGTCCAGGGGGCAGACGACAATCCTTACCGTGTCCTTCTTATCGACGAGATCAAAAAACTTGAGACGTTCCTCGAGAACCCCTTCGAAAGGGACCTTCTGTTCATAAGGTTTCAACCCGATGGACGGGTAAAAAAGGACGTTCTCTTCGCCGACAAGGCCCTGGAGGTTTTCCATCCAGATTTCGGCACTCTTGTAATCCTTTGACACCACCAGGATATTTTCGGGGACATCGAGAAACCTCCCGGCGACCATCATCGACGCCATGGGTATCGATGCTCCGCATACGTGGAGAGATTCTTTCCCGACATTCGCAAACGCAGATAGCGTACCGGGCAAAGAGTCCTGAATAAATTCCTGCAAGGTATCCATACGGCGTAAAGATAGAATTTAGCGCAGCACGCAAGATGCCGGTCAGTAAAATAAAAAACCGGCTCCGACAAATCGGAACCGGTCTTTCACTGAGCTACGAAGGGCTCGAACCTTCGACCCACGCCTTAAAAGGGCGTTGCTCTACCAACTGAGCTAGTAGCCCGAGCGACACAAATATATGAAACTTTTGCCCTTTTGTAAAGGCTTGGGGCATTTTTTTGTCTTTCTTTTTATAAATTATACAATATGAAATTGTCAGGGATTTTTTCAGCCCTCCTAACAGTTGCAATGCTTGTTCCGGCAACTGCTCTTGCGTATTTTGATCGCGGTGACGCGGGTCAAGAAGTCTTCTCTTTTATGCGAACTTTTGACAGCCCTCGAAACGCCGCACTCGAAAAATCTGCCGCGGCAAATCCGAGCACCGATCCTTCCATTACGCAATTGAACCCCGCCGCACTGAGACTTCCGGACGGGAACACCCGCATGGCGTCGATGCATTGGCAAACCGGAGAGTTCGCCGAAAACCAGGGAACCATCTCTTACACGACGCAGTTCGATAAGTTCATTTACCAGATCAGCTACAACTGGCTCGATTACGGTACCATCGATGGCTACGACGAATTCGGCGAAGAAACGGGCGTGGACTACGAGCCGTTCAGCCAGCTGGTCACAGCCACGGCGGCTTTCCCGCTGAAGCATTTCCAATTCGGTTTCACGCTCAAGTTCGCCAGCGACAAACTCGCCGAAGAAACGGGAGACCGTACCGCGTTCGGCCTGGCCTTTGACTGGGGCGTCGCATGGCAGGCCGCCAGCAAGCTTTTCGGATTTTCGCTCATCGCACGCGACATGGGTTGCATCCTGCGCGACTACGTGGACGACGACGAGGACAAGCACTACCCCATGTCGCAAACATTCGCCCTTGCCGGGTACTTCCGCCCCAAGAGCGTCCGCCGCCTCACGCTTTATGCCGATAGCGACTTCCCCAGGTTCGCCGAAGCCAACATGAACCTCGGTGCCGAATACGCCCTAGGCAGCTACTTTTCCATACGCGCCGGTTTTACGCGTTCCTGGATCGACCTTATCCGCGACTTCAAGGAACTCGCCTCTTCGGAGAGCAGACCCAGCGAATCCAACGAGGCCCGCATGCTCAGCGCCGGCCTTGGCTATTCCAGCAGCCTTTTCTCGCTGGACTACTCGTTTTCTTATTTGGCACAGGGGCTCGGGCAAGAACACCGAATCGGTCTTCGCGTAGGCTTCTAAGCAAACGGATACGACATGCCTAAAGTCTGCATAGTCCTGGCCACCTACAACGGAGAAAAGTATCTTCCCCAGATGCTCGATTCGCTGATTGCCCAGACGAAGGCTCCCGACGAAATCATCGTCTTAGACGACGGTTCAAGCGATTCCACTTTAAGCATTCTCCGCGAATACGAAAAGAAGCTTCCGCTCCAAATTACAGCCCTGCCGCAAAACACCGGACACCGCAAGGCCTTTGCCAAATGCCTGGAGATCGCTTCCCGGAACCTCCAGGACGAAGACCTGATAGCCCTTGCCGACCAGGACGACATCTGGCTTCCCCGCAAGATCGAGATTCTCGAAAAGGTATTGTCCGAAGGAGTCTCGGCACCGGACATGGCTTACGGAGATGCCCAAATTATCGACGGGAACGGCAACATCACCGCCCAATCCTGGCGCAAGGCCGAGCAGCTGCTCCCGACGCTCGGAATCGAGTCGCAGCTGACCGGTTTCACGAACGTTACCGGCTGTCTCACGATGTTCAAGGCTAGGCTTTTGCAGGATATCCTCCCGATACCCTCGAGCGTCCCCGTACACGACCAGTGGATTACGCTGTGCGCCTCGCTGCGAAACGGTTACAGGGCCATCGACGAGGCTGTCGTCCAGTACCGCATCCACGGAAACAACGCCATCGGACAAGCCGGCAAGCATTCCTGGAGCGAAAAGCTGAGGACGAACCTCCAATGGGCCAAGGCAGTCAAGGCATCGAAGCAATACGCAAAGCTCTCCGGGAGCCAACAGACATTCCTGACAAAGTACATCGACTACATGGAAGTCCGTTTTCGCAGCAATTTCCTGCCGGGCTGGATTCCCTGGTTGCTCGCCAATTCAAGTTCCATCAATCCGCATGTACACGGCATTTGCGGTCATATGGTACACGCCCTTTTCGGAGCCGTCGGCATCCCGTTCGCCACACGTTTTCTCGGTAAAGCATGATGAAAGAATATTTTGCAATCCCAGTCCTGTTTATCCTGATGGTCGTCACCGGGGCGTTAGCCTTTAACAGCGGCGACCCGAAAGCGAATCACCTCTCCTTTGCCAACGTTGAAAAGGATTACGAGGTCAACATCCGCGGGCAGCTCGTGGACTCCGTAGCCATGACCAACTTGAAAAATGCGCCCACCCATTACGACAATTCCATGTCCATCCGTCTGTTCCTCGACGGGCACTTCACCCAGAAACTCTGGTTCAATTCGAGAGTCAAGGTCAGCACGGACTACACGAATAGGGACATCGCCTTCAACTATTACACCCCGATTGAAGGAATCCCCTTCAACAAGCAAAGCGAAAACAAGCGTACCTGGGACCTGTTTACCGCAAGCATCGCCTACCAGCTGGAACCGGTCAAGCTCATGGCCGGATTCGATTACCTGGAATGGGGACCGGCTCGCCGTAACCACGTCATCTTGCGTGGAGAAAAGAGCTATTTCCGCCCGTGGCAAGATTCCAGCAGCCGTATCTTCGATCCGGCACCCACGCCTTATTTCGGCTACCAGTTCGAAATCGGCCCTGTCACCTACACGCAATACGCGGCCAAGATTTTCGAAAAGAAAAACACCGGCAAATACATGCACGCCCACAGGCTGGACCTCCGGCTGCCCAAGCAGATTACGCTCGGCCTTTCGGAAACATCCATATACGGCACAACGACAGAAGCCGCCGGGACAAACCCCAACGAAGACGCCGACAGCTCCGGCCGTGAATTCGAATGGGCATACGTCATCCCGTTCATTCCCTACGTATTCCAGGAACACCTGCAAGGGGACCAGGACAATATCTCTCTGGCATTCGACCTGAGCGTAAAGACGATTCCGTACTGGGAATTCTACGGAGAACTCCTTTGGGACGATATGAAATCGCCCACCTCCATGTTCGATGACAGCTGGTGGGGCAACAAGTGGGCCACTACGGTCGGCATCGCACGCGACAGCATTAGGATTGGAGCGTTCCTGATGGACTGGCTTGTGGAATATACACGCATTGAACCGTGGGTATACACGCACCACAAGGGCGGCGGATACACCTACGGGAACTACGCGCAAAGTCTCGGCAGCGATCTCGGGGCCAACAGCCAGGAAATCCATACCGAAGCCAGCTTTACCCTCGGCATACTAAAGACAACGTTGTTAGCAGGCAACGTCGCCAAGGACACCGCCTTCGGCGGAAATCTCTGGGATATCCACGGTCCGGACGACCCCACCGACAAGAAATTCCTGAACAAGAAAACAACGTTCGAATACAAGGAACTCGGCGCCACCATCGAAATTACCCCGTGGCACTGGATGAACTTCCGCACCGGGTACACGAGGTTCTTTGGCGATTACGAAGGATTCCGCGCGACGGCAACAGGCAGTCTACAGTGGTAATTTAGAGAAACGCCAAACTAGAACAGCGCTTTCAGTTCGTCCTCGCTCGTTGCGGCGAGGGCTTTCTTTTTCCAGTCTTCATCAAGCAGGTTCTTCGCGACACCGGCAATAGCGACCGTATGCGCGGTTGCCGATTCCGCAGGAGAAAGCAAGACGCACAAAAACTGGGCGACTTCCCCAGCACGGAGCGAGATTCCCGTAAAGCCGGAAGGGCAGACTGAAAAAGACATGAGCGGTTCCGGAAGCCCGAGGATTCTCGCATGAGGGAGCAACAGACCCTGCCCCATGTAGATTCCCTGGTCAACGCGCTCCTTGAGGCTTCCCCACACCGCCAGGGCGTCAAAGGGATGCCCCGCATGCACGAGGGCGTCGTACGCGAGCCCGAGCGCACGGACAAACGTTTCCGGCTGCGGACAGAGGCGGACATGACACGGGACGAGACTCATGTGTACCGTATCGCCTACGAGAGCGCCTTTTCCATGAATTCGATGGCTTCGGGTTCGGTCGCCTTCACAATCTTCTTGAATTCGCCGAGCAACGCGAGAAGCTGCTTTTTACCGGGCTCGATGTATTTTTCGAACTTCTGGATACCCTTGACCCTGCTGAGGAAGCAGTAGGCACCGAGAGCCTGCATCAAGCGCTGCAAGCTGGCTTGGATAAAGCTGTCCCACGCGTCTTCCTTGGTATAGGCCTGAACGCGCTTGTTCTGCATGCGCCAATATTCAAAGAAGTCCTTAATCATTTCAACCGGCAAGGAGACATACGGATCCCACAGGAGGCTCGCGATATCGTAGAAAGCGGACCCACGGCGGGCACCCTGGAAATCGACAAAGGCGATTTCGGAATTCGGGCGGACCATGATGTTCTGGCTCTGGAAGTCGCGGTGCATCAGCACCTTCGGCTGAGCATCTACAGCCACGGCCAGGAGCGAGAAGCAATTGCGCACGCTCTGCGGAATTTCCTTGATACCCTTGAGGCCTTTCAGGTAATTTTCGGTAAAGTAATCCGTTTCCCACTTGAGGGCAGCAAAATCGAAGCGCCTAATCCATAGTTCCGTATGGGAACTGAATATGGACTGGCTAGCCTCCTGCCACTTGACAAGGGCGTCGATGACCGTCGGGTAGATGATGCGTTCGTTGCCGGAGCGGTGCTGCGGGTCGACAGGCAACACTTCGTCGAGGAGGCAACGCTTGCCCAGATCTTCTTGCAGAATCTGGCAGGCACCTTCATCGACCGCGAACACGCGGGGCACCGGGAGATTGTAGTCCCTGAACGTCTTGGAATATTCGATAAAATGCCTAAAGTCATCGTTCACTTCGGCACAGACCTGCAAAACGCACGACTTGGAACCTTCAGAAATGCGGAAATACTGGCGGCCCGAGCCCGCACCCGCAATCGAGGAAACGGTAAAATTCTCAGAATAGCCGCGAGAAAGCAGATAGTCTTTGATAACAGGAGAAATTTGCAAGGATTCGTTACTCATATTCTGTAATATAGTTAACTCAAAACTTTATTTTTCTGGATTATTGCCAAAATCGCCCACAGAAGGATTAGTCCAGCCATCATCGCAACCCGAATAATCATTGAAAATAAAACGATAATGGCCCCGTGCACCACATTTCGTATTGAGTATAGGCAATTGCTTACCAAAATCTTCATGGTAAAAGTGAATAGAAACATCACGCCCCCGAGAAACGGACGCCCTGTATTCTGCATACGGGAACCATTCATCTTCACACATGACCTTGACAGACACCTTATACTCACGCGTTTTTGTGTTCTCCCACGCAGGTCCTCCAAAGCCATCAAAATAAAACATGGTTCTTGATTTTTTCCCGTCGTAATTATCATCCCATATCTTGTAATGTTCATAAGTCGTTTCAAAAGGATCCATCGAGGCGATAACAGAATCGTCCGCCACTATCTCCACGACAAAAGAATCCACGTCCAGAGGATTATCTACGCTTATAGAAAGACCACAGTATCCATACGGCGTCGGACACCCCACCTGCAAGAACGCAAGAGACAGCAACAAAAGAAAAAAGACACCGCCTGCAATCTTTTTCATTTCCCTTCCCTCCTTACGAGAACTTGATTCTCGGGTCCACGAGCGTATAGAGGATATCGCTGAAGAGGCGGCCCACCATGGCCATGAGGCTGCTCAGGAAGATGATGCCCATGACCACGTTGTAGTCGCGGTTCACCATGGAGTTGTAGTACAGGAGCCCCATGCCGTCGATGTCGAAGACCTTCTCGATAAGGAGTGCGCCCGCGAACATGAGCGTGCAGATTTCGGAGAGGCGGGTGGCAATCGGGATAAGCGCGTTGCGGAGCGCATGGCGCACGAGCGCCTGGTTGAAGCTCATACCTTTGGCTAAGGCAGTGCGCATGTAGTCCTTCCCCAGTTCCTCGAGCGCGGAGTTCTTCATGAGGAAAGTGAGGAACGCGAATTCGCTGATCATGTAACAGAAAATCGGGAGAATCAGGTGGTGCCCGAGGTCCACGATTTTCCCGAAGAACGAGAAATCCTCGAAATCATCGCTCGTGAGGCCGCCCAGCGGGAAAATATCGAGGTACGACCCGCCCGCAAGGAAGATGATGAGCAGAATGCCAAGCGCATATCCCGGCATCACGTAGCCCGAGAAAATCAAGCCCGAACTGAAGGAATCGAGCTTGCTACCGTGATGCACCGCCTTCCAGAGCCCGAGGGGAATACATACAAGGTAACTCAGGAAGAACGACGTTATACCGAAGAAGAGCGATATCGGGAAACGGCTCACGATGACGTCCCATACCGGGAGGCCGTAGGTGTAGCTCGAACCGAGGTCAAGGTGCAGCACGTTCCAGAGCCAGGTCAGGTAGCGCTTCCAGGCGGGCTGGTCAAAACCGAAGTACGCCTGGATTTGTGCTATCTGGTCGGGCGACAAGGCCTTCGAGGCATCCACCCCACCCTTCATGGCGGCGGCCTGCTGCGCGCGCGAAATCATTTCCTCCACAGGGCCACCCGGCAACAGCTGGATGAGAATAAAACACACCAGCGAAATCCCGATGAGCGTCGGAATCATCAAGAGCAGGCGGCGGAGGATATAGGAACGCATGTTTAGACGAAAGACGAAAGACGAAAGACGAAAGAAAAACGTTGATGATTGACGAAAGACGAAAGACGAAAGACGAAAGATGAATCAGGATAATCAAAAGTATTTACTGAATAAAGCAAAACAACACCCTTTTCAAAAATAATTCTTTTAAAATCCTTTCGTCTATCGTCTATAGCGAACGAAGTGAAGCGTTCTTTCGTCTAATCTCACCGCATCTTTCCGGAACGCAGCACGTCCATCATGTTGAAGGGCTTGGCGGTACCGGCGGCAATCTGCTCGGCGAGGAAGTTCACGGCGTCCACGGTGCCTTCGGCGTAAATCTTGCGGCCGCACACGTTGTGCTGGAACTCGAAATGGACCGTGCCGTCTTCGCTGTCGAGGCTGTAGGTATGGAAGGCGTGACCGCCGAGGTATTCCTCGGGCACATGCATGCGTTCCATCTGTTCCTTCTCGTTACGGACCTTCTCGATGTCGTCGACGGAGAAGTCAAAGCCCATCTTCTGGAAGTCGCCCACCACGGCCTTCGCCGTACCGCTCGTGTCGGCCTTCGTCTTCTGGTGGCTTTCCACCACGGAGAGCTTGTAGCCGTTGAATGCCGTCGGGAATTCCTTGGCGAGGAACTCGATCATGCTCTGGAAGGCGACAATCTGCTTTGCCATGTTCGGGGCGATGACGCTCGGGTGGTTTGCGTCGGCCACGAGTTTCGCAAGCGCTTCGCGGTCACCGCCGGTAGTGCCCATCACGAAGGGAATCTTGTGCTTCACGTAGAAAGCGGCGTTGTCGTTCACGGCCGTCGGGTGCGTGTAGTCGATGCAAATGACGTTCGGGTACTTCGCGAGCACTTCGCCAATGCGTTCTTCACGGTTGCTCGGCTTCAAGAGCTGGATGGTCTTCCCCGCCACTTCGGCCTCGTTTTCGACGATAATCTCGCCCGTCAACGAATACGGGACAAGTTCCAAACCGCGGGCCACGCAGGTTTCGGCCACGATACGGCCCATGTTGCCCGGAATACCATTAACCATTACTTGTACAGACATAAAAGCTCCTGTTTTTTAAAAGACAAGATAGAATTATTCATTCCCGCCTACATTCAGACATGCAGGCCGAATCCATCTACAAGCGACTTCATTTCTTCGGGGAAATCCATACTACGGAATGTCCGCGGCTCTTTCCAGTAAGGCAAGGCAATTTCGGCCCTGTAGGCATAAAGCATCTGGTAACGGGCTCCTAGGACGCGGTAGTCGTTTTCATCGAGCCCGCCGCCACGAGCCATTTTCTCGTAGTAAATGCCGTCGTGGCTGTAAAGGCGGTCGCCCACGATAGGGAATCCGAGTTCTGCCAGGTGGGCGCGTATCTGGTGCTTGCGTCCGGTAATCAGTTCCGCCTCCAGCAGGGAATACGTGTGCCCGTCGCGTTCTAGGCTCCCCAACTTGCGGAAAACGGTATGGCATTCCTTGCCATCTTCCAGGTGGTGCATGCGCAGGCGAAGCCTATCGTCCGGATCTTCACGCAAAGGCAAATCGCAACGCGTCTCCCCTTCGGGGAAAACGCCCTCCACCACCGCCAAATAAAACTTGCGGAGCAGGATCCTGTCCAGATTCTTCTGGAACCGCGCCGCCGTCTCGGCGTATTTCGCAAAAAGCATGAGTCCGCCCGTATCGCGGTCGAGGCGGTGCATCGGAGTCGCTGTCTCGCAGTCGGTGGCACGTCTCACGATTGCCGCAAAAGTATTATAGAATATACGCCCCGTATGGTGAACCGGAGTGCCGGCAGGCTTGGCGACGACCAGGAATTCCTCGTCTTCGAACACAATCGAGAAATCCGTCGGGACATCGGGTTCGGTATAGTTCTCGACATGGTAAAGCACCTTGTCGTTCTTGTGCGCTACCGTATCCGTATCCGCAACTTCCCCGTTAATGGACACAAGTCCCCGCCCTAGCCGATCTATCCATTCTTCGCGACTATGGTAGGTGAACCTTTTGCAGAGGACATCAAGCAAGCACCGACCTTCCTGTTCCGGACGGACAATGCTCTCGAAATACATGTCACTAGGAGCCTTGGACACTACTCACCCGAAGCTACTGAAGCTGCTTGCGGACATAACCCGTGCTGTCACGGGCCTCGTCGATAACCTCGAACGTTTGCGAACCGATCACGGCACCGTCCTTGAAGGCGACTTCTACGCGGTACTTACCCGCAGGGATGTTCTTCTTGCGGCTGAAGCTACGGAAACCATCTTCGCGACCACCGTTGATGACCATACGGCCCGACGAAATCTTATCGGTAAGCGTATACTTCGCCGTGTTCGGGATCATGTAATGCCAGCGGTATTCGATTTCCGCCTTAAGCGAAGCAGGCGCATAGACGGAAGCAAGCACATAGACATCTTCGCCCGGGATACGGTGGATGCTGGGCATCTGGAGTCCGATCGTTTGCAAAATGCTCGGGGCGTCGACATCGCAACTGTAATCCGTCTTGTCGAAATTCTGGCACACCAGCTGCTGCTTGAGGACTAGCGGCACGGGCGGCACCCAGTTCATCAGATAGGCAACCACCAGACAGACGCTGATGCCGATCGGGGCGATCAGCACCTTCTTGCTGCGGCGCGAAATCTTCCAGAGAAGTACGCAAACGGCAAGCGACAAGAGCGTACTCAGGAAGAACCAGATAAAGCCAATGCGGTGAACGAGGTGCGGTAACGTAAAGTTCATGAACATCGTCCCGAGCAGGCTCAAGAAGGCGAGGCTCACGCCAAAGCTTTCGTACTTTTTCTGCAGGAATTCATTACCGACAAGGAGGATCGCAAGAAGGATGACCAAAATGAACGAAGCCAGCGAACCGCTGCTCTTGAAATAGCACACCACGAGAGCACTGAAAAGGCTACCGAAACAGAACTGCACCGCCCAGCTAAAGCGTTGGCGCCATACGGGGCTCCATTCCCTATCGAGGAAATGATGTTCAACGATAATGGCATTCGCAGGAATGGCAGTCGATTCGTAACCCATGTTCTTGGCAAAGCGTTCTGCGGCGGCGCTAGCCTTGCCAGCAGCCTCCCTTGCCTTTTCTGCCGCCTTTTCGGCAGCTTCCTTTGCCTGATTCTGAACAACCTTCGCTTGCTCCGTCACAAACCTGTTGGCCATGGCGCCGAACGTATTGCCTTTTGCCGGAGCGGTTGCAGGTTGCGGAGCGACCTTTTTAGCCACGATAGTTGCAGAAGGAGCCTTTGCCGTTGCGGTGGCGGGCTTCGCCTGCGGAGCGACAGGTCGGGCCTGTGCAGCGGCAACGGCCCTGATGCGGTCCTTGGTCCACCCCTCGGGGTGTTCCAGGCGGGCCGAAAGCAAAATGACGAGAATCAGGGCGCCCGTATAGTACGCCACCAGGAACACGAGATCGCTGCTCTCGACCATCTGGCCGAGAGTAATGGAATCCCAACCGAAGCCGCCCAAGAATGCAATGGCGGGCGCAAGCTTCTCAATCTTTTTTACCGCGGGTTTTTCGCGCAGGTTGTCTACAAACTTCATATATTACCAATATACAAAAATGCGAAAAGAGATACCCGTCACCTACTTCTTTATGCAACGGACATAGAGCCCGTAAGTCTTACGATAATAGATGTCATAGAAATTGCGACGAGATTCCATATCGATAATATATGCCGAAGCCAATCCTGTTTCTTCATTCATGTAAGAGTATTCAAGCGCAGTCCAATACACTTCCGCATCCGGATACATGTCGACATCAGGGTCTATGCCGTTCCTATAGAAGTACAGGACATAACCACCCTGCTTGTTATTGAACCCGAACAAATCATTTGTCGACAGCAAGAAAGGAGCCTCGGGATGATACCTTCCGGAATAAGTGGTATCCAATCTAGGCATTCTCTGCATGATATATTCGGCAAGGGTTTTCCAGTCGCTCGGTACCGGCAGACGCCAACCTGTCGGGCATATCCCTTGCTGAATGGAATCCTTGTTCAAGACAATGGCTGAATCGGCTTTAGCCGAGAGTCCCATTGCCGAATGCCACCGGTAAAGACGCCCATACGTACTACATTTGGATTCTTCCTTGTTCGGGCACCAAGTTTGATCGGAGCCCAAATTATACCGGAGGTTTTCCGCCATCCAGGTCTGCGTACCGATAGTCGTCTGCTTGTAGACCTGACCATCACGGGAATCCGTAAATGTCGTCGTCTTGCCATGCCACAAACCGTCTGACGAACATACTACTTCCAAGTAGTCATTCTTGTATGTTTCATTGAGTCGTGCCGACGTGCATTTTCCCAACGCATTCTTGATTTCATTATAACGGAAAATCTTGGCAATGGAATCCGAAGCAATCACCCATTTCTTTTCCGATGTAAAAATATCCGCATTCATTTCAGCCTGAGTAAACGAAGTATCATCAAACACATCGATTGAAACACATGCATAGACGGTATCGTCAAATGCCATCATCTTACCCACCAAGGCCCTATTGCAGAAACCTCCTGCACTGTCGGCCGCAGTCATCCTATGCCATTCGTTTTTATTGCCGACCTGCGATGAATCGCAAATATATTCAACGCCGTTGAATACCGTATCCTTGACAACCGCCGAATTCTTACGGCATGTTCCAATAAAATATTCTAGCGTCGCCCTGTTCCAGAGTCCTCTGTTACAATAGTAGTAATCCCCATTGGGAGCCTGTTTCGTAATCCTCTCGGTATTATTGGAAGGACAAACGCCGAAATCATATTCCCACGATTTCAACTGCACCCACAAGTAGTCTGTACCCCCGAATTTACAGGCATAATGGTTTGTATCGAGAGTTACAATTTCGTCCAGGCGGCTTTCCTTGCAGATCCCTGTCTTAAGCTCGAACGACAACAAAGTCGTCCAACCGGACACCATGCATTTATACGTCGTATTTAAAACTTTTAACGTATCATATCTATTATCGTCGTTACAGGGTACGGAATTCATGTAAGTCGACGTACTCGTGTACTTCCATTTAAGGCTATCGCACTTGTAGATTTCCTTTTTTGTCGTATCGAACGCGTAAGTTCCCTGTTTGTCATACGTACAAAGACCTATTCTCTTTTCCAAATCGGAGAACGTGGTCCAGCTGTTCGTCGTACGGCAGGCGTATTCAGACGCATTGAATGTCACGACTTTCCCGTACTTGGTGCTGTCACAAGCTCCAGCGACATCCGTAATCGTCGCCTTGCTCCATCCGGACGATTTACAGACATACGTTTCTTTCTTGCTTGTCGTAGCGACTTTCGAAAGAACAGAATCGACGCAGAAACCGAGTTCCGTTGACGGATAAGTCATCAACGTCCATTTGGTGGAATCACAATAATACTTGTCGCCCTTGTCTGTCAATGCCATCTTTGTCCGGACAGAATCGACACAGAGTCCGATTTCGGTTTCCGGATATTTGAGCAACTTCCATCCGGTCGAATCGCAATAATACTTGTCGCCCTTGTCTGTCAATGCCATCTTTGTCCGGACAGAATCGACACAGAGCCCGATTTCGGTTTCCGGATATTTGAGCAAGGTCCATCCGGTGGAATCGCAATAGAATTTATCGCCCTTGTCCGTCAGGTCAATTCTTGAATAGTTGGACTTCCTGCAAAGTCCAAGCTCCGACGAGGGATAAGTCAGCGTCTTCCATCCGGAATCCGTACAGAAATACTTGGCCCCGTTGAATTCAACAATGCGGTCCAGGCAAGACGAATCACATTTTTCCCCGACATCCTCGAGTGAGGCCATCTGCCATTGGCTGTTGCGACACACATACATCGAATCGCCCATGGCATGCAGCGCTGTCGTGTCGACGACGTTCTGGCATTTTCTCCTGTCGCTGCTATACCTGATGGTCCAGCCGGAATAGTTGCAGGTATAGCCCGAATCGAGGCTCGTCACGTAAAAGTCGCTCGGCACGTTGAGCAATGTGGAATCGCACTCGGGCAAGTCGCTCTTCTTGTGGACGATATGCGTAAAGGCAATACAGCGTACCGAGTAGAAATTGTAATCCGCACTGTTCTTGAACAGGCTTGTTTCCTTGCCGTAAATGGCGAATACGCTTCCGTCCTTGACCTGGTAGTATCCTTCGGAATCCAGACCGCTACATTCCAGGGAATCAAACTTTTTACAGGTTCCGCCGTACTGCAGTCCCAAAGAAAAAGAATTCTTGCCTTCTTTCCATTCTGTACGCGTCGGCAAGCGGAACTTGCCGGGACAGGCGGCATCGGCCCCGCTTACGTAGAGCCGTCCGTAAGCATCGCAATTTTTCGAATCGGAATCGTAGCAGGTACTGAACAGACCGTATGTGGAGTTGCTCATGTTGCGGGTCATCCAGATGTAGGGCCCCTGACGGAGCGTCCCGTACGCCTGCTTGTCGCGGGAATCGACATATGTCCCGTTACTGTCCGCAGCGGAAGGCTTGATCTTTTCTACCGAGCTCAGCCGATCGTACGACGAACTGCTGGACTTGCCACCAGAAGAATTCCCGTCGGAATCACCGTCGTTTCCCGAAGACCTGCCGGGAACACCATCTTCGATGACCGTATCGTCGCTCCCGTAGAAAGACGACGAATCATCGGAACCACATGCACCCAGAACACTGAATGCAACCCCCAAAGCCATGACGAACAGAAGGGAAAAATAGCGTTTCATACAGCGCCCCCCTTTAACGAGCAATCTTTAAAGAAAAACTAGTAAACAATACTGAAGCGGAGCGGCTTTTCGCCCGACACCTGCAGCACATATACGCCTTTTTCAAGAGAACTCAAATCGACAACTTCTTCCGGGGACACATTTCCGCTGAATACGGCGCGTCCACGCAGGTCCACCACCCTGTAACGCAGGGTCTTGGAGCCAGAAACGGTGAAATTCATGTTCTTTTCGCCCATGCGGACAAGCGACGGACGCGAGGCGACAACCGTCTTTATGCCCGTGGTAGACTGGGTCATGGAATAGAGGAAATTGAAAACCTTTTCCTGGACCTTGGCCGTATAGGCGTCTTCATCATAAAATTCGTGGCCGACACCCTCGACAAAATACGTCTCGTGGGAAATTCCCTTCTTGGTCAAGACGGAATCGATGACGTAGCTCCCGAAAAGCGTCGGAGCATGGAGATCGAGCGTATACGAGGCTGCCGTTGCGGCCATCGTCGAAGGAATGATATTCTCGAGCGTCCCCGCGACATCGCTCAAGGGGCGGCCAGCCTTGAAATAGACCGTTTCGTCGGCAGTACCGTGAATCAGGAGCACCGGAACCGGAGAGCTGCCGATAAGGGACGGGTCATGTACGGCACCCCAGAGAGCGGCAACGCCGTTCGCCGTAGAGTACGAAGCCTGTTCACCGTAATCGTCGAGACCGCCCAGGTTCGGGGTGCTCTTGTGGATGTATTCCGGGAAATCGCGGTACATGGGCGCATAGACGTTTTCAAGACTCAGAATAGCGCCGGCGCTGTTGCCGACGAGATAAATCCTGTTCGGGTCGATTCCCAGGGAAGACGCGTTGGCGCGCATATAGCGGACTGCAGCGCGGATATCCTGCACGCCGCGGTAGACCGCACGGGCAAAGTCCACGCTGTCGATATGAAGCTGGTAATTCTTTTCGGTAAGCGAAACACCCAGACGGTATTCCACCGAGGCCGTCACGTAACCGCGGGCGGCCAGCGAGTCGCAGTAGTTCACGGTATGCTGGGCGTAGTCGTTCCTGGCGCCGGCCACCATGGCACCGCCGTGGGCAACAATCACTGCCGGTCGATTCTTTTCGGTATCGCCCTTCGGGGTGTAGAGATCCAGTAGCAGGTCCTTGTTCGTGGTCGTCTTTTCATCCGTGTAGAAATAGGCGACAGTCGCATCATCCGAAATCAACTTGTAAATGAGCAATCCTTCGGTAATCTTGTGGTAAGAGCTCAAATGCGGGACATTTTTCGCATACGCCACGTCCTTTTTAACGGATACCGGGAAGAGTCTATCTTTGTATCGCTCGGTAGCCATGGCGAAGGTCACCGAAAGCATCAAGAGGATAAGAGCAAAGTTCTTCAAAATCAATTCCTTTTTTGGTGTGAATGGTTGGCCAAATATAACATTTTTCTAAATTAGGCATGTATGAGCACAACTCCTATCATGTACCCGGCAGAATGGGAAAACCAGGCGGCCACCTGGCTCGCCTTCCCGCACAACAAACAGAACTGGTACGGCGAACGCGGCGAAAAAATCCGCTGGTTCTACGTGAACCTTATCCGCACCATCAGCGAGTTCCAGCCCGTGAACGTCCTTGTGCCGAACAAGAAATTCCTCACCTACGAAGAAAAGTGCGCCATGGCCGATCGCCCCTTCCCCGCATCGTTCTTCAATATCCGTACCGACGATATCTGGATTCGCGACTACGGTCCGTTCTTCTTGAAAAAAGGCAAAAAGACCGTCATCGCCCAGACCGAATTCAACGCCTGGGGCGCCAAGTTCCCGCCATGGAAAAACGACAACGCCATCCCGGCACGCATCGCCGATATTTTTGAATACAAGCTTGTCAAGAGCGTCCCCTACATTTTCGAGGGTGGCGCCATCGAAGTCAACGGGGACGGTCTCGGCATGACCACGCTCGACTGCCTCGTAGGCAGTCACCGCAACGAGCCCAAGGACCTGAGCAAGGTCATCAAGGCTCTTTGCGAGGCCTTTGGCCTCAAATCCCTGCTGGTGCTCCCCGCCGGACTCCACGGCGACCACACCGATGGTCATATAGACAACGTCGCTCGTTTTGTGGCCAAAGACCGCGTGGTCATGTGCTGGGACGAAAGCGGACGCGGCAAGAACGCCGAAAACCTCGCCAAATGCAGGTTCCTTATCGAGACATTCCTGCGCGCCCATTACGGCAAGAAAGCCACCGTTGACACGTTGCCCCTGCCGCCGCAGCGCAAGCTTCCCGACGGGCAGATTCTCCCGGCCAGCTACATGAACTACATCTACGTGAACGGCGGGCTCATCTTCCCGAAATACAAGAGTCCAAACGACAAGGTCGCACAGAAATACTTCGAAAAAATCTACCCGAAGCGCAAGGTCATCGGCATCGACTGCCGCACCGTCATCGAAGAAGGCGGCAGCCTGCACTGCATGAGCAAGCACGAGTCGCTCTAGCGGCTAGTCTTTTTTGGATTTTTCTTCCGAGCGCGCCTTCTCGATGGCGCCCTTCGCGAGTTCGTCGGCAAGCTCGTTCCACTTGACTCCGGTATGCGCGGCGACTTTTTCGAACGTCACCCGCTTGAGGTACGGCTGGCAAGCGCGTACGTACTGCTGCGCGATGCTGCTCTTGGCCTTCCATTCACCGCGAGCCCAGCGGGCAATGCCCTCGTAGTCGTGGCAGATGGTACCGGTGCTGTCGTTCGCCTCTAGCCACTTCATCGCCTGGAAACTCGCCATCACCTCGCCGTCGATATTGCGGCTTTCGGCATCGAATGCGGTCACGCCGTAGCCACGGGCCAGTTCCTTGTCGTTCTCGGTCACCACGAAGGACCAGCCCGCCTTGGGGTATTGCGGAGTAAAGGAACCGTCAACATAAATGCGTATGCCGGGATTGACGAAGGGTTCGACTCCATTCAGCCAATTTTCGGCCTCTTCGCGCGTTCCGAATGACTTGTAGAGCACTCCCTTGACACCGCGAACCTTTTCGTCGCATTCTGGCCAGCTCGTCACAACACAATTCCCGTTCGGACCCTTAATCGCATAAAATTTCGTCTTCGGCATAGGCCACAAATTTATATATTTTTAGATAAAATGTACCCGGAGTTAAATTGAAACCGTCACCGTATTTTGCCGACCAGTTCAAGTACTTTTTCAAGCGTTTCGCCAGCCATCAAAAGCTGACCCGCTGGTTCCTGGACCAAGCGGGAGAATACTCCGGCGTATTCAATTTTCCGGCAGTGCTCAAAGACCATCCAAGGACCATGGTCTTCCTCCCCCGCGATGTCGAGAACGCCTCCACGTTCATGCACTCCATGCCGCAGGCCTGGTTTCAGGACGTCCTTATCTGCGCCCACGAAAGCCTGCATACGCTTATTTCGGCCAAGAGAGCCCGTGCCGTGTACTACAGCGACTCGGAATGCCGCTTCGGGGAACCCGTATTCAACGAAATGGAACAGAAAATTCTCGAATTCGCACCGACAGTTTGCATCTACCTGGACGAGCCCTTCTTGCCCAGGCTCTATCTCGCCAAGAAATGCGGCGCATCTTGCCGTATCGGCTTCAACTGCGAAACTGAATTTCCGTTCCTCAACCTGAGCCTCCGCCCCGAGAATTCTTCTCCCGCCAAGCTCATCATGCAATATTACGGATTCTAGCAGTGTACAAGGGTTCCACCATAATTACCCAGAGTGGCGGCTACGCAGACCTGCACATGCACACCCGCCTCTCCGACGGTACGCTATCCGTAGAGGAACTCCTCACGCTATGCAAGCGCAAGGGGCTGCGCTGCATATCCATTACCGACCACGACAACCTGGACAGTTTCAAGATTGCCGAACAGCCTGCCAAGGATATCGGACTCGAAATCATTCCCGGCATCGAAATTTCGGCCGTATGGCAGGGCAAGGACATCCATATTCTCGGGTATTTCTGCGATCCGACCAACCTCGCCCTCAACATGGAGCTCGAGGACTTCGCCAAGCAGAGAATCGCCCGAGTCAAGGCGATTATCAAGAAACTGAACAATCTCGGCATTGACATTACCTACGAAAAAGTCCATTCCTACTGCAAGGGAAAGGTTATCGGGCGTCCGCACATCGCGATGACGCTCGTGGACGAGGAATACATCGGCAACTTCGCCGAGGCCTTTACCAAGTACCTCGGTGACGGCTGCATCGCCTTTGTCGAGAAGAAAGGCCTCAACCCCCAGCAGACCATCCGCCTTATAGAGAACGCCGGCGGCATCGCCGTACTCGCCCATCCCTACAAGTCCGGGCTCAGCGACGAGTTCATCGAAAGCATGGTGGAATGGGGCATCCAGGGAATGGAAGTCTACAGCCCGGCGCAGAAAGGCGCTATCGGCAGAAAATACAAGGACATGGCCCAGCGTTTTGGCCTGGTCGGCACCGGCGGTTCGGATTTCCATACCGAAGGCAGCGCCTACACGCCCAACTGCATGAAAATGCCCTACACAGTCGTCCAGGCACTCAGGGAACGCCGCGAAAAGTCTCGCGCCGAATGGTTCTAGGCATGATTATCCGCAGTCTAAAAGCCATCGCCCTCGCCGCCGTCATGCTGGCCGTAGCAGCACAGGCCCAGCCGGCCATGCCGCCGCAATACAAGATTCCCAGCGCACAGGACAGCGCCTGGGACGCCCCCTCGGGAATCGACCCCGCCGTCCGAGAAAACGATGCCGGCCGCTGGGCGCTCCCGCACCGCGAGCTCATGCAGCGCACCTACGACGTCTCGGGACAGAAATCGGAATGGGTGCTCGGCACCTCCATCCTCGGCAACCCCGACCTCGACCCGTTCGCCATGGGCATCGGCAGCGTCTCGCGCCGCTACCCGAGCATGCTTTCGGGCCTCTATACCACGCGTCTCGGCTACGACGCCACCCGGCTGAACCTGAACGGCGACAACGGCATCCTCTTCGAAGAACGCCACGGCATCCCGCTCGACACTCCCATCACCGACCTGGACTGGGAACGTTCCACATTCGACGGCAACGCGCTCAGGCTCGACTTCCGCAGGCTCGTCACCGACTCCGTGATGCTCGATTTCGGCGTGCAGAGTCGTTCCAACAAGGAGAGCAAGGATTACCAGTACCAGAACGTGACGCATTCGCCGTATTTCGCCCTGGGCCGCGACTCTTCGAGCATCCCGTTCGCGGGCAGGAACATCGCCGTGAACTCCATGCATATCCAGCCCATGCTCACGTGGCGATTCGGGCTCGGCAAGGCTTTCGCCAAGATCAATTTCCTGAGCCTTGAAAACGCGGACAACACGAACCACAAGGTCATTCTGGATTCCATCGACTACTCCAAGCGCACCTTCCAGAGATCGCCCTACTCCATCGACGTCGAGGCCGTCACCTACGGTGCGGGAATCGAGCTGTACCCCGTCAAGAAGTTCACCATCGGGACAAGCATCCATTACGGTACGCACGACATCGAGCTGGATTCTGTCGGCGGCATCATCCGCGGTACCGAAACCCACACCGATACGCTCGGGACGGAATATATCGACACGCTCTATTACGACACCACGCACGTCTACAGCTACGAGACGGTTCTCGGCGACGGATTCGTAAGCTATGCGACACTGTTCAACCCGACTTTCCGCCTCGAATACGAATTCCTGAATACAGACTACACGCTAAACTACGGGAAAAAGGACGAAAAGACCAAGAAATACCTGCAAGACCGTGAAGTCGGATACCTGCAGCTGGCCGACACGCTCGGCATCGTCCTTTTCCGCACCCAAATGGGCATGCAGAGAAACAGCTCCGTCCTGGACGAGCAGGAATACGCTCCCGCCTATTCCGCCGACCTCACCCTGCTCCTGCCGTTCCACCTGCGTCTCAACGGTACCTACCGCCACGACAGCAAGTTCCCCGACGTCTACCAGCAGAAATTCACCGAGACCGGGCGACTTTCTTTCCCGAACAAGGATCTCAAGACAGAAGTCCGCGACCGCACTACGGCCAATATCGGATGGTTCTCGCGCGAAGTCTACTACGGGCTCGGCATCCGCAAAGAAGAAGTCGACGACCTGATCAAACAGCGCTGGGTCAAGGGACACGGCATGGAAACGCTCGAAAGCGCATACCAGTGGACCAACATCAGCAACGTCGAAACGCTGGACTGGCTTTTCCAGCTGGGATTCCGCCTAGGCAACTGGAAATTCTACCTCGAACGCGGCGAAAGACTCGACCGTAGCCCCGGACTTCTCGACACACCGGAACTCTACTACAAGGGCAGCATCCACTGGCAGAACCGCTTCGTGAAGGACCGCCTGGGCGTAAGCGTCCGCGTAGACTGGCAGTGGTTCGACGACCGCTACGACTGCACCATCAACGAAGAAGGGCTCCCGGAACTGGAGCACCTGAAGCATTACCTCGCTATGGATTTCGAAGCGAGAATGCAGATTCTTTCCTTCGAACTCTATCACCGCATCGAGAACTTCAACCACAGCATCTTCATGCCGGCATCCGGCTACACCCCCGAAGGCCTGCGGTTCTCCTACGGAATCGTATGGACGTTCAGGAACTGATGCCCGACAACTTTTTGTATATTCAATCTTATGAAAGAAAAAATTGAACAGCTCCCGAAACAATTTATCGCATACCTCAAGACGCTGAACTGGCCCGTCCTGCTCGGCATCGCCCTGTTCTGCATCATCCTCGCCATTATCAACAACATCCGCGTAGGCGAAGGCAAGTCCGTCGAATGGATCGGCTCGCAAGACGTGATGGAAAAACCGGCGGACATCTTGTAGGGGGCACCATGGTCGAATGCTTTGAAAAACAGAATATCAAGCGCTCCGTCGCCGCGGGCGTTATCCTCCTCGTCGCCTCGTTCTTTGTCACCGTGGGCGTCGCCGAAATCAGTTTCCCCGAAAGCCTCCTCACGTTCACCGACCAGGACTGGCTCATTGACATGTGGCCCAAGGCCTACCGCTACAACATCCACGTGGGTATCGGCGCCTGCGCCCTTTGCGGACTCCTGATAATCCCCGCCTACAAGCTCCAGAAGGATTTCGCCATCCGCGCGCTCGAGACGCTTTGCCGCATCGGCATCGGCGGCATGTTCATCTTCGCCTCGATTTTCAAGATCCAGGACCCGCACCAGTTCGCGACTCTCGTGGCACAGTACCAGTTCTTCTCGGCGCTGCACCTTGACTTCGTCAACAACTTCTTCGCGCTGGTGTACCCGCAGTTCGAACTCTGGTTCGGGCTTGCCATGATCCTCTCGCCGTTCGTGAAGGAATCGGCTTTCGCCATCTTCTGGATGTTCGTGAGCTTCATCATCGCGCTCGCCTGGGCGCTGTGGAACGACCTCGGCATCACCTGCGGCTGCTTCGAACTCGAAGGCGCTCAGGACAAGGCCGAAGCCTGGACAAGCCTCATCCGCGACATCATCCTGATATGGCCCACGTTCTGGCTTGCCACACGCAAGAACAAGAGCTTGATCGGCGTCTGGAAAAAATAAAGCTCGGAATTACGTAAAATGAAAAGCCCCGGCCAAAACCGGGGCATTCTTTTTGAGGCGACGGGATTCGCCATCCTGGCAAGCGCGGACTACTTCTGTGCTTCGCTCGTGCTCAGCAGGTAGGCGTTGATGAACGGCTTGATCTTGCCGTCGAGCACGCCCGCCGTGTCGGAAGTCTCGACACCGGTGCGCAAGTCCTTCACCAGCTGGTAGGGCTGCAGCACGTAGCTGCGGATCTGGCTACCCCACTCGACCTTCTTCTTCTCGGCCATGCGGGCGTCGCGCTTTGCTTCTTCTTCCAAGCGGTAGTGCTCGGCGACCATCGTCTTGAGCATCTTGTAACAGGTCTCGCGGTTCTGGATCTGGCTACGTTCCGTCTGGCAGCTCGCCATGATTCCCGTGGGCAAGTGCGTCATGCGCACGGCGGAGTCCGTCTTGTTGATGTACTGGCCACCGGCACCGCTACTGCGGTAGGTGTCCACGCGCACATCAGCCATGTCCAAATCGAATTCCACGTCTTCGTGTTCGGGGTACAGGTACACGGCGGTAAAGCTCGTGTGGCGGCGTGCGTTCGCGTCGAACGGACTGATACGCACCAGGCGGTGCACGCCTATTTCGGAGCGGAGCAGCCCGTAGGCATTCTCGCAGGTCACCTCGATGGTAGCGCTCTTGAGGCCGGCGTCTTCCGCTTCCTGGAAGTCCACCACCTTGAATTCCATGTTCTCGCGTTCAAAGAAGTGCGTGTACATGCGGAACAGCATCAGCGCCCAGTCCTGGGATTCCGTGCCGCCCGCACCCGGGTGGATGGACATGAGGCATGCGCAGGCGTCGTCAGGCCCGTTCAGCATCTTCTTGAATTCCATCTCCTCAACTCTGGCCTTCAATGCGGCAATATCCGCCTCGATGGAGGCGGTCAGTTCAGCCGAGTTTTCATCCTTGGACATCTCGTAGAGTTCGGCCAGGTCGTCGCAGGACTGCGAGACTTCTTTCCACGTCTCGATGAGGCCGCGGAGGTTGCCGATTTTCTTCATCATGGACTGCGCCTTCTCCTGGTCATTCCACAGGTTCGGGTCGCTGGAGTCCTTTTCCAGTACGTAAAGCTCTTCGGTCTTTGCCTCTAAGTCAAAGATACCCCCAGAGCTTGTCGATACGGCTACGCAGTTCGATAAGCCCGGTGTGAGTTGTCTGGAAAGCCATTACTTGCTTGCTCCGATAGCCTCAGGCGGAGTGTACTTCTTGTCGAGGTACTGCACCTTGTAGACCTTTCCGAGGCCATCCAGGTAGGCCTTGAGCTGCATCTGGCGTTCCTGTTCGGCCTGCACGCGCAAAATGTAGTCGATCTGGTGCTTGTAGCTTTCGTACTTGCCGTCGTTCTTTTCGGTCAGCATGAAGATGGAGACGCCGTCCTTTTCGACGATAACGTCGGTCATCTCGCCCACCTTGATCTTGTTCACGGCCTTCACGAAGGCGTCGCCCTTGCTCTTAGCGATAAACTTGTTCATCACGCCGCCGGTCTTCTTGGCATCGGCGTCGTCGCTGTAGACGGCGGCGAGCTGGGCGAACGTGGCCTTCTTGCTACGCACCTGCGCGGCAAGGCCCTTCAGCACTTCCTTGGCGTCCTCGATTTCCTGCTTGGACTTGCCCTTCGTGCTCATGTAGATGCGGGCACCGCTGATGGTGTCGTTGATCTGGGCCTTGGACTTGTTGAGTTCCCAGAAGGCTTCCTTCTGCTTTTCGGTCGGGTCCTTCGGATACGGCACCTTCTTCTCGAGAAGCTGTTCGCTCTTGAGCTGGTCTTCGATCTTTTCCTTGAACTGTGCCATCGTCGTGTTGGACTTCTTGAGTTCCTTCTGGAAGGCGTCTTCGCTCGGGAACTGCTTCTTGAAGATGGCGGTGAGGCTGTCCACCTTGGTCTTGGAGACCTTGATGCCCTGCTTCTTGCATTCGAGCTTCACGAGTTCCTGGCCGACGAGGTTGTCGATGACCGCATAGCGAACCTGGGTCATGGTTTCTTCGTTCACCTTCTTGCCGCGGAACTGCTGGGCAGCGAGCATCTGTGCCAAGCTGTCAATTTTACCGGCAGAAATACCCGTCTTTTCGACGCGGATTACATCCAAGCTCTTAGAGTTCATCAACTGGGCAGAAGCAAAGCCGGCAGCGAGGGCAACGGCTAGCACACCACGAGAAATGATTTTAAGCGACATTATCTATCCTTTTTAAAAATTTCCGCAGTTAAATATAGCAAATTTTACCCCATAAAAGCATTGAAGGTAAACGCAAAGCGGTTCGCCTTGTAGGTTACATCGTAGCTGTACCTGAACTCTAGTCCCAACCCCCAAAAATTGTTCACCTTATACGTCACATAAGTGCCACCACCATATTCGATAAAACCGTAATAATAGGGTTCGCCAAAGTCCGACTTCTCTTTTTTCCAATAGCAGTCCGTATCGTCTTCCCAACAACTAATCGGGCTTGAGTCATCTTCCTTATAAGGCACCCAATGATCGCCACCACCTGCAGTATAGAGAGCCTCGCTCCGGGAGGCAAACTGGAACAATCCAACAAGCAAGGCGGGAGTCGGCGAAATCTGTTCCATTACGCTTATGCCGCCCCGAAACCATTCGGGCTTACCATCACAGACACCAATAAGCCTCCAGTCCGTCCACCCCATGATGCCGAAATGCTCAAAGGCGGTCCCAAGAGTCATGTAAGGATTAGATAGCTGAAGTCCAAAACCAAATCCAAAATGATCTATGAAACGAATGAGCGACATGCCAAAATCGAACGGCCATTCCGTTTCAACGATCTCTTCCCACACACTGGTGCTATGCTCGTTTTCCGGCGCCTGTATCGCCGAATCGGACGTAGACGCCGTATGCACCGTCAACGAGGCATCGAAGAAAAAACCGCCCATACTGTCGCGGTTATGGTAGGCCGACATGAACGCCCCTGACGACGGTGGCCGCATCGTGCAGCCAGCCAACAAGGCGAGGGAGAGTCCCAACACAATTTTCAACAAACTAGACATCGCACCGCATAATATAAGAAAACTTATGGGCGTTCCCCCTACGGGGGCTGGCTCTGCTCGCCTTCGGCTCATCGAGCCTCGCTACGCGAGTCTCGCCACATAGTGCGACGATCCCTAACGCATAGCAACAAAGACATCTACTCTTTATTCTTTAAACAGCGGACAGACAGGCCGTGGGAACGGTCATTGC
>NZ_DGUN01000045.1 GCF_002395745.1 Fibrobacter sp. UBA4309
ACAGCGGAACTTCGGTAATGGGGGTTTCAAATTTTAGACTCATAGTGCGTATAAATATAGAAAAAATGGTTAGATGTGGCTCGTGGTTGGGAATTTGCTATTTTAGTGAAAAACGGTAGAATATGAAAGTATTTAAAACAGCCCTCTTTTCCATGATTGCCATAACCCTCGGTTTTGCCGCACCGGCACCGAAATCCTCGGCCGCCGCCGCAGCACCCGCGGCACCTGCCAAGCAGGAACAGAAGTCGACCGGACTCTCGGTTTCCCCCGAAGAGATGATCATCTTGATGGCCCTGTTGCAGAGCCCCGTATTCAAGGATAATTTCGTGCAGTCGTGCTCGGCCCAGTCTGCCGAATGGCTCGGTACTGTCCAGGCCGATAAGTCGTGCCAGTGCGCCTTCGACAAGCTTATCGGCGACAAGGACGCCATGGCCAAGATTCTCGGGTCCGTTTCTGCCGACGGAAGCAACGTCGATATCTCGAAGTGGGGATTCGGCGTGGTGGAGCCCTGCCTCCCGAAGGATTTCCCTGCCGAAATGGATGGCGCTTTTGTGAAGGAATGCCTGAAGCAGAAGGACCTGGACAAGCAAGTCTGCACTTGCATGCTCAAGTCCGTCAAGAAGGACTACACGGTCCATTCGCTGATCAAGACGGCCTTCGAAGACCAGAAGAAACTGGAAATGGACATCACGCTGAAAGCCGCCCAGTGCCTAGCGAAATAAGCTCCGCATCCCGATTTCGTGCAAAAAAGGCATGATTAACTGCACGGAATAACTGATTATTCGCGTATAGGGGCAAATTTGCTTGCAATATGCCGGTTTCGGCTATACCGCCTTTGACAACAACGGTCCGACGGAAGTTATCGATGCGGCAAAGGATCGTGAAGCCGAACATTGACGAATCCTCGTGTTCGACTACGGCTGGAACACTAACCCGAGCAACAAGATGCAAATTGTGAAGCAAAGGCACGTGATTGAGGTGCCCCGCTCGGGACACCTCCTTAAAGTTTTGGATTCTCAACCTTATTAGTACAGCAGTGCGAACACCATGCCGGGGCGGAAGTACTTGCCGGCGGTGTACTTGAGAGCCGTGCTGTGGAGCAGCATGAACAGAGCGCTTGCTTCAACCTTATTGGCCTTCGCGATGCTGCCGAATGCCTTGGTGAAGGCGGGCAGGTTGCGCGGGAGCTTCGGGCTGATGCGGGAATCTGCAAGCAGGGCGCCCTTCTTCAGGAGTTCCTTGTGCATCTTGTCGGCAGCGGTGGCGCTGAGGCCGAATGCCTTCACGAGAGCTTCCGGGTGCAGGCGGCAGGAACCGTTGAATCCTTCCGGTGCGGCAAACGGGATGCGGGCTTCTTCGTAGAGGTTGCGGATCATGGAATCGCCCATGTCGGCAGCCTGCTTTTCGAGATCATGGTGCATCATGGCGCACATGATACTGTACTGGATACCGATCCACACGTCGTGAGCCTGGAAGTTGAATTCGTCGAGCGGAGAGCCGTCCTTGCGAACGAGGTTTGCGGCACCGATGAGCGGGCTGTTGGCCTTGTAGTTCGTGTTGAAAACGCGCAACAGGTTCGCCTTCGCCTTCTTCTCGTCGCTGATGGGCTTGAGGCCCAGCAGACGGAGGTAAGTGTCGGCGAGCATCGTGTCGGCGAAAACGTCGTCGCAGTCGTTCGTAATCTTTGCGTTCCAGCTGGCGGTAAAGGCGTCCTTGCACTGGGCGGTGAGCCATGCCTTCTTGAGGCCGCGGAGTTCGTTCTTCGAAAGTTCCACGTCGCTCGGGATAACGCCTGCGTTGAGCCATTCGTTGATGGTCTTGAGGGCGGCCTTCACGTTGGTGCCGTCGATAAAGAGCGTTTCCTTGATGGCGTCGGCGAGCTGCGGGAGCTTGTCTGCAACCACATCCTTCGCTTCTATCGGAGTCACGAAGAAGTGGTAGTAGCCTTCGGCTTCGTCCCACAGTGCTTCGTCGAATTCCTTGTTGGCGGCGTCGGCCTTCGCGTTCCAGGTGTCGGCCTGTGCCTTGTCGCCGAGGATTTCGGCAATCTTTGCTGCAGCGCGGAGACCTGCAATCCAGAGGCTACCGCAGTACACGGAAATGCCGTGGCTGGAGAGGTTGTCGAACGTGTCGTCGGTACCGTGGGTGAGCGGGAAGTTTTCGCCCTCGTTCACCATCTTCTCGAGGTATTCCATGGCGGCGTAGACGGCTTCCTTGCAATCCTGCAAGTTCTGCTTGTCCTGCGTCTTCACGTAATGACGGAGAACCATCAAAACATACTTCGGAGCGAGATCCTTCCATTCCTTCACGTTGTGCCAGTCGTAGGCATCGGGTTCGGCATCGAAGGGGCTTCCGAGGTCGTGAATCACGGCGCCACGCACGGCGCGCGGGCCTTCAAGCTTCGGGTCCGGCAGGTCGGCGAACGGGTGGTTCACGTATTCGTGGTGACGGCGACGGTTGTCGTTCACGGCGAGAATCGCATCACCGAAGCGCTTCATGACCACGCCGTCGAGGCGCGGCATCAGGGCCATCAGGCTGAAGCTGCCGTAGAAGTAAACGTCGAGGGAGTTGAAGAACGGATAGTCGGCGCATTCACGAACCAGGAAACGGTCGTCCTTGTCCCACACGGTGGCTTCGGCGAGGAAGCTGAGCGTGTTGAGGGCGAGGCTCTTGAATTCGTCCTGCTTGGCGGCAGTCTTGTAGAGCTTGGCAACGGCCTTCTTCGGGACGAGTGCTTCGAATGCCTTGAGGCGTGCGTCGAAGTTCTTGTCGGCGGCGAGGGCTTCTTCGAGGATGGCGCCCACGCGGCCATAAGCTTCGGGGAAGAAAGCGGTGTACTTCTTGGCGGAAGTGAGCTTGTTCAGCTTGATTTCGGGGAAGTCAAGCACCAGGTTGAACTGGAAAGAAACCTTCTGCTTCGGCTTCAAGACGGCAGTCACGGCGACGGCACCGGCCATCGTTTCGCGGCCGCTGTAAACGTTCTTGACCCAGGCTTCGCAAACGCGGCCGCTGCGGAGAGCGCCCTTCAAAACAGAGGCGGCGTCATCCTGGTAGAACATCGGCTTCACGGAAACGTTCAGATTATCCTTCTTGTTCCAGGCGACAGACACGCCCATGCAGCCGTTGAAGTCGCTTTCGGCGAGCGGCTTTTCGTTGTAGAATTCGAGACCGCGGACTTCGCGACCGTCCTTGGCCTGCTTCTCAAACTTCACGCCCTTCGGGAAACGTGCGGACGGGACGAGCACGAAGCTCGAATCCTGAACGCCCTGGCGGTCCTTCTTGGCCATGTAGCCGGCGATGCAGTCCTGCACCTGCACGATCGTGATTTCGCGGGTTTCCTTGGTGGTATTTTCGAGCGTGAACACGGTCGCGTTCACGGGGAGGCTGGAGAGGCGTTCGTCACCCGGAGTCACGTAGCTGGACTGGGTCTTGGTGATTTGCACACCCTTGCCTTCGTACTTGGTTTCGCTCACCGGATAGAGGGCAGCGTACTGCATCTTGGCGGCATCGTAACCGGCCTGTCCCAGGAATTCAGTGTCGTTTGCCCAGGCGGCGGTGAGGGCGCCCTGGCGCACGGCCTTTTCGCCAACGACACCGTTGAAGAAGTCGATGACTGCGCTGCGGTTGAGCTCGGCTCCGGCCTTGTTCAGGAGGGCGGCGGTGCGGTCGCTCCATTCGATGTGCCAGCGTTCAAACGCGGCCTTGTTGTTCTTGAAGAAATCCTTTTCGGCGATGGCCTTGTTGAGCTTGGCCTCGGCCTTCTTCTGGTTGGCAAGTTCAGCGGCGGTAAAGAGAGCTTCGCCCTTAGCGTCTACGAGCGGGTACTTGGCGAGCATCTGCGTAAAGCCTGCGAAGTCGACGATTTCGAGAGCGGCCTTCGCGCCAATCACGGATTCACGGAAGAAGAAGTTGTTGAAGCGGAGGTCAGAGGGCTTTTCGGTGCGGACCTGCACGCCCGGCATTACGTTCATCACGGGGGTGGTGCCAGCAGGCGTTGCGGTGAAAGTCGAACCG
>NZ_DGUN01000027.1 GCF_002395745.1 Fibrobacter sp. UBA4309
GCCGGGAAGCTGGAGCGCAGCACTTCAATCGCCTTCTTGGTCTTGGAAACCTTACCCTGCACGTCAGAGACCAGGTGAATCACGTGGCTGAACTTTTCGCATTCCATGTACTTGGTCGTTTCCACCGTACCGGCTTCGCAGACGCGGCCCAGGTCGTTACGGGCCAGGTCCACGAGCATCAGGTGTTCGGCGCGTTCCTTCGGGTCGCCCTTCAGGTTCTTCATCAAGGCTTCATCTTCGGCATCATCCTTGCCGCGGCGGCGGGTACCAGCAATTGGGTGAATCGTCGCAATGCCTTCACGCACGCGTACCAAGCTCTCCGGCGAGGCGCCGATAAACTGGTGCGTACCGTAATCCAGGAAGAACATGTACGGAGACGGGTTCACTGTGCGGAGCCTGCGGTAAATGTCGAGCGCCGCGATGTCGCTTGCAAACTGGATGCGGCGAGAAGGTACCGCCTGCACAATGTTGCCAGCAATGATATGCTTCTGCAATGCTTCGACCTTTTCCACGTATTCCTTGCGGGACTGTTCCAGGTCGGTCATCGTAATGCCCTTGCCGTACTGCTGTTCGGGAGCGAGGTAACTGAAGTCGAGGTCGGCGAGGCGGGCCTTCACCTTTTCGATGGCGGCCTTCAAATCAATCTGGTGTTCTTCGTAGTTCAGGGCGAACAGGTGAAGTTTTTCGGTAAAGTGGTCGAACACGATGTAGATGTGGCCCACCAGGAATTCCGCTTCGGGAATGTTGAGTTCATCGACCTGCGGGGCGAGGCGGATGGTATCGCAGCGGGCACAGAATTCGTAGCCTAGGTAGCCCACGCCCGAAGAGGGAATAGGAATCTGGTTAGGCGGCACCGTGTTTTCGGCAGAAATCAGCGTGAGGGCGTCGAGAATGTCGCCTTCGCCTTCCTTGAGGAAGGTGCTTTCCTTGCCGTCGATGATGATACTCACGTCCTTCTCGTTCTGACGCAGACGGAAACCCTCGTCCACCATCAAGGTAGAGTAGCGGCTTCGGCCGTGCGAGAAACTCGCGGATTCAAAGATGGCCTTCGCACCGAGCTTCTTGCCGAGCGAAAACGGGGTGTAACGTTCGCCCGGGAGCGCCACGTAGATGCTGTCGGTACGCGGCTCGTAGCCAGGCTGTTGGGTGATGTGGTTGGCCGGTTTGTTCGGCGACTTTGATGTGTTGGTCATTTTATCCTCTGGTTTAAAATCCTTTTCCTAGTGTTTTTGTGGACAAAGGCTTTGGTCCCGGAGGATTTCAATGATTTTGGTAAAAGAGAAAGGCCTCCGTGAGTCCGGAAGCCTTTGCTTAAAATCTTGGGTGATTTGCGACAAATACCGGGCTCTATGTCAGAGTCCGCGCCACCAACGACGGTTGAGAGTTGCACTTGTTGCGTAAATCATCATGACCCAAAAATATCAATCAGATAATCGGTTGGCAAGAGGTCGTTCAAAAAAAATCGCTTTTTTTTGAAAACTATACCTTGTCCGCGCGGCCTCCAAATTCAAAGCCGGCCTCTTCAATTGCCTTTTTTAGAATAGAATCGTCAACTTCGCCCGTTATGACGACTCTCTTTTGGGCAACATCCGCCTCTGCGGCAATAACGCCGTCCAGGACCATGGCGGCCTTCTCGACGCAGGACTTGCAGTGGCTGCAGCTCATGCCATATATATTATATACAGTTCTCGGATGGGAGTCGTCATGGTCGTGGTCGTCTTCGTGGAGGCCGCAACCGCATTCGTCGCAGCCGCACTCACCGCAGCCGCATTCGCCACAGCCGCAGTGACCTCCCTTGTGCGAGATCCTTGCGTAAACCATCAGGAGGGCGAGCAACGCCGCGCAGGCATAGTCGAATATTCCGAGAGCGCCGTGCCCGTGGCATTCGGCGGAACCGTGCGGGAGCATGGTGCCGAGGAACGTGTCCATCATGAAGGCGTCGATGATGAATCCGAAAACGAGTGCCCCGAGCGCTATGGAGGAGAGGTAGGCGAACAGCGTTCTCTTGCCGAAGGCCTTGCCGACGACGAGCATGCTGGCGATACTTGTGGCAGGACCCGCCATCAGCAGGACGAGGGCCGCTCCCGGGGTAATTCCCTTTTCCACGAGGGCGAGCGCAAGCGGGATGGAGCCTGTCGCGCAGGTGTACATGGGCATGGCAAGTACAAGAACGACGATCATGCAGAGCAACGGGTATTCATGCAGGAAAAGGAAAAAGTCGTCGGGAACAAATGCCGCTATGAGCGCCCCGAGCAGGAGCCCGATGCAAAGCCACTTGCTGACATTGCCCACCATGTCGACAAAGCCGTAATCCAGGGTCTCGCGGACCTTTTGGCCGAAGGTCTCGGCTCCGTGCCCGTGCTCGTCGTGGTCGCAGTCGCAATGGTCGTGTCCGCAGTCTCCGTGATGTTCGTGTTTTTCGTGGTCGTGGCGGTCGTGTTTGACGGCGACGGCGATGCCCGTGTCCTTTTCCTTGCGGGTAACCAGGTTGGTAAGCACTCCTCCGAACAGGGCTGTCACGAAGGCCGCGATGGGACGCAGCAGCGCGAAAGGCCCGCCCAGCAGGGAATAGGTTGCCAAGATGGAATCGACTCCTGTCGCGGGCGTGGAAATCAGGAAGCTGACGCTGGCACCCTTGCTTGCACCTTCACGCCGGAGCGCGATGGACGTGGGGATCACTCCGCAGCTGCATATCGGGAGCGGAACTCCGAAGAGGGCTGCCCACAGGGTCGACTTGAAATTCGGCTTTGCAATCTTGGGGATGTACAGGTGGTTGGGAATCCACACGTGGAGAATTCCCGCAAGCAGGAATCCAAGGAGCAGGAACGGGGCCATTTCGGAAAACAGCGTGACGAACTGCAAGAGGAACTTTTCGAGAATTTCAAAAAAAGACTGCATTTTACTTGCCCTTCTTCTTGTGGAGGATGTGGGTGAGCCCCGTATTGAAAATCATCCCGATGTGGTCGTCGTCCAGCGAGTAGAACATCTTCCGTCCGTCGCGTCGCGGCTTCACCAGGTTCGCGGTCCTGAGGATGCGCAACTGGTGGCTGACGACGGACTGTTCCAGGCTCAGTTTCTCGGCAATCTCGTTGACCGAGTTTTCGCCCGAAAGCAGGATCTGGATGATGCGGATTCGCGTGGTGTCGCCGAAAAACTTGAAGAATTCCGACAGTTCGAACAGTGTCTCGGTGGAGACGTCTTGGTCTGCGATGTATGAACAAGTATTCATGTTTTCATATATAGCAAAAGGAGGAAATCTTGTCAAGAGGGGCTTTTTGCGGTCCTTTTTCCGGCTTTTTTCAATAACCACTACCCGCTATCTTACTATTTTTATGGCGAAAAAGGGCTCCGGGAAACTCCCTGGGCAGCTTGTTTTCGTGTTTAACTTGTAATCGGCCTGCGTAGTCGGGTCGCAAAAAATGAAGGAAATATGGCAAATCGTGTTGTAATCGGTTCCCAGTGGGGTGATGAAGGTAAGGCCAAGATTGTGGATTTCTTGACGCTCGATGCGGACATTATTGTCCGTTTCCAGGGCGGGGCGAATGCCGGCCATACCGTCGAGGTGGGCGACCAGAAGTTCGTTTTCCACCTGATTCCCTCGGGCATCATGCATCCGGACAAGATTTGCGTGATTGGTAATGGCGTGGTGCTGGACCCGATTCAGACTCTCGCCGAAATTGCCGACCTGCACACCAAGGGTATCAATCCGGAAGGCCGCCTGTTCATCGCAAACAACGCCCACGTGGTGCTCCCGTACCATTCTACGCTCGACAAGGCCAAGGAAAAGAAGGCGGGCAAGGCTGCCATCGGCACGACTGGCCGCGGTATCGGCCCCTGCTACAGCGACAAGGTGAACCGCATCGGCGTGCGCGTGGGCGACCTGATGGACGAACGTGAACTGCGCCCGCGTGTCGAGGCCATGGCGAAGGTCCACAACGAAGAATTCAAGGTCATGTACGATGTTCCCGAAATCGACCCCGAAGAGGTCATCAAGGATTACCTGGAACTTGGCCAGAAGATCAAGCCGTTCGTAATCGACGTGAGCGAGTTCCTCTACAAGTCCGTCAAGGCGGGCAAGCGTCTGGTGTTCGAAGGTGCCCAGGGCACTATCCTCGACGTGGACCAGGGAACCTACCCGTTCGTGACCTCCAGCAATACGGTTTCGGGTTACGCCAGCTGCGGTGCCGGTATCGGTCCCACCGCCTTGGACGAAGTTTGGGGCGTGGTCAAGGCTTATACGACCCGCGTGGGTAATGGCCCCTTCCCGACAGAACTTTTGGACGAAACGGGCGACACGCTTCGCAAGATCGGTAATGAATACGGTGCCACGACAGGCCGTAACCGCCGCTGTGGCTGGTTCGACGCCCCGGTGGTCCGCAAGGCTGCCGTCGTGAACGGCCTGACGCACCTCGCCATCACCAAGCTCGACGTGCTCGACACGTTCGACACGATCAAAATTTGCACGCACTACGAGTGCGATGGCGAGAAGCTAGACTTTATCCCGAACCAGCTTTCCAAGGTCGGACGTTGCACGCCGGTCTACGAAGAAATGCCTGGTTGGAAGCAAGATACTACCAAGTGCCGCAGCTATGACGAACTTCCGGAGAATGCAAAGAAGTATTTGCAGCGGATGGCCGAACTTGTTGACGTGAAAATTGGTATGATTTCTATTGGCGCCAAGCGAGACCAGAGCATCGTCATCGACGCGGGCCTCGCCAAAGGGTTGAAACTCTAAAAAAAATAAAAGGAAGGAATGAGAATATGGACGCTAACATCGTAGGACTGCTGAAGGGCGTTGAGCTCTTTTCGGAGCTGAACGAAGAACAGCTGGGGATGCTTGCCGACTTGGTGGTGGCCCAGAATTTCAATCGTGACGAAACCGTGGTGCTGGAAGGGGACGACTCGGTTCAGGCATTGTATCTTATTGCCTCCGGATCAGTCCAGGTCTACATGACGGGAGTCGATGGACGCGAAACTATTCTCAGTTTCCTGGAACGCGGGGACTTCTTCGGCGAAATGTCCCTGATCGATGGCGAACCGAGGTCTGCTTCGGTGCGTACCGTCACCGATGCCCAGCTCCTGATTATCCACCGTGAATCTTTCTTGCGCCTTATTCGCCAGTCCCCGGAAATCGCCATGGGACTCCTGAGCGAGATGAGCAAGCGTCTCCGCAAGGCCAACCGCCAAATCGGTTCCCTTTCGACCATGTCTGTAAGCGGCCGTGTGGCCGGTACCCTCCTCAATCTGATGGAAGAACGCGGTATCCGCATTCATACGGACGGCGGCAAGATGGTGACGGTCATCCACAATCGTCCCACGCAGCAGCAGTTGGCGGACATGTCGGGTACGACCCGCGAGACGGTCAGCCGTATCTGCTCACTCCTGGTCCGTACCGGGGCCATTGCGATGACCGGCAAGGATATCGTCATCTTTGACGAGGGCGCCTTGCAGGAACGCGCGACGAAGGGATAGGACTCAATAACTATATCATGAATAAACTGAAGAATCTTCTGAACAAGCTCCTGGCGTGGGGTAAGACTTCGCCGGTAGTTAAGGCAGCCTGCATTTGGCTGGTGGCGCTGGTTTTCTTTGTCTTTTTCGTAGACAAGCTTTTGATGCCGATTTTCGCCGGAGAGTTTTCCAGTACGGGGCCGGTCCCGAACCTGGAAGGCATGACCCAGGAAGCGGCGGAATCTGCATTGACCGAGGCTGGGTTCAAGTTTGAATGGGTCGAAGAAGGCCGTTACAGTTCCCAGGTTCCTGCCGGGATGGTGCTTGTCCAGATGCCGGCCGCAGGCCGGACCGCGAAACTGGGTAGGACCGTCAAGCTGACCAAGAGTCTTGGACTCCGCGAAGTGAAGATTCCCGACTTGCGTGGCAAGAGCCAGAAACAGGCCGAAATTTCTCTTTCCCGTGCGGGCCTTGTCCGTGGCGAAATCGTGAAGGGCGCGCACCAGAGCATTCCGCGTGGCGTGGTCATCCGCACCATTCCGCTGGCCGGAAAAATGGCGCGTATCGGCGACACGGTGAAGGTCGTCATCTCTGCGGGCGTTACGACAGGAAAGGTCCTGCTTCCCGATTTTTCGGGACAGGTCATAGACAATGTGTATCCGAGATTGGAAAAGCTCGGATTCAAGGTGGGTGACATTAAACGAGTCAAGGGTGAAAACGGCGAACCTCCCGGCACGGTGCTTGAAACGGCTCCCCGCTATGGCGACTACCTGCCGCAAGATACAGAAATTGATTTTGTCATAGCGGACTAGGATTGTTATGACGCGGTTTATGGGATTCCTCTACCTGGTGCTTGTACCGGTGCTGTGCCTTGTGGCTTGCAGCTCGGCTCCCCATAAACAGGAAAATGCATCTTCCGCCCAACTGACTGCGGTGGATTCTGCCGTTATCAAGGCCGTCATCGAAAAGCAGGATTCCCTGCACAACGTGGACGTTGCGCACGAATCGTTTATCCGCGCCCAGGAAATGGAACTCCGCGGGGAAAAGCAACTGGCCGAAGTCTTTTGGCAGCGAGCCTACGATGCCGATCCCGGAAGCCGTTATCTGGCCTTTGCCGTGGCGAGCCGCCTGTTTGCCCACGGGAACGATTCTGCGGCGCTTGCCATTGCCAGGAAGGCCGTCAACTATAAGGGCCGTGTGCTGTCGAACCAGCTGGAATTGCTGGCGAAACTCTACGTGAGGGAAGGTGTCGCGGATTCCGCCCGCAAGTATTTTAAGGCGGCGCTGGATTCTTCGCACAACCAGGACATGACCTTGCTGTACGATTACAGCCTTTTCCTGGAAGCCGTGCAGGACAAGAAGGAACTGGTGACCGTTTACGACGCCCTGCTCCCGCAGACCAATTACATCCAGTCGCTGTTTGCCAGGCAGCTGAACCTCCTCCTGGAACTGGGACGTGATTCGGCAATCGTGGATCTTTTTGCGAAGGCCTATGACGCTCTTGGCGACAAGGAACTTCTTTCGAAGATGGTGCAGGGGCTCGCCATGCAGAAACGCAACAAGGAAGTCCGCGCCATCGCCGATACGGTTACCGGTTCTACGGAACAGGACGAGACGATTGTCAATACGGCCTTGCTCACGTACAACGAAAAGGAACGCGAAGCCGCCTTGGCTTTTTTGAAGAAAAAAGTCCATGTAGACAATATGCGCACGCCGGTGATGCTCTATTACCTGGGCAGTTACGAATTCGCCATGGGAGAAAAGGATAGCGCGAAGGTCCACCTGGGCGAAGTCTACCTCAAACTCGAAAAGACTCCCGCTTATGCGGCGCAGGCCTGCCGTGCGCTTTCGGGGATTGCCTTTGCCGAAAACAAGAAGTCCGAGGGGCTGCGCTATGCTGAACTTGCCGATTCCCTGCAACTTGGCGGTGACAAGGATTTCTTGGCCATGGCCTATGGCTATGCGGGCGTCTACGAAAAGGCATACGAACTTCTGGATTCGATGATGGGTGTGTGGAGCCGCTGGAGCCCGATGGCGGGTGTCGCCGACTCGGCGACGGTGGCGATGATGCGCAAGAAGGCGGCGCGCGCCCACAGGCAGTTGCAACATTCCTATGCGCAAATCCTGGTGATGGAAGCGCGCGGCATTGAAGCAGATGGCAAGGCTGATTCCGTGAGGCTTCTCCGGGCGAAGGATGCCCGTACCCGAGCGGAGCTTTTCTGGGAAAGCATGCTGATTGCGGATTCTACCGACATGTTTGTCCGCTACATGATGGCGATGAACCTGGAACGTCTTGAGCGCTACGACGAATCTTTCCAGATGTTCGAACTGCTGTTGCGCAATGCTCCGCGGGCGATTCTCGACTGGTCCGAAGTCATGAACTACTATGGCTATTCGCTTATCGATTTGAACCGTTCTCCCGAAGATGTGGAGAAGGGCCTGATGCTTGTGACGAAGGCTCTCGAACTGGATGGCGGAGACCCGCCTAACGATGCCTACCTCGATTCCAAGGCCTGGGGACTCTATCGCAAGGGGCTCTACGAAGAAGCCCTCGCCACGCTCCGGCTTATCAAGGATAAGCATCTGGAAGGGGATTATGTTTATTGGGAACATCTCGCCGCAATCCAGGCTGCGCTAGGCAATAGGTCCGAAGCGCTCAAGGCCTACAAGAAGGTCTTGAGGTTGCGCCCCAACCATGCTGCCGCCAGGGAATTCCTGCGCAAGAAAAAGTAGGCGCCGATGATGGTCTCGTTTCGTCTTGTAAAGTTGCTGGCCTTGCTTGTTTTTGTCGGCATGCTGCTTTCCGGCTGTGCCGGCAAGAAAGCTCCGGTGGATGTCTCCGCCGCATCTCAAGATTCGCCGGCCGCCGTCCGCGACAGCCTCCGCGCAAAATTCGTGATGACGATTGTCGACAGCCTGGGCAAGGAACAGGAACTGGACGCGGTCCTTTTCTCGGTGCCTGGCCAGCGTTATCGCATGGAACTCACCGGACCCATGGGAATTGGGGTCGCTTCGCTTTTATGGACAACTGAAAAATGGGACGTGGTGTTCCCGACCGAAAAGATATATGTCGAGGGAGTCGGCTATATGGTCGGCCTGATTGGCGACAATACCATCCCGATGGTGCCGATCCACCAGGTGGCGGATTTGTTCGACGGGATCTTGATTCCGCAAAACGGGACGGTGATGTCCGAATCCGATTCTGCCGGGTTCCATGTCGTTCGCGAAAAGTCTTCGACGGGAATGGTCTATGCCTACGGCAAGAAAGACGGGAATGTCGAGTGGTTTATGCGCGGCGGTCGTGACGGCAAGCCCGAAGTGTTGCGGTTCTCCGGATTCAAGGAATTCGAAGGTGTCCGGACGCCCGAAACCATCGTGTTCGAGCGTGACGGGAAGATGTTCCTGAAGATTCGGATAAAAAAAGTGGCCCGCAACAAGACGTTCAGCCCCGGAACCTGGCACTTGAATATCCCCAAAAGCTATAAGCGCATCGGAGCCTAGTGCGTTCTCGGAGCCTTTTTTTGTAGATTGAGAAGAGTATGAAACGTTTTGAACTGGCTTTTCTGATTTTTGCGCTGGCCGCTTTTTTTGCCCCGTCCGCCTTCGCGGTCGATTCGCTAGAAGTGTTCGTGTTGCGCGTGCAGTTTGCCGAAGAAAAGACCGACAACTCCCTTACGACAGGAAAGGGTACTTTCGGTACGGTTCCCGACAAGAACTACGGCTTGGATCCGACAAAGCATGGCGGCTCGGTGTCCTACTGGGAAAAGCATTTGCAGTTTGCCGACGCCTACTATCGCGCCGCCAGTGGTGGAAAACTCGCTATCAAGGCCAGGGTGTTCCCGATATACACGCTCAAGAAGCAGATTATCGATTACAACAGGACGACCAAGATGGATGGCGAGAAGACCGCGGAGTTCGACGAAGCCCGTAGCCGCGATTACTTGACTTTCGTTTACGATGCCATTGCCGCCGCGGCCTCTGCCGATACGTCGAAGGACTCCCCGTTCCGTATTCCGCTTTCGAAAAATCCGAACGTGAAGCGCACCTATATGATTGTGCATGCCGGCGCGAGCCGCCTTGTAGACGGCGGCAGCATGGGTACGGATAACGCCGATACTCCGGGCGATTTTATGGATGTCTATATTTCACGGGACGCCTGGGAATACCTGATGCCCGATTCTGCCAAGAATAGCGCCGTGAAACCGGCTTTCGGCGTGAACGAAATGGGAAAATCCGTGGTGAACGGTCTCCTGATTCCGGGCTCCGTGTTGGATACGCTCCGCTCCGTGATGGTGGTGAGCGAGACGGCCTCGCAGGACGGCCTCAACTGGGGTGTGAACGGGATCGTGGTGAACCAGATTGGCCGTGAACTGGGACTCCCGAATACTTATGACGTAGTGAAGGGCATTTCTCGCCTCGGATACTTTGACGGCATGGACTTTGCCGGTTACAATGCGGGGAATGGATTCATGCCTTCGCTCCCTGCCGCCTGGGGACGTGCCTACATGGGCTGGTCGCAGGTAAAGGAAGTCCGTCCCGTGGCCGGTAAGCCGGTGACGGTGGATATTGCCGCGGCGGGTAGCGGTCTCGGTACAGAAATCGTGAAGGTTCCCCTGAGCGCGAGCGAGTACTTGCTGATTGAAAACCGCCAGCGTAGCTGGAACAAGGACGGCAAGGTAAGCGTCGTTCTCGGTTCGGCCGACGAGGATCCGGATACGACGATGCGGACGGTCCCGGTAGATAGCCTGAGCAAGGTTTTCGAGGACAGTACCTGTAACGCCAAGGGAAAGTGCGAGTTGAACAAGAAGAAGGCGAAGGGCCTGATTCTTGGGGCCGATTCGTACGATGCCGGGCTCCCCTCGAGCGGTATTGCCGTATGGCGCGTAAATGAATGGTATCTGCGCGAGACTCTCGAATACGGGATTGCGAATTTCTGGGGCGGCGATACTTTGCGCGACCACCAGTTCGGCATTGCGATGGTTGAGGCCGACGGAGTCCTTTCTATCGGAAAAACGTTCCAGAATGCCCTGGGCCAGGATACGTACGATTACGGCTCGGGAACGGACTTGCTGCCGCATGTGCGCGTTCCCGTTGATGGAACCAAGCAGAAGTTCGATACGGTGAAGACGATCGCCCCGACGGGATATGCCAACACCAGGACGACGCAGGGCGGCTATACGGGAATCAAGATTTCAGTGGCCGTGCCTAAGGATGCCCGCAAGGAAAAGACTTCGAACGCGTTCATGGGCGACAGCGTGGTGAATTTTGCGTCTACGGTTATCAGCGTCACGATAAGCGTCGATGACGGTAGTATTGAAGGGAGCAAGTTCCCGCGCAACGTGGGCCTTGCCTCTGCCGTGCGCGGCGCAGTGTTTGTCGACGATTCCGAAAACGCGGGAGAAAAGCTCCTGGTCGTGGGTGCTGCAGATGGAACGCTGCAGGCGTTCAGCGCCCTTGGCGATACGGTCTTTGCTGCCGATACGGTCGTGAAGCAGAAAGTGCTTACGGCGAAAGAATCGCTACAAGAAGTGCCGCTCTACCGCGTGGGGGCGAGCTTTGGCCCGCTCCTTGGCATGGCTAGCGACGGGAAGAACGTGTTCACGCTGCACAAGAAAAAGTTTGTACGGACTTCTTTTGCAGGAGGCGTCCCCGTGCAAGAAGATACCGACGTGGATTCCGCTGTTGTCGGGCCCATGGTTATCGGCGAAGAAGTCTGGTTTGCCGAAAAGGACAAGTTGCGCCACGGCAACCTCTGGCAAAAGATGCCGGAAGGTTTTGTCGCCCAGGATATGGCCTATTGTGCCGGCAAGGATGACGGAAGCTTTGTCGCCTTGGTGGGCAAGGAAGGCCGTCTTGTACTGGTGCAAAACAGCTCGATATATAGCTACAGGTTCGGTGGAGAAGATCCTTACTTTAGGGTTGCCTGCACGGACCTGGACCGCGATGGCGTCGATGACGTCGTGATGTTGGGAAGTCGCGGCACCGCGATGGCGGTCAAGACATCCATAGTAAAGGAAAAGGGGCAGAAGCCCGTGTGGACCAAGACGTACAAGCGCGGTGCCGCGGGTACGAGCGGACTCAAGGACGAAACTTCTGGTATCGCGATAGGCGATGTCAATGGCGACGGCTATCCTGAAATCGTATTCCTGGGCGACAACCTGGTGTATGCCCTTGACCGTTTCGGTTTGCCGCTTGGCGGATTCCCGGTGATGATTTCCCGTGGCACCCCGATTTACGGATTCTTTAGCGACCCGGTTCTTGTCGATGTGACGGGTGACGATACTCCGGAGATTCTCGTACCGAGCAACGACGGGCTCGTTTACGCCTATACCGGCAAGGGCAAGCCTGTTTCTGGCGGGTTCCCGCTGGCGGCCGGCAGTTTTGAATACGTCGATTCCACAAAGGCGCTGCAGCCCATGAGCATCTTTGTGACCGATGCGGTTTCGGGCAAGAAATCGGCAGGGCCGGAACTTTACGCATTGCATCGCCAGAGTGTCGCAGCCTTCCGCCTGAACAAGGCTAGCGGCAATGCGGCGGAATCGCCTGCGGCTTGGACGCTCCCGGCCGGCGGTAACGAACGTACCGGCTATTTCGATGCTTCCAAACTTAGCGAAGTCAAGAAATCCGCCGCCAAGGACGAAATCACGGAATTCTTCATGTTCCCGAATCCGGTGCGCGGCGGCAATGCGAAGGCGCGTTTCGAAATCGGTGCCCAGGCGCAATACGCCATGCTCGAGATATACGACATTACGGGTCTGTGCGTATTCCGTGCCAAGTTGGAAAAGCCTGTGGCCGGCCGCAACCAGTTTGAACATCTCGACCTGAAAAAGCTCGGTAGCGATGTCTACACGGCCCGTCTCAAGGTGAAGTTCGATAGCGGCAAGACAAAGCAGAAGATGTACCGCATTGGCGTGGTGAGATAAATACGGCGCTTGGAACTAGGAATTTGGAACGGTATGGATAGACTTGCGTACAAATTAGCCATCTTGACCATGGGATTAGCCCTCTTTTTTGCGTTTTCCGCCTGTACCGCTAGCGGGGAGCAAGAGGACATTTCGCCCACGGCTCCGGATTCGGCTTCTGGCGGCAGGGGAGGGAACTCCAGCGCTGTCGAAAATTCAAGCGCCAACGACGATCCGGGCAGTTCCAGCAGCCAAAAAGAAATGGACGCTGTAGACAGTGCCATTGCGGCTGTCATTTTTTATAACGTTCCTGCGACGACGATCAAGAAGGGCGGGGTTTCGTATTCCGTAGACAAATTCCTGGTGTCGACAACGGAAGTTACCCAGGGACTCTACTCGAAATTGATGGGGAATATGCCTACCCAGAGCAATAATGGCGACGATTTTCCGATTGAAAATGTCAACTGGTTCCAGGCGGCGCTTTTCTGCAATGAATTTTCCAAGAGAGCGGGCTATGACACGGCCTATGTCTATACGTCTGTTGGCGAAAATAGTTCCCTTGCGAATCTCACGATAGATTATTCTGTAGCGGCGATGAGACTCCCGACCGAAATGGAATGGGAAATTGCGGCACATGCCGGAACTTCGACAACGTATTATTGGGGAACTGCCGAAGCTTCTAAATACGCTTATTACGGACAAAGTAAAGGTCCTACCAGGGTGGCGCAGTTTGTTCCGAATGATTACAATCTCTACGATATGGCAGGCAATGTGGCCGAATGGGTCGACGACTGGTATGCGAACTATGCATCAACGTCCATGTCGAATCCGACCGGTCCGGAAAACGGCAGTTACCGTGTCGTTCGCGGTGGCGGCTGGAGCGACCCCATCAAGGATTGCGCTCCGGATACCCGGGATAAGAAGGACCCTAAGTACAAGTCCTCTACAGTAGGTTTCCGCATCGTCTATTCTGAAGGATTCTAGGAATCCTTTCCCCGTAAGCCCGTTTCGTTTTTTTACATTTGTAGCATGAAGAAGATTTTCTTGATTGCAGTGTCTTGCTGCGTTTTTTTTGTAGGTTGTTCCAAGGAAGAATCGAAGCCGCTTCCGCCTCTGGAGAAGGTGGCTCTTCCCGAAAGTGTCATTGGTATGTATTCCGGAAAACTCCCGTGCGATAATTGCAAGGCGCGAATGGTGCGCCTGGTGCTTGCCGAAGACAGCAGTGTTACGGCGGTACAGACCGTTGTCACGGATTCCATGAAGACGGATACGCTGCGGGGATCGTTCTCCATGAACGGGGATGTCCTTACCCTTTCGCTTTCGGAAGGCTCTGTGAACATGAAGTTCAAGCGGGATTCCCTGGGTAACATGGCCTTGCTGACTGGCGCCGGTACCGTGTACGAAGATGCCGACGGCATGAAGTTCGATATGATTCGCATCCTTGTTCCCATGAAAAAGCCGGCTCAGCCCGCAACCGATTCTGCAGAGGGAAAATAATGCCTTGCAAAGTCCTTGTCGTAGATGATGAACCGCTGGCCCGCATGCGCATCAAGTCGCTGCTGGAACCCTATGCTTCGGAGTTCGAGGTCGTGGGCGAGGCGGGCTCGGGTGCCCAGGCTCTGGAAAAAATCCGCGAGCTTGATCCGGATGTTGTTTTCCTCGATATCCAGATGCCGGACATGGATGCCTTCGAAGTGCTCAAGAATGTGGGCGAAGACGACATGCCCCTGATCGTGTTTACGACGGCCTACGAGAACTTTGCGCTGCGTGCCTACGAGGAGAATACGGTCGATTACCTGCTCAAGCCGGTCGACCCGGAGCGTCTGGAAAATACCATCGAGAAGCTTCGCCGCAACCTTTCGAACTTCTCGGCGCAGCAGCAGATTCCCGAGGACTTCTCGTGGGAACGTTTCCGCGAAATGATCAGTGCGCGCGGTTCGTACCTGCAGCGCATCCAGGTGAAAATCGGTGACCGCATCCTGCTGATAAATGTGGACGAAATCATCCGCTTCCAGAGCGAAGAGAAATATACGACTGTCTATACGCTGACCGGACAGCATCTTATCGATACCCCGCTTGTGGACCTGGAAAAGAAACTGGATCCGCGCCAGTTCGTGCGCATCCACCGGGCCCACCTGGTGGCCATTGACTATATCGCCGAAATACGCAAGTCCGACATGAGTCGCCTGATGGTGGTGCTTCGCGACAAGAATCGAACCCAGTTGCTGGTGAGCAGAAACTTTGTCAAGACGGTCCGCAGTCTTTAGTTACGGTTTTTTATGAATCAGTCTACGAAAACATTTTCGGTAAAGAAGTTTTTGAAATCCCTTGCCCGGGAAATCATCGTGCCTATCGCACTTGCCTTGGTGGTGATTCAGTACGTAATCCAGGCTTTCCAGATTCCCAGCGGTTCCATGGAAGATTCCCTCTTGACGGGAGACTTTTTGCTGGGCCTTAAGTTTACTTATGGTTCGCCGATTCCGTTCAGCAACCAGAAGTTCCCCGGCTACGCTTACCCCGTGCCGGGCGATGTCGTGATTTTCCGCTATCCCGGTGAACCCGAATATCCGGACAACAACCCGCAGCGCTATACGCACCTGTTCAATGCGTTGATGTTCGGTAATTTCTACTGGGACCATGAACCCGAAGACGGCCAGCCGCATCTGGTGCACTATCCGGACGGCCCGAAGGACTATATCAAGCGCTGTGTCGCCGCGAGCGGCGATACGATTGCTGTCCATGGTGGCCGCCTCTACGTGAACGGGACGCGCCTCGATACGGTTCCCGGACTGGGCAAGTGGACGGCCTCAATGCGCACGAATTCTCCGCGCGACGAACTCGAGACATTTGTCCTCCCGTCTGTCGGCGATACGCTGTATGTAGACTCCCTGTCGCTTTCTCGTCTCTGGTGGCTCCGTTCCATTGTCGCGCAAGAGAATCCGGATTCCCATGTGGAGCTGAACTTGAACCTCCTGCAGGATGGCGTCGAGAACAATGGGTACGATTTCGAAGATTTCCGCATGCCTGTCGAAAATGACCGCGGCATGGCCCTCAACGCACTTTTCACGAGAAACCGCATGGTAATCCAGAAGGCGCTTACGCAGGGCGATACCGTTTCGGGCGCGATGAATTTCGGATACTTCAAGCAGCTGTCGTCCATCGGATTCTTGCCGCTGATCGATCCTCACGAAAAAGGCGGCTTGACCCGCAAGGTGAGTTACGTGAGTTTCGAGGCGTCCCTGCTGCAGGATTTGGAAGGCAATGTCGCGCGCTTGAATGCCGAGGCTGCAGAACCTGTTGTTGCGGACAGCTCCTTAGAAAACGCTACGGATAGCACGGCGGTCTCTGTCGACAGCTCGAGCGTCGCGGAATCCCGGCCGAAGTTCGAAATCCGCCGGACACTGTTGCTCGATGGCAAGCCGATAGACTATTACGTGGTCAAGTCCCCGCAGTTCTTCATGATGGGCGACAACCGCGACAATTCCGCCGATAGCCGCTACTGGGGAACGGTGACATTGCGCAACATCCGTGCCAAGGCTTTCGTGATATATTTCTCCTTCGAAAACGAAGACCAAAAATTTTCTATGGGGAATCCCTTCACCTGGTGGAGAATTCCCTTCCGTATCCGTTGGACTCGCATAGGCAAGATTATTCCCTTGATTGATTGATGAAGAATCGTTCTTTGGCATTTTTGACGCTCGGTTGCCTGCTGCTTGCATGTGCGGTATTCTTTGCGTGTGCGACCCAGGTGGCGCCCGGTGGCGGTCCCGAAGACAAGTTGCCTCCGCGCGTGGCGGCGGTTTACCCGGCGCCCATGACCACGAACCATCCGAACGAACTGTTCGTGAAACTGGAATTCGACGAGTGGATTAACGCGAGCATCCCGCGCAGTGCCGTTTCGATTTCTCCTCCGATAGAGAAGAAGATGAAGTTCGAAGTCAGCGGCAGGACCCTGGAGCTGACGTCCCGTGCGGTACTCGACGAAAATACGACCTACACGATTACGTTTGCTGGCGGTATCAAGGACTTGCACGGAAACGCGCTGGCGACGCCCTTTACCATCGTGTTCTCCACGGGCGCAGAAATAGACTCCCTCACGCTGAACGGGCGCATCTTGGTAAACGACACCATGATCCGCAAGTCGCTTTTCCCGAGCATTGGCCTGTACCTGATGGGCGCAGAACGCGAAGGCAGGAAATATCTTGAAAAGTTCCGCGATTCGGTGACGAAAGCCCTGGATTCCCTGCCGATGCTCGCGAAGGAACCTCCGCTGTTCATTACGCGTGCCGACAGCGTTGGCAATTTCAAACTGACTGGACTTAAACCCGGCCGCTACCGCGTTGTCGCCTTTGTCGATGCGAACGGCAACCAGCGCCTGGAACCTTCGCTGGAACTGGCGGGCGTGTGGACGCAGGATCTTGTCCTGGATTCCACGACGAAGGATACCATCTGGGTGCCGCTGGCTGACCACGATACGAGCCACTTGGAACTGGAATCGGTTTCGCAGCCCTATGCGAACGTCCTGGAAGCCTCTTTCACGCGCCGCGTCTATTTTGATTCCGCCTTTGCCGATACCAGTAACTGCAGCCTCACTTCGCCGGAAGGCAAGGTCATGCATCCGCAATATGTCTACCTGGGTGCGACTACCGACAAGCCGCAGTTCTATTTCAAGACCGCTCCCAAGAAAGAGACACTTTACAAGTTCTCTTGCAAGTCGGCCAAGGATTCCCTGTTCCGTACCCTGGATACGCTTCGCAACGAGGTGGAATGGGAATGGGCAGAAAGAAAGGCCGATACGCTGGATCCCGAAATCGCGAGTACGAAAGTCGTTTCCCGTTCGAAGGCTGTTTTCCCGAACGATTCCGTCTTTATCGCCTACAACAAGCCGGCTCTCGATTCTCTCAAGGAAACGTTCTATGTGGTGACGAACAAGGATACGGCCAAGGTGCAGGTGGTTCGTGTGGACCCGATCCGCTTTGCCGTCCAGAACGAAACGCCTTGGCCGACCGATGCGAAAATCAAGGTGCTGATGGGATACATGGATACGACGCTTGCCCGTGCCGACAGCAACGGGGTGCGCGATACGGTGGTGGAACTGAAGTACAAGCAGCTGCTGCAATTCGAAACGGTGGCCAAGCTCAAGTTGGCTAGCCTGGCCGGAAAGATTCCCGGCGCGAACGAAAAGGCCTATGTGCGTCTGAAGTCCCTGGAAACGTCGTCTTATTACTACGCGACTTGCAAGAACGACGGCAGCTTTACTTTTGAAAACTTGGTAGAAGGCAACTACTTCGTGGATTACTACTATCCTGAAGAGGGCCGTAAAGAACCTGACGCAGGAAGCTTGGAACCGTTCCGGTTTGGCTCTTCCTGGCGTGCTCCGAACGATACGGTGAAGATTGCGAACGGGGCGAACGATCTTGAAAAATTGGTGCAGAATCTACCTGCGCTGAAATAGGAATGGGAGGATGATGCTATGGTGAAAGTCCCTGACTTCGTTGCGATTGACCTGGAAACGACTGGTCTTGATTTTGAAAAGGACGAAATTATTGAAGTGGCCCTGGTGCGTTTTGCCGGCGGCAAGGCTACGGAATCTGTCGACTTCTTGGTGAAGCCGGCCGCTGCGGAACTGCGCCCGTTTATCGAATCCCTTACCGGAATCAGCAAGGCGGATTTGGAAGGCTGCGAAGACTTCGCCTCCGTGGCCGGGAAGATTTGTTCCTTCATCGGGGATTCCCCGCTGGTGGCGCACAATGCGAATGTCGATTCCAAGTTCCTCAAGCAGTCGCTGGGCAAGGTGGGCATTGCCTATGACGATCATGTGTTCTGGGATTCGCTGACGCTGTCCCGAATCGCATACCAGGATGTTCCCAATCACCGCCTGGATACTCTTGTGCAGACTCTCGGTATTGAACGTAGCCGTGCGCACCGCGCCCTGCCCGATGCCGAAGCTTGTGGCAGCCTCTTCGTGATGGCGCTTGAAAAGATTGGGCAGATGGATTCTTGGCTTGCCGACGCCTTGGTTCGCGTTTCTGCCGGAACGGACATGGAATCCCTTTTCGGCCACGCCAATTCGGAAAAGCCTTTTGAATCGCCCAAGTATGCGCTTCCCGAAGTGAGTCCGGATGTCGGCCCGCTTTCTAGCATGGCCGTGCCGCGCGTGAGCGAGTTCTTCAAGGAAGGCGGGTTCCTTTCGATGTGCATGGAAGATTTCAAGCCACGCGAGGGCCAGACGGAATTCGCCTCGGTCGTGGAACGCAACATGCACAAGGGCGGGCTGTGCGTTATGGAAGCGCCGACAGGCTCCGGAAAGACTCTGGCCTACCTGGTTTCTGCGGCGAACAAGGCCGTTTCCGGTGAACGTGTCGTCATCAGTACGGCGACGCGCGCCCTCCAGGAACAGCTCTGGAACCGCGATATCCCGCTCCTTGCCAAGGTGTTCAACGGATTCCTGAAGCCGGCGGTTCTCAAGGGCCGCGACAACTATATCTGTCTCCGCAAGTTCGAACAGATTTTGCAGTCGCATTCCAATCTGCTTTTGCCCGAAGAAGTGGATTCGTTCATGGCTCTTGTTCCCTGGATTCTCCGTACAGAGACGGGCGATATCAATGAATGCAGTGCGTTCAACCATACCAGGAACAGGGTGCTTTGGTCCAAGCTTTCGAGCAATGCCTCCTCATGTCAGGGGGAATTCTGCCCGCACTATGCGAACTGCCCGGCACTGTGCGCCAAGCGCCGCGCGATGGCGTCGAATCTCGTCTTGGTGAACCATTCGCTTTTCCTTGCCGACCTTTCTTTGGACTTTGCGCTGCTCCCCGCTTACGAACACATCGTGTTCGACGAAGCGCACCGACTGCCCGAAATCAGCAGCCAGGCTTTCGGCCGTACGATTTCGTTCTTCAGTTTCCGCAACGTGGCGAAGACCTTGGTGCCGAGCAAGGGCAAGCGTGACGGCCTGATTGCCGAAATGCAGTCTCACTTGGCGGCAGACGATGCCGCCCACAGGGAAGAATGCGAACAGCTGATCTTTGACCTGGCCGAAACGGAAAAAGCCTTGCACCGCTTCTTCATGAAGATAGGGAAGAAGACGGTGAAGAACAAGAACGGCAAGAGCGGTCTTACGTATGTAAACGGAATTCTTGCGGAATACGACGTGGACCCGAAGGGCGTCTTCGAACAGTTCGAAATCATGAAGACCCGTGCCGAGAAGCTCTTTGGCGCCCTTGCCTGCTACGAGCAGATCCGCGGGCTGCTGAAGGACGCCTACGGCTGTATCGAGGAACTCAACCGCTTTATCCAGGACTTTGAATTCCTGGTCAAGGCGGGCCGCAAGGACTGGGTGTTCTTCCTGGAAGAACCCTTCAACCCGCATACCCTCAAGATGCACGCCTACCCGCTCCACTGCGGCAGCACCTGGAGGACCAAGTTCTATCCGTGGATTAAGTCTGCGACGTTTACATCGGCGACACTTGCCGTGCAGGGCGACTTGTCTTATTTCGTGAAGAAGATGAGCATGAACACCCTTGTCGGCGGCAAGCGTCCGTTCTTGCGCGTCTTCGCCGAAAGCGAAACGCAGGAGCCCCGCCGCAAGATCATGATTTCCCGTTATCTGCCGAAGCCGTCGGATCCCGAATACGGCTCGGCGCTGAACGACTGCCTCATGAAGGTGCTTCCCGAGGTGGAAGAAAATACGCTCGTGCTCTTTACGAGCATCGCGCAGATGATGAAGACGCAGCTTGCGCTTGCTCCGGTCTTTGCAGAAAAGGGAAAGCTGCTCCTGTGCCAGCATGTGGACGGCGCCCTGGACGGTCTCGTGTCCATGTTCCGCTCGTCGAGAGGCGCTTGCCTTCTCGGTTGCCAGAGCCTGTGGGAAGGAGTCGATTTCCCGGGAGATGCATTGAAGCTGCTCGTGATAACGAAGCTCCCGTTCCCGAATCCGTCCGATCCGCTTGTGGCTGGAGTTTCTGCGGAGATGAAGGAACGTGGCGAAAACACGTTCAAGGATTTCTTTGTGCCCGAAGCATACATGGAAATGCGTCAGGGTCTTGGCAGGCTCTTGCGTAGCGAAGAAGATTCCGGCAAGGTGTTGATTCTCGATAACCGCATCGTGAAGGAACCCTATGGCAAGTCGTTTGCGCGGATATGGAACTTCAAACACCGCCAGGCGAATTCCGTAGCGGACATCCTGGGCTTTGTAAAGTAGACGCCTGCGAAAATAATTACTAAATTTGCGCCTCTAATTGAGGGTGTCTGATGTTAGAATTGCGCGAATTTTTTGAAGGCATGTCCAAGTCGATGTTGCGCGACGTGCATGCCCACGCTTATGGTAAGAAAGGTTTGTTGAACAATGCCCTTATCCAGGCAGAAGTTCAGGAATATTTTAGTGACAGCAACCGCGTTCAGCTGATTTTTGCCCAGATGGAACCCTGGCAGCGCCGTTGCCTCAACTTGATTTATCGCAGTAGCGGCCGTGGTCTTTCGTTCAATGAACTTCGCTTGACGATTCCCGTCAGCAAGAGCAACGACCTCCAGACTTTTTTGCTTTCGATGTGCCGTGAATACGTGCTGTGGCGTTCCTATGTTTCCGGTACGGCCATCTATTTCGGTTTCAGGAATTTTGTGGGATGCTTCGAGATTCCTTCGGAAGAAATCGTCGATTTGACCAAGCCTTCCGACGGCTACGGGAACAGGCTGGACTTCCATGTGTGCATGATCCTGGCTCTTGCCAAGAAGGGCGATCTCAAGATCAATGCCAACGGCACCCTGCATCGTCGCAGTCGCCAGATTTGCATGGAAGCGATAGCCTCTTCGTCTAGCGTGTCCGAAAAGTCGATGGAAAACGAGATTGTCCTGATATTCAGCTTCCTTACGCAGAACGGCTGGCTGGAACAGGACGATTCCACCCTGATTCCTTCAGAGAAGGCTTTGGACTTCTTGCGCAAGAACGGTTTCCGCTTGCACCAGGACATTCTCAACTGGTGGATCAACGTGCGCTTCCACGGGGACTGCTCCCATTGCAAGCTGTTGCTCAAGACGCTGACAGATGGCCTTTCTGTTTCGGAGTCGGCGTTCCTTTTCTGGGTGATGGATCCTTCTTACCGCATCCTGGACCGCAACAAGCAACTCGCGTGGGAATACCTGCCGCGTCCGCTCCGTGAACTGTGGCTCCTGGGACTCGTGAATTTCCAGATGGTGGGCGAGAAAAAACAGGAGAAGGTGGGGGCCGTGGTCCTCTCCGACATGGGCAGGGAATGGCTTGCCACCGGAGTGGTCCCGCAAGTCGAGTCCAACGTCTCCGCGCTCCCGAACTTCGACCTGATCGCGACGACGGGAACCTCGCCGAGAGTCCTCTTTGTGCTGGCCTGCCTTGCCACCGTCAGGAACGACGACACGTATCTCTGCTTCAACCTGAGCAAGGAATCTTACCTGGCAGGTCTCAAGAGCGGTTTCCCGGAATCCGAGATAGAGAATTTCCGTTCGTGGATCAATCCTCCGCCGAACGTCTCCGCGACCCTGGAAGAATGGAACGCGACGTTCTACGGTGCCCGCGTGCGCACGGTACGCCTGCTCAAGATAACCGACAAGAAAATCTTGAAGGAGCTTTCCCAGTTCTCGTATTTCATGGATTGCACGGAAGAGTATATCCAGGATTACGGGTTCATCCTCAAGACGGAATGCGAAAAGAGGGCGTTCGAAATCCTGGAAAGCTTCGGCTACAATCCTTACGTGTCGGAATCGTCCGAACTGCATGACCCGGCGCCTGTCGACGAATGGCGCAAGGAATTCTGCATTGCCTGGCAGAACGCCGGCTCCGTGGACTACGACCTCAAGGAAGAAGTCGACGAGACCTCTATCCAGAAGACCCTGAACGCGACCAAGTACGGCAGCATGTACCAGAAGCTCGATACGTTCGACCTGGTGAAGGTGCTGCGTTATGTCAAGACTACCGGCACGCTCCTCTCGGCGCAGATCAAGAATCCGCTCAAGCGTGCCGAGAAGGTCCGCGAGATAACGTTCTTCGTGCATTCGCTGCACTTGAGCAGGACTCCGTTCAATGTCGAGATCCAGGAGTTCGGTTCAGAAGAAAAGTATCCGCTTTCGCTGAATTTTATTCAGGAAGTCAAACTGCTGCACAAGAAGAGCCTCTAGGGCTCAGGGAAGCGTCTGCGCATAGGCGGCGATGTCCCGCATTTCGTCGACGGCGATTTCGTCGATGTACGCTTCCATGTTGCGGTCTTCGTCACCGAAGTTCATTTGGTACCAGAACGTGGGCAGGTCGTCGCGCGCCTTGTTGCCGATGAATTCGGGACCCCGTCCCTGATTGAAGATGATGCGCCTTCCGTCTTCGCCGTGACAGGGTCTGCAGTTCTGGTAGAACAGCTTGGCGCCGCGCTTGATGTCGGCTCCGATAATCTTCCCGTCCTTGTCTAACAACTTGTATACCAGGTATGCCATGCGTGCGTCTTCGCGCGTGAGCGTGTCGCCGGGGGATCCCGGGGCAGGCTTTTCCTGAACGTCCTTGGATGGCGCGGCCGAAGGCCCCGCGGTGCAAATCGAGGCACCCAGGGCGAGCCCGTATAGCGTTAGGGCGATTATTGTCTTGCTGGAAGAAATCCGCATGGTTCAGAATATATATATTGTGAGGCATGAAGTTGGATGTGCTTGTTGCGACTGCGCTTGCTTTCGCGGTCGGTTCTTTTGCTGGAGATACTATGAATCCTTCGGTTATGGAAAATTTGAAGTTTCTGGGACGCTGGGATCATAGGACTTCGGGGTCTTGTGCCAGTGCACCTAATGCCCTGGTCAGTTTTAATGCGGTGACAAAGTCGGTGACTTTCGATTTGGAAGGATATTCCCGTTGGCGATTCGATGCCGACGGCAAACCGCTGATGTATTTCCAGACGTCTGGCCGCACGACGAAGAAACTGGGTGCCGCAGGTGACGGCAAGGTGCATTCCTACAGGTTGATCAAGATCAGTGAAAGCAACCCCGGCGAAGTCTGTGTCCGCAATATCGCTCTGGACCCCTCGGGCAAGTTCGCCCCGAAACCCGCCCCTTCGAACCGCCGCATTGAATTTATCGGGGATTCCTTCACGGTCGGTTTCGGCGACGAAGGCACGAACATGGATCCACCGGAAATGGAATTTGACAAGACGGACGCTTCCAAGAGCTACGCGTTCTTGGTTGCCGATGGGTACAAGGCGGATTTCCAGGTCAACGCCGTGAGCGGCCGCGGCCTTGTCCGCAACTATGCGAATATCGCTCCGGGCTGGAATCTTTCAAAACTGTACGATTATACGGTTGCCGGCTCTGCCTCTATCGAAGCGAACCCGGCCGTGTGGGATTTGAACAAATTCCATCCACAGGTCATAGTCTTGTTTATGGGGATAAACGATTTCCAGGGAGATCCCCCCTATGCGGACAGACGAATTTTCAAGATGGCCTATGCCAAGTTTATGAATAAACTTCGTGAAGCGCATCCTGGAGTGAAATTCCTCCTGCTTTCGACCAAAATATGGCCTAATGACGATTTGACCCCGACAATTCAGGAAATTTACGACGAAGAAATTGCCCAGGGACACAGGGATCTGGAATTTAAGGTTCTCCAGACTGAAAATGTGGGCCTTCTTGGGCACCCCGATGTGAGGGCTCAGCAAGAAATGGCCAACATAATTAGGCCCATTGTAGGCCGTCTCGCAGGGTGGCTCTCACGATAAAGTTCCTTTTTTGTATATTTTTCTGCAAAGCTAGGATATCACCATGTCTCAGATAATGGAAAAAATCTACGCCCTGTTCAGGATGAACATCCTAATCTTTGTGTTGCTGGCCGCAACGGTTATAGCCCTTTTTGCGTACCAGAACGGTCTAGACGATATCGAGTTCCTGAACCTTTCCGATTACCCGTACGTGATAGCCGAGTCCGATTCTGTTGACGGGGGTACTTCCGCCATTGCTCTGGAACGTACGGATTCTTCGATTATCGTGGATTACGAATTGCGCGAAGGCTATGCTTACCCGTATGCCGGCGTCAAGATTTTCTTGGGAGATGGCAAGGTCCGCGGCAAGGACCTTTCCCATTACGACAGTATTTTTGTGTGGGTGAAGCCGAGAGGCGAGGGAACCGTCCGCCTGTACATGCGCGGTTATGATTCCTCTTTCTACCGCCAGGACGACGAAACTTCGCTGAAGTTTAACGAAGTGGAATTCTTCCCGCTCGAAGAAACCTATCCGGCAGTGTTTGTTCCGCAGGAATTCCGCGTGGCTTCCTGGTGGGTCGCCCAGAACGAGATCAACGTGCACAAGGCGCGTGTCGATCTTTCCAACATCCCGCTTATCGAAATCCAGACGGGTACGAACGCCCCGTTGGGCTATGGCACCTTGGAAATTAGGGGACTCTGCTTCAAGGGCAAGAAAATCGCGAAGGTGGACCTCGTTACGATTCTCGTCTCGGTCTGGTTCGTGACATTCCTTATCATCCTGGTCATCCGCTTCTTTGACTACAGCCGCGAACGCGTGGCCAACAAGCGCAAGCAGGAAGAACTCGAGAAGAACCTCGCCGCCCTGCAGATCGAGAAGAGCGAATACGAGAAGTCCAGCAAGGAAGACCCGCTTACCGGCTGCCTCAACCGCGCCGGCTTCAGCAGCATCCTGCTGCGCGAACAGGAAAACTTGAGCAAGAACGGTTGCCCGGTTTCGTTCGTGATGCTCGATATCGACCATTTCAAGGAAGTGAACGACACGTACGGACACAGCGTCGGCGACGAAGTCCTCGTGAACCTCACCAGGCTTATTCGTGACAAGATTCGTAACACCGATGCGCTCGTGCGCTGGGGTGGCGAAGAGTTCGTGATTCTCTGCGGCGACACGCCGATTCAGAATGCGCAGTTCCTCGCCGAAAAGCTCCGCGTGGCGATCGAGGGTGCAACGCTTATCAAGCAGCAGCAGGTGACCTGCTCCTTCGGTATAGCCGAAATGATTCCGGGCGAAGACCCGAAGAAACTGTTCGAACGCGCAGACAAGGCCCTCTACTCCGCCAAGGAAGGTGGACGTAACCGCGTGGTCAGCGCGATGTTTAAGCGCCGTTAAGTCCTATGAATATTCGTGGCTGTGTGAAATTCCTTTGCGCGGCATTGGCTTGCTTGGCCCTTGTCTCTTGCGCGAACAAGCCCGAACCTGAACCGGAAGAATCCCTGGAACTCGATTTCCGGCCGCTCGTTTTCCGCTGGAAGGCGATGACCCCGGAAGCCGAAGAAATCCCGTTCAAGGACGCCTGTGTGATTCGAATCACGTCCCAGCTCATGCGCGAGCCGGTCCTGGTGAAGTCGAAGGGCGGCGAACTGGAATACGTGGTCAGCTACGACATAAATGGCGAAATTTTGAAATTTGACGGGTTTGCGACGGATTCTGTACTGTCCAAGAAGCCCGAATTCCGCTGGACCGCCACCTGCGGTAGGGACGAAAAAGTCGTTGTAAATTTCCACAACGGACAGTAATCAAAAAGTTACTTTTTCGGACCGTAAGGTTCTATCTTTATAGAGGATAAGGAGATGGGCAAAACTATCTTTTGTTTTTGAGGTCTTTAAAGTGGAACCGATATACGAATACACCGACTACAGAGAATGGCTTAGGGATGCGTTTGACGATTTCAAGAAACGCAAGTCCGTCATCTCGTGGCGCTATATGGCGATGAAGCTCGGGGCTGACCCGGGCAACTTGCTGCGTGTATCCCAGGGCAAGATCCACTTGACCCTTTCGCTTGTCGGCCCCATGGCCGAGTTCTTCGAGCTGAACGAGAAGGAAACCGCCTACTGGACGGAACTCGTCTATTTTGGCCGTGCCAAGACCGATGCCGAGGCGCTGAACCACTACGAGAAGATGCAGATGCTCAAGGGAATCCCCCTGAAGCGCCTGGCCAAGAAGGAACTGGAATTCTACCGGCACTGGTATTGCAATGCCATCCGCTCCATAATCGGCATTTGCAAGTTCAAGGACGACTATGAAGGTCTTGCGGAGAGCTGTACGCCCCCTATTTCTGTAGAAGAGGCGAAGAGTGCCGTAAAACTTTTGTATGATTTAAACATGATCTCGCGGGATAGGGAAGGATTTTGGAAGGTCAATGACACCTTCGTGAGTACCGGTGGAAACTGGCGTTCCGAAGCCGTGCGCACCTTCCAGAAAGAAACTGTACGCTTGGCCGGGGAATCCCTGGAACGCCATGCTCCGCCCCTCCGCGACATCAGCACTGTGACCATGACTTTCAACATGGACGATATCGCCTTGATTAGAGAGAAAATCAAGGAATTCCGTAGCGAACTCTTGCGCATGTCGCAGGAAGGCTCCGGTGACGATACCGTGTTCCAGTTGAACGTGCAGCTGTTCCCGATCGGCTTTGCCAAGAAATTACAAGGAGGGGCGAAATGAAGAAGCTTTCCCTCCTGCTTGGTTCGCTTGTCCTCTGGAGCTGCTCCACGGGCACGAACAACGAAGTTGCCGGCGGCCCCGGTAGCGAGACGACCAACGGCATTGTCGCCATGGTCAATGGCAGTCCGGCGTCCTTCGCCGGTGTCGCCATGCGCAAGGTGGACTTCGTTGTCGACGAGTTCTCTCCCGAAAACGCCTTGGTGCAGCCGGACGCCTATGCGAATGAAAACGGCAACTTTGTTATCGACTCCGAAACAAAGGATCCGTTCCGCCTGACTGTGGTCCATGGCGGGTCTGCCTATACGAAGGTCATTTCTCCCGAAGAAATTGCCGATATGGATACCGTGGTCCTGCAGCCGACAGGCGCCGTTAACGGCGTCATCGATGTCGAGAAGGGCTCGGAATTTGTATGGGTCGGCGTTGTCGGAATGGACGTGATGGTGCGCTCCGATGCAAACGGCGAATTCTCCTTGCCGCAACTCCCGTCTACCGATTCTTTGGAGCTTTATTTTGTTCAAAATGCCGAATCGAAGATTTCCAGCACGGCCGAAGTGATGCCTGTCGCCTTCCAGTCGCAGTTCATTAACCTGACGAATCCGGATACGGCCGAGGATGTCAGGGGCTTCGTGGCCACCATAGACGGCAAGCCTGCCGTGTATGCCATGGCGGCTCTCCGCCCGGTTGATTTCCAGGTGACAACGGCCGAAGTGGAAAATTCGGCAATTGTTCCGGATTACTATTCGGATTCGTCCGGAAGGTTCTCCTTTGACTTGCCCGATTCCGGAAAGTACCGCCTTACGGTTGTGAAAGACGGCTTCTCTTTCTCCAAGGAGTATAGCGCCCAGGAACTTGCGGATATTGATACGCTCCGCTTGAATGCTACGGCATCGGTTTCGAGTAAAGTAACGCTCCGCTCTAGTGATTCGCTTATGTGGGTAGGCGTCTACGGACTTGACTTGTTGGTGAAAACAAATGATGTGGGAGCCTATGTACTTCCGAATGTTCCTGCGAACGATACGCTAGGCATTTATTTCGTGACGGCGGATAGCTCTCATAAGCTCTATACCGAATGGAATGCTTCCGCTACATCCAGCAGTACGGAATTTCTAAGTCCGGTGAAGGTGTTGCAGAATTTTGAAGGCAAACTTGACGGCTGGTATGTGAATACGGATGCACTTTACAAGGGCACGACGCTTACGCCGGCAAAGAATGTGGCAGATGGCGTTGAATACGATTCCACCCGTAAATCCAAGGTATTCCACGGCAAGTACAAGCTCGCCGATGACGATTACGCCTGGGTGCTTGTCGGGACGATGTTTGAACACGAGATGAATTTCTCCGCCATCGATTCCGTGGTGTTCTACGCCAAGGGCGACGGAAATATTCGCCTTTCGCTTGAAAACTACATTAACGATACCCAGAGCCTAAAGGCAGCTACGGAATGGTTGCCTCTCTCTAAGAACTGGAAACGCATCAGCGTGAATCCGGCGGAACTCTGTGTAGGAAATGCCAAGACGGAAACCTGCTTTACCTCTTGGAGCGGAGTGAAGAAAGTGGTCAAACAGCTCCACATTTTCTCGCAAGACGGCTCCGAATTCTACATAGACGATATTACGCTTTACGGCGCGCTGTTCTAGGCCGCCACAATCCGTTGAATGTGAAAAAAAACAGGCGACCATGACTGTCGCCTGTTTTTCTTCTATCCGAGGAATAAAGCGGCTGTTCCGGCTCTTTTTCGGGATGTATCGGCTTGTTAACATAGGCGAAATTAAGTATCTTTGGTGTGTATGCAGTCTATTAAAGAAGAATCAGCTTTTGCCCGGGATTATCTAGCCCAGGTCGCTAAAGAAGCGGAAGCTAAATTTGATGAACATCTTCCTCCTGTGACGGACCGTCCGTGCCGCCTGCACGAGGCCATGCGTTATTCCATGTTTGCGGGCGGAAAGCGCCTGCGCCCCGCTCTGGTCAAGGCGACCTTTGACATGTTCGGTGGCAAGGGCGACAAGGTGTGGCTCGCGACATCTGCACTCGAGATGCTCCACACGTTCAGTCTTATCCACGACGACCTCCCTTGCATTGATAACGACGACTACCGCCGTGGCAAGCTTACGAACCACAAGAAGTTTGGCGAGGCGACTGCGGTGATGGCGGGTGACGCCCTCTGCGTTTTGGCTTTTGAACTGATGGGCAAGACGGGTAATGCGAAGGCTATCGAAGCGCTTGCGCACCTGCTCAGTACTTACGGCCTTATCGGTGGCGAGATGACCGATATCGAGTGCGAAGGCAAGAAGGTGGACCTTGATACGGTGGATTACATCCATTACCACAAGACTGCGGCCCTGATCGAGGCCGCGCTCCAGGTGGGTGCGATGCTTGCCGGTGCCGATGACAAGTCCATCGAGGCTATCCGCAACTACGGGCGCTCCATCGGGCTTGCGTTCCAGATTGTCGACGACATCCTGGACATTGTCTCCACGACCGAGGAACTGGGCAAGGACGCCGGTTCCGACATCGAGAAGGGCAAGGCGACTTACCCCTCTATCGTCGGGCTCGAAAATTCACGCGCGAAGGCGAAGGAACTCTACGACGAATCCCTGAAGGCTTTGGACAGCCTCAAGTGCGATACGTCTATCCTGCGCTCCATTGCCGCCTTTATCATTACCCGGGTTAATTAATGAACTTAAAAGACGTAAAGTCTCCCAAGGACATCAAGCACTGTTCTGTGCAGGAACTGAACCAGCTTGCCTCGCAGGTGCGCGAGACAATCATTGGCCAGGTTTCCAAGCACGGTGGGCACTTGGCGTCTAGCCTCGGTGTCGTGGAACTCACGCTCGCGCTCCATTACGTGTTCAACGCTCCCGAAGACAAGATCGTGTGGGACGTTGGGCACCAGGCTTATGTGCACAAGCTTTTGACCGGACGTTACGACCGGTTTGAGACGCTCCGCCAGCAGGGCGGTATTTCCGGGTTCCTCAAGAGGAACGAAAGCGAATATGACTGCTTTGGCGCAGGCCATGCGACTACATCCATATCTGCGGCTCTCGGCTTTGCCGTGGCGCGCAACCACTTTAACCGCAAGAACAACGTGGTGGCCGTCATCGGTGACGGTTCCATGACCGGCGGTATGGCATTCGAGGCCCTGAACAACGCGGGCATCTCGAAGCAGAACATGACCATCATCCTGAACGACAACAGGATGAGTATCGCCCCGAACGTGGGCGGGTTCAGCAAGTACCTGAACCGCGTGATTTCGGACCCGGTCTACAACAAGATGCGTTCTGACCTGGACCGCCTGATGAAACGTGTGCCCGGTATTCTCGGTCGCCGTTTCCGTGACCTCTTCTTGCAGGTGGAATCTGCCGCGAAGAACGCGGTGAAGCCCGGCGCCTTCTTCGAGGACCTGGGTATACGCTATTTTGGCCCCATCGACGGTCACGACATCAACGAGCTTATCATGATTCTCGAACGCGTGAAGTCGCAGCCCGGCCCGTGCATTGTGCACGTGCTTACCGAGAAGGGCCGCGGTCTCGATGCCGCCGAGAAGAACCCGACCAAGTTCCACGGTACGGGACCGTTCGACCCCGAGAGCGGGCTCCCGCTTGCTCCGGGCAAGCCGAACCCCTCGCTCACGAGCGTGTTTGGGAAGACCCTGCTGGAACTGGCGAAAAAAGACGACCGTATTATGGGAATCACGGCCGCCATGCCCACGGGCTGCGGTCTCGATATTGTCGCGAAGGAACTGCCCGACCGCGTGATAGACGTGGGCATCGCGGAAGAACACGCGGTGACGTTTGCCGCGGGCCTTGCCTGCGATGGCGTGGTGCCCGTGGTCGCTATTTACTCGAGCTTTATGCAGCGCGCCTACGACCAGATTATGCACGATATCGCACTCCAGAACCTGCATGTGGTGCTGGTGCTCGACCGTGCTGGCCTCGTGGGCGCCGACGGCCCTACGCACCACGGCGCGTACGACCTTTCGTTCCTGCGTACGGTGCCGGGGCTTACGCTCATGGCGCCCAGCAACGAGAACGAACTCAGGGATATGATAACCGCCTCCATCGACATGGAAGGCCCTGTCGCTATCCGCTATCCCCGCGGGACGGCTCTTGCCGAAACGCTCCTCCCGCCTGCTGGCCCCTTCGATGCGAAATTGCCGAAGGTGCTCGAACAGGGCAAGGATATCCTGCTCCTCGGGGCAGGCTTCATGACAAACGAACTCAAGAAGACTGCGAAGGTCCTTAAAGAAAACGGCTACAATCCCACGCTTGTGGACGCGCGAATCATCAAGCCGCTCGATACGGAAGCCTACCGCAGCCTGTTCGAAACCCACAAGGTCATTGTCACTCTGGAAGACAATACCCTTATCGGCGGATATGGTTCCGCCGTCATGGAACTCATGGCCGATCTCGGAATTACGGACAAGAAGTTGTTCCGCTTCGGGTTGCCTGACCGTTTTGTGGAACAGGGCGAAATTCCGAATTTGTATAAACTCTTGAAAATAGACGGTGAATCCGTCGCCAGACAGTTGATGGAAAAACTATGAGCGAAGAAAACAAACGCACAGTGAAAATGACTTTGAACCGCAAGTTCGGAGTGAGCGAAAGAAAGGATGAACGCCGCCCCCGTCGTGATGATGGCGCTCGCGAAGAAAGGAACGCGACGGAACGTCCGTTCCGTGGGGAACGTCCCCGCGGTGCCCGTGGCCTCCGTGAAGACGGTAGCCGCCGCGAAGGCGAAGGCCGCTTTGACAGGGAACGCCGTCCGCGTCGTTTTGGCGACAAGCCTTTTGGAAGCCGTGGTGGCCGTTTTGGCCGTGACCGCCGTGACGGTGAGCGCATGTTCCGCGGTGACCGCCAGGAACAGGTCCCCGTATACCGTCAGCGCCCCGAACAGAAGGCGGAGATTGTCGACGAGAATCTCGACGAGACGACGCTCGAAGCGCGCGCCGCCCAGGTGGAACAGAGTGCCGACTCTGTAGCCAATCCGCCTTGGTTCCGCAAGCTTCTCGCCCTCACTACCGAGAAGGGCCGTGAACGCGAAGGCAAGTTCCTTGGCGAAGGCGTGCACGTTGTCGACGAACTCGTGTCGAACCATCGTGAAATCGTGATTTCTGTCTACATGGTGGAAGGCTTCGAAAACGAGACCCTCGTCGAGAAGATTAACGATGCCGAAATTACGATCCATGTCTTGACCATGGAACAGATGAAGCAGCTTTCTTCTACGGTCACGACGCAGGGCATTATCGCCTATTGCCGTATTGCAAATACCAAGCCGGTCTACGAAACCAGCCGCAGCGTCCTCACCCTTGTGGACGCCGTGCAGGACCCGGGTAATCTCGGGACGCTTTTCCGTACGAGCCTGGGATTCGGTTCCGACGGCATGGTGCTTGGTCGCGGTACGGTGAGCCCGTTCAACCCGAAGGTCGTCCGCGGTTCTTCGGGAACGTTCTTGCGTGTGCCTTTCGAATTCGACATTGACCTGGTGGACCATATCAACTTCTTGCGCAGCAAGGGCTATACCATCATCGCCACGGATTTGCATGCCAGGCAGAGCCTGAAGGAAATCCCGAAGCACAAACTTCGCAAGATGGCTTTCCTCGTGGGTAACGAAGGTGCCGGCACGAATCAGTACCTGATTGAGCTTGCCGACGAGACGGTGAAGATCCCGATGAGCAGCGAACTGGAATCGCTCAACGTTTCCGTGGCGCACGGCATCCTCAGCTACGAGGCCGCCCAAATCCAGGAGGAACTGAAGTAATGGCGAATTTCCACGAACGTCTCGAACAGAGAATTGCCAAGTGCGGAAACCCGGTATGCCTCGGCATGGATCCGGTCTTGAAACTCATTCCGCTCGAAGGCAGCGCCGAAGAAAAGATCAAGCGCTTCTACCTCGATATTCTGGAATGCGCGCTCAAGCGCAACGTGACGCCCGCCGTGGTAAAACCGAATAGCGCCTATTACGAATGCGTGAGCGTCCAGGCGATGCTCGTGTTGCAGGAACTCATTGCCGCCTACAGGAGCGCGGGCATTCCCGTGGTTCTCGATGCCAAGCGTGGCGATATCGGCAAGTCGAGTGCCGCCTATGCGACAGCCGCCTACGACGTCTACAAGGCCGATGCGGTAACGGTCAGCCCGTGGATGGGTTCCGATTCCGTCGGCCCGTTCATCCGTGAAAATTCCGAAAATGGCGCCTACGTGCTGCTCCGTACGAGCAACAAGGGCGCCCATGATTTCCAGGACATGCAGGTGGTTCGCGGAGAAGATCCGCGTGATATCGCGAGCGCCTTCTACTCCGTGGCGGACAAAATTTTTGAATGGGACGGAACTCTTGGTTATTTGGGCGCTGTTGTCGGTGCGACGCACCCCGAAGAACTCGAACAGATTACCGCCTACACGGTGGCGAAAAAGCACGAAATCCCGTTCCTGATTCCTGGCGTTTCCATTCCGGGCGTGCCCGGCGGCCAGGGTGGCGATGCGAAGACGGTCCTTACCGCAATTGCGAACGGTGGCGGCAAGCGCAAGTTCCACGTGCTCAACAGCAGCAGCGGCCTGAATTTTGCCTGGCAGCGCAACAACACTCCGGCGAATTTTGCGAACGACTGTATCGATGCCCTAGAACGTCTGGCCGAGGCTTGCGCGGGGTAGGGTAGGGCGCCATGCGGTTCATTGCCTGCATAGTCCTTTCTGTCGCGGTGATTGCGCTCGCGTTCCATTTCGCGAAGCCGCTTCCCGGTACCAATTTCGACGAATCCTTCTTGCCGAAGGCTTCGTCGGTAAAGTACGTTGCCGCCGGCCACGATGCGACCGTTGCAGGCTTGTTCTGGATAAAGGGCCTTACCGAGTTGGGCGAAAGCTACCTGACCGGCAAGGAATATGCCTACCTGAGCCATGTGGCGAACCTGTGTACCGAACTCGATTCGCTGTTCTTCACTCCGTATTATTTTGTAGGCAGCATTACCCCGACAGATACGCAGGATACTACGGATTTCGTGGTGATGCGCCGGGCGGTCCGCCTGTTCCCCGAAGAGTGGAGGCTTGCAGTCGGCTTTGCCCTCCGCCTTTCGAAGGGGCCTTATCCTGACAAGCGTGCCGCAGCCGATGTCATGCGCCCGTATTTCGATTATCCCGATACGACAATCCCCGAACACATCCGCCTGATGTACCGTTCGTTTGAACTGGATGCGGAACAGACGGAAATGGCGCTCGAGATGGTTTTGAACGACGTAATCCAGCCCAAGTTCAAGAAGTTCCGCGGCAGTTTCTACAACAAGGCTTTCCGCGTTCTCGGCTACAGGGGCGTGGGCGTGACTACGGGCAAGGATTCTACGACCTATAAAGAGGTCAAGAAGACTATCGACGCTTTTGCCGAAGGAAAGATTCCTCCGCAATATGCATACACGCATCTGCTTTCGCTGAAGAAGGTGGAAGAAAAGAAGCCGGAAGAGCCGCCCGCCGAAGCGGTCGATGCCGCCGAGACACCGGCAGACAGCACTGCTAGTGCCGCGAATAAGGATAACGCTGTAAATTAAGGCTTATTGCCCGCAACGCTTGGAGTTGTTCGGGAGTCCCATCAGTTCGAACGCGTTCTTGCAACGGAGTTTCAAGTCTTCCGCTTCGTCCTTGGGCGTATTCTTTAGCTGGGATCGCATGTAGAGAATTGTCGCCGTCATGTACGGCTTGTTCCCTTCGATAGACTTGGCTTCGGCAACGCGGTAAAGGGAGTCGGCTTCGCTGGCGTTGCCGGTGAGGTCGGCGATACGGGCTGCCGTATAGGCGTAGAAGCCCCCCTTCTTGCTGGAAAACTTGCCTACCATCTTGAGGGATTCTTCCGCATTGTCGCTACGGTGCGCTCCGGCATAGCTGATGGCGCATTCCGCATGGAATGTCGCTGCCGTGCTCTTGTCGGATTTCTTCACGGAGTCCGCGTCGGCCTTGCCGCAAAGCTTGGCTCCGTCGCTAAAGTTTTCGCGGGCGTTGGCCAGGGCGACTTTCGTGAGGGTCAGGCTGGTCGTGGTTGTCCTGTCCAGGACTTCGGGACGCACGACGGAAATGAGGGAATCGGCGAAGTCGAAATCGAGGCTCTGCGTGCGGATTTGGGCCATGGCGAGCAGGACGCGCCCTTCCGACAGGAGGTCGGACTCCTTGCGGCTAGCAAGGAGAGCACGTTCGAGCTGGTTGTAGGCCTTGGCGTATTTTCCGGCGTTGATCGAACGTGCGGCGCGTGATGCGAGCACTCCGGATTCCGAAGCGCTGGAGTAGGCGAAGGCCCCGAGCAGGGCTAGCATGGCGAACTTTTTTACCATAGCGTCTCCACCATGAAGGGCACGGAATCCTTGCTAGGCATGTTCCTGCGGACAATCCAGATGTTCGAGATGCCTTCCATCAGGTCGTCGGCGTTCTGCAACGTGCCTTCCGTCGTTTCCATGAAGTCCGAAATGTTCGAGGTCATGAGCCCCATTTTCTCGACAATGCCGTCTACGCGGCCCATAGTCGTATCTACGGACTTCACGAGGCCGCCCACGCTACCCATGAGTTCGTCCACCTTGCCCGGGAAGGGTTTCATGTCGTTGACGATTCCGGAGAGGTCCGTGGTCATGTTGTCGATCTTGTTGACCATCGGCGGGATGTTTTCGCTAAGCGTGTCGAGCAGCTTGCTCGTCTTGACAAGCGCGTTCTTGCCGGCGTAGGTAATGTCGTCGAGGCGGTTCAGCTGGCGGTTCAGGTTGTCGTAGAGGATTCGGGAACCGAACAGGGCGCCGATGGTGGTGCCGGTATCCATGGCCATACCGACCAGGGTGTCGGCGGCGTCAATGAGCTCGTTCACGCGTCCCAGCAGTTCGTTTGTCGTCTCGAGGACTGTTTCGATATCCTGAGCCTTGCCCGCCCGTATGAAGTCGCCTTCGTGCAGTACGTTGCCTTTGCCGCGGCGGACGTCGATATTGATGACTCGGGCCGAAATCAGGTTCTGGTCGCGGATGGCGAATACTTCGGCGCTGTCGGTAATCCAGTTCTGGAATTCCTTGCGGATGGTGAATTCCATGTACACGCCGTCATTCTGGATTTTCATCTCTGAAATCTGGCCGACATCCACGCCGCTAATCTGTACGCGGGTTCCCGGACGGAGTCCCATCGCCTTCTCGAAGATACTATGGATTTTGTACTCTTCGACGCCAATCATGCCGCTGGTAAAAAGTTTGGTATAGAGAACCAGGCCGAAGAGGGTCACGGCAACGGTGAAGAAAATTCCGACCAGAAGGCCGGATAATTCCATCCAGTTTACCTGTTTCATTGGCTTGAATCTCATATTCCGAAATATATAAATATTTGTTTTCAATGTGAAAAATTGATTCTATCTTTTTTATTTTGCAGGGAAAAGAGAGGATTTTATGGAATTCCTGGAATTTTTGAATGCGTCGGTGACTCCTTACCACACTGTCGAGGGGGTGAAATCCCTCTTGGCGCAGTCCAAGATTGAAAATTTGAAGGTTTGGGAACGCGGCGGGGCTCTCGTTGCGGTTCGCATGCCGAAAAATCCATGTACGGACCCCAAGTTCAGGATTTCGCTTGCCCATACCGATTTCCCGGCGCTCAAGATTTCGCCGAACCCGGATGGCCGATCGGCGGGCGTTCAGACGCTCCATCCCGAAATCTACGGCAGCCCGATATATACGAGCTGGCTCGATCGCGACCTGGGATACGCCGGAATCCTGGCTTACGAGGTTAACGAAAAAATCGGGACTAAACTGTTCCGTTCGGACAAGTTTGTCCGGATTCCTCAACTGGCGGTCCACCTGAATCGCGGCGTGAACCAGGACGGTTTGAAGGTGAATCCGCAGACGGACCTGAACGCATTGTGGACCTCGAGCGAGGGCGCGAGGTTTGCAGACTCCCTGCAGAAGGAATTGCCCGAAGGGGCGAAGTTGCTCGATTTTGACGTGCAGCTTTTCGATGCGCAGCCGGCGCAGCTGGGAGGCCTTGACTGCGAATGGATTTATTCCGGGCGTCTCGACAACCTTTCGAGTTGCCATGCGGTCGCGACGGCGATGGTGAACGCTCCCGTGCCCGAGAACGACATCCTGGTCGCCGCCTTTTTCAACAACGAGGAGGTGGGCTCCGAGACCCGCGAAGGGGCCGCCGGGAACTTCCTCAGGAGCGTCCTGGAAGAAATCGCGCAGGAATGCGGCATACCGTCTCTGGCTTCTAGCCTTTCGTCCAGCCTTGCGCTTTCTATCGACATGGCGCATGCCTGCCATCCGAACTTCGTGCAGAAACACGACCAGAATCACGCCCCTGTCTTGGGTGAAGGAATCGTATTGAAGACAAATTCACAAAAGCGCTACGCGAGCGACGTTCTTTCGAATGCCCGGTTCAAGATGCTCTGCAAGCAGGTGGATGTTCCGTACCAGACGTTCGTGACGCGAAACGACATGCCGTGCGGCTCTACCGTGGGCCCGACCGTCTCGGCGATGCTCGGGATTCCTACCGTCGACATTGGCGAACCCATCCTGAGCATGCACAGCATACGCGAAATGATGGCGATTAAGGACCACGAAAGCATGATCCGCCTCGTTTCCGCATTCTTTTGTTAAATTTATCGAAGAATGTTTGCTGGCATCGTAAAGAAACTGCGCAGCCGGTTTCCCCGCAAGTCGCTGATGGGGCAGTTCCTCCGTTACATGGTGACGGGGGGTGTTGCCTTCGTGGCCGATTTCGGGCTGTTCGCGCTGTGCCTTTACGGTTTCGGTTGGCACTACCTGCTGGCGAACCTCGTGGGCCTGGTAGCAGGCCTCGTCCTCAATTACCTGATGAGCATCCTGTGGGTGTTTACCGCCTGCAAGCGCATCCTCGAGAAACGGAAACTTGCCGAGTTCACGCTCTTTGCCCTGGTGGGCATCGCGGGCGTCGGCATAAACCAGGTGCTCATGTACCTGATGGTCGATGGCCTTGGTCTCAACGAGATGCTGTCGAAGATGGTCGCCGCGGTGCTCGTGCTGATGTGGAATTTTGGGGCGCGGAAGCTGATCCTTTTTAAGAAGAGAGAAAAATAAGATGGCTGCAGAAAAAGAATTCAAGAAGGTTGCCGTAATCGCGGGCGCAGGCCCTGCAGGATTGACGGCGGCGCTGGAACTGTTGCGCACTACCGACGTGAAGCCGGTTATTTACGAAGCCGAGGACGTTGTCGGCGGTATTTCCCGCACCGCGCGCTACAAGGGCAACCGCATGGACATCGGCGGCCACCGCTTCTTTAGCAAGAGCGATACCGTGATGGACTGGTGGCAGGGAATTCTCCCGCTCCAGGGTGCCGCCAGCAAGGACGACATCGCCATTGGCCGCAGCGTTCCGCTGACGGAAGGCGGCCCCGACCCGGAGAAGACGGACTACGTGATGCTCTGTCGCAGCCGCCTCTCGCGCATCCTCTTCTTGCGCAAGCTTTTTGATTATCCGGTGAGCCTGAATGGCGACACCATCCGCAATCTCGGTCTCTGGCGCATGTTCAAGATTGGCATGAGCTACCTCAAGGTGCAGCTGTTGCCCGCCCGCAAGGAGAAGAGCCTCGAAGATTTCATGATCAACCGCTTTGGCGTGGAACTCTACCGCACGTTCTTCCGCGACTACACCGAGAAGGTGTGGGGCGTGCCGTGCAGCAAGATTAGCCCCGACTGGGGTGGCCAGCGCATCAAGGGCCTTTCCATCACCAAGACGGTAATCCATGCGCTCAAGCAGATTTTTGCAGGCAAGAAGAAGGCCGAGGCCGGTGCCGCAAGCGGTGCGGACATCCGCCAGAAAGATACCGAGACGAGCCTCATCGGCCAGTTCCTGTACCCGAAATTCGGCCCCGGCCAGCTCTGGGAAACGGTCGCCGAGAAAGTGAAGGAAATGGGCGGCGAAATAAACATGTACACGAAGGTCGTGGGCGTGAACCGCGACGCGAGCGGCAAGCGCGTCGAGAGCGTCGTCGTCGAGAGCATGGACAATACGGGCGTCTTTATGCACGAAACTATTCCGTGCGATTACTTCCTCAGCACCATGCCGGTCAAGGAACTCGTTGCCGCGATGGACGGCGAGAAGAATCCCGTGCCCGCCGAAGTCAAGCGTATCGCCGATGGCCTCGTGTACCGCGACTTCATTACCGTGGGGCTCTTGCTCGACAAACTGCTCATCAAGAATCCGGCAAAGCCGGGAACGCCCGAAAGCAAGCTCAAGTTCGTTGCCGACAACTGGATTTACGTACAGGAATCCGACGTGAAGCTCGGCCGCATCCAGATATTCAACAACTGGAGCCCCTACCTGGTAGCCGACCCCGAGAAGGTGTGGATAGGCCTCGAATACTTTGCGACCGAGGGCGACGAGATGTGGCGCATGCCCGACAAGGACTTTATCCAGTTCGCCATCGACGAACTCGACAAGATTGACGTGGCAAGGCCCGAAGACGTGCGCGACTCCGTGGTGTTCCACATCAAGAAGGCGTACCCCGCCTACTTCGGTACCTACGGCGAGTTCGACAAGATCCGCGAATACGTGGACCCGGTGGAGAACCTCTTCCTCATGGGCCGTAACGGCATGCACAGGTACAACAACATGGACCACAGCATGCTCGCCGCCATGGAAGTCGTGAAGTGCATCCGCGAGAATTCTACCGACAAGACTGCTCTCTGGAACGTGAACAGCGAAGAAGAATACCACGAAGGCAAAAAGTGATGCGCAGCATTCTGAAACGGGAAGTGCCTTTGCTCGTCGGGATGCTCCTGACGGCAATCCTTTCTTACGTGATGACGCCCAAGATAGACAATGTCCTGTTGACGCGACAGGGGATGGAATCAAGGGCGGACATGCCGCTCAGCGTTCCCATGGGGGAAGGCGAGAACTTCTCGGTGACGATGGACGTGTTCACGGGCGGCGCCGGGGATTTCTTCTTGGATATCCATCCCGACGATTGCGTTACGGATTTAAAAGTGAACGGGGTCGAACTCCCGTTCAGGAGGTATCCGGGTTTTTGTAGCTGGAATACCGGGTTCATTTTGGGCAAGAAGGAAATCCAGAAATATGTCGGTTCGGACCTTTCGAGGATGCGTATCGACATGTCCCTGCGCAACAATGGCGGCCTGGGTGGCATCACGGCAGTGGTGAAGGGAAGCGGCTTCTTGCTGAGTGCCGTTTCCGTGCTGTTTTTCCTGTTGCTCGGCGGCCTGATTTTCTCTGTCGGATCCCGTTTCAAAATTGACTATCGTTTGTTGCTGGTGTTCTTTGTCGGTCTCCTGTTGCGCGTGGGCTACACGCAGGCTACGTTCTACGACGAACGCGGGCACGATACGGGCGGCCATGTCCACTACATCCAGATTATAGCGAAAGACCACCATATCCCCGCATCGAACGAATGCTGGACTTGTTACCACCCGCCCGTGTACTACGTCGCCAGCGCCGGTATCTGGAATCTTTTCGACTGGTTCGGCTGTTCGCCCCAGAACGCGGTCAAGTGGTTCGATTTCTTCATTTCGCTGTTGGCGCTGGCCTTTGGCCTGGCATGTATCGGCAATGTCCTCTGGGGGCAGCCGCGCTACATTGCCGCGTTGCTGTGGAGCGTGTGGCCAAGCTTTATACTGGCTTCGCCGCGGCTCGGTAACGACATCCTGTTCTATGCGATGCACGCCGTGGCGCTGTGGGGCTGTCTCCGCTACATCAAGACGAGCGCGGGCAAGTATTTCTTGACGGCCGTTTTGTCGGCTGCCGTTGCCTACTGGACAAAGTCTACCGCCGTCGTGACGTTCGGCATAGTCGGCGTTACCGTGCTTGTCCATACGCTCCCGAGAGTGTTGCGTGGCCTTGGCCGCATGGAATGGGCTTCCGTGGCTGTGCTTGTCGTGGTGGGCGCGATTGTCGTGATTCGCGTTCTCGGCGGAGACGTTGTCGCCAATGCCGGCGGTAACGACAACACTGTCCTGATCCAGAACCATCCGGGCAATTTCCTCTTCTTCGATATCCGTGCGTTCCTCGTGAATCCGTATATCGACCCGTGGCACGATGAGCTGGGCCGCCAGTTCTTCTGGAATTACCTAGCCAAGACATCCCTGTTCGGCGAATTCAAGCTCCTGGAAACGCTTGCGGGGCGCTGGCTGGCCTCTATCGTCAGCGCATGCTTCCTTGTCTTGCTTGCCTTCGGCATCCGTGGCTTCTGGAAGTCCCGTTGGACAAAGCTGAAGGTAATCCTTGCGGCACAGGCGCTGTTCTTCTTCTCTGCCATGATTGCGCTCCGCCTCAACTATCCGTTCTCCTGCAGCAACGATTTTCGCTATATCGTCCCCGTGCTGTTGAGCTGCCTGCCTTGGGTGGCCGAAGGTATTGCCGGTGACGGATCCACGAAGGGGCTCAAGGCGATCGGATTTTCGGTGACGGCCGTTTTCGTGGTGTGTTCGTCTATTCTAATGTTGAGCCTCTAAAATGTTGATATTCCGGTACGAAAAAAATTTGAAGCTGTTCCTTTTCTGGGCGTTCGCCTGCATCCTGGTCAATTTCTTTTGCACTTTCGGTGAATCTTACGATGGTGACCAGAGCTTTTGGGTGGGGTGGGTGCAGCAGCTGATAGATGGCGGCTTCGGCAACTTCAAGGGCAATTACCCGCCGCTGTACGTGTTCTGGCTTTGGGTTGTCGCACAAATCCATTCCATATTCGGCATTGCCGTCGGCAAGACGTTCTTCTTGAAGTTCATCTGCCTTTGGCCGGTCTACTTTGCGCACCTGTTCCTTGTGGATTGGCTTTGCCGTATCGTCGGGAAGTTCGGGGCCCCGCGCTGGAAACAGCATTTGATGATTGGCTTTGTGGCGCTGAATCCGGCGATACTCTTGAACGGCCCTATATGGGGCCAGGTGGACTTGGTCCCGGTAGTCTTGGCGATGCTTTCGATTTACTGCATCTCTCGCCAGGGGCTCATCAAGTGGGCGTCCATGTTCTTTGTCCTGTCGGTGTTGACCAAGTTCCAGATGATTATGTTCTTGCCCGTGTTTGGCGGGCTGTTCCTCCGTCACTGGCGCGTTTCGTGGAAAGGGCTTCCCTTTGCCGCCCTGTCCGTCGTGATTGTCCTGCTTCCGTTCTTTATCGGCGGCAATCTTGTCGAGATGCTTGGCAGGGCGTATGTGCAGACTTCTAGCCAGTATCCCTATGCCACGTTCAATGCGGCGAACTTGTGGATGCTGCTTGCCGGGAACGTGGCTCCGGACAACGTCCCCATCTGGGGAATCAAGGAGGCCGGCCTGGGATTCCTGCTGAAACCGAGTGTCCTTGGCCGCGTACTGTTTGTCGCCGTCTCGATTTTTGTTCTGGTCAAGAGCCTGCTATGCAAGAATATCCGTACGGCATATGCCCTATGCACCTTGAACGCGGTCGCGTTTTTTGTCGTGTTGCCCGGCATGCATGAACGTTACCTGATGTATGCGATTCCGGCAGCGCTATGCTGGAGCATCTGGGATATGAAACGTGGCGGTGTCGCATGCGTTTTTGTTTCCCTGGTGGCGTCGCTGAACGTGAATATCATCAATACCTACAAGGGGTACGATGTCTGGATGATAACCTCGGCGCTGGGCGCCGTCGTGCTGGTTGCGATCCTGTTGGTTGTCGCGTTCCCCGGGTTGCCGAAAAAAACAGTCGGCGTTGTATCCAGGTTGTCCTTGCCATCGTTTGTCCCGTATGTCGTCTTGTCGGTAATCTTGCTGGTGGAATGCTCGGTACTCATGTTCCAGTTGCGCCCGGTAGTTGTCCCTGCGAACGAAAAGAACGTGCTGGTGACGGACTTGCCGGTATTGCGCGCGGATCAGAGTTACAAGAAACCCATGGTGAACGAATCCGTGGAAGGACGTTTCTTGACATCGGGTGATCGCCTGTACAAGAACGGTCTCGGCACGCATGCGCCTTCGCACATGACATATGAACTTCCCGAAAATGCCGATTCGCTGTTTATCGGTGCGGGTATTGACGACGAGGTCTATGACCACGGCAGTGCCGTCTTCATGATCCACCTGGACGGCGTAAATGTGTGGACAAGCCGAGTCCTGCAAGGCCGTGACAGGCCGACCTTTGTGGCGATTCCTGTAAACGGGGCGAGAAAACTGGAACTCATTACCGACCCGGATGGCGACAACAATAGCGACCATACGGACTGGCTGAATGCCTATGTAAGGGTGCGTTAGGGGCATTAGTTTTTCCGTTTCGTTTTTTGTATATTCTTGCCATGTAAGGATTGAAAGGAGTGCCCGAAATCCTGTTCAGAGGTTAGTGATTAAAATGCGATTGTTTGTTTTACTTGTATGCTTGCTGTCGGTGGCGCTTTTTGCGCGGCCCATAAACGACGGCAACAAGCTGTTCAAGAACGGCGACTATGCCGGAGCCTTGGAAAAGTACATGAAGGCCCGCGAGACCGAACCCGCGAACCCGCTCCTGTTCTACAACATCGGTACGTGCCAGTACAGGCTTGGCAACTACGAAGAGGCCAAGAAGGAACTCGAGAGTGCCGTGCGCATGCCGGACAAGAAGATGGCTGCGAAGGCGGCGTACAACCTCGCGAACACGCATTTCCGCATGGGTGAGAAGGCCGCCGAGGGCAGCGAACGCATTGCCGCCTGGCGCGAATCCGTTGCTTACCTCAAGAAGGCGATTGACCTCGATAACAATTTCGAGAACGCGAAGAAGAACGTGGAAATTGTCCAGCGCAAGCTGAAGGAAGAACTCGACAAGCAGAAAGAGAACAAGGACCAGAATCAGGACCAGAACAACGACCAGAAACAGCCGCCGCTTTCCGACAAGGCGAAGGAAGTCCTGGCGCGCGCACTCCAGCTCTGCAAAGACGGCAAGTACGCCGAGGCGAAGGAAATGCTCGAGAACCTGATTGCCGAGGACGAGACTGCGGGCCAGCTGAGCGGCCACGTGCAGCGCATCGACGATGTCATCGAAATCAAGGCGGGCCGCAAGCCCAAGGCGAAGATTGACGCGAGCAACACCGACAACGACCTGGAGGTGATCTGATGCGTTTGAGAGTTAATAGTTCTGAGTTACTAGTTACTAGAGATAACACTGGTTGTCATTGCGAGGCGACGCCGAAGCAATCTCTTTCGTCTTTCGTCTTTCGTCTTTCGTCTATAGTTTTGCTGTTGTCCGCAGCGGCCTTTGCCGCCCCGAAGTCGGCGAGCGCCTACTACAGCGATGCGGCCTTCCAGTACATCGAAAACCGCCTGCCTTCTGCCGAAATCACCTGCAACGAGGGCCTGCAATACTATCCGAACGACCAGAAGTTGCAAATGCTCCTTGACCGCATCAAGGAAGCCAAGGACGAGCAGAAGAACGAGAACAAGAAGAACGACAAGAACCAGGATAACAACCAGGACCAGAATCAGGATCAGAACCAAGATCAGAATCAGGACCAGAATAAGGACCAGCAGAACCAGGACCAGAACGGCGATGGCAATTCCAGCGGGTCCGAGAGTTCTTCGAGCCAGGGCGATGACCAAAACCAGAATCAGAATGGCGGTGGCCAGTCCAGCAGCAGCCAGGGCAGTGAAAGTTCCGACAGCAATGGCGGGCAGCAGCCCGAGCCGCAACCCGAACAACCGCAGGAAAATTCCAGCGACAGCCAGGGCGAGGATCCCCAGGAACAGCCCGCGCAAATGGGCGAGATGACTCCTGAGGAAGCCGCGCAGCTCCTGAAGGATTTCGACGAGCAGAACGGCGAACGCAAGCCCTGGAAACCTATCCGCGGGCAGGCTAGGCCGGCCAAAGACTGGTAAGGCGAGCGCCGCAGAAAAATGCTTGCATTTTTCTATGGCTGAGCCGCTAAGTCTTGCGCGAAGCGCAACGACTGGTAAGGGTATCAAGCGGGAGTCCACTGGTGGGCTCACATTTGATGCCCGCAAGGTCTTGCGCTCGAAGAGCGCAATGATTGGTAAGCCGAGCGTCGCGCGAAATCGACCTCAGTATGTCATCCCCGACCTGGTCGGGGATCTTTTTTATATTGTATTACATGAGACTTCATGTACTTGTTTTTTTATGTGCGCTTTTGACTGCTGCTCTCGTCGCCTGCGGTGGCGATTCCAGTTCCGGTACGGATGCCTCAGTTACGGAAAGTTCTTCGGAGCAGGCTCTGTCGAGTTCCGCGCAGTCGCCTGAACGTTCGTCTTCGAGTGTCGCGCCGGTATCGAGTTCAGCCGAAGAAAAATTGAGTTCGAGTTCCGCCGAGGTCGAGTCGTCGAGTTCGGAGACGCCGGCTTCTTCGGCAACCCCCGGCTCGTCCGAAAACATCGTAAGCTCTTCCAGCAGCGAAACGGTGCCCGCCTCCAGCAGTAGTGAATCCGTTCCGGCATCCTCCGACGACGGCGATGATGGCAAGTGCACCGACTGCGATAGCTATACGGCAGCCGACCCGGAACTCACCGAGAAGGGCGGCAAGGGTTCCGTGACTACCTACGGGAGCATCACCGCTAAAGAGACTAGCTTGGGTGGCGCCTGCAACTATGGACAAACTAACATCCAGTATTACGCGGCGATTCACGTGAATGTTTCTCCGGGTGATGACAAAGGCCCGTGGGATGGCGGCGCGGCCTGCGGCGGCTGCGTGCATGTGAGGGCAAGGACGCCCGAAGGCTGGAAAGAGGTGACGGTTCGCATTACCGACCGCTGCCCCGACGCCAACTGTGGTGTGGACCTGGGCGGTGCGCCTGCGGCCGACATCATGGGCAATCGTGTGGGCCGTTATTCGGGCGAATGGGAATTCGTGAGCTGCGAGGGCGTAGACGGCGTGTGGGGCGATTCCACGTCGATCTGGGTCAAAGAAGGCGCGAGTACTTTCTGGAGTATTATCCAGGTGCGTAACCCGAAGGACATGGTCAAGACCATCACGATTCTTGGCGAGGGTGACGAGTCCCATGAGCTCGAGATGGTCGTGGGCACCGAGAACTTCTGGACGGTCCCGCCCGAAATATTGCAGAGCGATAACCGTTACCGCGTCGTGGTAAAATACCGCACCGGCACCGATGACGTGTGGAAAATAAAGGGCTCGGACCTTGCCGTGCCCGAGGCGAACCTGTACCTGCACGAACATAGGGAATAGTTATATTTTCGTTTGTGTCCTCTCGCACCTACGCTGCCATAGATCTCAAGTCGTTCTTCGCTTCGGTGGAATGTATCCTCCGGGGTATTGACCCGCTCAAGGCTAAGCTCGTGGTGGCCGACGAGAGCCGCACCGAGAAGACGATTTGCCTTGCGGTGACGCCTGCGCTCAAGGCCTACGGAATTCCGGGGCGTGCCCGCCTTTTCGAGGTGAACCAGAAGGTGCGCGAGGTGAAACAGAGGACGGGTGAGACCATCGAGTTCATTATCGCGAAACCGCAGATGGCCAAATACGTGGAGTATTCCACGAAGGTCTACAATGTTTACCTCAAATACGTGAGCGCCGAAGATATTCACGCCTATTCCATCGACGAATGCTTCTTGGATTTGACACGTTACCTTAAGTTGTACAAAAAAACGGCAAAGGAACTGGTGAAGACGATTATCCAGGACGTTTTCACGACAACAGGGATTACGGCCACGGGCGGCATCGGCACGAACCTGTACCTTTGCAAGATTGCGATGGATATCATGGCGAAGCACGTGGATGCTGATGCAGATGGCGTGCGCATCGCGGAACTTGACGAGATGAGCTACCGCAGGCAACTGTGGTCGCACCAGCCGATAACGAGCTTTTGGCAGGTGGGGCGCGGGATTGCGGCGCGCCTGGAAAAGTGCTACCTGAATGCTGGTCGAGGAATCCGCACGATGGGAGACCTTGCGCGCGCAAGCGTCAAGAATCCCGATGCGCTGTACAAGATGTTCGGCGTGAATGCGGAAATCCTGATTGACCATGCCTGGGGTTACGAGCCCTGCACGATTGCCGACATCAAGAAGGCGAAACCGCGAAGCCGCAGTACCGGCGAGGGCCAGGTGTTGCAGGATCCGTACAGTTTCGAGAAGGCGCGGCTCGTGGTACGCGAGATGGTCGATACTGTCTCGATGTCGCTGGTCGAGCATAATTTGGTCGCGAAGGGCATGGTGCTTACGGTGGGTTACGACCGCGAGAACGTGGACAAGGGCATTTACCATGGCGAAACCGTTGTGGATTTTTACGGGCGCACGATTCCGAAGCCTGCCCACGGTACGGCTACCCTCGGGCATTATTCCAGTTCGCAGTCTGCATTTGCCGATGTGGTGATGAAGCTCTTTGACCGCATCGTGAACCCGGAACTGACGGTGCGCCGTTTGAACCTGGTGGCAATCGACGTGGTAGACGAAGGCAACGAAGGTTTTGACCTGTTCACCGACGTGAAGAAGCAGGAACGCGAGAAAAAGCGCCTGAAGGCGGAACTCATGATAAAGAAGCGGTTCGGCAAGAACGCCATCGTGAAGGGCATGGACTTGCAGGAAGGCGCTACGACCGTGGAACGCAATGGCCAAATCGGCGGGCACAGAGCCTAATTGATAATTGATAATGGATAATGGATGATTGACGACTATAAAGACATAATCGATTTGCCGTACCCGCGGAACGACTGGAACTTCCTCATGAAGCACCCGCGCATGAGCGTGACGGACCGTGCGAAGATTTTCCACCCGTTCGCGGCTCTCCGCGGGCATTCCGAGGCGCTGGACGCTACGGCGGAACGCAAGCAGGATGCGGTGGAAAATGAATTTACGCTGGACGACCAGGACTTTGGAGCATGATTTTATGAATAGTGGAAATGTTTCTTGTTATAGCCTAAATCTATAACTTAGTATAAGAAAGTAGTATTGTTGCGGACCTTGTAATGCGGGGGCCGCATTTCTATTTTTGCGCCGTCTTTTGAGCCTTGCGGAGGTGTATCATGGAAAAACGTACAGGTCTGTTTTCGAATGGAATTATCTGGTTCGGTGTCGCCATCTCGGTTTCCGAAATCGAGGCGGGTATCGAAATCGGCGCTGCGTCGGCGCCAGGTTCTCTTTGGCTCCCGCTAATCCTCGGGCATGTGCTGGGCGGCATCCTGCTCTTTTTCGTGGGCCTTATCGGTGCCCGCGTGCGCCTGAACGCGATGGAGACTACGGCTTCTTCGTTTGGCAAGTACGGCTCCAAGTTCTTTGCCGCCTTGAACGTTTTCCAGTTGCTCGCCTGGGTGGCGGTGCTGAATGCGCAGGGCGCGTCTGCCTTGGCGGGCCTCAACTTGCCCATTTCTTTCCCGCTCACTTGCGTTATCCTTGCGGTGCTTATTGCCATCTGGGTTTTCGTGGGCCTCAAGCGTTCTGCGAACGTGACGACGGTCGTGATGGCGGCGCTTGCCATTCTGCTCGCTGTGCTGACGGTTAAGTTGTTCGGTGTCGGTGCATCTGGCGCGCTTACTGCAGGGGCTGCAACTTCTGCCGCATTGCTCGGCTTCTGGAACATCTTCGAGATTTCGATTGCGATGCCTATCTCCTGGCTCCCTGTGATTTCGGACTACACGAAGGACGTTGAATATCCGGTGAAGGCGACTGCGGTTTCTGCGGCGGCCTACACGTTCGCGAGCCTCTGGATGTACATTCTCGGTATCGAGATTGCTGGCATCGGCGCCGGCAACAACATCGCGCAGGCCATCCTCCTTGCAGGCCTCGGGATTCCGGGCATTATCATCGTGGTGCTCTCTACGGTCACGACGAATTTCCTTGCGGCAAATTCTGCAGGCGAATCCTCGAAGGCGATTTACGGCAAAATCAACCCGAAGGTTGCTGGCGTCGTCGTAGCCCTTTTGAGTGCGGCGCTTGCCATTTCGGGAATTATGGAACACTACATCAGTTTCCTGTACTTGATTGCCTCGGTGTTCGCGCCCATGGCTGCCGTACTGCTCGTCTCGTTCTACTTCGGGAAGGGTGATGCGGATACACGCGGCGGATCTCTCGGATTCTGGCTCTGGAACCTTTTCGCATGGCTTGCAGGTTTCATTGTCTACCAGGTCGCCGCGCACCAGGAATCCGTTTTCTTCGGGCCCACGCTCCTTGCCGTTATCGTTTCGGCTGCTCTTGCTTACGCCCGCGTACTTGTGAAGCGGTAGATTCTATCCCCCGGCTCGTAGGCCGGGGCTAAAGGCTACATCATTTAAATTTCTAAATTATAACTCGCTATGCCACAGAAGAAGATTGCGCTTATCAACGACATTACCGGATTCGGCCGCTGCTCGGTCGCCGTCATGGCGCCCGTCATTTCGGCCATGAAAATCCAGGCGGTCGCGGTACCTACGGCAATACTTTCTACGCATACGCAGTTCCCCAAGTATTTCTTTGACGATTATACCTCCAAGATGCGCGACTACATCCAGACGTACAAGGATCTGGATATGAGCTTCGACGCCATCGCGACGGGGTTCCTCGGCTCCGAGGAACAGGTGGATATCGTCATCGACTTCATCAGGACTTTCAAGAAAAATGGCGTGTTCACGCTGGTCGACCCGGTGATGGGCGACTACGGCCGGCTTTATACCACCTATACGCCGGAACTTTGCGAAAAGATGCGCGCGCTCGTGCATTACGCTGACCTCTTGACGCCGAACCTCACCGAACTCTGCTCGCTCACAGGTTGCGACTACCGCGACGGGAACCTCACCCTCTCCGAAATCGAGAACATGTGCAAGACGCTTGCCGAACAGGGGCCCAAGCACATTGTGGTTACGGGAATCCATTACAGCAGCAAGCAGATTATGAACTACGTGTACAGCAAGGGCGAAGAGGCTAAAATCGTGATGGCCGACCGTATCGGCGGCGACCGCAGCGGAACGGGCGACGTGATAAGCGCGGTAATCGCCGGCATGTACCTGAACGGCCACGACTTCTACGAGTCGGTAAAGAAGGCCGCCGAATTCGCATCCAAGTGCATCCGCTACTGCGAAGACAACAACGTTCCCGATCACTGGGGCCTGAGCGTCGAAATGTACCTTCGCGACCTCATCGAAGACTAAGGGGGCCTAATGATAGTTTATACTGTAACTGGGACCGTCGGGCAGGCGGGCTATTTGGATATCGCCAACAGTGGCGACATTACCGGCAAGAACATCTACGTGAACATGACGAACCGTTGCCCGTGCAGCTGCGTGTTCTGCCTGCGTCAAACGAAGAAGATGATGGAAGGCAATACGCTCTGGCTCAAGGAAGGTGAACCGAGCGTTGAACGCGTGATGGAAATTTTCGATGCGTACGACCTTAACGTTATCAACGAACTGATTTTCTGCGGATACGGTGAACCGCTCGAACGCCTTTACGATGTTTGCAAGGTGATTGACAAACTCAAGGCGAAGTATCCGAACTTGAAGGTGCGCCTCAACACGAACGGCCTTGCGAACTTGATTCACGGCAAGGACATCACGCCCGAACTCGAGGGGCGCTTCGACACCGTCTCGATTTCGCTGAACGCCCCGGATGCCGAGGAATTCCTGGCGCTCACGCGTTCCAAGTTCGGCATCAAGTCTTATGACGCCCTCAAGGAATTCGCCGTGCTCGCGAAGGCCCACGTGAAGAACGTGGTCATGACGGTTGTCGAGAAGGTGATGCCCGAAGAAAAAATCGAAATCTGTCGCAAGCTGTGCGAAGAACTCGGAGTCACGCTCCGTGTAAGGCCGTTTGAAAGTTAAGGTGGTCGGAAAGATGTTGCGTCGGTTTGTCGTTCTCGCCTTGATGGTCGCGCTTGCCTCTTCCGGCGCGTTCGCCGCGAAAGCCAAGTCCGGCGCAAAATCTAAAGCTGCAAAAACTAAACCGGCAAAATCCAAGAGCTTTGAGTTCAAGGATTCACGCGATGGGCAAAAGTACCGTCTCGTAAAAATTGCGGACAGGGAATGGTTCGGCGACAATCTGAATTTCAAGTCCGAAGGCGGCTACTGCCTGGACGACGATGACAACAACTGCATGGCCTACGGCCGCCTGTATACATGGGATGCAGCGCAGAAGGCTTGCCCTGCGGGCTTCCGCCTGCCTGCCCAGGCCGATTTCGAGAGCCTTTGGACCGCTGCCGGTGCCGACTTTAACGCAGGCTACCTGATCAAGGCGGATTACGGCTGGAAGGGCGAGACGAACGGGAACGATTCGCTCAAGTTCTCCGCGATGCCTGCGGGCAACCGCTTTGACGATGCGACTTACGGCAACCTCGCCAAGTTCGCTTTTTTCTGGAGTGCAGACGATTCCCTGGAAGGAATTGAACCGGGCAATGCCCGTGTATGGTACCTGACGAACAAGTCGATGGCTTTCGGCTATACCTCGAAGGCGAAAAAATTCGGATTCTCGGTGCGTTGCGTGCGGAACGCCAAGTAATGCGGCTTCTCCGGTTCGCCGGCTTTTGCTAAATTAAAACGGAAGGTCCCTTTTTCCCGAGGTGATTATGAATCTTGATGAAGAACGTATCCGTGAACTCCAGCGCAAGGACAAGGAACACGATGCCCGCCTGGATATGCAGAAGGAAAAGGACTACGAACACGATGTCCGCATAGACGCCCTTTATTCCAAGGGCCGTGAACAGGATTTCAAGATCAAGGCGCAGGCCGCCAAGGATGCGGAACACGACTTCCGCTTGAATTCCGTGGACTCCGTAAACGAACTGCAGGACGACGAACTGCACCGCCAGTCCGAAAAGGACCGTGAACATGACGCTCGCCTTGCGAAGCTGGAACAGCTATGTGCCGACCTGGCTGCCCGCGTAGAAGCCCTGGAATCTCAATTGAAGAAGTAGGCGCGATGTCGCAGGCTATTCGCAACATAGCGATTCTCGCACACGTTGATGCCGGAAAGACGACTCTTTCCGAACGCATATTGTTTGCGGCAGGCGAAGTGCGTAGGCCGGGCAAGGTTGAAGAAGGCCTTGCCACCATGGACTACATGCCCGAAGAAAAGGAACGCGGCATTACGATCGAAAGTGGTGTTGCCCATTTTGAATGGAAGGACACGTGGTTCAATTTTATCGATACGCCGGGGCATGTGGACTTTGGTGCCGAGGTGGATATGGCGCTCACGGCCGTGGAAGGAGCCGTTCTCGTGGTGAGTGCCGCGAGTGGCGTGGAAACCCAGACGGTCGCCGCGTTCCGCAAGTTGCGCGAAGCGGGAGTTCCTACGATCCTGTTCGTGAACAAGCTTGACAATCCAGATTACGTTCTCGACGATACGCTCATCAATATCGAGGAACAGCTCGGCGTGCGCCCGGTGCTCATGACGCTCCCGCAGTTCGAGGGCGGCAAGATGTCGGCGGTGCTCGACGTATTGAGCCAGAGCCGTCTTGTCCATTCCGAATCGGGCGAGGAAACCGTTGACGAAGACTGGAATGTTGAAGACGGTTGGGACGGTTCCCGTGAACTCAAGAAGCACTATGCCGAGGCGTGCGAATTTGCCAGCAACTTTGACGACGAAATCTTGAAAAACGCGATGGACGGAAAACCGGTCGCGCCCAAGATTCTGCTGCGCGGATTAAGGAAGCTCGTGAAGAGCGACGAGTACGCGCTTTGCTATGCGGGTTCCGCGCTCGAAGGGTTCGGCGTGCGCAGCCTCATCACCGCGCTTTCGTTCTTCTTGCCCGAGGTTCCCAGGTTCGGCATCAACGAGCTTGGCCAGGTGATTCGCTTGCGGCACTTCAAGGGCGTTGGCGAGATTTCCCTTTTCCGCAGCCATACCGACATGGAACGCAAGGAATGGCCCGCGGGTTTCGAGTTCTCGCGACTCAAGGCAAACCTGCTTTTGCCGGTAGACGAGATTCGCGCTGGTGATATTTACGCGATGCGCACTCCGTTCGAGACAGAACTTGGACAGATTATTTATTTAGATGGACGGTGTCATCCTGAGCGAAGCGTAGCGGAGTCGAAGGATCCAGACCCGCTGCACCCTGACACCTCCATCCGAGACAACTACCATCCTCTTCTCCAGACGCGTGTGGAATGCCTTGGTTCCGACGACTACCACCATGTCGAAAAGAGCCTCGCGACGCTTAGCCGTATGGACCCGAGTTTCCGCGTGCAGAAGGACGATGGCGGTTTCTGGTACTTGCATACCGTGGGCGAGGTTCAGCTAGAAGTCCTGCTTGCCCGCTTAAAGCGCGAATTCGGTTGCGAAGTGAAGGCCGGCAGTCCGGAAGTGCGCTGGCAGGAACGCCTCTGCCGCAATGTGGGCCCGGTCGAAAATACATTCCAGCTCGGGCCGCACAAGATTTCGATAAAGCTTTCGGCGATGCCGCTCGAAGGTGACGCGCATGACATCCGCTTGTCCGCGGAATTTCTGGAAACCGCTCCCCGCGAGATTCTGGCAGGCGTGCGTTCGGCTCTCCTGGAATCAACCGAAGTGGGAATTTTGGGTAAGGGCCCGCTTGTGGGTGTGTGCTTTGAAGTCCGCGAGTTCACATGGACCGAAGGCGCTCTGCCGCCGATGATCAAGAAGGCGTGCGCCGATGCCGTGACCAAGCTGATTAAGCCCGCCGATGTACAACTCTACGAGCCCATCATGGAACTTTCTCTGGAATGTCCGGTGAATTTTGCAGGGCTCGTGACTGGCGACATTCAGGCCCGCGACGGCAAGGTGAAGGAAATTGGCGGTGACGGCAAGACGCACTTTTTGAAGGCAGACATCCCGCTCCGCAAAATTTTTGGTTACGCCACAGGCGTGCGTAGCATCAGCAAAGGCACTGCGCTTTATAGTATGAAGCTGCTCGGCTACCGCCACGCGACAGTTTGATATATATTTAAACCATGAACGGAAAAATCCCTAATCCAAATACAGTCCACCCGATTGCAGGCTACGACAAGGAAATCTACGTCAAGCCGACTATCAAGAATCCGAACATCATCGTCGGGGATTTTACCTACATCGCTGACTCGGAATTCGAAAGCCATGTGACGCACCATTACGACTTTATCGGCGACAAGCTCATCATCGGGAAGTTCTGCCAAATTGCAGCTGGCGTGGAATTTGTGATGAATGGCGCGAACCACCAGATGAATGCCGTTTCGACTTTCCCGTTCTATACGCTTGAAGGCTGGGACATGAAGCCACCTGCTGCAAGCGATATGCCGTTCAAGGGCGATACCGTTATCGGGAACGATGTGTGGATTGGGCAGAATGCGACAATCTTGTCTGGCGTGCATATTGGTGACGGCGCGATTATCGGCGCGAACAGCGTTGTCGCTAGCGACGTGGAACCTTATTCGATTGTCGTCGGGAACCCGGTCAAGTTGATCCGCTACCGCTTTGACGAGGAACTGACTTCGCTGCTGCTGAAGTTTAAGTGGTGGGACAAGCCCGTCGAAGAAATTAACGCGCTAATTCCCGTGCTCACGAATAGCGATTTGGAATTCGTAAAAAACAAAATTCGAGAATTAACAGAAAAGGTGGTTTAAAACCACCTTTTTAATTTGCAATCTTTGGCGCGTTACATTCTTGCGGCGCGGGCTCTTCGCCTAAAGTGCTCGATAAGCGGAGCGACCGTTTCCTTGAAGTCGTCGTGCGTCTCGATGCGTACGAAGTCGATGGACATGCGCTGGAACAGCTCCTTGGTCGCCTTGCCCTGACGCTTTGCCTCGCGGGCGAACGCTTCGCGGAAGGCCGCATCGCCTGTATCGATCAGGAGCGTCTCGCCGGTTTCGGGGTCTTCAAGTTCCACGAGGCCTGCGGGCGGGAGTTCCATTTCTCGCGGGTCCACCACGGAGACCGCAAGCACGTCGTGGCGCTTGCGGAGAATCTTGAAGGCGTTTTCGAAACCTTCGTCCAAGAAGTCGCTCATCACCACGACGACGGCACGACGATTCAGAATCTTGCCGGCGTACTCGAGCGCCACCTGCGTGTTCGTGCCGTGGTGCTGCGGCTTGAAGTAAAGGATTTCGCGGATAAGCCGCAGCACGTGCTTGCGGCCTTTTTCGGGCGGTATGAACAGCTCGACCTGGTCGGTGTAGATGAGCAGGCCCACCTTGTCGTTGTTCTTGATGGCGGCGAAGGCGAGCAGCGCGGTAAGCGTCGCCATGACCTCTCCCTTCATCTGCTTGCCGGAACCGAATTCCGAACTGCTGGACGCGTCGACCATCAAGAGCATGGTCATCTCGCGTTCTTCGATAAACTTCTTCACATACGGCGTGCCCGTTCGTGCGGTCACGTTCCAGTCGATGGTACGCACGTCGTCGCCCGGCATGTACTCGCGGACTTCGCTGAATTCCATACCGTTCCCCTTGAAGGAACTGTGGTAGGCGCCGGTCATCACGGTATCGAGCGTGCCGCGAACGCTGAGTTCGATGCGGCTGACGGTCTTTAGAACTTCTTTATCAAGCATCTTGGTATCTCTTTTCACCGAGAATATACAAAATTCGCGATGGAAAATCCAAGAGAATGCTAGATGGCGGCTCATGGGCCGCCATGACGATTGTCCTTGTGGGCCGCCATGACGATAAAAAAAGAACTCCCGGCGTAAACCGGGAGCCCTCTAAGGAGAACGATGATTGGAGTAACACTTAAGTCTTGCGGGTTAGCCGATGGTCAGCTTGCGTGCTGCGGCCTGGGCCTTCTTCGACAAGTCGAATTTCAAGATGCCGTTTTCAAGCGATACCTTGATGTTCTCGGTGTCGATGTCGTCGGCCAGGCGGAAGCTGCGCTCGAAGGTGAACTTTTCGTCTTTGCTGCGGACACGCGTCGCCTTGACGGTGATGATGTTCTTTTCGACCTGGATGTTCATGTCTTCTTTCTTCACGCCCGGGAGTTCGACTTCAAGTGCAAAACCGTTTTCGGTCTCGTAGTAGTCGGCCTTCGGCGTGTAGGTGCATTCGCCCTTGGCGGCTTCGGCGTTCAAGTTGTCAAGGAAGTTCTGGATACCATAGAATGCAGTCGGGAGAATCTGTGCGTTGATCATAATTTTACCTCTTTTGGTTGCGGGTTCGGCCTTCGCCGCCGCCCATTGTTTCTTGTTCACTCCCCTATAAGCGAACGCCGTGCCAAATGGCAAGAAAACGGTTTTTTTTGCGAAAAAAGCCGTTTTTTGATAAAAAAAGCCGAAAGTATTTCAAAAAGGAACGGACGCTGTTTCGCAGGGGAAACAACGGCGTTTTCAATCTGAAAAGCGGGGACAAATGGAAACGGCCCCTGTGGGGACAGGGACCGTTCTTGGGTTGGTTATGGAGGAATTCTTTAGAACTGTTCGAAGAACTTGTGAACTTCTTCAGGAACCCAGGTGTTCTGCCAGTTGCCGTTGTCGAATGCGGTCCACTGGTGCTGACCGTTCCAGCTACAGAACTTGACCGGGAAGCGTTCGTCAACCGTCGTGAAATCATAGCAGAGGTGTCCGCTGCCGCCGACTTCCTGCGGCTTTTCAGCGCTGGCATCGGTGAAGTTGCCATCTGCGTCGGCCTTACCGTTGTTCTTGAGGATGCGCTTGAGTGCGCTGTCACGAGCGCGGCTGTAGTTGCAGGTGCCGTCGTTCTTGCCGTGCACGGCCATCCAGGCGATAGGCAAGCCCTTGTTCTTCGGCAAGTAGATGTTGTAGTCGGCGGTTGCATAGACTGCGACTGCACGGAGGCGGTCCTGCATATCCTGGGCCATGGAGTTCGTGACCATGGCGCCGAAGCTGAAGCCCGTCATGAACACGCGGCTGGTGTCAATGCAGTAGTTTTCTTCGAGAGTCGTAAGCAACTGGTTGATGAACTTGTGGTCCTTGTCGCTGCTCGTGCTCCACGGCATGCCGTCGGTATCGCCACGCGGAGAAACGAAGATGTAGTCGCCATTCTTGTCCAGCTTCTGCTGGCCGTAGTACGGAGACGGATGGTCCTGGTCCGGATTGTGGTGGACGAAGTCTTCGGCGTTAGAGCCCATGCAGTGCATGGCGAAGAGCAACTTGTAAGGTTTCTTGTTGTCGTAGTTCTTCGGCAAGGTGATGAAGTATTCGCGGTTGTCGCTGCCCACTCTCATTTCGAAGCGGTCGCCATTTTCGACACTCTTGGTCTTTTGCAGCTTGGAAGTCGTGCCGCAGCCCTTACTCGGGGTCGGCTCGTTCTTCAAAGCGTAACCGAATTTGAATGTCGGTTCCGGGGGCGCGGTCTTCGTGAGCTTCACGTTGACGGTCGTATCGAGCGTGCCGAGGGGGATGGAGAGAGTGTCATACCCGTCGGCTACGATACGAAGCTTTTCACCCGGGGTTACGTCCTTTGCGAGGGCGTTACGGGAGGCGAAACTGGTGCCGGCCTTTCCGGAGGCGGTGAAACGAACCGTCTGTACGGCGCTGCCGACGGAAACCTTGGCCACGTAGTTGCCCTGGGCCCTGATGTTCTGACGCAAGTCGGCCTTGCCGGATCCGTAAAGGGTGGAAGAATACACCTGGTTTCCTACCATGTCAAAAATTTTGACGGAAACCGGAGAAGAGCTGCTCTGCTTGTACGAGAGCACTCCGTTATTGATGTTGACGTATCCAGGAATGGTCTGGCCGTGCAGGGCGTCAATAGACTCTTCTTCGTGAATGGAGAAATCACCGTTTGCATCGGTTTTTGTGTTCTTGTTTTCGTTGACGAGGGTGACGTCGGCGCCGTTGATGGCTGTACCCTGATCGTCGGTGACTTTTCCGCTAATCGTGTATGCGGATGCGGTTGTTCCCACGGTGGCAACCAGTGCCAATGCGAACAACGAAAGATTGGATTCTTTCATATAGGTTTGCTCCTTTTTTTTTCAACCCAAAGTTCATCCAAACAATCCTGTACCAGGTATACAATATAAAATGGAAGTCTTTTTATTGGGCGTAAAATAAAAATGCCATCATGGATAAATTGTCCATGACAGATGCAAAAAATGGCGAATTTAGCTCAAAAAAGGCGTTTTGTCGTGGATAAATCCGCTAGTCCAGCAGTCCCTGGTACAGGTCTAGGATCTTCCTGGCGAGGAGGCTCGTGTACTTCGCGTTGACCAGGGTAATCTTGGCCGTTTCGAGGTTGTTTTTCTGTGTCAGGAAGTCGGTATAGGTGAGCGAACCGGCGTTTCTTTGTTCTTCGGCGACCTGGAGGGCTTCCTGCTCGGCTTGCACCTGCAAGATGGCGGCTTTCCATTGCATGTCCGCGCTCAAGGCGTTCAGGTACAGCTTTTCGATGCTGTTTTCGAGTGCCTTGGCGGTTTCTTGCATGCTGACCTGCGTCTCGGCCTCGCTTACCTGGGCCTGCAGCACCTTGTTCGTGGTGGAACCGCCATCGATGATGGGGATGTTGATGCCGAGCGATATGGAATTCTGCCATCCGTACTTGAGCTGGTTCTTGTAGGCTTTAGATTCCCATGCCTGCAGGCCGGTGGAGGAATTCGCCCCCAGCGTTACCGTGATAGAGCTGCCCTTGCCGGCGACTTCGGTGCTCTTCTTGGCCGCGCGGACAGAAACGCTGTCGGACTTGAGTCCGGGGTGCGCTTCCTTGACGTTTTTCTGCAGTTCGTCGAGTGACGGCAGCGGTGGCAGGGAATCCGGATGTTCCATGTCCGTCTCGGGTGCCGAAATCTGGAAATCGCTGCTGTCGTCCAGTTCCAGCAGCTGGCGGAGTGTCGTCTTCGACGTACTCACGTTCAGTTGTGCGGAAAGTTGCGCCGTCTGTTTCTGCAATACGTTGGACTGGCTTTGGGTGAGGTCTTTCTTGGTGATGGATCCGGCCTCGTAGAGCTTGCCGTAGTGCTCGAATTCCGCCTGGGCGAGCTCGACGGAAGCGTCTGCGGTGTGCAGTTTCTCGTTGGCGGCGAGCAGGTTCATGAAGGCGTTCAGCACGTTCTCCTGGACGGTGCGTTCCGTCTGCCGCGTGGCGAGCTGGGTCGCTTCTTTCGAAAGCTGGGTCGCCTCGACGTTCAGGCTGGTGGCGCCGCCATCCCAGATGGTGTACGATCCGGAAATGCCCAGGTTTAGGCGGTAGTGGTCTTCCTGGTCAATGAACGGATGGTCGAAAAGGGTGTTCTGGATGCTCGCGTTCACGCTCGGATAGTTGCCGGACTTTGCCTGCTTGATGCCGATGTCCGCTTTTTGCTCGCGGAGTTTGGCCGATTCCAGCGAAAGACTTTTCTGCTTGGCCTGCTTGAGGCAGGCTTCCAGAGTCCATGCGGATTCCGCGTGCAGCAGGGCTGCCGCCGCCAGGATGCCGATTAGAAAAGTTTTGGTCTTGTCCATGCCTTTTAGATGCCTGTCCGGGCTGTTACGTTGCCCGTTTTTGCGAAAATAGAAAAAAAGTCCGGTTGAACCGGACCTTCGAGAGTGGACGGTACTGGATTTGAACCAGTGACCTCTGCCGTGTGAAAGCAGCGCTCTAAACCAACTGAGCTAACCGTCCAATGCGAGTGCAAATATATAAAAGGTGTTGCGGGTTGTCAAGGGGGGGGGCCGCTGCGCGGCAGTTACGAGTTCTAAGTTCTGAGTTTCTAGGGCCACTTCGTGGCAGCTCTAAGTTACTAGAATTTCCATTTCCAAGAAGCTTCTTGGAAATGGAAATTCTAGTAACTCGTAACTATTAACTATCAACTAGTAACTGCGGCTATGCCGCCTACAAGTACTTGTCTTCGGCGGCGCGGAGAGTCGTGATGAACTCGGCCGGAGTTTTCGCGGCGATGAGGTCCTTGCGGACGTTTCCGTCGGCTAGGAGGCGGCTGACAGAAGAAAGGGCCTTGAGGTGCGGACCGACGGTGTTGCCCGGGCTCACGATGAGGATGAGCAGGTAGACCGGTTCGCCATCGAAAGACTGGAAGTCCAGGCCTTTCTCGACAGTGGCGGCGACCATGCACATGCGGTCAACATAGTCAATCTTGGCGTGTGGCACGGCGAGTCCGCAACCGATACCCGTGGAACGGCTCTGTTCGCGGTTCCATACGGCTTCAAAAATTTCGTCCCTGTGTTCCAGTTTGTAGGCGCTGCAAAGGGTGTCGACCAGCTCGTTCAGGATAGCTTCCTTGGTTTCGCTGGCAGAGTTGATAAGAATGCAATTATCCACAAATCTTTCAGAAAGACGCATAATGATTCCTTTTCTTTTGGCAACTAAATATTGTAGAAAAAAATAAGCCTTTTTGGGAGTCCAAAAAGGCTTTTGTAATATGAAAATATTTAAAATTGACGATATTTCGTTAAAAAATCACACAAATCTGCTTGTGAATAGATGATTTCGAACTTGTCCAGGGCCTTTCTGGATGTCATGACATCGATTTGTCCGGGAGCCTGGACGGAGTCGATGGCGGCATAGGTGAGGTTCGCTCCTTCCTTGAGGGACCAGAGCCTGCTTATCCTGCCCGTTTCTCCCATTCCGAACGCCCCGAAAAGTTCGAAGTACTTGGAGTACTTCTTTATAAACTTGTACAGGCGGTCGCAGTCTGTAGCGCTGTTGCTCATGGCGGCGATTTTCAAGCCGTCGGCCTTGACGCGGCGCAAGTCGTCGACAAGCGTCTTGAGCTCCATATCGTTCGGGATACGAACAAAGTTGTGCTCGGAAACGAGGATGCGGGTACCCCTTGCTGCAGCGAGTTTCTTGAGTTCCGCGAACTGGGCGAGGCAATCGCGTTCCAGGTCAAGCCATTCCGGGATTTCGGCGACGTCGAGGATTTCTTTCCACAGGGCGGGCCTGGCGACGGCCTGGGCGTCGGGAAACTGGCCCCCGTCCCGCTTGAGGCGGATGGTCCCGATCTGCATGGCGTGTGGTGCCACCTTGCGTACGCGCGAAGAAAGCTCCGGCCATTCGGAAGGCTTGAAGAAGTCGTAGCGGATCTCGATGGCGTTGCAGGCCTGCAAATCCATGAATACCGGATTCAGGGAATCCGCTTCGATGGCCTCGAGGACAGTCTTGTCCACCAGTCCGACCAGAAATTTCTCGTTGCTCTTTGGCATGGCCGAAATATAGCAACTGAGGATGACCGCCCGTCCAAGATTTTTCTAAATTAGGGAACAAAACAGAAGGAAGCTTTTTATGGCCGATTGCGAAGATAAGAACGAAAAACAGTCTCCCGAACTGATGAAGAAAGCCGAGGATTTTCTTGCCTCGAAGCGCCGCATTTTCTTGTGGGGCGGTGTTGACGACGAAAGCGCCGAACGAATCGTGAAGCAGTTGCTGTACCTGGATTCCCTGAATCACGAAGACATCGTTTTCTTTATCAATAGCCCGGGCGGAGTCATTTCGAGCGGCCTCGCTATTTACGACTGCATGAACGCCATCCAGAGCGACGTGGTCACGGTGTGTTGTGGCCAGGCGGCTTCTATGGGTGCCGTCTTGCTGACCGCCGGTGCAAAGGGCAAGCGTGTGGCATGGCCCAACGCCCGCATCATGATTCACCAGCCGCTTATTCACGGCGAGATTGTCGCTCCGGCGAGCGACATCCAGATCCAGGCCGAAGAAATGCTGCGCATCCGCGGCATCACGGGAAAGATTCTGGCCGAAACGAGCGGACACACGATTGAAGAAATCGACCGCGATACTGAACGCGACAACTTCATGAGTGCCGAAGAAGCCAAGGCGTACGGCCTTGTGGACAAAGTCGAGAGCCTTGTCTAATGGGTCTGTTATCTACAATTAAGCAGGGTCTTGCCAAGACGCGTGACGCCCTCGTGGGCGAACTGAAGGGCATTGTCGGTGTCGGGAAAATTACGGACGACACCCTCGAAGAACTCGAAGAACACCTGATCAAGGCCGACGTGGGCGTCGAGGCCGCCTTCCTATTGACGGACGCCCTGCGCGAGCAGGCTTTGGGGAAATCCCTCACGACAGAGCAGGTCCTCGATATCATGAGGGGCGAGGCGGAACGCCTGCTGAAAGACCCGCCGCCGTTCGAACTCAAGGGCAAACCTCACGTGGTGCTCGTCATCGGCGTGAACGGGGCGGGCAAGACTACCACCATCGGTAAGCTCGCCGCGCGCTTGATTGGCGAAGGCAAGAAGGTGATGATTGCCGCTTGCGATACTTTCCGCGCGGCGGCGATTGACCAGCTCGAAACCTGGGCGCAGCGCAGCGGAGCCGAATTCGTGAAGCACCAGGAAGGTTCCGATCCGGCTGCGGTAGCCTTTGACGCCTGCAATGCCGCTGTCGCCCGAGGCTGCGATGTCGTCCTGGTCGATACGGCCGGACGTCTCCACAACAAGGATTACCTGCTCGAAGAACTCAAGAAGATTGTCCGCGTCATCAAGAAGGTGAATCCGGAAATGCCGCAGGACATGTGGCTCGTGATTGACGGCAATACAGGACAGAATACCATTAACCAGACGAAACTGTTCAACCAGAGTTTCCCGCTCACGGGAATCGTGGTCACGAAGCTTGACGGAACCGCGCGTGGCGGAGCCGTACTTTCTATCGCGAGCTCGCTGCAGATTCCCATACGTTGGGTCGGCATGGGCGAACGCATCGACCAGCTGGTGCCTTTCAGCAAGGCCGAGTATGTAGAAGGGCTTTTCGAAAACGCCCTGGAAGAATCGTAACGGGGCTAGAATGGGTTGCAGAACGCTCGCTTTCGCATGGATGTCCGGCTTGCTGTTGACGCTTGCCGCCTGCGGAGGTGACGCCCCGTCTGTCGACGAGAATTTTGTTGAGACGTTCGTGGAATTGCGCGTTGCCGAACAGATGTACGGGACGGAATCGCCCATGGCGCGCCTTGCCCGCAGCAAGACTCTTGAAAAGCACGGCTATACCCGTGAAACCTTTTTGGCCGTGTCGGACAATATCTTGAACGATCCGCATTACTGGATGCCGTTCCAGAAACGCGTCACGGACAGGATAGATTCCGTTCTCAATCCGGAAGCCTACAAAAAAATGAAGGAAGAAGAAGCGGCGAAGGCCGCCGCCAAGAAGCTCAAGAAGCCAAGGGGAGAGAAAATACAATGATGTCCCGTCTTTCCACGTTGCTGTGCTGCGTCCTTCTGGCTGTGACTACGGGACTTGCCGCCCCTGCAAAGCCCAAGCTGGTTCACTGGATGGGCTATTCCGAGGCGCTTGAGAAGGCGAAGAACTCTGCCAAGCTGGTTTTTGTCGACCTCTATGCGGACTGGTGCGTCCCTTGCCGCGTGATGGATGCGAACGTCTACTCCGACCCGACCGTGGCCTCGATTCTGAATACCAGGTTCTATCCCGTAAAGCTGAACACGGATTCCCAGGACACGATTATGTGCGACGGCCAGAAGAAAACGGTGCAGGAATGTTATTTCCAGGTGTGGGAACTGCATGCGTTGCCCGCCTTCGTGTTGATTGCCCCGAAAGGTCTTTCTATATTGACAGTAACGGATTCCATGAGCCCCCAGGAGCTGCAGATGCTGTTGCTGCAGTTCCTTGACAAAGAGAAGGAGTGGATAGAACGATGAACGACCAGGTTTTACTCTACTTGCAGATTGCGTTCTGGGTGCTCGTCTTTTTGTTGGTCCTCTGTTATTGCCTTTTTCCGCTGTCATTGCCTTTCGTGAGCGAACTTTTCAAGCGCCGCCACCGCCATATCGACAAGAATTTTGAATTGCCGATGGTGACGCTCCTGATTTCTGCCTATAACGAAGAGGCGGTTATCGAACGCAAGATAAAGAACATCCAGGAAATCGATTACCCCAAGGAAAAGCTGGAAGTCTTGATTGGCGACGACGGTTCCGCCGATGCGACTGCCGAAATCGTGGCGCGGTATGCCGATCAGGGAATCACCTTGGTCAAGGCCCCGAAAAACGCCGGCAAGGCGGCGATGCTCAACCGTCTGCAGAAACTGGCTCATGGCGAAATCCTCGTGTTCTGCGATGCGAATACGATGTTCTTCCCGAATGTGATCCGCAAGCTGGTCGCCCCGTTCTGCGATACAAAAATCGGTTGCGTCTGCGGACACCTGATTCTTTCGGACAAGAGCGGTAGCGTCCTTGGCCGCGGCGAAAGTTCGTATTGGGATCTGGAATCCGAGATAAAGAAGTTCGAAGGTGTCCTGGACCGCCTGATAGGCGGCAATGGCGCCCTGTACGCTATCCGCAGGGAACTCTATACGGAACTGCCCGTGAAAAAGAGCGTCATGGACGACTTCTTCATTACGACCAAGATTTTGCAGAAAGGTTATTTCTGTACGTTCGTCCCGAGCGCAATCGGTACGGAACAGACCTCGAAAGAAGGCGGTGGCGAATACCGCCGCAAGGTGCGTATCGGCCGCGCGAATTTCAATTACCTGTTCTCTTACCTGCCGCTGCTGAATCCGTTCAGGCCCCTGCTCGCCTATCTGTTCCTTTCGCACAAGCTTCTGCGCTGGTTCTCCCCGCATATCCTGATTCTGCTCTTTATTATCAATGCCCTGCTCTTGACGGAAGGGACCGTCTACTGCGTGACCTTTGCCATGATGGTCCTTACTGCGCTTGTCTGCGTGACGAAGATTGTGCCGAGCGCCTTTTATTTCGTTTCTATGAACATGGCGCTGCTCAAGGGATTCTTCCTGGCTTTCCGTAGGGAAAAGAGTGGCGGCTGGTCTCGCGAGGCCAGAAGCGATGACGACGAAAGTGCCGCCGTGGCTGTCAAGGCGCTCCCGCTGGTATTTGCCTGTGCTGTCGCCATGAGCTCCGCTCCTGCGAACGCGTTTACGATGGATGTCCAGGGTGGCGTCGTCAACCACGTGAGCGAAATAACGGACTTCAACCTGAGCATTTATGGCCATTGGTGGTATCCTATCGACCAGATGGTCTTTGTTGGCATCGGTGGCGGTTATCAGGAAATCGACAATGTCGGTCTCGTGCCGCTGAGTGCCAGTGCCTGGATTCGTCTGCCGATGGGCGGACAGACTCTCCCTGTCGTTACAGGGGATCTCGGCTACCTGATCGGCAGTGACCATCAGCTATTCTGGAGGACCGGCGGTGGCTTGGATATCAAGAATGGCGACTATTCTTCTATCATGCTCATGGGCGGATACGAATTCCTGGAGCACGACGGCAAGGGATTCATTTATCTGCAGGCCGGCATCTTGATCGAACTTTAGCCAACTTTCTACCGCCTACTGTCTACTAACCACTGTTTACTTAACCACTTTAACAAGAGTGATGGATCCTCGGCCTTTGGCCAAGGATGACACTGCCAATTAAACACACTTCACATTGCGACGGAGTCGCTTACCCCTTCGCGAGCATTTCCATGAGTTCGGAATCCAGACGTTCGGGGTTGTCGTATTGGGCGAGTCCGTTATGTAGCGATTCGCCTTTGGACACGATGCCGAAATCCAGGTTCTTGTAGTTCCAGTAGCTGTAGCCCACGTCTGCTTCTCTCAGGATGTCGAGGAAATCGCGTGTCCAGGCAAGCTGGTATTCTCGGGGCACCTGTACGTATACGCCGAACTCGTTGCAGGCTACCGGCAAGTCGTACTTGGCCCTGAAATCGAGGGCGTTCTGGATGCTTGCCTGAAGGCGGGCTTTGTCCCATACGCCGTATTCGACGTCGAGACGCGTCGTGCCTCCGTTTTCGGGCGGGGCGTAGTCGCCAGGCCAGGGACGCTTGATCTTGAAGAACGGGTCGTTGATCCAGGCTGCGCCCTGGTGGGTGAAAGTCACCGGGGTGTAGGTGTGGAAACTGTAGATGGCGTTGTCGTCGTCCAGCGGAGTCAGCACGTTGAATTCTCGGGCGCTGTTCCACTTGTTGCTGCCTACCACGATGGTGTTTTTCGGGGCGTGCTTGCGGATTGCCCAGAAAAGTTCGTCTTTTACCTTGTCCCAGACCTTGGAATCGGTGCCGGCAGGTTCGTTCAGCAGTTCCATCATGACGCGGGTCTGCCCGCTATAGCGTTCGGCCATGTAGGCCCAGACCTTGCAGGCGCCTTCGCGGGCCTTGGGGTCGACAAAGAAGGGCTGTTCCTGGTACGATCCCAGGTGGAAGTCGTGGCCGGGACACTTGTGCAGATCCAGGATGACGTCCAGGTCGGCTTCCTGGATTTCCCGGAGCGCCTTGTCCAGCAGCGCGAAAACGGCGTCGTTGGGCTTGAGCTCGTCACCTTCGAACAAGTTAAAATAGTCTACGGGTAACCTTACGTGGTTGAACCCCGCCTCCCGGATGCGCCTGAAATCCGAGACACCGAGAAAACTCTCGATATGGGGCAACAGCCCCGGAAATCCTACGGGATCTTTTTCCTGGATGCAGTCTACTTGACTGAACCAGCCACCCAAATTCACTCCCCGTAGTCTTTCTTTTTTCATGTTTTATTCCGCCTTAAACAGAAGTTATTCGTTGGTAATGTTCAAACTTTCGTTGGCGATGTTCAGTTCCAGGATGACCTCCATGTCTTCCGGATAATCGTTGAATGCAATGACGAGTCCGACTTTCTTTTCTTCGTCCTTCTGCTTTTCGAACTGGACAACGTCGTTGATTTTCATTTTAATGACCGCTTCCTGCGTGACAGGAATTTCAATGGTCATTCCCTTGCTGATGGGTCCTTCTTCGATTTTTCCCTTGAACACCAGACTTTTTTGATCTTCGCCTAGCGAAGTCTTCTTGACATGAAATCTAGCCATTATTCTCTAGTCGTTATCTTTTATTTTGTGGTTCAATTTTTTTTGTGACCTGTTGAATGCCACGTATAAAAATTAACTTTTTTATATGACCCTCCGTGTTGGACGAATTCCGTTTTTAGTCTGTGCGCCGTTTTTCCATGACTTTTTGGAACGTGAAAAAGAATTCCCCGATATTGAATTCGTGGACGGTCCGCCGAGTGCCCACTGCGCTGGATTGAAAGACGGCTCGATACATTTGTCCCCGGCATCGTCTATCACTTTTGCGCAAAAGCCGGGCGCGTTCGTGCTGTCGCCGAAACTTTGTACGTCGTGCTCGTTCGAGGTGCGTTCCGTGAAGCTTTTTTCCAGGTTCCCGATAGAAGAGCTGTCTGGCCGCAAGGTGCGCATGACTAGCCAGAGCATGACTTCGGTCGCGCTTTTGCGGATTTTGCTGGAACTGCGCCATGGACTCAAGCCCGTGTACGTTTCGGGGCTTGCCGCGGAAGATTCCGATGACGCCTGCCTCCTGATTGGCGATATGGCTCTCGAAGAAAACGAGCGCCACCGCTTTGAATTTGACTATGATCTCGGTTCGCTTTGGCAGGACTGGCAGGGGTTGCCGTTTGTGTTCGGTACCTGGATTATTGCGAAGGAAGCTCTCGCTCCTGAAGTTCGTCCCGTGCTTGACAGGTATCTGGAAATGACAGAAAGGAGTATCGAACGGTTCCGTAACGACATATCCGGCTCGCTGGACCGGTGGCTTGCCAAATATCCGGTAAAGTTGCCCCGTCTTCTGGTGGAGGACTATTATCGGGTTCTGGATTACCGTTTTACCGAGGAACGCAAGGAATCCCTAGTGAAATTTTATAGATTTGCGGCGCAGTTGGGGCTGCTAGGGGTTGCCCCGAGACTAGAATTCATATAGTTTTATTGTTGTGACGGGGAGATCAGGGAATGGTCGAAGAAAAGATTCTCATCGTAGATGACAGCGCGGAAGTGCTGGAGAAAACTCAGAACATGCTGACGCAGGTGGGGTATAGCGTTGTACCCTGCCATTCTGGCGAGCAGGCTCTGGAAATCTTGAACAAGGAACGCTTTGACCTGGTGCTCCTGGATATCAATATGCCGAGCCTGAACGGCTACGAAGTCTGCCTGCGCATTCGGCAGATTTTTGCCCTGGACGACCTGCCGATCATATTCCTCACGAGCCGTGAAGATTCTGACAGCGTGACCAAGGGATTCCATGCCGGCGCTTCGGATTTCGTTTCGAAGAGCGCCCTTTCCGACGTGCTGTTGGCCCGTGTGAATGTCCACATTCGTTTGTCCAGAACGCTCCGGTTCTTGCGGGATATCTCGTTGACCGACGACTTGACCGGCTGTTACAACCGTCGCCATGGCGTGTATACCCTACGTGAATGGTTTGCCCGCAGCAAGCGCTACGGTACTCCGTTCTCGATGATTTATTTTGATTTGAACGGCCTCAAGAATGTGAACGACAGCTATGGCCACCAGGCCGGCGACCTTTTGCTCCGTTCAGTAGTCAACGCCTGCAAAAAACTTCTCCGCGAATCGGATTTGCTGTTCCGCATGGGCGGCGACGAATTCATGGTGCTTTGCCCGGATACCGACAAGCGCGGCGCATTCATTTGTGCGGAACGCATGCTCGAATCCGTCAAGGCGGTCACTATCGTAGACCAGTCGGTGACGTTCGCATACGGAATCGCCCATTCCAATGAAGACTACAAGGATGTGGACGAAATGCTCCACAGCGCAGATTCTTCGATGTACGAATGCAAGAAGAAAATGCGCGGGAAATAAAATCCTTTAAATCCCGGTTTTGATGGCGGCGAGCAACTTCTTCAAGTTGATCGCGATGTCGTCCCATTTTCCGTCGGTCATCAACTTGACGTTGAAGATGCTTGCCCCGAACGAAAGCAGGTTCGCACCGGCCTTCAGGTAGGTGCTGGCGTTTTCTGCGTTTACGCCTCCACATGCCATGAGCGGAATATCGCGGAACGGGCCGCGCAGCGCCTTGATGTATTCGGGACCGCCGACGCAGTTTACGGGAAATATCTTGACTGCCGTCGCGCCGAGGTCGAAGGCCTTCTGGACTTCGGTCGGGGTGAGGGCTCCCGGGATAATGGGGATGCCGGCAGTGCAAGAAAGCCGGATTATCTCGTTGCGCGTGTTCGGGGTGACAATGAATTCCGCCCCGGCGGCAAGTGCCTTTTCCAGGTCGTGGCCGTGACGGACGGTGCCTGCACCTACGGTGATGCCATGGGGCTTGGCGGCGGCCTTGAGCGCAGCTATGATCTGTTCGGCGTCAGCCGTGTTCATGGTGACTTCGATGGCCTTGAGGCCGCAGGCTGCTGCGGTCGTGGCGCAAAGTTCTTCGGCTCCTCGCGGAATGTCGCGCAGGATTCCGATAACGGGAGTGTCTTTCAAAAATTCAAGAAGGTTCATGGTTATAGTATAGAATTTTACGGTCCTGTTTTTTCTAAATTTGGCGTCAACATGTTATTTTCAGAACTTCCCCTGGTCAATCCCCTCCAGCGAGCAGTCCGTGCCGTTGGTTACGAACAGCCCACCCCCATTCAGGAACAGTCCATCCCGAGCCTTTTGGAAGGCAAGGACCTTCTGGGCATCGCCCAGACGGGTACGGGGAAGACGGCGGCGTTCGCGCTCCCGATTCTGCAACGGCTGCTTGATTCCGGGAAGTTCCGCGCACCCAAGACATGCCGTGCGCTGATTCTTTTGCCGACGCGCGAGCTCGCTATCCAGGTGGAAGAATGCTTCAAGCAGTACGCCCAGTTTACCGCGATTTCGACTACCTGCATTTTTGGAGGCGTGAGCGACGCTTCGCAAAAGCGCAACCTGATTCGAGGTGTCGACGTCCTGGTCGCGACTCCCGGGCGCCTGCTCGACCTGATCGGCCAGAAGGCTGTTTCGCTGAAGGCATTGGAATTCTTTGTGCTCGACGAAGCCGACCGCATGCTCGACATGGGATTCATCCACGATATCCGCAAGGTGGTGGCGCTGCTCCCGCAGGTGCGACAGAACTTGTTCTTCAGCGCGACGATGCCCGATGATATCACGAAGCTTGCCGCGACGATCCTGCGCCCGAATCCGGTTCGAGTGGAAGTGGCTCCGCAGAGCACGCCGATTGAACGCATCCGCCAGGAACTCTACCGCATCGACAAGCGCCGCAAGGGCGCCTTGCTCAAGGAACTTTTGCTTGCGCATCCCGAAATGAAAAAGGTGCTGGTGTTCAGCCGCACCAAGCACGGAGCCGACAAGATTACGCGCGTGCTCGAGAAGGCGGGAATCAAGTGCTCCGCGATTCACGGCAACAAGAGCCAGAACAGGCGCCAGGAAGCCCTCGGGAATTTCAAGAAGGAATCGATCCGCGTGCTGGTGGCTACCGATATTGCCGCCCGCGGCATAGACGTGGACGATGTCTCGCATGTGTTCAACTACGACTTGCCCGATGTGCCCGAGACGTTCGTGCACCGCATTGGACGTACCGCCCGTGCAGGCAAGGACGGCATCGCGATTTCGTTCTGCGCTCCTGATGAAGAACAGGACTTGCGCGCTATTGAAAAGCTCACGCGCATCCGCATTCCGGAAGGCGACAAGGCGATTTACGAGAAGCTGCCGCCGCAGCAGAAGGAAACGCCCGAAAGCGAGATGAGGAATGCCCGCGGAAGGTTGCCGCGCCGCGAAAATCCGGCGCACGGGAAGCCCGCTCAGCCCAAGACTGCACAAAAAAATGCGCAGCCTAAGCCCGCGCAAAAACCGGCACAGCCCGCTCGTGGGGAACATCCCGCGCCGTCGAATAACGCTCCCGCTCAGGGGAATGCCCCGCGCCACCGTCGCCGCAACCGCCCAGGTTCAAGGGCCCGCCGCCGCATGCGCGAAGCTGCGTCTAACTAACCGTAGATTATTCTACCAGACTGTAGCGCTGGCTCCTGCCGCCCTTGGGATTCGCCTTCACAATGCCTTTCTTGATGAGACTCTGTATTTCGCGGAGCGCGGTGTCGTGGCTTGTTCCAAAAACCCTGGCGACGTCCTTCGCTGTAAATTCTCGCGGAATTTCTCCAGCGAGGGCTGCTTCCAGAAGAACCTGTTCTCGCTCGCCGGTGGGCGTGCCTGTGAGTTTGTTCATAAAGGTGGCGTGACGGATTCCTGCCTGGAGTTCTTTTTTGCGGTTTTCTATTGCCGAGTCGATTTGCGAAAGGAACCACAGAATCCAATCGGTAAGGTCTCCGTTGCCGCACTGGGCCTTGTTCAGCGTGCGAAAATATCTGTCGCGGTTTTCCAGGATTTGCCTGTTGAGCGAAAACGGCAGATGGTTCGTCTTTTGTGCACGGCAGAGTTGCAATGCCGTGATGGTACGGATGAGCCTGCCGTTCCCTTCGCGGAACGGGCTTATCGTGAGGAACCAGAAATGCGCAATCGCGGCCTTGATGGTGCCGTCCATCGGGGACTTTTCGAACCAGTCAAAAAAATGTCCCATTTCGGTCTGGAGCCTTTCGGGGCCGGGGCCTGCAAAGCGCATGTTTTCGGAGACGACTTCGTAGGAGGTCTCACGGTAGCCGGGAGTCTTGTGGCCGGTCAGTGCAGAATGCCAGCCGAACAGGCGCTCCGGAGTGAGCGGGTTTGCACTGTTCTCGATAGCGCCGAGGTAGTTGCGGATATGTACGGAGTGGGCCTGGGAACGGAGTGCGAGATCTTTTGCTACATCGTCGAGATCCAGAGCGTACCCGTCAATAGCGAAGTTGGCGACGATGTCGTCGGTGATGACTCCCGTTTCGAGATCCTTGGAGTTGACAAAGGTCAGGAGACCTGCCAGTCGCCCTTCCTCGAAGCACGTTTTGCCCAGGGCGTCGAGCACGCGCTTGTTGTCGAATCGGAAATGGGTCCAGTCCGGGAATTGGTGGATAAAAAGCATACGGATAATATAAATCTTTTTAACGCAAGCGGTGCGTAGAAAAAAGATGCTATATTTTGAAAAAGTTTCCTGTGCCCTGAAAAGCCTTGAGAGAACCCCGTGAAAGCCGGGGACGGTCGCGCCGCTGTAAGGGAGGACGAAACCGGCAAGAACCAATGTCCGGAAACGGATGTGAAGGAGCCGGGAGTAGGGCGATCCCCGAGTCAGAAGAACTGTGGGAAACTGTTGAACGAGGAAAGATGCGAACGACGTCCTTCTGCAGGACCGCAGTGTACGCGGTCTTTTTGTACTGTGCCTGCTCATGGGCACAGGAGGTACAAGACCTTGGCACGACCGAGGTCTCGGCTCCCGTTTCTGCGGGCGTTGCAGCTGCCGGTGCGGGCTATACCGAAATTCTTCCTGCGGCGTGGGAAGGGAAATCCCTGACAGCGGCAGACCTGCTTTCGGCCCTTCCCGGGGTACAGGCGTACAAGCAGGGCGGCCTCGGGAGTTTCCAGTCGGTATCCATCCGCGGCATTGCCGCAAGAAACATCTTGATTTGTGTGGACGGCGTGCCGTTGAACGATGCGAGCGGCGGTGCCGTGAACCTTTCGTCCATCGATTTGAACCAGATGGAAAAGGTGGAAGTCTACAAGGGAAACGTGCCGGCGAAGTTCGGCGTGTCGGGCCTTGGCGGTGCCGTGAATTTTGTCACCAGGAATGCCGTAAAGAGGGGCGGGCGAGTCCTTGCCGCCTATGGGACGCACAATACGTGGGAAGGCGCCTTCCAGGTAAGTTCCCCGGTAACGGACAGCGTCATGTTCGCTTCTTCGTTTGCCACGCGGCATTCCGACAACGACTACGAGTATACGAACAGGAACGGGACGCAGTATAACGATGACGACGACTACACGGCGATTCGCGAAAACGCCCAATATACGGATGTGTCCGGTAACGTACAGTTCCGCATGCTGCACGGCAACGGCTATTTTTCGACTTTGTCCGTAACGGCATCGCGTTTTGAGGGAGGGAACCCCGGCAAGGAAGAACAGCAGACCAAGGTGGCCAAGTTCGTGGGCGAGTCGGCGCTTTTGCGCTATGGTCTGGAATCGGCGGGTTACCTGGACGACAGGCTCTTTTTGGCTGGCGGAGTGTCGGGCCGTTTCGACAAGAATCTCTCTAGCACTTATTACCCGTTGGACCATGTGGGTTATGGCAATTCCCGGTTCCTGCAATATGGGGCGGCCACGTACAAGCTTGTTCCCGAGATTTCGGCGGAGTTCTCTCCCGTAAATCGCCTGAAAACGGAAGCGCGTGTCGCGGGAGAATGGGAACGTGCCGAGGCGCGCGGCGATTCCAAGGACTGGGCGCTAGACCGTTGGACTTTGCTTGGTTCCGGCGATTTGTATTTACAGGTTTTCACGTATGCAGGCGTGGGCAGCGAAGGCTCCGTCCAGTTCTTGAAAGACCGCCTGGACGACGGTGTTTTTGTACAACCGTCCGGTTCGCGGATTCTGGAAGATGCCGGCGAGCGCGACGCGACGTTGTCCGGACGTATCTATTCCCGTTTCGGCACATCGGAATCGCCGCTGAGCGGGGAAGTTTCCATAGGACGTTTTTACCAGCAACCTGCCTTGATGGAACTCTATGGCACGTTCCCCGGGGCACTCTCGAATCCGGACCTCAAGCGCGAAAAGGCGACCCGCTTCGAGGCCTCAGGGCAGTTTATGTTTCCGGGACGCCGGACATCGTTGCGGGCGGCGTATTTCGAGTCGCATATCGAAGACGGAATATGCTGGGTAATCTCGGTAGAACTCTTGCGTGCCGAGAATATCGCACGGTCGCTTGTCCGTGGCGCGGAATTCGAACTGAACAGCAGCCCCTCCAGGTTCATGGATATCGTGCTCCGCGCGACGTTCCAGAAGACGGAGGACCGCTCGCATTCCAACAGTTACAACGGGAACATGCTCCCCGGCGAGCCGGCACGGGCGTATTATGCCGGCGCGACCTTGCATCTGCCGCTGCACCTTGATTTGGCATGGGTGTCGGAATGGCGCAGCGTCATCTACAGCGACCGCGCAAACCGTATGGATCAACCCGCCGTGGCTACACACCGTGCCGACCTCGCATATAACCCGTTCGAAAAGACTCGGCTTGCGTTCGCAGTGGCGAATATCACCGACGAGACGTACCGGAATTTCTACACGCCCTTTCCCATGCCGGGCAGGGAATACAAGTTCACAATCATACAGGGGTTCTAGCCCCCGCGCGTCATAGCGTAAAGCCAGAAAAGGAAACACAATGAAAAACAATCTCTCAAAAACGAAAGGTTCCATCGTGAAGGGTCTCGCCCTTGCCTTCGGCCTTTCTTCTTTCGTCATGTTCACTGCTTGCGGTGACGACTCCTCCAGTTCTTCTTCTCCCGAAGGAAACGAAGGCGAAGAACTCTCCCTGACGGGTGCCGTTTTCGGTTCCGACTACAAGACCGGTGAACTACGCTGGATTGACAAGGACGGAAAGATTTCGGAAAAGAGTCTTTCGTTCCATCAGGATTCCAAGGTGCTTGTTGACGGTGCCGACCTGTACGTGCTGGAACGCATGGGTGCCGACAACATCTCGCTGGTCGCCCCCGAAAAGCTGGATTCCGATGGTGAAAAGGCGGTGGTGTGGCAGGTTTCCCTGGACGACGGCGCCAACCCGGTGGACATGGAATTCGACGGTGAGAACGCCTGGGTCGCGCTGCAGAACGCCGATTCCCTGGTCAAGATTTCTACGGCTGACGGCAAGGTGGTCAAGTCCATCAAGACGGGCAAGTTCGCTTACGAAGGCGAAAAGTCTCCTTATGTCGCCGACATCGAACTGAACGACGGAAAGCTTTATGTGCTGATGCAGCGCTACACGATGGATGCCGAGACCTGGGTGACGACTTATCCCAAGGGACTCCTTGCCATTTACGACGCCTCCACGGGTGACCTGAAGGATACCGTGCAGTTGCTTAACCAGAACCCGACTGCCATGGCTTTCTTTGACGGTGCCGTTTATGTGGCAAGCCAGGGTGAATACAACGCTTCTTACGGAACCGATGCCGATGACAAACGCGGTATCGAGAAGGTGAACCTCAAGGATAAGAAATCCGAATTGGTTATTTCTGGTGAAAAGCTCGGTGGCGGCGTCTATGCGTTCGTTGCAGACAAGGGAACCGCCTATGCCGCAGTCTATAAGGGCTATGGCGATGTCCCTCTGGCCAAGATTGACCTTGCCGCGAAAAAGGTCGAAACGGTTAAGGGTGTTGCCGATGCAGAAGGCTCCCTCTCCGCGAAGGATGGCAAGGTCCTGATCGGTGATCGCAGTTCTGGTGCCGAGGCGGTGCTGATGTACGACGGTTCCAAGGTGTCCAAAATCGAGAGCCCGAAGGGCGCTCTTCCGGCATACAGCGTTGTGCTGTTCTAATCCTTGGCATAGTTATTTATCCTGAAACAGAAAGACGTGTCGGTTCTCCGGTGCGTCTTTTTTTGTGGGCGTGCGTATTTATTAAATTTTTGATATGCAGAAAATTGATACATGGTACAAGGCGGAGGGCTATTGCCCTATAGAGGAATTTGAACTCGCGAGCTACCTGCTTTTTGAGGCAGGCGTGGCGACGCTCGAGGAACTGGACCCCAAGGCGGAAGGCCGCACGGACTTCTGCTTTTATACGGGCGACAAGGCCGAACGCGACCGCATCGTGGCCGAGTTCCCGCAGTACCATTTTACGCTGAGCGACGAACCCGCGAAGGATTGGGACAAGTGGTGGCGCGACCGCGCGCAGCCCGTGTCTGTGTCCCCGCATTTGTGGGTGCGCCCGCCCTGGGTGGAATTTACGCCCGACGACCCGAAGGCCGTGGTGCTTGAACTTGAGGCGAAAACGGCTTTTGGTACCGGCGAGCACGACACGACAAGCAGTTGTGCGACTCTCATGGAAAATATCGATTTCAACGGCAAGACGGTGCTCGACATCGGTACGGGAACGGGTATTTTGGCGATGTACGCACGCCGCTTGGGCGCAAAGCTTGCGGTAGGCACCGAAATCGACCCGCTTACCATTCCCTGCATTGCCGAAAACTTCGAACGCAACGGTTTCGACAAGAGCGACTGCATTCTCGGATTTTTGGATGCCTTCAAGGACGGCGCCAAATTTGACGTCATCCTCTGCAACATGATCCGCAGCGAACTGTGGCCGCTTCGCGACGATATCGAAGACTTGCTTGCCGCTGGCGGCGAACTCATCATTTCGGGTCAGCTCCTGACCGAGAAGGATTATATCCTCAAGTGGTTCGAAGAAGCCGGCTTCAAGGTGAAGCAAGAAAGAATCAGTACGGAGTGGTGGAGTGTGCTCGCGGTTAATGCCTAGTCATTATTGCGAGACGATAAAACAATCCGCTTTTATTTCCCGCGTCGCCTGGAACTGAACTGTACCGGGGGAGTATTCCTGTTCTTGCCGCCAAAGTCGCGGCGGCTATCGTTTCCGCGATTCTTGTTGAAATCGCGATTGTCGCGGTTGGCATGGAATTCGCGACGTCCTTCGCGCTGGTTGTTGCTGGATGCGTCGCCGAACTGCGCGGCACGGCGTTCCCTGCGGGCGGAATTTTCCCAGCGGCCCTTCTCGCCGACTTTCTTGGGCACGATGGTGACGGAGCGCTGTTCGCGTTTCTGCTGTTCGCGCTCGCGGTACTCGGCGTTGGCTTCGCGTTCCTTGCTCGGGAAAAATTCCTTGCCTTCGGCCTTGGCGCTGCGGCTTAATAGCAGGCGCCCAATTTTGCCGAGCTTCAGGCGTTCTAAAGTCGCGCGGATTTGCGGGCGGTTCTCGGGTATGTACCAGAAGAAGAATTGCCGCTGGCTCTTCTTTTGCTCCGGAGTCTTCGCCACGTAAAGTGGCTTTCCGTCGGGCGTGAGCTCGGAATAGAACATCTCGGTGGCAATCGTCATCGGCGTGGGGGTAAAATCCTGCACCTGCTCCAGTTGGAACCCGAGCTGCTTTGTCTCGAGTGCAAGTTCCGCCATATCGGCCTCGGTGCATCCCGGGTGGCTACTGATAAAGTAAGGGATAATCTGCTGGCGCTTGCCGATGCGCTTGCATTCGTCGTCGAAGAATTCCTTGAACTTGTGGAACAGCGTAAAACTCGGCTTGCGCATGAGTTTCAGCACTTCGTCGCTCGTGTGTTCCGGCGCCACCTTCAGGCGTCCGCTCACATGATAGTCGATGAGTTCGCGGGCGTATTCCTCGTGGTCGCGGCGCAGTTCCTCGTCGTTCGTCTCTTGCAGCAGCATGTCGTAGCGGACTCCGCTCCCGATAAACAGGTGCTTTACCTTCGGATGGTTGCGCACTTCGCGGTAGAGTTCCAAGAGCTCCTTGTGGTGCGTGTCCATGTTGTCGCAAATCTTGGGCGTGAGGCAACTGGCCCTCGCGCATTTCTGGCATCGGCCGGGGTCCTTGCCGCGCATGTTGTACATGTTGGCGCTCGGGCCGCCCAAATCGGTGATGGTACCGGCAAAACCGTCCATCTTGGTAATCAAATCGACTTCGCGCAAAATGCTTTCGCGGCTACGGCTCGCGATGAACTTGCCCTGGTGCGCGTTGATGGCGCAAAAACTGCAACCGCCGAAACAACCGCGGTGCGTGTTGATGCTGAACTTGATCATGTCGAACGCGGGCACGTTGCCACGCTTCTTGTAACGCGGATGCGGTTCACGCGCGTACGGGTATTCAAAGCTCTCGTCGAGTTCGCCGTATTCGAGCGGCGGGTACGCGGGGTTTATCACGACGGTCTGTTCCGCGACATCCTGCAATATGCGGCGCTGGAACCACTTGTTGCATTCGATGTCCACCTTGCGGCAGTTTTCCATTTGCGTGCGCTTGCTCGCGAGGCATTCCTCGTGGCTTGCGAGCCGCATGTCTTCCCAGTGGTTGTTCTTCGGGACGTTCCCCTTGGGCGCGAGGTATGCTGTTTGCGGAATAGAATTCAAACTTGAGAACGGCACTCCCTTCTTTAGGAGCCTCACCATCTCTTTCAGGGGCTTTTCGCCCATGCCGTAAACGAGGAGGTCGGCCTGCGTGTCGAACAAAATACTCGGTTTTAACTTGTCGCTCCAGTAATCGTAATGCGTCACGCGGCGCAAACTCGATTCTAGCCCGCCGATCATCAGCGGAACATCGGGGTAGAGCTTCTTTAAAATCTTCGCGTAGGTGTACGTGGCATAGTCGGGGCGGAACCCTGCCTTGTTGCCGGGAGTGAACGCGTCGTCGCTACGCAGGCGCTTGGCGGCGGTGTAGTGGTTCACCATGCTGTCCATGCCGCTGCTGATTGCGAAGAACATGCGTGGCTTGCCCAACTTCTTGAAATCGCGCAGGTCGTCGCGCCAGTTGGGCTGCGGCAGAATCGCGACCCGCAAACCTTCGTGTTCAAAGAGGCGCCCGACCACGGCATGCCCGAAGCACGGATGGTCCACGTAGGCGTCGGCACTCACGATAATCACGTCCACGTAATCCCAGCCGAGTTCGTCCAGGTCTTCCTTGCAGATGGGTAAAAATCGCGGGTCGTAGGTGGCCATATCGCAAAATGTAGAAAAAAGGCTGTTTTTTTATGGACGGCTATTGGAATTACGCGTCTTTTAGTGTATTTTTCAAAGAGAAATAGAGGAGAATGAGATGCATTTGTTCAAAATATTTCCTATAGCCCTGTGCTGTGCCGCCGTGTCGTTCTGGGCTTGTGGCGACGATTCCAGTTCCGGTCCTTCAAATGAAGAAGCACCGGCCTCTTCCGATGATGGCCAGCTGTTCCATTTGTCGAGTTCCCCTACCCTGAGCAGTTCCTCCGTTGACGAACCCACTTCGTCGGAACCGCGCGGGCAGATTATTCCGGAATCTTCTTCGGCACCGGCCCATCCTGGGCAGAATTGCGCTTCGGACGTGTTTCCGAATGTTACCGTCAAGAATATCGAAACGGTGAGTATAAGTTGCAGTTCAGGAACCGAAGGCTGGCTCGTCCTGTTGGCCGACCAGAACAAGCTCCTTACCTGTAAGGACGGCAACTGGGAAGAATCCCTGCTGGACGATTGCTAGTCCTCGCCGCTTGCTGAACAGTTTGCTTCGGCATCGCGTCTGGAGTAGACGCAACCGCAATAATTTTGTCTGTAAAGGTTGTATTCGGCGGATAGCTGGATCGACCTCTTGTATCCACCCTTTTTCTTGAAATCGCTCGGAAGCCTGCGTACGCCGTAGGCTTCGCTTTGTTCCTGAACCACCTCGTTCAACACCTTGGCGTCTTTTTTGGGGCTTATGGTGAGGGTGGTAGTAAAGTAATCGGCGTTCAGCTTCTTGGCGAGCCGTGCCGATTCCGCGAGGCGCAATTCAAAGCACTTGCGACAACGCTTGCCACCTTCGGGTTCGTTTTCGAACCCGCGTACGGCATCGTAGAATTTTTTCGGGTCGTATTCGCCCTCGATGAGTGTTACGGGATTCTTCGTCTTGAATTCCGCGACAAACCGCTTGATTTCGTTGACCCTGTGCTGGTATTCTTCGGCAGGGGCGATATTCGGGTTGTAGTAGAACAACGTAATCCTGAAATACTGCGACAGGTATTCGATAGTGTAGCTGCTGCAGGGGGCACAGCATGCGTGCAATAGCAAGTGCGGCACTTCTCCGGTGCGTTCCAGGCGCCGGATGATATAGTTCAGGTCGCGTTGGTAATTGTGGTAGGCTTCGGGCATCTTTATTCCCAGGGAAGGGTCCCGAAGGCGGTTATCCAGTAGCCGATTGTCGTGACTATGGCGAAAGCGCCCATGCGCGTGCGTTCCTTGTAGCTGGTGCTGAACAGGACCGTCGCCGTGTAGAAGGTCATGTAGAGGGCAAAGAAAAAGGCGAGGATGCGGAGAATTTCGACGGGCAAGAAACAGGGGATGACGGTCCCGGCGGTGAGCAGTACCGTAAGGGCGATGAACTGCATGATAATCGGCATTACGAATGCCTTGCGGACTTCTTTCGGGACGACGGTGTGTCGTCCGTTCATGGCATAAGCTCCGAGGGGAGCGCCACAGGCGAGGGCGATGTTCAAAATGATGGAAGGCATAAAACTGATTGCCGCTATGATGGAGACGATAAGCATGGCTGTAAAGATACAAAAAGCCCCTTCGGGTAAAGGAGGTAACCGGAAGGGGCTAGGGAGTGTTTGGGTATGCCATTAAGATACAAACTTGTCTTGACAAAAGTCCATGTGCTGGTGTAATTCCTGTATACTCGGGTATACAGCGGTAACCACCGGGAAAAAGAAAAAGCATCAAAAAGCGCAAATTTCCGCAATCGGTTGCTAAAAGAGCCATTTCACGGCTATGCTTCCGCGTGTCGGGCGTAACGATTTGTTTACGTTTTTCTGAAAAGTCGTCGTGACGGAAAGGTTCAGGAACCCCGCGGCGAAGTGGGCTTCGTTCTGTAACTGCATCCGTTTCGACGGCCTTGCGTCCGGCGCGACGAGGATGAGCTTCGCGTAGTTCCTTGGCGAGTCCCTGTAGCGCAGGAACGTCTCGATACGCGGCGGCCCGGGGCCGTCCCTTCTTGAATACCTCTCTCTCGCGGATGTCCCTGCCGTCCAGTTGTCGGAAAAGCTGGATTGAACGCTTCCCTTCCAGTCGCTTTTTTCACAGTCGTCCCGCAGTTCGATACATGTCGCTGAAAAGCCTCCCCGGAATATTTCCGGTCCGCTTTGTAGTGTGGCCTTGAGGCGGGTGGAAACGCTGTCGCCATGGATCGGGTTGATGATTCTCGTGTTGAATTCGAATTTTGTGTTGTATATTTCGTGTGCCGTGAACCCGACAGTCTGCGCACCCCACAGGCGGCTTTGGCGGATGGTGGAACTCAGCCGGGCCATCGCTGGTATGGAGTCTCCGTGAATGTAGGCGGTTGTGCTCCAGGCGAATGCGATAGGCTCGTTTTTTGATTGTCGTTTTCGGTGTCGCAGTTCTATCTTGGCGAGCGGGGCGTCCTGATCTTTCTGGTACCACACGCTGGCTTTGCCAAAACCGAAATCGGCCTGTAATGAGGCGGAGCGGAATTCGTCATGGCGTTCCCTGCGGGCGTCCCAGTAGGTGGCGGTTATGGAAGCCTGTTTGCCGAACACGTATCCGAGCCCGGCGCGGGCGATGGTGGACGTATCCAGTGAAGCCGAAATTCGGAAGTTGCCGATGGGATAGAGCAGGGTCGTACCCCAAAGCGTGTCGAGCGGAATATGGCTATGGAGTTCGTTTGTAGAAAAATCCCCGAAGTGCGCTTCGCTATCGCCGTTCTTGTACGAAAGAGTCCTTTGCGAACCGAGCCTAAGAGTGTAGCGGTAGAACGATAGGTGCAGTTCTTCCCTGTGGCTTTCCAGGTTGCCGGAAGAATCGAGCCTGGCCTTGACGAGCAGGTATCCTGTGGGTTTCAGGGAAGGCCGTTTCGGTTCTTTCTGTTTTGGGGACTTGACTTTTTTCGGCGGGGCGTCTTCGCAGGGCTCCTGTGCGTAGACTTCTGCCAGCAGGCACGCTTCGCCGGTGTTGCCTTCGTCCAGTAGCAGCAGGATCTCGTCCGCTTCTTCGGGCGTGATGATGCCTGCATCCCACCAGTCGAATACCTGGGCGTCGGTCACGGCCGCCTGCGATATCCCCAGGAACAGCCCGAGTATGGAAATCTTGAAAAAAATCCGGTCCATACCTTATAGACGGAATTTTTCGGGAAGACGTGCCGTACGACAACTTTTTTATCTTTGGGTACATGAATCCGAACTGGTCGAAAAAAGCGCCAAGTCGACAGCCATCTCGCGGAGCCAATGCCGTGGGCAGGGACTTTGTGCCGCATCTCAAGGCTCCCCGTACCGAATTTCCGCTGTTCGGCGGAAAACGTGTTACGCCTTCTCTTGCCGGTCTAGACAAGCTGCTGCACTATTACGGCGTGGAACTCCAGGAAAAGACGCTCAAGCAGATTTGGGAATTCCACCAGCTTCTGCGCGCGAATAACGACGACCAGGACCTTACGCGCCTGAATGCTTTCGAGACGATGGTGGAGCGCCACTACGCCGACTGTACGCTTATCAATGCCTACGTCCCACAGTGGCCCGCCCGCATGATAGACGTTGGGAGCGGCGCCGGGTTCCCGGGAATCCCGCTCAAGCTCGTGAATCCGCAGATTCGCCTTACTTTGTGCGAACCGCGCCCGAACCGCATCAATTTCTTGAACATGGTTATCGAGAAGATGGGCCTGAAGGGTATAGATGTCTTTGGTCACAAGGTCACGAGCAGGAGCATGACGATTCCTGTAGACGGCGTCATCAGCCGCGCCTTCGAACTCATGGAAAAGACGTTGCCGCGCCTGGCCAATTCGCTCAAGGTGGGCGGCCGAGTGTTCTTCATGAAGGGTCCTGCCGTTGCCGACGAACTAAAGACCTTCCATCCCGAAGATTTCGGGTACAAGTTCGCGGGCAAGCATTTCTACACCATCCCGAACAGCACGCAGGAACGCGCGCTGATTATTTTGGAAAGAGTGGAATAGGGATGTGGGATGTCATCCTTGGCCTGTCATCCTCCTCGCTTCACTCGGAGGATGACTCGGTAATCGCGGCGTAGCCGCTAGAACTTGAACAGCATGCCGAAGCGCATCTGGCCGTCACGTACGCCGTCGTGATCACCCACGTCCTTGATGGTCGCGAAGTCGAACTGCAGCACGTCGCTGAGCATAAAACCGAAACCGAAGTCCACTTCGTTACGCTTGCCGGTATCGTCGTAGAGGTAGCCGAGGCGAAGTGCGATGGTGTTCGAATAGATGAATTCCGTACCGACATTGAACACGCCCTGCATCAGGGAGTTCTTTGCCGCGGTCAGTCCGTCACCTTCGCGTTCCGGATTCACGATGGATTTCCAGCATGCGATGTAGAACGGTTCAGGGTCGCCCTTGTCGTCGTCGTAAACGACTTCTCGGTTGTAGTCGGCGGCGATAATCCACTTGTAGTCGGCGAGGCTCAGCAGCTCGTAAGAAAGGCCGAGACGCCAGGTCAATGGAATCGGGTCTTCGATCGTCTTGTCCACATAGTAGACGCTCGGACCGATGTTCGCGAGAACGAGTGCGAGGTTCAGCTTGTCGACGATGAGGTTCTTCTTGAGTACGCCGATGTCGAACGCGTAGCCGAATGTTGTCGCTTCTTCTTCGCCGGTTGAGGCTCCGGAACTCAGGTCGGAATAGAAGAACTTGATAGAAAGGCCCAGACCCCAGTCGTTCGGGAACCTTGTGCCGTAGCTGATGCCGCCGACGATTTCGGAACTGTTGTAGGCAACCAGGTCATCGGCGTCCACATCGCCCGAAACGACGGTAGAACCGAAGCTGACGAAGTTCACGGAGAATCCGATGGTGCCCCAGTCGTTCAGCGGAATGGTAAGGCCGCCGTACAGGTGGTAGAGATCGGGAATGTTCAGGATGGGCAGGAGCTTTTCGTAGAATGCCGTAAGCTGGTAGTCGGCGTCCTTGTACTGTTCCATGCCCTTGGAGGTGCTGAACCAGACGTCGTTGCCTTGCGGGAGGACTGCCCAGACCTTGTTGCTACTGAGTCCGTTTCCCGAATGGAAATGCGTCCACTCGTCATCTTTTTTGACGGAACCTTCTTCTTCGGCTGCGCCGCGTTCAAGTTCTGCCTTGCGTCCGCTGGCGGTCGCATAGTCGGGGAGGTGCTTCCACACGCCCTTGTCCGTAGCGATCCAGATGCTGCCGCGCTGGTCGACAGAAATGGAATTGACGGTGTTGTCGGCGAACTGGACCTGTTCCCACTTGCGGAGGGTGAAGTGGCTGAGGCCGCCCTTGTGTGCCGCCCAGATGTGTCCGGAACTGTCTACGGCGAGATCGGTCGCATGCAAGTCCATGATGCCGTCTTCTTCGTTGAACAGGCTCCAGCGGTCCTTGTCGTTTACGCTCTTTTTCGGGACGAGACGCGCGATGCCGGCGCCGTCGGCGGCCACATAGAGCTCCTTGCGGTTTTCGGACCATACAAGCGCGTTGATTTTCTGGCTCGGGAGGACCTTGCCCTTCTGTTCGAACTGGCCGTTGCGGTAGAGGAACAGGCCGTTCTCCGTTCCGATCCACAGGGAAGCGCCCTGGCTTGCGAGCGCGGAGATGCGGTGCACGCCGAGTTCGGATTCGTAACTTTTCCAGCCCTTGCCGTCAAAGCGGAAAAGGCCCTTCGGGGTGCCGACCCAGAGTTTTTCTGTGCGGTCGTCGTACAGGACTGCGGTGACGGTGTCGTTGACCACCAGGTTCCAGGGCATCTTGACTTCGACCACGTGCGATTCGTCATCGGCGTTCTTGATGTCGTTGAATTTTTTCACCTGGCGGGAGTATTCGTCCAGTCCGCGTTCGGTCCCTACATAGACTTTTACGGCGTCGCGCACCTTGGCATTGCCCTGGAGCGTGACGGAGTGGTAGTCCACCCACTGCTCGCCGTCGAATTTCAATATGCCTTCTGCCGTACCTGCCCAGAGTTCGCTCTTGGCGAAGAATCCGTTCTTGGAACGACTGGTCATGCTGGTAAAGAAGGGCGCTTCCTTGGTTTCCTTGGTATAGGATACGCGCCATTCGTCGGCCAGGGGGCCGAAAGCGAGCCCCGCCGGGTTGTAGTACATCGCGGTAGCGTCGTCTGCCAGTGCAGCACCGGCTTCGCCCATGCCCAACTGGCGGGCGCCGACAGGCATTTCCAGGGTGATGATCGCCGAACCGGCTGCAAAAGAAATAGCAGGTGCCAAAAGAAGGGCTGATAATAGGGATTTACGCAAGTTGCCTCCAATCGGGGACGTCGTAGGTGTTCCCGTGGGTGGGGACGACCGCTTTCCATCCGGACTTGCTCGGGTTTTCCCAGGGCTGCTTGGGCAGGAGCCTGCAGTCGCAGCCCAGTACGTACGGGGGCAGGATTTCGGCATGGTTCCGGATCTGTTCGCGGGTGATGAAATTGTCTTCGTTTACGAATTTGCAGTAGTTCTTGCCTTTGGGGCCGATTTCGATGCGGTAGGTGGCTGTCCCGTTCTTGTCGCCTTCGTCAATGGTGCGGATTGTGTTTTCTATGGATTCGTTCCATTGGGCGATCAGATCTTCCCTTTGTTCGGGCGACAGCGGCTGGGTCTCGAGCCAGGACCTGAGGGAGGCCTCGCTGGGCTTTACCGCGGTGATGGATTCGCGTGCAGGGCGCACGACTACGGCGTACTGGCCAGAAACGTCGATTACCGGCTTAATTTCTTCTTTTTCGTCTGCGCTGTGGATGACCACGTAGGCCCCTATGCCCGCGAGGATAATGGACAAAAGAATGATTGCGATGACGATGATGACCGATAGCATAATCTTATCCGTTTTCTGTTAAAAAGACTTTCTCTCTAAAACTAGCATTTTCTATTTTATGGGACAGGAGATTTTATGCCGAAATTAAAGTTTTTTTTAGTGTTGTTGTTTACATGCAGTCTTTGGGCCGTCCCTTTTAAGGTAGATGTGGTAAAAGAGGGTTCTGGCGACGAAATAAGGTCGGGACAGTTGATAAAGGTCCACTACAAGGGCTTTTTGCTTGCAGATTTGCAGGATTCGACCAAGGCCGCCGATTCCACTGCTGTAGTCGACACCGCAAAGGTGGCCGACGCTGGCAAGGCCGCTCCCGCCGCAGATTCCTCCGCAGCTGCAGATTCTGCGCAGGCCGAAACCTCCGGACCGCATCCCTTCGCGAATTCCTACGAAAGCGGTGAACCCCTGGAATTTACGCTTGGCGTGGGCCAGGTGATTCCGGGCTGGGACAAGGGCCTCCAGGGCATGAAGGTGGGCGAGATCCGCAAGATGACCGTGCCCTACCAGATGGCCTATGGCGAAAATTCCCTGGACGGCATTCCTCCGTATTCCGACCTGTATTTCGAAGTGGAACTCGTCAGTGCGGAAAAGCCTATGGAACCGGACAAGTTCCCTGCCGATGTGAACAAGGTAAAATGGAAAGAAGCATCGAAGGGTCTCAAGATTTACGACGAGAAGGTCGGTACGGGCAAACCCTCGGTTCCCGGCGCCATTCTCAAAACCCATTACACGGGCTGGCTCCTGAACGGCCGCAAGTTCGGCAGTTCCAAGGATTTTGGCAAGCCTCTCTCTGTGGTGATGGGCGCAGGCAAGATGATTAAGGGTTGGGAGCAGGGTCTCGAAGGCATGCGCGAAGGCGGTGTCCGCTGGTTCAGGATTTCTCCGTCCATGGGATACGGTGCGACCGCCTATGCGATGATCCCGTCCAACTCCACCTTGATTTTCCGCGTGGAACTGGTTTCTACGGAAATAGACGAAGAGCTCGCCGCGACTATGGATTTCTTCCCGGATACGACGACGCTTGCCTTGGAAAACGGTTCCGAAGGCCTGCGTTACGCGATCGTGAAACCGGGTGAAGGCGAACCCGCCAAGTCAGGTTCTACCGTGAAGGTCCACTACACGGGCTGGCTCGTGAACGGCTACAAGTTCGACAGCTCCCGCGATCGCGGGCAGCCGTTCGCCTTCCCGCTGGGCGGTGGCCGCGTTATCCGCGGTTGGGAACTCGGCGTGCAGGGCATGCTCCCGGGTGAAAAGAGAATCCTGATTGTCCCGCCGGGACTCGGTTACGGAAGCCGTGCCGCGGGCCCCATTCCGGGTGGTTCTACGCTCATCTTTGCAGTGGAGTATCTCGGAGAATAATGTTCAAGATCCTCTTCGAAAAGACCAGGGAGGCATTCGCTTCGGTACTGCCGGTGACGCTTATCGTGCTGTGCCTTTCGTTTACGCCGCTGGTAGATTTTTCGTTGAAGGAACTGGTCGTCTTTGGTGTCTGCGCGGTATTCCTGGTTGCAGGCATCGCGCTCTTCAACCTCGGTGCCGACCTTTCCATGACGCCGATGGGCGAGCATGTGGGTTCGGGCCTTACCAAGTCGCGCAAGCTGCCGCTGCTCGTGTCCGTATGCTTTGTGATGGGTGTGCTCATCACCGTGGCTGAACCCGACCTTTCCGTGCTGGCCGAGCAGGTGAAGAACGCCGTGCAGCCCCTCTTGCTGATTGTGACCATCGGCGTGGGTGTCGGGCTGTTTCTGATCCTTTCCATCATCAAGATAGTCTGGAAAAAGGACCTCTCGTCCATCATCATCTTCTTCTACCTCGTGCTGTTCATGCTGGGCATGCTGATGATTACTGTCGGCAAGGATACGTTTGTTGCGCTCGCCTTTGATTCTGGCGGTGTGACGACCGGCCCCATCACGGTGCCGTTCATCATGGCGTTGGGCGTGGGTGTGGCTGGCGCTATAGGCGGCAAGAACGCCTCGGAGAACAGCTTCGGCTTGATTGCTCTTTGTTCCGTGGGCCCGATTATCGCGCTGATGGGACTTGTCATTGCGTCGAAGGGGACGATGACATACGAACTTTCGAAGGCGAGTTACTCGATTGACGCAAGTCTCGGTGCGAACTTTATCCCGACGGTGCTGAACGTCGCCCGGGAAGTCCTTGTTGCGCTCGGGCTTATCGTCGTCTTTTTCATGGCGCTCCAGATTATTGCGCTCAGGCTGTCCAAGGCGAAACTGGCGCAGATGGCTTTCGGGCTGTGCTATACTTTTGTCGGACTCGTAGTTTTCCTTACGGCGGTGACGGTAGGCTTTATGCCTGTCGGATTCCAGCTGGGGACTGCGCTTGCTGCGATGCCCAAGGCGCTTGTGGTTTCGGGCTTTGTCATCGGCATGGTGGTCGTGTTGGCGGAGCCCGCGGTGCACGTGCTGAACAAACAGGTCGAGGTGATTACCGGCGGTCTCGTGACCAAGCGCTCCATGTTGATTGCTCTTTCGGTGGGTGTGGGAATTTCCATCGGACTTTCGATGATCCGCATTATCGTCGGGTTCCCCATCATCTATTACCTGATTCCCGGTTATTTCCTTTCGCTCGGCCTTTCGTTCTTTGTTCCCAAGCTCTATACCGCTATTGCGTTTGACTCCGGTGGAGTCGCGAGCGGTCCGCTTACATCCAGCTTTATTTTGCCCATGGCTATCGGGGCGTGCTCCGTTATCCATGACGGCGGTGATTCCATTTTGAGCTACGCCTTCGGTATCGTCGCGATGGTCGCCATGACTCCGCTCATTACCATCCAGGTTCTTGGCTTTAGGGCTGTCGTCGCGCGGGCGCTGCGCAACCGCAAGATGATGCGCCGCATCCAGGATGCCGACGATGAACAGATTATTGACTTTGTGTAGGGTATGAGAATGGCAGAAACGAAGAAGACAAGTTCCAGACGCCTCGGCCGCACGCCGGATGGTCACTCCCGCGTTTCGATGAATCGCCTCAAGATTCTCGTGACGACGGTGAACCGCGCCAAGGCCGACTTTTACATGGACCACATCCAGTCCTTCGGCGTGAACATGCAGATGGTCTTTTTCGGCAAGGGAACGGCTCCGCAAGAAATCCTTGCCGCCATGGGCCTCGCCGATTCCGACCGTGCCGTAATCTTCAGTGTCATTGGCGAAGACCGCTTACCTGCCGCCCTTGAAAGCCTTGAAGAAAAATTCAGGACTATCGCCGGCGGCAAGGGAATCGCTTACACGGTTCCCCTGAAAAGCATTATCGGGAAATCCATATTCAACTTCTTGAGCGACAATCGTTCGTAGTTAGGGAGGGGCGAAAAATGAGTACAAGCAATCACGAACTGATCATGTGCATCGTGAATACGGGCTTCTCCGAAACGGTGATGGAAGCGGCCAAGGATGCGGGCGCCCGCGGTGGCACCATTTTGAACGGCCGCGGTACCGCGAACAAGGAAGCGGAATCGTTCTTCCATATCGCAATCCAGCCGGAAAAAGAAGTTGTGATGATCCTCGTGGATTCTAAAATCAAGGATGCCGTGTTGCATGCGCTTTACCAGAAGGCCGGCCTCGACACGATGGGCCAGGGCATCGCCTTCTCGCTCCCCGTAGATGAAGTTGTCGGTCTCACACCGTGGAAGGCGGAAGAGAAAGACGGCAAGGTTTCCGCTCAATCCTCTACTGCCAAGAACGGTTAAATATGAACATTCTCGTCTATTTCCTCTTCGCCCTTTCGGGTTTCGCGGGACTCATCTACGAAGGTTCCTGGGCCCGTTACCTCAAATTGTTCCTGGGCCACGCCAGCTACGGGCAGGTGCTCACGCTCTGCATCTACATGGGCGGCCTTGCTATCGGCAGCTTTGTCGCGGGCAAGATGGTCGAGAAGGTGAAGAGGCCGCTGCTCGGTTACGCGGCAGTGGAATTGGCTATCGGTATAGGCGGGTTGATCTATCACCCGCTTTATAATTTGCTCACCGGGTTCTTCTTCGACAGTGACTTTGTCGCGGGGCTAGGCTTCACTGGCGCCGAGATTGCAAAGATTGTGCTTGCGACTGGTTCTACGCTCCCTATCGCGATTGCGGTGGGCATGACGTTCCCGTTTATCGCGGCGGGGCTCATGCGCAAAAGCGGTGCCGAAGTCTCGCTCCCGATGCTCTACTTCACGAACAGCCTCGGTTCGGCGATAGGCATCCTGGTCACGAGCTATACGCTCATTCCCGTGTTCGGTAACCATGCTACTCTTTGCGTTGCCGCCTCCATCAACTTCCTGCTCGCGACCATCTTCGGCGTTATCGGGTTCATGACATCCCCGACCAAGGAAGAAGATTCTGCGGATGCCTCGCAGGAATCCGGAAACACCGAAACCGACTACGTGGCCGAACACAAGCTCCCGATGCCGCCCAAGAGCACCTGGCTCTGGATTGCGGCCATCACGGGCCTCACCTCGTTCATTTACGAAGTCGTCTGGATCCGCCTGCTTTCGCTGTTGATGGGCTCGTCGAGCCACAGCTTCGACCAGATGCTTTCCGCCTTTATCTTGGGACTTTCCATCGGTAGCGCCGTGAGCGGCAGGCTCCTCAAGAAGGACTCCCTCGTAGTGCTTTCGCTCGCGCAGATTTTCATGGCGTTCTTCGCGCTGTGCACGCTCTACTTCCACCAGCCCTTCTGGGGCATGATGAACGAGTCGAACCAGATTTTCAACGCGACATCCGACGGCTACATCTGCTGGAGCTTCTTCAAGTATGCGCTGTCGGTGCTGTGGATGGTGCCGACGAGCTTCTTTGCGGGCATGACGCTCCCGCTCATTACGCTCATCCTCACGCGCGCCTTCAAGAGCGAAGCGCCCATCGGCAAGGTGTACGGCTGGAACACGCTCGGCTCCATCCTGGGTTCTGCGGGTGGCGGCCTTTTGTTGCTCCCGTACCTGCAGCTCAAGGGCTCTCTGGTTTTCGCTGCCTACCTCGACTTCGCGATTGGCTTTGTGCTCCTGTTTATCTACCGCAAGCGTTTCCGCCATAACGTGATGTTCTACGTCATCGGCGGCATAATGGTGCTCCCCGCGCTGTTCATGAACTTCGACCCGTCGCTCGTTACGTCGGGTGCGTTCCGCGCCTACAAGAACCTGCACCCCGACGAAAAGATAATCGTCCGCGACGGCAAGACGGCTACCATCAGTTTCCACGAATCCGACGTGCACTGGTACATCAAGACGAACGGCAAGGCCGACGCGAGCATGAGCAAGGACCGCAACCACCCCATCGAAGGTGACGAACTGACCCAGGCGGCGACGGCCTTCATGCCGATGGCCGTGCTCTCGAAGCCCTACGATGCCGGCATGGTGGGCTTCGGCAGTGGCATGGGCGCACACTACCTGCTTTCCGACCCGCTGCTCCGCGACTTTGACTGCGTGGAAATCGAAGACGAGATGATGAACCTCGCGAAGGGATTCTACCCGTGGAACGCTCGCGGCTACGATGACCCGCGCATCCACATCTACATCGACGACGCCCAGACGTTCTTCCTCACCAACCGCCGCAAGTACGACATGCTCATCAGCGTGCCCTCTAACCCGTGGGTGAGCGGTGTGGCGAGCCTCTTCAGCCATGAGTTCTACGCGAAGATGCGCCGGTACATGAAACCGGGTGGACTCTGGGTGCAGTGGATCCAGACGTACGAATTCAACGACCAGCTCTTCTTGAACATCTTGAAGGCGCTCGACGTGACGTTCCCGTACGTGAGCCTGTACAAGGCCCCCGAGGAACCGGACATTATCATTATCGCGAGCGACCAGCCTGTCATCCAGAAGTCCATCGGCCGCTTCAGCACGGACCCGGCACTCGTGAAGGAATTTGAACGCATCCATCGCGATCCCGAATTCTTCGGCGAACGGAACTTCCTGTTCACCTCGAAGATGGTCCGCAACATGATGAAGAACATCGACCCGAACAGCATCTTCACGCCGATGGTCGACAACAAGGCCGAAGAGGCCCGCTTTGTCCATTCGGAGGCGCACATCGTCCAGGTGTTCGACTCCTGTGAAATCTGCTGGCCCGAATACCTGGATTCCGCCGACTACGCCCTGCGCCGCCCCGCCAAGGTCAAGGCCATGATGGAAGCGATGGCCGGCGATTCCTACCGCAAGCTCGGCATCGAGGCCTACCTCGCGAAGGTGGATACCCCGGTCGTGGAACGTTCCCCGGAATGGAAGAAGTTCCGCGAGGAATACATCGAGTGGGTCCGTGGCGTGCCGATGGAAGCCCGCGACACGAACGCCGTGTACATGAAGGTCCGCGACCTCGTGAACGCGGGAATGTTCCCGGCCTCGTTCGTGGACGAGTTCAACATCCTCGAAGTCGCCCGCACCAAGAATTACGCTGTCGCGGCCAAGCTTGTCGCCGACTTCTACGAAAAGTACGAAGTCAAGGACATGGACGAGTTCTTCCTGCGTAACGCGATCCTCATCGCGCTGCTCGCACAGGAGCCGGAACTGGCCGATGTGCTGTACAAGGAAGCCATCCGCCCGCACGAAAGCTTCTTCAAGGTGGAAAAACTCCTGATATCAAAAGAAATCCCGCAGCTCCGTCGGAAGCTTGCGGGAATGCGTGAAAAATAAACTGCTGGATTAGAACAGGTAGGTGACGCCCGCCATCGTGTAGAACGAAAGCAGGTTGGCCTTCTGGAAACGGCCTTCGGGAACGAGGGCCTTGTTCAATATGTTCGTAAAGCTCTGTACCACGCGGATGTCGACGTTGATGTAGCGCGTCAACAGGAAACCGAGGTCGAATACTCCGCCCACTTCCACGCTGGAGGTCACGAGAGCGTTGTTGTCGGTCACCGTGTTGCTGCCGTCGAAATTCTGGTTGTATTCGGAACTTCCGGTAAGTTTGAGGCTCAGGTTGACGCCGAGTCCGGTAAAGAATCCCATATCTTCGAACGTATAACGCACGATGAGCGGGATTTCGAAGACCATCATGTCGATGGTGGCGTCGTCGGTACCAAAATCGGTATCCGTCTCAAAGTCGTAATGGCGGTAGTTGAAGTCCAGTTCCGGGACGATGCTCAGGTTCTTGATGCCGAGGGGCATCTTTACCATGATGCCGCCACCAGCGATAAAGCCGATGCCCCAGTCTTCGGCCTTGCCGCCGAAGAAGGTGTTGATGCCGCCATGGACGCGTGCGCCCAACTGAATGACTCGTGCAAATCCTTCCGTACGCAGACGGTTGATTTCTGCCTTGGATGTCTGCTCGTTCTTGTAGCGGGCATATGCGGCAGCGTATTCTTCGTCGTTGGCGAACTCGTCGTCGGTCGAACCGGTGTAGGTGTCGTCCGAGGATTTGCTTGCCGCACTGACGGCATTGTCGTCCTTGTCGAAATCGTCAAATTCGTCGGCATGTGCCGAAAGGGCGAATGCGAGAACCGCAGAGGAAAGGATGCTGAGTGCTCTTGATTTCATATATTCTAATTATAATAAATGAAGGGGCGTTTTTGCACTCCTAAAAATATATACCCGTGTAAAAATGGTGTAGAAAAAAAAATTTACCAAAATGGGAAATTACCGAAAAATCGCCATTTTGGAAAAAAAGCCAATTAGAGATGGAACGAAATGCCCAATGTTGTATGGAATGTGAACAGTTTCGAGTCCATAATCTCGGTTTCGGCGACGGCCTTGTCGTTGACCAGGTTGATCAGGTATTGGACCACTCGGATGTCCGCGGAGAAATGGGAATTGAACGCGTAACCGATGTCGAAAGCGCCGCCTATCAGCACGCCCGTAGTCGGCAGGGTGTTTTTACGCTTGTCCTTCTCGATTTTCTTGCCGGTGTCGATTTTCTGCTTGTATTCCGACTTGCTCGAAAGCTTCAGGCCGAGGTCGAAGCCGAGGCCGACAAAGATGCCCTCGTTGTCGGGAGCGTACAGGATTATGACCGGGATTTCGAAGAGCATCTGCTTGATGGTGGCCTCGTCTTCGCTGTAGCTTGATTCGGATTCGAAGTTGAAGACGCGGTAGTCAAAGTCCAGTTCGGGGTAAAGCGTCAGCGAACGGGAGAAAAACGGCATCTTGGCGAAAATGCCTGCACTGCCTTCGTAGCCGAGCTTCCAGTCGCCGGCCTTTTTCCCGAAAATCATGTTCATGCCGCCTGCGGCGCGGAATCCGAGGGTGATTTTCCTGGAGAAGCCCTCCTTGCGGGCGCGGTACTGTTCCGCATTTTCTTGCAGGTAGCGGTCATAGGTGTCGTCGTCTTCCTTGCATTCGGCGAGCAGAGTGTCGGCCGGGGTGCAGTCTTCATATTCACTGGAATCGGCTTTTGCCAGCTTCGAGGAGTCTCCGGCCGCGGCGGTGCTGTCGCCCGCGGCATTGTTTTCGCCTGCGGAAGCCTGTTGGCTGTCGGCTTCTTGAGGGGCACTTGCGGGGGCGGTCTCCGTACCGTCGCATCCGTCGCCTATGCAGGCGGCGTTCGGTTCGTCGTTGCCGCTGTTCAGTTCCGTGCTGCCTCCGTTCTGGGCGGCAATCCATGCGGAATCGGTATCTGCCTCGTAACTATCCTGGGCGAAGGCGCAGGATGCCGAAATGGCCAAAGCGGACAGGAAATAAAATATTCTGGAACGTTCCATATCTCTAATTATAACAAAAGCGGGGCAAAAACGGATAGGGAAAACTTCCTGATTGCCGTTTTTTACCGATTTTGGCCATCAAAATGGGTCAAAGTCCGCCTTTGCTTGCTTTTTCTTATATAAATCGTATTATGTGTCCTTTTACGAACAAGATTGTTATATTACATGAAAAAGGGGGGCCTATGAGAGCCTTGTATCGTTTTTCTGGAATCGCGGCAGTCGCTTTTGCCGCTTCTGTGGCACTTGTCGCCTGCGACGATTCCTCGTCTGCAAGCGATGACGAAGTGCCGGAATCGTCGGAATCTGTTCCGAAATCATCGGGGGCTGTTCTGGGGTCTTCGGCTTCTATGCCGGAATCTTCGGCAATCCCGGAGTCGTCGACGTTTCCGTCGTCTTCTTCGTCCTTTGAACCAGATTCCGCATCTTGCGAATCTGCGATTGCTTCGGTTTCTCCTTATGAATGTAGCGACTCGTTGCAAACAGATGGTGTATACTATATAAGAAATGGTTATGATAACCAGATGATCGGAATGGGTTGTACTTATAGGTGCAAGGACAACAAATGGTCCTATGTATCCTCTATCCCAGATGGGGCGATAAAATTTTCAACTCTTGATATGTTGTATCAATCAGAAGAAATTGGCATGTTGAGTTTCAAGAAATGTACCACCGAAAACGAAGGCCTTGTCGATTCCGTCTGGTCCGGTAATGCAAAGTATGGTTACATAATGTATTACAGGTGCGAGGCTGGTTCCTGGGTAGAAAGGGAGCAATGGGTTACCTGCGATACGGCTGGGGTTCCAGTGGGGGCTCTCTGCAGGAGGACTGCGAATGTGGGATTCTTCAATCGAGCGCCTTTGACACACGTGTACGTTTATGAAGGTGAAGGCACATGGATGCATTTATTAGGTTTCCGTGCTGTCGGAGATACAAATGTTTATGAGGGCCTTTCCAAAATGACTAAAGAATGTTCCTCCAAAAATAAGTGGGACAAGGAAAAAATCACTTATGGCGTAGATCCGGATGTCATAACATTGTATTACATGTGCGCTGACAGCGGGTGGACGGTTGTTGATGAGGCCGGTTATTACTGCACCACGGAGAAAACAGCTGTTGGAGACACTTGCTCTTTTGAATCGGGAGATAGTACGCTGCATTATATGTATGTGTATGTGGATGGTTTTTATCGGGGCGATTACTACGACATGGAATCCGTTTGGGTGGAATCCAGTGTAGACCCTGAATTCGGCTATTGCCCGCATATTTTTACGGATCCGACGGAACTGACGTATATTCAGAAAGACGGAAAATTTTATTACTGCGATTTTGGTAAATGGGTAACGGCGGGATTTGTTCCGCATCAAGAGACGGACCCGCGTATGGAGGGGCTGACCAACGAGGAATACGACGTACTGGATCTGCCTAAGGAAGCGGAGGTTGGGGACCGTGTCGGAGGCTTGCTGGAGAATTGCTTTGACAATGTGAGAGTGGACTTGGGCGGACCGGATGAATGGTATTCCGAGACGTATGACTACTGCTTGTCGAAAAATTATTACCGGTATCGCGAAAATGGCACCTGGACGTTGGAAACGGAAGAGGAGCAGAAAGCCATTCAGTACTCGGGGCCTCCTGAATGCACTCCTGAATCGGAGGGTATGGAATACAGCTATTTGCCTCTGTCGCGAGATCCGGGAAGAATCTACAAACGAATCGGCGTTCGGTCCGCCACTATAGTAACGTCGCTGAACACTATTGAAGAAACATTTTATTGTGATGACTCCCTTGTGGCGTACATTTTCGGCAGGTCCGAAAAGAAGTAATTTTTAAATGGAGGATTTTATGTCTATTGCGTTGGAAAGAAAAGGGCTGTTAAGCATAGCTGGCCTGGTAGCGTTCGGGCTCACCTTTTCCCTTGTTGCCTGTGACGATTCGTCATCGGCGAGTGGCGATGATGTTCCGGGTTCTTCTGGAAGCGTGCCTGCGGGGATGGAAGGCCTACCCGACGACGTTCTGGCGGTTTATTCCGATTCTCCCTCAATGCGGCGAATTTCGTCCTGAAGGCAGCTGTAACTCTATTACAGGGGCCGATGGAAAGGAGTATCGATTTGAATGCGTAGGAACCAAATGGGAGTATAATCAGGATTGTGAAGAGCCGAAGTGTTTGACGGCCACTTCACGAATAGAGCATCCGGAATGTGAACTTCAGGAATGTAACGCCGAGATTGAGGGCCTTGTTGAACACATGACTCCTGGTTATCATCCCGCTTATCAAAGCAATGTTGAGTACCATCGGTGCGAACAAGGCGAATGGCTCCAAGTGGAAGCCAGTGCCGCCTGTGATACGGCAGGAGTGAGCGTGGGCGATGTATGCGATATGCGTATCGCTTATGCCGGCGCCAAGTCTGGGCATGATTCGTTTAACTGCTACAAGTACTTGGGCGATGGTGCATGGAAAACCATTGCTATTGCCGTTAGGGCTGGCGAAACCTGCTTTGCGGTGCAGGGAGACCTGCCACCTGATATTGCGGGTTGGTATTATTCATTTTATCATGAGGCGGATTGTGACGAGACTTCTGATTTGCCTATTCAATCGGACGATGGAACGTGGTATTTATTGCAATGCGTAGAGGCTAAATGGGAGATTAGTGAGTATCAAGAATGTAACGACGGGAACGATTCCTGCTTAGCAGTACAGGAAGGCGAGTCTGCCCCGTCTGATTCCACGGACGAACAATAAATAGCCGCTCTTTTGCCGCCGGCCCCGCAGCGCGGGGCTTTTTTAGTTTCTATCTTTTACCCCGAAAAATTTAATGAGGCCACGGCGGTTCCGCCGGGGCGTTAGAGGTATAAAGCAATGGCAAAGTACAATCCGCAAGAGATCGAAACCAAGTGGCAGGCCTACTGGGAAGAACATCAGACTTTCAAGACGGGCACCGATAAGTCCAAGCCCAAGTATTACTGCCTGGACATGTTCCCGTACCCGAGTGGCGCAGGCCTCCATGTGGGCCACCCCGAAGGTTACACCGCCACCGACATCATCTGCCGTTACAAGCGCAGCCGCGGTTTCAATGTGTTGCACCCGATGGGTTGGGACGCTTTCGGTCTCCCTGCCGAACAGTACGCTATCCAGACCGGTACGCATCCGGCCATCACGACCAAGAAGAACTGCGACAATTTCCGCCGCCAGATCAAGCGCCTTGGCTTAAGCTACGACTGGAACAAGGAAGTCAACACCACCGACCCGAAGTATTACAAGTGGACGCAGTGGATTTTCAAGCGCCTTTACGGCACCTGGTTCGATGAAGACCAGCAGAAGGGCCGCCCCATCGAAGAACTCCCGATTCCTGCCGATGTCGAGAGCAAGGGTGCTGCCGAAGTCCGCAAGTACAAGGATTCGAAGCGCCTCGCTTACTACGCCGACGCTCAGGTGTGGTGGTGCAAGCACTGCAAGATCGTTTGTGCAAACGAAGAAGTCTTGAATGATGGCAGCCACGAAAAGTGCGGCACCAAGGAAGTGGAACGCCGTAACCTGAAGCAGTGGCTCATGCGCATCCCGCTGTATGGCGACCGCCTGCTGAAGGGCCTCGACAAGCTCGACTGGCCGCAGGGTGTCAAGGACATGCAGAAGAACTGGATTGGCAAGAGCTACGGTGCCGAAGTGGATTTTGCCATTGCCGACGCTGACGGCAAGCCGACCGACCGCAAGCTCCGCGTCTATACGACCCGTTGCGATACGCTGTTTGGTGCTACCTACATGGTCGTCGCCCCGGAACACGCGATGGTCCCGGAACTCACGACCGCCGAACAGAAGGCCGCCGTGGAGGAATACGTGCACGCCGCCGCCTTGAAGAGCGACCTCGACCGTACCGAACTTGCGAAGGAAAAGACCGGCGTGTTCACCGGTAGCTATGCAGTGAACCCGCTCACCGGCACCAAGATTCCGGTGTGGGTTGCCGACTACGTTCTGACTGGCTATGGCACCGGCGCCATCATGGCCGTGCCTGCCCATGACAGCCGCGACTACGCCTTCGCGAAGAAGTTCGGCTTGCCGATCGTCCCGATCATCGAGGGCTGCGATGTCTCCGAGGAGAGTTTCGACGCCAAGGACGGCATCCTTTGCAACTCCGGCTTCCTCAACGGGATGACGGTGAAGCAGGCCATCGAGGCCGCCAAGGATTATGTGGAAGAGAAGGGCCTGGGCCGCCGCAAGACCAACTACCGCCTGCGTGACGCCATCTTCTC
>NZ_DGUN01000061.1:0-41279 GCF_002395745.1 Fibrobacter sp. UBA4309
GCCGTGCAGGACGTGGTCCTCGAAGACATCACGCAGCAGATGCGCCCCGACCGTATCAAGGTATTCCCGGGTATCGCGCTTATCGCTACCGTGGGTCACGGCATGACGAACAAGATCGGTGTTGCCGCGAAGCTGTTCACCGCTCTCGCCGAGAACAAGGTGAACGTCCGCATCATCGACCAGGGTTCTTCGCAGATCAACATCATCACCGGTGTTGACGAAGCCGATACCGAGAAGGCCATCAAGGCCATCTACGGCGCATTCGTGAAGTAATCCGCAATTGTCATCCCCGCGCAGGCGGGGATCCCCTATTATAAAAGACGACCCGGAATAAAATCCGGGCCGTTTTTGTTACTCATCTCGATTGGTACCGATGGCTAGGAACTCAATGGCTTCATACCCGTCGAGTTCTGTGTTCGGCTGTTCCTGAAAGTGGAAAACGATTCTAACTACTTTTTTTGCCGCCTCTTCGCCCGAAATGGTTTCTGCATCTTCATTAAGATTGGTTTGTTTGAATTGATTCCACTCGAAACATTGAGGTTCCTCTTGTGAAGACATTTTCACGGACGGCAATGCATATCCAATCTTCTGGTTGATGGAATCACCTAGATCCAGTTGTATAGTTGGACTGATTGTTCCTTGATAAAGAACGCATATTCCATTCCAAGCGGAAATATCCGCAGATATCGCATGGCTGCTAGAATCAAAGCCAGCTATATTGAAACCGATATTACAAAAGGGATCATATGGAAGATTTCCTCTTACCAATTGGACCATGGCATAGAGAAGGCCCTTAAATTCAGACAAAACGTATTTCCCCTCACTCCAAATGATTTGTGATTCGCCACCTTCGGCGGAATCTGTTTCGAAAAAGAACTCACCCGCCCTTTCACCAAATGAGGTGGAGTCATCTATATATATACTCGCATTTACTTTGAGGTCGCCGTTAGACCATAAGTCACCATCGCCATGAGGCCATATTTCAGAACATCCTCCACGAGAACCCCAATTTCCGCTTGCTTTGCAGAGTGGATGAAAATTAGATGAAGACGATACCTCTTCAGATGAGGAACTTGAATGTTCTAAGCCCGAGGGGTTGGAGGAGGATTCGATTTTTGTAGTTGAGGTCTCAGAGCTGTCGGGTGTTCCTGAAACTCCATCATTTGAGCAGGCAAGCAATGTAATCGTAAGTGCTCCTGCTAATACATATGATTTCATTTCGAGCCTCCTTTTTTATTTTTGTAAAAATGAGCATATGCAACTTGCATTGCGTCGGTTGGGTTAAAGTCAACACGATATACCTTTGCATATTGGTGTACGACGACATCTCGTGCGAGAATACGGCCGTAGATTGTCTTGTTCACTTATAATATAATGAATATGAAAAGGGAAAGTTTTTTTGTAAAAACCTAAAATAAGATTGTATGCTATATTTCAGGAGAAATTAAGTGCTCAATAGTGGGTGCCGCCCCCGACCTAACGGCCGGGGGCTATTTTTTTGCTATAGTGCATTTTATGTGCTATAATTCTCTAAATGTGCTAAAAAATATAAGATTTAGAGCGTTATAAGCACTTTTTAGCTTTATAATTCTCTAAATGTACGTTTTTACAATTTGAATAGATCATCCAAGACGACTTCGTTTTGCACCAACTCGTTATAATATTTGTTGCGTAGCGAACCGTACGATGTTACGAGTACTGTCTGGACGGCCTTGCGTGTTTTTATACTATGTTCGAAAACATCTTTCTTGTTCTTGATATTGTCGTAATCTGTTTTGCTTATCGAAAATTTCCCCTTGGAATACTTCATTTCGCAGATGTCTATTACGCCGTCATCGCGGTCAATGATCAGGTCGATCTGTGCTCCCTTTTTGCTCTTTTGTGGTTTTGTGTTCCAGGAAGCTACATCCGTGAGAATTCCCGATATTCCGAGGGTGTTCTTGATTTGCTCGATGTGTTGCAGGCAAAGGCGTTCAAATGCTAGGCCATACCATGAGTTCAGAAGCGGCTTGTTGCTGGACTTGCTCCAGAAATTGGCATCTGTCTTTTTCTTGTTAGCAAGGAAGCTGAAATGAAAGAGAACGAAATTGTCTATAATCTGATATAGTGCATCTTTCTTTTCTTGTCCGATTTTATGGTATCTGCGGATAAAGCCGCATTCGTCGAGTTCGTCGAGAATCTTGGTCAAGGTTCCGTCATTTTCAAATTTCGGAGACTCTGCAAATTTTTCTCTGGTGAGCCCCGACTTTTTATCGCAGAGAATTGCCAGGACATCAAGATACGGGGCGGGGTTCTTGAACAGTGATGCGAACATTTCTCTGTATTCGTTCTTCAGCTTTGCGTCTTTCGCAAAAAAGAGCCTGTCAATATTCTGCGGTAAACTTTCGCCGCGTTTGAGCAGGCTCCAGTAGAAGGGAACTCCCCCAAAAATCATATAGGCGTTGGCAATGTCCGTGCGTGAAAAGCCTAGTCCTGCAGTTTTGGAGTAATTTTCGCATTCGGCAAGGGTAAAAGGCTGCAGATGAATGGAACTGGTCAGGCGGTTATGTAGGCCACCCCGGTTATAGATAATCTTGGTCGTAATCCACGAGGTGGAACTCCCGCAAACAATCAGTACGATGTCGTGTTCCCTGCGTGCCGTAGCCCAAGCATTCCAGAAATGTTCGAGTGCGCTCACGAAGCCTGATTTTGGGGTGTCCATCCACGAAAGCTCATCGATGAAAACGACCTTTTTGGAGTCTTTTGACTGTTGCAAAAAATTTTGCAATGCGGTAAACGCCTCGCTCCAATTTTTTGGCACGGCCTGCTTGGGGGCACCCGCTGCAATGAGGGAATCGCGAAAGGCCGCTAACTGCTTTTTGAGAGGTTGGTCGGAAAGGCCTGTATGTTGAAAGGTGAAGTGGTAGTTGAACGTCTCTCGAATGAGATAGGTCTTTCCAACGCGTCGCCTTCCATAAACGGCGCAGAATTGGGATTCCTTGCGGTTGAGCAAGGATTGGAGTTCTTTTTGCTGTTCTGTGCGGCCTATTAGCATAAAATACCTCTTTTTATGCTAATATAATAAAAAATGCGCTATAATTCTCTAAATGTGCTAAAAAATACAAGATTTAGAGCGTTATAAGCACTTTTTAACGTTATAATTCTCTAAATATGTATTTTCTGAATTCTAAACTTTACCGCTTCTTCACGGTCCTGACGGCGGGACTGATCTTCTTTTCGCCGGTGCCGAGGTAGCGGCCTTGCGTATCGAACACGCGGGCGTTGGCTGCGCGTCGGGTTTCGTAATATTCGCGTGGTATCGCAATGCCGGTTGTGGAATCGGGTGACGCAGGCTCCGCGCTGGATTCGAGTTTCCACTTCTCGAGGGAATCGAGTCCCGCGTTCCCGAGCACGGCCAAGTCATAGCCGATGACTTTCACGGCGCCTGCGGCGTATGCAGAATCGAGCTGTGCCGAAATCCTTGCGCTGTCGGCAAGCGCGTGCGAATCGTCGGTGCGGAACAGTTCCAGGTCTACCCAGAAATCGATGCCGTATTTTTTGCAGGCTGCCGCAACGGCGCGTTCGTAGTTGCCCACGGTCGCGGTTTCGGCATGAACTTTGCCCGCATCGCTTGCGCCTACGCCGTCCTGTACGGCGATAATGTCGGGCTTGAATCCTGCGGCAAAGAGTTTTTCGAAAAACGATTGCAATTTCTCGGGCATTTCCAGATTCTGGTTGTAGAAGGGAGCGGCCATCACCTTCCAGCCCTTAGCCTGTGCGGCCTCGGTAACGGGTTTCAAGAAATGCTTCGTAAGCATTTCCGGCGTCGCGTCGCTGCGCAGGCCGTCCCAGTAGTAGCGCGCAATCTCTTGCGGAATGTACACGCCCGCGACTACGGTCTCGTTGCCATAAAGCGCGTAGATTTCTTCAAGCACTTTCAGGTTGCGTGCAGACAAAGTATCAAGCTGCTCGGCGGTCGGTGGCGTGTACCAGTTGTCGCCATTGTAGTAAAGCCCGAGCCAGATTTTTGTGCCGACGGCTTTTGCCGCCTCGATGCTCTTGGGGAAAAGTTCGTTGTTCTTGTATTGCGTGTTCTGCAGAAAGTCCAGTTGCGAGGGGTAGTACAAGTGCGTCGCCTCGACCGCGGCGTACTGCAATACGACTTCGTCCATCCCGAGCGCGTGCAGCCTCTGGTGCATGTGCGTGATGGAATCCTGCGGGTAGTAGGCTGTGGACCAGCCCGCGTCGAAAACACCCGCGAACCCCGCCGCATGAACTGCGCCGGCAAACGGCCCGACAGCTCCGCACAAGAGCGCGGGAAGCATGAGTCGGAATATGTGCTGCGAGATGGACATACCCGAAATATATACTTATTTCGGGCGAAAGGCACGATTCTCGTATCGGTGACGTTATTTGAGTGTTGCCATCACGTCTTCCACAATCTGCTTGGGCGTGAGACGGTTACGTTCCATGAGTTCACCGTAGGGGACCTTGTCGTAGAATTCCTTCTTGAGGCCCTTTACGAGCACGTGCATATCGGTGTTGCCGTAGAAGCGGGCGATCTTTTCGCCGAAGCCTCCGTCGATCACGCCGTTTTCGAGGGTTACGACAACCTGGTGGTCGGCGCACAATCCCGTGAGCGTAGCCTCGTCAACGCCTGTCGCAAATCGCGGGTTGATGATGGTCGCGTCGATTCCCTGCTTGGCAAGTTCTGCCGCGGCTTCTTCGGCGAGCGCGTAGTAGCTGCCGAGACCGATGAGGGCGACTTTACTGCCACGCTTATCCACTTTATACGTATTCAGCTTGGAATAATCCTTGTCGAATGCCACATTCCTGTGCGAGACCCCGTTCGGGATGCGGATGGCCATGGGGTGTTCTGTCTGGTCAATGGCGTAATCCATCATGGCGATGGCTTCTTCTACGCAAGTCGGGCAGAGGTACACCAGGTTCGGGATATTGCTCATCATTGGGATGTCGAAAATGCACAGGTGCGTGGTGTCGTTCATGCCGTCGGCGCCCGACATAGTCACAAGAATCGTTGCCGGGTTGTTGTTCGCGCACAGGTCCTGCGAGAGCTGGTCGTAGGTGCGCTGGATGAATGTACCGTGCGTGCTGTAGATGGGCTTGGCGCCACCTTTGGCAAGGCCCGAGGCGAGTGCGACGGCGTGCTCTTCGGCGATGCCCACGTCAATGAACTGCTTGCCCGCTTCTTTACGGCGGTCGGCAAAGAAGCCGATGCCTGCAGGAACCGCGGAATGAATCACGACGACTTTCGGGTCCGCCTTGATTTTTTTCATCAGGTAGTCGCCGAGGATTGCGCCGTACGATTCGTCGTTACCCCAGTTGACGACGCCGGTCGGGATGTCGAAGGGTGCGGCCCAGTGGAAACCTTCCTTGGAATTTTCGGCGAAGCTGTAGCCCTTGCCCTTGAGCGTATGGATGTGCACGACCACGGGCTTCGTGGAATCCTTCACCTGCTTGAACGCGGCGATGAGCGATTCGATGTCGTTGCCCTGCTCCACATACAGGTAGTCAAATCCGAGGCTTTTGAAATAGTTGTTCTCGCTCTTGCCCTGCGTAGCGCGGAGTTCCGCGAGGCTCCCGTAAAGACCGCCATGGTTTTCGGCGATGGACATTTCGTTGTCGTTCACCACCACGATAAAGTTCGTCGCGTATTCGCCGGCGTTGTCGAGGCCTTCGAATGCTTCGCCACCGCTCAAGGAACCGTCACCGATGACGGCGATGACGTTGCCCTTTTCGCCCTTGATATCGCGGGCGGTTGCAAGCCCGAGCGCAAGGCTCACGGAAGTCGAAGTGTGGCCAATCATGAACTGGTCGTGTTCACTTTCGCAGGGTTCGGTGTAGCCGGTAACGCTCCAGTACTTTTCCGGATTCAGGAACGCTTCGGCGCGGCCTGTCAAAATCTTGTGGGTGTAGCTCTGGTGGCTTACATCGTAGACAATCTTGTCCTTGGGCGATTCAAAAACATAATGCAATGCGATGGTCGCATCTACGAATCCGAGGTTCGGCGCCAAATGACCACCGCATTTTGAAATCTTGTTGATAAGCGCCGTGCGGATTTCTGCCGCGAGCACCTTGAGGCTTTCCGCGTCCATCTTCTTCACATCTGCAGGGGACGCAACCTTTTCTATAAGCATAAATACCGCCTTTTTAGACAAATATACAACCTTAAGCTAGCCACGCCCACCTTTTTTTACTAACTTTAGCCCGTCATACAAGTAGGAGATAAAAAAATGGCTAAAACAACTGCAAATAAGGCTACAAAGGCCCCCGCCAAGAAGGCCGCCGCCAAGCCGGCTGCCGAAAAGAAGGGTTGCGCCAAGGCTTGTGCAAAGCCCGCCGCTAAGCCCGCTGCCGCCAAGGCTGAAAAGCCCGCTGCCAAGAAGGCTGCCCCGAAGGCCGCCGCCGCGAAGAAGGTCGCCGTCGAATTCGTCGCCGACTGCCCGCTCGCCACGACCGTCTCTGTTGCCGGTACGTTCAACAACTGGGCTGTCGACAAGGACATGCTCAAGAAGGACAAGAAGACTGGCCTCTGGACCGCGAAGATTTCCCTCGCCGCTGGCGACTACGAATACAAGTTCGTGTGCGACGGCAAGAACTGGGACGCAGGCGACAACAAGATCAAGCACGTCTAATCGCGCTTTTTTGTTCGTTTATCGGAAGGCTCCGGGTTACCGGGGCCTTTTTTTGCTAGATAGCGAAAGCTATATTTGGAGAAAGGAGTGTCTTGCATGAAGAGATTGTTGTCGTTTTTGGTTCTATTTTGCATTTATGCATGTACGTCGGATAGTTCATCGTCAGCAAAACCGACTCCCGAGGGCTTTGCAGGACATTCAACGTTGTATGCGTATTTGGAACAGACTCCCGTGACCGAGACGCAAGATGGATATGAATGTCCCGATTGGCACACCGAAATTGATACTACGGTAGAAGTGCGTCTGCCCAGCCTGCAGTATAACCTTAAAATATATTTCTGGTGCCATACGGAACAATTTTATCCCGACTGCGGTTACGAGGACGTGCGCATCAAGGTCGATGGCAAGCCTGTCGAGAATGAATTCGCGTTCTTTTACGACAGGGATACGTCCTTGAAGGTCATGGTGCCCGATATCGAAAACGAGCATGTGATAGAATGGAGCCTTGACTCGGCACAGTGCGGGAATTTCCATGCGAAGTACCGTTTGACTCCGTCGAAGGAACCGGGTGACTACGTGATTCTTGGAGAGTACCGGCAGGAAGAATCGAATAGGGTCAAGGGTCCGACCATATTCAAGAAGGGCAAGCTGTTCTTTGATATAGAGAGCCATTACAGGCATGCGACTTTTGACTGGGACTATGAATACGCCTATGTGGATTCCGCACAGTCGGATTGCATCATTGCGAAAGACGGCGATACTTTGCACTTACCGCTTAAGGTTTTGGAGCGCGAAAGCGAACGCCTTCGTCCGGATATCCGTGTTGAAGCCGATAGCGCAAAACTGGTTGATTTTCTAGGAGCGGACACCGCAGCGGAAGTATCGTGTGCCATAGTGTACCAGTCGTGGATTGTACCCAAGAAGGTGGATTCCCTCCAATATGATTTTAAAATAAACTTTATCTCTTTTGTTCCGGAGTATACGGACCGCTTGGAAGAAATTGATTGCGCTGCTGACGCACCTTGTTTTGAGGGGGAGTTTGCCCGCTGGATTTACACTGAACGGGTGTGGCGTTATAACACGAATACGCATGTACTTGCGAAAACGACAAAGGGTGACCTTATTTACAAGCGGAAAGGGCTGAGTTGGTGTTCCCCAGATAATCTTTGTCGTTATATTTTCGCGAGGAATGATTTGCCGGTTGATGCTAATGGGGACACGCTGGAATTGGAATACTTGCAGTTGATTGCTTTTCCGGGAGGTTTGGCGAGTAATTGGGATACTTGGCGGATAAAAAATGCTCTTGACAGTATTTATGGTTCGAATGTCGCCGACGATTGGTATGCCGATGAAGAGAGTGCCGTAAAAGTGGATTCCATGATGAATGTACTTGTCGACAAAGACGGCAACCCGAAAGATGGCCTGTGGATAATGGCCAAGCGGCTGACATTTGAGCAAGAATAAAATCTTGGCATATTGCGCTGGGCCAATTACCCGGCGCTTTTCATTTTGTGTAAAACATTGTGTGGGCTCAAGCCGGAGGATTGTTGTTGAGAGCATTCACCACTAACCACTATTTTCTATCTTTCCCCCCATGAACTATTCCATTCCTCAAGAAGTTTTCGTGAAGGCTGCCGAACAGTACGGCACCCCCCTCTGGATTTATGACCGCGCCACTATCGAGAAGCGCGTGAAGGAAGTCCAGGTTTTCGACACCGTGCGTTTTGCCCAGAAGGCATGTCCGAACCTCTCCATCGTAGCGCTCGTACGCAAGCTCGGTGGCGTGGTGGATGCCGTTTCTGCAGGCGAAATCGTCCGCGCGTTGAAGGCGGGTTTTAAGGGTGGCCAGCAGAAGGGCAAGGCTCCCGAAATTGTCTACACCGCAGATATCTTCGACCGCGACGCGCTTGAACTCGTGAAGAAGTACGACATCGCGGTGAACGTGGGTTCGCCCGACATGATCCAGCAGCTTGCCGATTTCGGCGTGAAGTCGGAACTTACGCTCCGCGTGAACCCGGGCTTTGGCCACGGGCATTCGAGCAAGGTGAATACCGGCGGTCCGCTCAGCAAGCATGGCGTGTGGCACGAACAGATTAAGGACTGCGTCAAGCTCGCGCAGGCAAACGGGATGTGGATTACCGGGCTGCACATGCACATCGGTTCCGGCTCCGACTTCGAACACCTCTCGCAGGTTTGCGACGCGATGGTGGACGCTAGCCGCCGCCTGGGCTCTCACCTCCGCACCATCAGTGCAGGGGGCGGCCTCCCGATTCCGTATCACGAAGAAGACAAGGGCAACCGCATTGACATGCAGGCCTACTACGATCTGTGGGACAAGGCCCGCAAGAACATCCAGCAGAGCATCGGCCACGAGGTTCACCTGGAAGTCGAACCCGGCCGCTACCTGGTGGCCGAAAGCGGTTACCTGATGGCCGAAATCCGCGCCGTCAAAAAACAGGGCGACAACCTGTTCTACCTGCTCGACGCGGGCTTTACCGATCTCGTCCGCCCGAGCTTCTACGGCAGTTATCACGGCATTTCCATCATCGCCCGCGACGGCCGCGAGATGAACGAGATGGTCGACGCAGTGGTGGCAGGCCCGCTCTGCGAATCCGGTGACGTGTTCACGCAGGAAGAAGGCGGCTTCGTGGTGACCCGCAAGCTCCCGATGGCAAAAGTCGGCGACTTGCTGATTCTCCATGACGCGGGCGCCTACGGTGCCGCCATGAGCAGCAACTACAACAGCCGCCGCTACGCCGCCGAGACCATGTACACCAATGGCGAACTCAAGGTCATCCGCGAAAGGCAGACTTTCGAGCAGCTCTTGCAGAACGACCGCGTTATCGACCTGTAAACTTCGCATGGCGACGTTTTGCTCGCTGAAAAATTATTAAACCGGCAATTCAATTTGCCGGTTTTTTATGATACCAGTGCAAAAAAAATATCCCCTTTTCGTTTTATTTATGTATTTTATTTTACATGAATATACAGAAGAGCATTCCCCTGTTTTTGCTGTCCGCCGCTATCCTGACATACGCCCAGACAGCCGCCCCTACCCAGGCTCCTGCGACCACTGCAGCTCCTGCACCCGCGGAAACCGCCGCTGCGGCTCCCGCTCCCGTGGCCACCGCAACTCCTGCTCCCGCGGAAACCGCCGCTGCGGCTCCTGCCGCCCCGGCTGAACCTGCCGCCGCACCCGCAACGGCTCCTGCAACAGACCCGGCCGCCACTCCCGCCGCCGAAGCCCCGGCCGCCCAGGACCCGGCCACAGCCTTCGTACAAGAAGATCCCGCAGCAACACAGGCCCCTGCCAAGGATTCTACGGCAGCTACCGAATTCCAGCAGGAACTCATTCCTGAATTCACGGCCGAACCCGTTCCGGCAAAACAGGACTCCGTAACGGCCCCGGTCGCAGCCGCAGCCGACACAACCGCCAAGGTTGCCGCCGCAGCCGACACCGCGAAGAAGGCTCCCGCCGCCAAGCCGCAACCGCCTGAACCGCCGCACATGCTCGACGTGCTGCACGGCAATGCCTACAACCTGGCGCAGAACGAAGCCGCCGCACCGACCGTGAACGGAAACATCGCATTCCCGCATAAAATGCGCGGCCTTAGGCTCGGCTATATCGAACCTGTCGACGACATGGGTGCAGTCTCGTTCGGCGAAAGGGCCACCTACTTCTTTGTATTCGACAACTCCCAGGATCTCGGCATGCTCACCGCAGGCCTTGCCCTCAACAGGTTCGGCTTTACCGTCGGCGCCGCCGTCGACAAGAACTGGACCTACGCCACCTACCCCAAGCACGAAGAAACCTATAGGACCACTTCCGGAGGCACGCTCGCCGCGGCGACATTCTCCATGAAGGCCGGTTCGGTGGATATCGCCCTCCGCGGAAAGTACGTGAACCCGAAGAACATCAAGTACGTCAACATCCCCGGCTCCGAAACGGACCTCAAGATCTGGGATGCCATGGGAACGCTCGCCGTCTCCAAGTCCAACAACAATAAGTTCGCCTGGACCGCACAGGTTTCCCTGTTGCGCCACAACTCGGAAAAATTCAGCCAGAGCCTCGTCGAAGAAATCATCGACGGAAAGAGCAAAGTCGTCATCCACACCGTCACGGCAACCGACACGACCGCACGCGTAGAAGTCACTCCCGAATTCAATTTCGGTTCGAGAATCCTGCAGTCCGAAAAGGCCCGCATCTTTATCGGCCTGAACACCGCGCTCCCGATTGTCGTATTCGACCAGCTTGACAACTACCGCGAAACGGAAACCACGTACGCCTTGACGACCGCTCCCAACGTCCTCGGCGAAATCGCCCTGAACAGCCACTTCATGGTGTTCGGAAGCGTAAGCCACCGCTGGGAAATCTTCCAATACGGCATCTACGAGCAGGACCTCACCAGCATCAAGACGCTCGATGTCCAATCGGGCAAGACAGAAGCCAACCTGGGCGCAAGATTCCAGTACGAACAGGCCGCCCTCGAACTGGCGTTCACCAAGACGTTCCTGCAGAATCCGTTCGGAAGTTTCTCCGATCATGATAATATCGCCATGTCCATTGGCGCGTTCATCATGTTCTAAAAAACTATCTTTGCGTGCATGGATAGAGCACGTCGACGCAGATTCGGCCAGAATTTTCTGGATGTCCCTACCGCAAAGCTGATTGCGGGCGACTTGCCCGCAGACGCCGGAGAGGCGGTGCTCGAGATCGGGCCCGGCCACGGCGCCCTCACAGAACACCTTCTCGACCGCGCCGTGGAACTCACTGCCATCGAAATCGATGAGCAGTGCGTTGAATTTTTGCAAGAAAAATTCCGGGCCCGCGAGAATTTCCACATCGTCAATATCGACTTCCTGAAATTCGACCTGCAGGCTTTCTTGGACGCCCATGAAAAGCCGTGGATTACGGGGAACCTCCCCTACAACGTCTCGACCGCCATCATCGCAAGCCTCATGCCGCGCCTGCACCTCACGAAGGGATTCATGGGGATGGTTCAGCTCGAAGTCGCCGAACGCATTTGCGCCTCGCCGTGCAGCAGCAATTACGGCAGCCTTTCCGTACTCGTCTCCGCCTTCGCCGACACGCAGATTCTCCGCAAGATCGGTCCGGAACATTTTACACCGCGCCCGAATGTCGACAGCGCCACCATGCTGCTCACGCCCAAAGCCTGCCCACTGGAAGCTCCCGAAGGCTATTTCGACTTCGTGCGCGCCGCATTCACGCAAAAGCGCAAGACACTCGCCAACTCTTTCGGCAAGGCATACGACAAGAAGAAAATCCAGGAAGCCATCGAGCTACTGGACTACCCCACGACCGTCCGTGCCGAAGAACTTTCCCCGGCACAGTTCCTGGAATTTTATAAAGTCATCGTAGGCTAACCACAACCGCAAACTGGAGGTTTATCCATGCGCAAGAATCTCGGTGTCAAGACCTATCTCTACCCGCAACCCACACTGGTCATCGCGACCTACAACGAAGACGGCTCCGCGAACGCCATGGTGGCAGCCTGGGGTTCCATCAGCGATTCTAACCAAATCGCCATCTACGTGGCCGCCTCGCACAAGACCATGCCGAACATCAAGGCGCGCGGCGCGTTCACCGTGAGCATGGCAACCGCTGCACATATCAAGGCAATCGACTACCTGGGCATCACCAGCGGCAACAAGGTTCCAGACAAGTTTGCAAAATCGGGATTCACCGCCGTCAAGAGCGAAAACGTGGACGCCCCGCTGATTGCGGAACTCCCGCTCACGCTCGAATGCAAGATGGTAAGCTACGACGACGATTCCGAACTCCTGCTGGGCGAAATCGTGAACGTGACTGCCGATGATTCCGTGCTGGACGCAAACGGCAAGCTCGATGTAGAAAAACTCGCCCCCGTCTGCTACGATTCCGCCGGTCACGGCTATTACGTGATGGAACACCGCATAGGCAACGCCTTCAGCGACGGCAAAGAAATCAAGTAAATGAAAATCAGGATCCTCATCGACAATATCGAAGGCTTCTCCGCCGACGAACGTCCACGCAAGCTCTTTGGCGAATGGGGACTTTCTGTCTACGCCGAATACAAGGACCACAAGGTCCTTCTGGATACGGGCGCCTCGCACCTTTTCGCAAAGAACGCCGCCGTGATGGGAATCGACCTGTCGCAAGTGGATATCGGCGTCTTGAGCCACGCGCACTACGATCACGCGAACGGGCTCGCCAAATTCTTCAAGGCGAACGAAAAGGCTCCTTTCTACCTGCGCAAGGGCGCCGCCGAAAACTGCTACCATACGCACAAGCTGCTCGGCCCGCTCGCCTTCCACGTATACATCGGCATTCACAGGGGATGGCTCAAGCGGTTCGCCGACCGCATCCGCTTCGTAGAAGGCGATGCCGAAATCGTTCCCGGAATAACGCTCGTGCCGCACAAGACCGCAGGCCTCGAAAGCATCGGCGAACGTGCCCACCTGAGCGTAAAGGAAAACGGGAGATTTCGCTACGACAGCTTTGAGCACGAGCAGAGCCTGGTATTCGATACGCCCCGCGGCCTGTTCGTCATGAACAGCTGCAGCCACGGCGGCGCAGACAATATCGTCAAGGAAATCGCCGCCACGTTCCCCGACAAGAAGCTTTTCGCGATTCTCGGCGGTTTCCATCTTTTCCGCTACAAGGACAGCGACATCCGCGCCTTTGCCGAACGCCTGCGCGAACTGAACGTCCAAAAAATCTACACCGGTCACTGCACCGGCGACCGCGCCTTCAAAATCCTGCACGAAATCCTTGGCGACCGTGCCGAACAGATGTTTACGGGAATGTCTATCGAGGTGTAGTTACACCGGGTCATTTACCGGTTTACTGTAGTCGCGCTCACCGAAGAGAGCCGTACCCACGCGGATCATCGTGGAGCCTTCTTCGATAGCGACTTCCAAATCGCCCGTCATGCCCATCGAAAGCTGGTCGAAGTGGGCGAACACGCCGCCCTTTGCGAGGAACTTCTGCTGCAGTCCGCGCAGGAACGCAAAGCATTCGCGGGAATCTTCGGCGACACCGGTATTCTTGCCGATGGTCATGAGCCCGCGGAAACGCAGATGCGGGAAGTTCGTTTCTGCAAGCCCGTTCAAGAAAGCTTCCGCTTCGTGCACGTCGAGCCCGCTCTTGGTCTCTTCTTCGCCAGCGTTCACCTGGAAGAGTATATCAAGGATTTTGCCCTGAGATGCGCCGGCGCCGTTGCCGGGGAGTGCCGCGCAGACGCGCTCCAATTTCTCGACCGCCTCGATGCTCGCGATGGAATGGATGCAGTCGGCCACAATCGCCGCCTTCTTGAGCTTGTTGCTCTGCACGGGGCCAATCACGTGGCAACGCACGCGTTCGCCATTGAGTGCCTTGCGCGGCTCGCTGAACTTGAGTTCCGCCTCTTGCACGCGGTTCTCGCCGAAGTCGGTCGCGCCCAGGCTAATCGCATTTTCCACGGCTTCTGCCGGGTGGAACTTGCTCACCCAGACGAGCTTAACCGAGTCGCGGCTACGGCCCGCAATCTTGCAGGCTTCCGCAATTCTTGCTTCGAGAGCGGCAAGATGCCCGCGCATTTCTTCGAGAGTGAATTCCATTACTTCTTCGCCTTCTTCTGCACGAACAGAATCTTCACGATTTCGTCGATGTGCTTGTGCGTGTAGATCTTGAGGCCCTTCTTCGCGGGTGCCGGAAGTTCGTCCACGTCCTTCTTGTTCTGCGCAGGCAGACGGAGCGTCTTCACGCCGGCCTGGAGTGCCGCAAGCGCCTTCTCGTTGAGCCCGCCAATCGCGAGGCAGGCTCCCGTGAGGCTCACCTCGCCGGTAAACGCGATATCCGGCGCCACGGGAATTCTCGTGAACGCAGAGAGCAGGCAGAGCGTGAGGGCGATGCCCGCAGAGGGACCGTCCTTCGGCACGGCGCCTTCGGGTACGTGGATATGGATGTCCGTCTTTTTCACGATCGCGGGGTCGATGCCAAAACGGTGCAGGCGTTCACGCACCAAGCTCACCGCAATCTGGGCGGATTCCTTCATCACGTCGCCGAGCTTGCCCGTCATGATAATCTGGCCCTTGCCGCTCAGGAGCATACATTCGATGGGGAGGATTTCGCCGCCGACGCTTGTCCAGGCAAGGCCTGTCACGACACCCGGCTTGCCCGGTGCCGGAAGCTGGCTATCGAGGAAACGCGGCGCTCCCAGATATTCCTGCAACTGTTTTTCCGTGATTTCGGGCTTGAATTTCTTGCCCATCACGATTTCCTTGGCACGGTGACGCACCACGTTCTCCAAGGTACGTTCCAGTTCGCGTACGCCCGCTTCGCGGGTCCAACCACGCATCACTTCGGTCACGATCTTCTCGCCGAACGAGACCTGTTCATCGAGTTTTACGCCGGTGCGCTCACAGATGCGCGGCAACAGGTACTTGCTTGCAATCTGCAACTTTTCGTGCGGGTAGTAACCGGGCAGGCGCACGATTTCGAGCCTGTCGCGCAACGCTTCGGGGATTTCGCTTTCACTGTTCGCCGTCGCGATAAACAGCACGCGGCTAAGGTCGAGCCCCACTTCCATGAAGTGGTCGGTAAAGTCGTGGTTCTGTTCCGGGTCAAGCACCTCGAGCATCGCGCTCGCGGGGTCGCCACGGAAATCGCTCGCCATCTTGTCGATTTCGTCGAGCAATATAATCGGATTCATGCACTTGGCACGGCGCAGCGCATGGATAAAACGGCCCGGCATCGCACCGATATAGGTACGGCGGTGTCCACGGATTTCGGCTTCGTCACGTACGCCGCCGAGCGTAATGCGCACAAAGTTACGCTGCATGGCGTTCGCGATGGATTCCACAAGCGTCGTCTTGCCGACACCCGGAGGGCCCACGAGACATAGAATCGGCGAACGGCGTTCCGTGCCGGTAAGCTTGAGCACCGCGACGTATTCCATGATACGTTCCTTCACCTTGTCGAGTCCGAAATGCTTGGAATCGAGTTCGCTCTTCACCTTTTTCATGTTGAGCACGGTTTCGGTATACACGCCGTAAGGCAGGTTCAGGAACCAGTCGACATAGTTGCGGCTTACCGCATATTCCGGCGACGTCGGCTGCATCATGCGCATGCGGCTGATTTCGTCTTCGAGCTTCTCGACAATCACCGGGGTAAAATTCTTCGCCTTGATCTTTTTCAGCAGCTGGTCGGGTTCCGATGCGCCCGCATTGTCGCCGTCCAGTTCGTCTTGCAGCTGGCGGATCTGTTCGGAAATAAACCATTCCTTCTGCTGCTGCGCCATCTTCTGGCGCACATTCTGCTGGATGCGCACGAGCACGTTCTCGTTGTCTTCGGTCACGTCCATCAGCGCGAGAAGCTTTTCCGACATCATGTCGAGCGAAGCCATCTCGAGAAAACTTTGCTTTTCGGCAAGCGACACCTGCAAGAAGGGGACCATCCCGTAATAGGCGTTCAGCTGGTTTTCCATGCCGAAGAAGGCGTCGACCATGCCTTCGGCAATATTGCGCTTGGCCGCATATTCGCGGAACCTCGAAAGCACCTCGTCAAAACGGGGCGTCTTGGAATCCAGTTTGATGGCGTTCTTGCGCGGCGAAACGGTCACGTGCAGGAATCCGTCCTGCATCAGAATGGAACGCAGGTCCACGACCTGCACGCCTTCGAGCACCACCTTCACGCAGCCGTTCGGGAACGGCGTCACGTTGCTTACACGGGCGGCCACGCCGACCGAGAACAAATCCAGCATCGGGTTCTGGAGTTCTTCGACAGTGACGTCACGTTGAGCCACCAGGATGATTTCGTTGTCGTGGTTCTCGGCATATTCCAGAGCGCGAAGCGACATATCGCGGCCCACCAGAATACGGCGGGTCGTCATCGGGAACACAACGGCATCCCTCAAGGGGAGCATGGGAAATGTTTTCGAAAAATCAAAACTCATACACGCTAAAGATAGAATCTTCGCTACGTCGCCATTTTCCCGCTAGGCAAAAAATCGCCCGAGACCCATTCAACGGGAGATTCCCGGCCGGACCTGCAACATGTACTTTCCCGGACCGGGAACGGCTATGGCAAGCGACGTTCCGGGACCGTTCCATACTCCGCGAGCAACGACTTGCCCTATCGCGTTCATCAGCACATAACGCGATCCCGGTGCAATCCCGTTCACGGCAACCTGCTTCCCGCTGGCGACAAGGGCGTATCTCAGGCCGGCATGCGGCATGGCAACATGTCCGAGCGCCTCTGTCGTATCGACAGCCTTCGGATTTTCGGAAAAGAGCAACAAGGCGGTAATGGACTTGGCCGGGAGAGTCATCTTGATCATGTCCGCAAACGCCGCGGTCGCAGTCGTTTTTTCACCCGCGACGGAAGCATTCACGGCGTTTTCTTTCAGGGCGTTATTCGTGTGCGAAACAAACGTTTCGCCCTTGAGGTTCTGCAGCGTGAGCGTCTTGAATTTCAGGCCGGCATCGAAATTGGCCAATTTCAGTTGAACCTCTTGCGCATCCTTTTCAGCGCGGTTCACGAAGATGACCGTGAGCGAGTCGCCCTTGTTCGTTACGGAACTGTAGGCCGATACGAGCGAGTCCTTGCTGGATATGGACTGCACGCGGTTCGCGTGGCCGTAACGGCTAAAGAGGTGCACCGTTTCGTACATGCCGTCGCCCCAGGTCCACGGGGTGAAAATCTCGACGCCGTTATCTTGCATGACTCCAAGGAAAGACGCGTAAGTGAGTGCCGTTACCATGGGGTCGGAATCGTTCAGGTCGGTTTCGGTAATGCCGAGCGTAATGCCGTGATCCTTGCCGAAATATTTTTCGAGCCAGTCGTTGATACGCTTGAAGATGTATTCCTTTTGGTTGTCGTTGTCCCAGCCTCCGTTCACCATCTTGATCCCGTTTGCTCCGGGATAGTTATAGGTGGTGTCGAATAGAACTCGATGCCAGTTCACGCGCGATTCGTAATCTTTTTCACTCGGATACCAGTGAATGTCGAAAACATCGAGAAGACGTGTGCCAGAGGACTTTTGCGCCTCGGCAACTTTCATGATGAAGTATTCTAGCCAGCAGTAATCGCGATCGGGTCCTTTGGGTCTATCCTGTTTGTTGTACGAGGACACGGAGCACCAGAACCATTCGTTTGCGACCACCGGGCCGGTGAGCTTGATGTCGCCCCAGGCGGCGCGGGCCTTCTTGGCGACATCGATGTAGCGTTCAACGAGAAAGTCTCCCGTGACAGGCAAATCCAGGTCGGAATGCGTGCCGCGCCAGATTTCCATTTCGTTGTCCATGCTCCAGTACTTGAAACGGCTCATGTCGAACTTAAGTTCGTCTTTCCAGTGTGGGATAATCGCGACGGTCGAGTCGGCTGGCCATTCCATGTTGTAGAGCGAGGCGTCGCCCGCCTTGACGAGCGTCTGGCCGTCTTCCGATACTTCGCCTCCGCCCGCGAGGTCGAATGTCTGCGACGGATACGAGCCGTGTTCCTGTTTCCAGTTCCAGTCCGGGAAGTTGTATGCGGTGGAACTTGCCGCGTAACCCGTGAGCTGGAAAGCGTACATCGCGTCGACACCCGGCATCTTGTCGAGCACTTTTTTCGCAGTGATGTCCCAGTCGTGCTCGTAAACGTTGTTGAACCAGTCCGGGTGGACCGTCATTTTGTGGCGCCAATTGTAGCGCGTGGCGTTGTTGCCGTTGTTCGCGCGTAAAAAGTGGATGCCCGCCTCGAGCATCTGCGCGATAAACGCCTCTTCGGTGGAGTCGCTTTCGGCCTTAGTGTCGCTCACCTTGTCGATGTTGCGGCCATACAGGTAAGGGGAAATCTTCTTCACGCCCTTCTGGGTATCGACGGTAATGTCGATAGCGGCAAGGGCCGGGGAAAACGCCAGCACGGAACCGAAAGCCCCGCCGGCGAGAATCTTCGCAAAAACCATAAGCACCACCTTTGGCCGCTTCTAGGGAAGCAGCTTCCAAATAAAAATATATCCGAAAAACGAAATAGTGCAAAAAAAATCCGTCTACGTGGACATACTTGTCAACAATCACAAAAAAACCGGGATTTGCTCCCGGTTCTTTAAAAAAGCGTTCTTATGCGACGTTTTTCCCGACTTTTTTCCGGGATTTCTTTTCGGACGAAATGGTCACGGGACCCAGCCCGTTCTTCACCATCTCGGCCGTAACCAGGAGTTTCTTTGCGCCGGAACCGGGCATTTCGAACATCGCCTTCTGCAAGGCCTTTTCCACAACGGAACGGAGCCCGCGGGCGCCAGTCTTTCGGCTCATGGTCTCACGCACGATTTCCTTGAGGGCCTCTTCCTCGAATTCGAGCTCGATGCCATCCATCGCGAAGAGGCTCTTGAACTGTTTCACGAGGGCGTTCTTCGGCTGCGTCAAGATATTGAGCATCGCGTCTTCGTCCAGTTCCTCGAGCGCCACGGCGATCGGCAAGCGTCCGACAATTTCGGGAATGAGTCCAAACTTGATAAGGTCATCGGGTTCGAGTTGCCTGAACAGTTCGCTCAGCGTATTGTCCTTTTCGCTGCGGATGTCGGCACCGAAGCCCATTCCGCCCTTGTTCACGCGCTGGGCGATTATCTTGTCGAGCGTCTCGAACGCACCCCCGCAAATGAACAGGATGTTCTTCGTATTCACCTGAACCAGCGGCTGTTCCGGATGCTTGCGCCCGCCCTTCGGCGGAACGGCGGCGACAGTGCCTTCCAAAAGTTTCAACAGGCCCTGCTGTACGCCTTCGCCACTCACGTCGCGCGTGATGGAAGGGTTCGCCGTCTTCCTTGCAATCTTGTCGATTTCATCGACAAAGATGATACCGCGTTCCGCCTTGGCCACGTCGTAATCGGCAGCCTGCAACAGGCGCACGATAATGCTGTCCACGTCTTCGCCCACATAGCCCGCCTCGGTAAGCACCGTCGCGTCGGCAATGGTAAACGGGACATCCAGGAATCGTGCCATCGTCTGCGCCAGGAGCGTCTTTCCGGAACCGGTCGGGCCGACCAGCAGCAGGTTCGACTTCTCGACATCCACGTCGTCTTTCGAGTTGTGGGTCTGCCTGTAGCGCAGGCGCTTGTAATGGTTGTACACGGCCACCGAGAGGGCCGTCTTGGCCTGGTCCTGGCCAATCACGAATTCGTCCAGATGGGCCTTGATTTCGGACGGCAGCGGGAGCGGCTTCTGCGAGGCGAGCTCGGCTGCGGCCTTTTCCTTCATCGCGCGGGACTTGTCCTCTTCGATGATACGGTAGCACATGGAGACGCAATCACTGCAGATGTGGACTCCCGCACCCGTAATCATCTTTTCGACCTGTTCCGCCGGCTTGCCGCAAAAACTGCAAGTCACGACAGGATGATTTTTCCCGCTACGATACATTAAACGCCCTCTTTACGCGGAACGAAAACCTCGTCGATAACACCGAAGGCCTTGGCTTCTTCAGGACCCATGTAAAAATCGCGGTCCGTCTTTTCGCGGACTTCGTCGATAGACTTGCCCGTATGCTTCGCGACAATCTCGGTCAGGGTATCCTTGGTACGCACGATTTCCTTCGCCGTAATCTGGATATCGGTAGACTGGCCGGTGGCCGCGCCAGACGGCTGGTGCAGCATAATGCGGGAATGCGGGAGCGCATAGCGCTTGCCCTTGGTGCCGGCGGCCAGGAGGACCGCGGCCATCGAGGCGCAACTGCCAATGCAGATGGTCGCGATGTTCGGGCGCACGTGCTGCATGGTATCGTAAATGGCAAGCCCTGCCGACACGTAACCACCGGGGCTGTTGATGTAGAGCGTGATATCCTTTTCCGGATTCTCGTATTCCAGGAATATCAACTGCGCCATGACGTTGTTCGCCACTTCGTCGTTGATGGGCGTACCCAAGAAGATAATGCGTTCCTTGAGGAGACGGGAATAGATATCGTAAGCGCGCTCACCGCGACCGGTATTCTCTATGACGGTAGGGATGATCATTTACAAGACCTCTTTACTTGGATTCGGTAGCCGGACGGATGCCGACGATGAAGTCAGCAGCCAACTGAATGCGCAGTTCTTCGCGCAGGCCGTTGATACGGCCGGACTGGCGGAAATGACCCTTGAGGGTTTCGAAATCCACCTGGTAGGCCTGGGCCATGAGCTTGAGGCGTTCGTCCACGGATTCCTGCGTAGCCTTGAGCTTTTCCTTGGTGGCGACGAAGTCCAAAATGCGGTGCTTCTTGATTTCGCGGATTGCTTCGGCGGAGAGGCTGTTGATCTGTTCTTCCGTCGGTTCCACGGCATCCTTGGGATCCTGCACGTTGCGGTTGATGGACCACTTGATGAGATCCACCACGCGGGCATGCGGCACGTCGAACGGGTTGCTTTCGATGAGCTTGTCGATAGCTTCGTCGACAGCCTTCGTCTTGGCGGCGTCGCGCTTGCGGTTGGCAAGGCTTTCGGCAATGTTGTTCTTCAGGTCGGCTTCGTCCTTGACGCCGATCTGCTTGCAGAATTCTTCGTCGAAGGTCGGCGGAACGATTTCACGCACGTCGGTGATTTCCACGTTGAACTGGGCGGTCTTGCCACGGTAGCGTTCGTCCTTGTGGTCATCCGGGTACTGGAAGTTGATTTCCTTCTTGTCACCGGCCTTGACGCCCATGAGGCCCTGGTCAAATCCCGGGCTGGCGGATTCGCCGAGCAGGCTGCGGAATTCCTTGTTTTCGGGGAGCGTCTGCTTTTCGCCGTCGATAACGACTTCGATGTAGTTGCCGACCACCACGTCGCCCTTGCCGGCAGCGCGGTCCACGTGTTCGTCGCGGCTCCACATCTGGATCATGCGGTTCAGTTCGTCCTGGATTTCTTCTTCGTGCACTGCGGTATCCGGAACGGTCACGCCCGTGTCGGCATAGCCCTTGATATCGATTTCGGGGTCAATTTCGACTTCGACGGTCAGCTTGACGCTGGTTTCCTTGTCATCCTTGAAATCGGTCACCTTGAGGGGGCCAACCGGAAGAATGCCCGCCTTCTTCAGTTCTTCGTTGATGACCTTGTCGACCGTCTCGTTCACGACTTCGTGGCGGATGGTGTCACCGAACTGCTTCAGGATCATGGCCTTCGGAACCATGCCCTGGCGGAAGCCCTTCAGGGCAACCTGCTTCTTATACTGGGCAAGCTTCTTTTCAAAAGGAGCCTTAAGGTCCTCCTGGGGGATTGTGACGTCGAGGGTGCGCAGCGTGGCGCTGGTCTCTTTGATTTCAACGGACATACAAAAACTCCGATATGCTTTTTTGGTTAAAAAATTTCTGCGAGGGGTGGGAGTCGAACCCACACACCGAAGTACCAGATCCTAAGTCTGGCGCGTCTGCCAATTCCGCCACTCTCGCGTTTCCGCACCCAAATTTAGAAAAATTCGGTCGGCGACAGTAGTGTCCCAAAACGAAAAAGTCAATTCCGGGCCAATATGCCCAAATCTTTTTTCGACACGTACTTGAATACACCAATTATCAACAGTAGCGCCACAAACGTCGCCACCAGGCCCCACCAGGGGACAGCGCCCGTATACCAGAAACACACGACGCAAGGGAGCATCAGCAAGTGTATCGCCGTCACCTTGACGAACTGTCTGCGCATGGCGGGAGTCACACGGGTAAGCAAGAACAGGAATATGCCGGACTCCGAACAAATTTTTGCCAGGGCCGCACCGAGAACGCCCAGCTCCGGAACCAGGGACACGTTGGAAACCACGTTCACCACGCCCGCGACAACGGCGAGCTTCAGGTAGTCCTTACGCGACTGCGAGATGAGCCATTCGCTCCACGGCACCGAATAGAACGAAACTACGAGCCAGCAGGCGAAAAGGATCATCACCTTCGCAGCGGGCAAGTCCACGTCGACAGGAATCACCTTCGTGAAGAACTTTTCCGAAAAGGCGATAGTCCCCAAGAGGAACATCGCGCTCATGACGCCCAGAATCTTGTGCGAAGACTGCACCAGCGAAGCGCTGTCCTCGTGCCGCCCGAATTCCAGCAGGCGGGCCAGCTGCCGCCGTAGCGGGACGCTGAGCGCGCCGCCCAGCACGAACACGAACATCGCATAGCGGAAACAGTAATCGTAAATGCCCACCGCGCTGTTGCCGCAGAAATACTTCAAGAAGAAGATATCCACGTTCTGGTGCAGCAGCAGTAGCGAAGACGAGAAAAACAGGATGAACGAACTGCGGTAGCAGCTCCAGGCGTCCTTCCATTCCGCACGCGACGGAGGCGCCACCGAAAACTTGCGCTTGGGCCCCAGCACCCACAGGGCGGCCGTCGCGAGCACTTCCGAACCGATATCGATGGCCGCGAACATTTCGATAGAAGAGATACCCGCGAACCAAAGCATGCCGAGGACCAGGCACTGCCTAAAGAACTGCACTACGGGATTGATACCCGCATAGCCCTTACGCGAAAGCCACCAGTCGAGATTCGCAGGCCGCAAGAATACCTGCAGCAGGTACACCTTCAACACGAACCCGCCGGCAAGGTCCATCGAGAAAAACGCCACCGCCCCGACTGCCGCCATGGCGAGCAGCACGGCACCGCGCATGTAGCCCATGGCCACGAACAGCTTGCGGTCCATCTTCACGTCGTCGGGGTGTTCGATCAAGGCAAGCGAAGACAGTCCGAAATCCAGGACAAAGTTCAGGTACGTGACGAGCGTGAGCGCAAATACGACCTCGCCCCACGATGCCGAACCGAACCGCAGCAACGCGATACTCGTCACCACGAAACGCACAAGCTTGCCTAGGCCCTGGGCGGCACCGTTCATGCCGACATTCACGAGCAACGAATCCGCACGCATCAGCGCCTCCGCAGTTTCCGGTAAATACGGTTACGGACAAAGTCTCGCAAGTCCCAGAATGCGTGATACAGTCCCAAGACGCAACCGGCGCGCTTGCCGGCAGGATTCGGGCAGAGTTCCCGCAAAAGCGCGGCAAAGCCCTTGCCGTTTTCTTCGGAGCGGAACCGCTTTTCCACAAACTGGAACATCTTCTCGCCATCGGCGTCGAGAGTCTCGCGCGTCGCGTTCTTCAGGTAATCGCGAATGCCTTCGTACGATTCGAAAACGAACGGCGTCACTTCCGGATGCGCGCAGACAGCCAGCGCAAGCGCCGGCCTGTGCGCAAAGCCCGCCTCCACAAGGGGCAGGTTGAAGTTCTCGCACTTGGAAAAGCTCACGAGCACATCGCAGTCGGCATACAGCTCCGCCATCTTCCTGGAATCGCTGATGGCGGCACGGGCGGCGACGCCTGCCGCCGTAAGTTTCGCGCATGTCACAGCATCACCGCCGCCCACGACCGTGACTTCGTAGCTATCGCCCAAGTCCTTCTTGAGCCGGCACAAATCGTCAAGACCCTTGTAGAGCCATTCCGTAGTGCGGTAACGCGTCACCATCAGCACGCGCACAGGACCCTCGTGGGCCACCAGGCTTCCTGCCGGCAAAAGCTTCGCGAAATGGTCGCCGCCGTTATAAAGTACCCTGGCGGCAGGCCAGCCGATATATTCCGCCGCATAGCGGCTTATCGTCACCACAGCCGTAAACGCAGGGTAGATTTCGCCTATACGGGCCTCCACCATCTTGCGGTGCTGTTCCCGTTCTTCGGGAATCGTGAGCTCCGCGGGAATATAGCCGTGCTCGTAGGCGACCGTCACGGCGTCCAGTTTCAGGTCGGCGACAATCTTGTAGAACGGGTCCGTACAGGCGACAACCACGTCGTAGTTCCCCGCCTTCAGCGCAAGCGCCACGCCCCTAAAATGCGTCGGCACGCGCACGGCGCGCACGCCGGCCGGCACCAGGCTGCGGTCCAGATCGCAGGCGTACAAGTCCACCTGGTGGCCATCTGCCAGCAAGTACGGCAACTGGTTCTCGAGAATGCGGGTCACGCCGTATTCGCCGATAAAAACCGTCGAAAGCAGCGCGATTCTCATACGCGGCTCTCCTTGCCCAACGAGAACAGCACGCCCATGTACCAGGCGCCCCATCCGAGCGACGAGGGGAACAGCGGGAACACGTCAAAGACACCGAGGAACAGCATCACGATGCCGCCGCCCAGCAGGGCGAGGCCAAAGCCGTCCCACGTGTAACGGATATAGCGCAGCAGTTTCGCGGCGCAGGTCACGCAGACCATCGAGAGGAACGTGAAACCGATAAAGCCGTGTTCCGAAAGAACCATCAGGGCGAGGTTATGGGCGTGGCCCAGACGGGGCAGCGTCTGCACGATAGGCAACATGTTGTAGCGAGCCAGGAATTCCACGTTATAGGCAAGGAAGTTTCCGGGGCCCACGCCCCACAGCGTGTGCGACTTTATGATAGTCCCCGCCGTATACCAGGCGGCAATGCGTCCCATGGAACTCGCGTCCAGCCTGCCGCTCACAAAAGTGTTCATTCCCTGTTTCAGGAACATGTCGTCGGGCAGAATACTCCACAGCCCTATCGCCAAGATGGCCAGGATTCCCGAAAGGATCGCGAACTTGAACAACATGCTCAGAACGCGTTCACGCTGGTTCATCATCAGCTTGGCAAGCACCGTAAGCATGGAGCCGAGACCCATGCCGATAATGCCCATGCGGGTTCCGCTGAGCACGATAGAAATAAACACCAGGACAGAAATCACGCCGAGCCATACCGGGTTCGTCTTCTTGCTTATCCAGCCGTTCATGAACCAGATGGTCCAAGAGACCGCGAGGAGCACGGCAAAGTTCGTCGAGCTGAGGGAAGGGCCTTCTACGCGCAACTGGAACGACACCGCCCTCTCGATAAACGCCCAGATGCACATGAACACGAGATGCGCCGTGATGACTTTCTGCACCATCGAAGACGTCCACCGGATAAGTCCGCAGCCCAGGAAAAACACCAGCCCGGTCGCCATCACGAAAAAGAAAATCATCATCATCGTGTAGGGGCGGGCCAAGAAAACCAGCGCCATATAGCCGAACTGGCTTGCCGCCAGCAGCAGCCACAGACGGTCCACCTTCTGGTCGCCCATGCGCGTCATGTACAGCGCGTAGCACGTCACCGCGACAAACATCAGGTATATGGAATGAGAAATTCCCTCCAGCTGGAACCAGTGGAGGGCGACAATCAGGAACAGCGCCCCAAAAACATGGGACTTCACGACAATCGTGCAGAAAAAGCTCACCATCATGAGCGCAAGCGCGATTAATCCCACAATATTCTCATCGGCAGAGCCCAGGTAGACTACCGTCAGCAATATCGGCAACAGGATGAGAATGACGAATTTGGGAATCATTTACGCATTGACGCCTTGATCTGCTCCAATTTCTGGCGTGCTTCGCCGCAGTTGGCAATCGCTCCCGTGCTTATGCCATGGTAGACCACGAAGAAGAGCGTCAGCACGAAAGAACCAATGAAACCGGCAATGGCCCAGACGGCCCTCTTCGGGCGGGTCTTCCAGTCCGGCAAATACGCATCCTGCACAATCTGGATGACAGGCTGGTTCTTGAGGCTCTGCGACTCCGTGTTCATCTTCTCGGTGGACACGAATTCCAGGAGCGTGGTGAAGCGCTTGAGGTCGGCGGCACGCTGCTCCTGGTACAAGGTCTTTTCCGAAGCCCAGTCCGAATTCAGGTACAGGGACTTCTCGGTCGGGACATAGTTCGAATCGTACTTGCCGCGGAGTTCCCTGAACTTGCGTTCGAGCAGCAGGCGCTTCTTGCGCATTTCGTTCGCGTCGGCGTTGTTCTTGCCCTGCACCTGTTCCGAAAGCTTGTAGTTGTTTATCTGGGCCTCGTAACCGGCAAGCGCCTTCACGGTCAGTTCCGTTTGGGCTTCCAGGTTCACCAGGTTGTTGTCCCTGTAGAAGCGGACCAGTTCGTCACTGATGGACCTCACGCTGTCCATGAGTTCGCGTTCCTGCGACTTGAGGTACTGAATGGAATACTGCAGGCGTTCTTTTTGCAGCTTCAGGTAGCGCTCGTTAGAGATGTCCACCATGTAGCGCACGATATCGCGCGCCATCACCTTGTTCTTGGCCTCGAATGCACAGCTGATGATGCCGCTCGCATCTTCACCGATCATCACGTCCTTGTTGAAGCGCTTCAGGGAAAGCTCGTCGGCCTTTTTCTTGTAGAGCGTATCGAGGCGGAACTTGTGGATGGTGCTGAGGGCCACTTCGCGGCCCGAAAGGATTTCGAGGTACAGGTCCGAAGGCTTGATGGTATTCTGCGAACCGAGCAACGACGCGATACTTCCGTTCGAAAGGCCACCGGCAGAAGACTTGAGCATGGACGACACGGCGCCAAAGCTACCCGTCTCGCTCGAAGAAGCATCGATCTGGAGCCTGATCTCCGTCGTATAGATAGGCGGCATCACCCAGGCGAGCACGAAGCACAGCAGGGCCACCACGACCGGAATAAGAAAGACTTTCTTCTTCTTCAAGCAATAACAGAATATATCGAAGTATGCCATCGGAAACCTAGTAAGTAGATATAATGATTGCCGTCGCGACAACACTCAGCAGTGAAGCCAGGAACAAGGTCACATCCTTCACGGATTCGTAGATGCTGCGCGGAATCTCGATATAGTCGCCCGGCTGGATTTCTCCCTTGTACGGGTCAATCGATTCACGCTTGCCATCGCGGATACGCGTAACACGCCTAAACGAGCCGGTAATGATAGTCACGCCCGAAGACGCGATATAGTCGATAGCATGCAGGCCGGGAGTATAGAGGGCCTTGCCCACTGCGGCAACGGCACCGCCCACGTAAACGAAGGGATCCTTGTTCCACAGCTCGACATGGGTCTCCGGAGCCAGGCGCAGGTCGCGGGCCTTCTCTATCTCGTAAGTTTCGGTAGAGCCGTCCGGTTTCTTGATCTTCACCCACTTGGACTTTATCTCGGCGACGCCGGGAGTCTTGTCGAGATATTCACCGAGCGTACGGCCTTCCACGTACGGGACACTCATGTTCGTCACCGGGGTTTCCACGGAAATCGTCGATTCCGACTTGATATAGGGAACATAGATGACATCCCCTGCACGCAGCTCGATGTTCGCTTCGCCCTTGCCTTCCGTCTCGTAGTCGATATAGTTTACGGTAATCGTGTCCTTGTCACGGACGACCTTGATGTTCTTCCTGTCGGCCATAGGCATGAACCCGCCACCCAGGACAATCACTCCGTTCAGGTGGGTCTGCTGTTCCACCGTAGCACGTCCGGGAGACTGCACCGCCCCGAGAACGGAAACCGACATCTTCCTGGTGCGCACCAGCTGAATCTGCACGTAGCGCTCGTCATACTTCGACACGAGCAGCTTCTTGAGGGAATCCTTGGCTTCGTTCAGGTGGAGCTTATCGACATTGACCATGCCGCAGCTCGGGACAGACACGTTGCCTTCCGGGGAAACCTGCACGACGTCGAAGCCCTTCGGCGAAAGAATTTCGAAATAGTCACCGGGACCGACAATATACGTAGAATCGATAGCTGTTTCCAGACGGATGGGTTCAGTAACAATATTCGTCCTCTGGAATCTTCCTTCCTGGCCCTGGAATGTAGGCAGGGTCGTCGGCGATGAAAAATCATCGTCAAGGGGTGCGGAAAAACATACCGACGCCAAAATCAATATTAAAACAGCATACATGGGAGATAATATACAAAAAAGTCCGGCCAGAGAACTAGCCGGACTTTCTACAAAGCGTTTAGCCTTAGTTAGCGGACTTGCTTTCACCCTCGACCATGTCCACGGCTGCGTCAGCCTTGGCAGGTTCGGAGGCCTTCTTGGTCTTCACGACGATCTCGTCTTCGACGAGACCGATGAGGGCCATTTCGGCAGCGTCACCAGCGCGGTTCGGGCCGAGCTTGATGATGCGGGTGTAGCCACCGTTACGGGATGCGTAACGCGGGCCGATCGTGTTGAACAAATCCTGGAGGACCTTCGGGTCCATCACGAAGCGGGCAGCTTCACGACGGGCAGAGAGGTCACCCTTCTTTGCATAGGTAATCATGCGTTCGACGCTGCTACGGACCAACTTGGCCTTGTGAAGCGTAGTACGCACGTAGCGGGCACTCTGTTCCGCTTCCATACCCTTGCCGATGATGGAGGTCGTAAGGGCGCGGAGGATGGCACGCTTGTGTTCGGAATTAACACCGAGTTTCTTGTTTTTTACACCGTGTCTCATTTTTAATCCTTCAAGTAGTCATCGACGTCCATGCCAAAGGAAAGGCCCATGGAGGTCAATACCTCGTTAAGTTCGACCAAGGACTTCCTGCCGAAGTTCTTGTATTTGAGCATATCGTTTTCCTTGTTGCGTACAAGTTCGCCAACGGTATGGATGTTGGCCATACGGAGGCAGTTGCTGGAACGAACAGAGAGTTCGAGTTCGTCCACGCGGGTACGCAGGAGCGTCGCGATACGTTGACGTTCTTCATCCATTTCGAGTTCTTCGGGGCTTTCGAGATCGCCTTCGAAGTTGATGAAGATTTCCAGGTGATCGACGAGGAGCTTCGCAGCGTAGGCGAGAGCGTCTTCGGGATCGATGGAGCCGTCAGTCGTAATTTCGAGTTCCAGGCGGTTGAAATCGGTACGCTGTCCAACGCGGGTATCGCTGATGTGCATAGCGACCTTCTGCACCGGGTTGAAGTTGGCGTCCATGGCGATAACGCCAATCGGAGCGTCCTTGTCCTTCAATTCGTCGGCGGTGACATAGCCACGACCGCAAGAGATCTTCACGTCCATCGACAAGGAAGCGTTGCCGTTCAATGTCGCGATATGGACATCCGGAGTCAGAATGGCGACGTTCGGATTGTCCATGAAGTCCTTCGCCGTGACTTCGCCGTCACCGGACATGTCCAGGTGAAGGGTTTCGTCGTGGTCGGAAAGGAGCTTCACGCGGAGGCTCTTCAAGTTCAGGATAATGTCGGTGACATCTTCCTTGACTCCCGGAATTGTAGAAAATTCCTTTTCCACGCCTTCGATTTTCACGGAGACAATAGCCGCACCCTGCAGAGAGGAGAGAAGCGTACGGCGGAGGGCGTTACCGAGGGTGATACCCCAGCCACGTTCCAAGGCTTCTACGACAAACTTGGCGTAGCGGCCGTCTTCGCCGGTCTCAACTTTCTGGAAGCTGCGCGGCATCTGAAGTGATTTCCACATCATTGGCGATACCTCTTTGGATTAAATTCTTCTCTTCTTTTTAGGACGGCAACCATTGTGCGGAATGCCCGTCACGTCTCGAATAGAGAGAACTTCGAGGCCCGCATTCTTGAGTGCGCGAACAGCGGATTCACGACCGCCACCAGCGCCCTTCACGCGGACGTCCACCTTGCGCATGCCGAGGTCGAACGCCTTGTGAGCGGCAGTTTCGGCAGCGAGCTGGGCGGCAAACGGAGTGCTCTTGCGAGAGCCCTTGAAACCGGAGTTACCCGGAGAGCCCCAAGCCACGACGTTACCGCGAGCATCGGTGATAGAAACGATTGTATTGTTGAAGGAAGCGAACACGCAAGCGATGCCCTGGATGTCGACACGCTTCTTGCCCTTCTTGACCTTTTCTTCAGTAGCGGCTGCGGCCGGAGCTTCAGCAGCGGCAGCAGTTTCCTTGATTTCTTCTTCAGCCACGACGAATCTCCTTACTTTTTCTTGTTAGCCACAGTCTTCTTGGGACCCTTACGAGTGCGGGCATTGGTGCGGGAACGCTGACCACGAACGGGCAGGCCCTTGCGGTGGCGGATGCCACGGTAGCAACCAATATCGAGCAGACGCTTGATATTCAGGGTAACTTCTGCGCGAAGCTGACCTTCCACAGAGTATTCGTCTTCCAAGAGATGGCGAATCTTACCTTGTTCTTCTTCGGTGAGGTCATCGCACTTCTTGTTCTTGTCGATGCCCAGCTGAGCACAGACCTTGTTTGCGGTGAACAGACCGACACCATAGATTGCCGTCAGACCGTACTCGACAGTCTTGTTTTTCGGCAAATCGACACCAGCTATACGTGCCATACGATCTCCTTATCCCTGCTTCTGCTTGTGACGGGGGTTCTTCGAACAGATGATACGCAATACACCCTTGCGACGGATGATCTTGCAGTTTTCACATCTGGGTTTAATGGAGGCTTTGATTTTCATAGGTTTGACCTTCTTTGAAAATACCTATTACTTGTAACGGTATGTGATTCTCCCTCGATTGAGGTCGTAGGGAGAAATTTCTACCAACACTTTATCGTCCGGCAAAATTCGGATGAAATGCCGACGCATCTTTCCTGAAACGTGCGCGAGAATCTCGTGACCATTTCCAAGTCCTACACGAAAGAAAGCGTTAGGAAGTGCTTCGAGCACCACGCCTTCAACTTGTATGCCTTCTTCTTTAGCCACTAGGAAGCCATCCTGCCGCGAATGCGGCCACTCTTCAGGAAACCATCATAATTCTTGGTATGTAACTGGGCTTCGAGTTGACGAAGCGTATCCAGGGCCACACCGACCACGATCAACACCGAGGTGCCCCCAATATAGAAACTCATATTGAGAGCGTCTTTCAGATACCAGGGTCCGACGCTAATAAAAGCGAGGTAAAGCGACCCGGGCAGAGAAATTCGGGTTAAAACATGGTCAATATATTCTGCCGTCTGCTTACCCGGACGAATTCCCGGAATAAACCCACCACTTCTCTTGAGGTTTTCGGCAATGTCGTTCGGGTTGTACTGGATTGCCGTGTAGAAGAAGGTGAAGAATATAATCAGGAGTGCGTCAGCCACGCTGTAGGCCAGGTGACCAGGGATGAACGCAGTAGCAAAAGCCTGCATAACGGACACATTCGGGAACCAAGATGCAATCATAGCTGGAATGAACATGATGCAGCTTGCGAAAATCACGGGAATCACGTTAGCGGTATTCACCTTGAAGGGCAAATAGCTGGACTGACCACCCATGACCTTGTTTCCGACGGTCCTGCGAGGACTTTGGAGTGGAATGCGACGGGTCGCCTGCTCGACGAACACGATGAAGCCGACAATCAGCACCACGACAGCGAGAATGAAGATCTCGATAGCGAGGGGCTGGATGCCTTCCTTCAGCATTTCCGTTTCTGCCAAGACGGCCCGCGGAAGGCCGCCGACGATACCGGCGAAAATTATAAGAGAAATACCATTACCCACACCGTGCGAAGTAATCTGTTCGCCGAGGTACATCACAAACACCGTACCGGCGGTGAAGGTCAGGGTTGCAAGTAAGCGGAAACCGATGTTGCCGGCGCCCGTAGCGAAATCGTCCGCGAGGGCAGATACGCCGGCACCGGTAGCTGTCGTCACCTTGAGCGAGGAAAGCCATACGGAAATACCCCATCCCTGCAAGGCGGAAAGAACCACCGTGAAGTATCGAGTATACTGGTTCAGCTTCGCACGACCTTCCTGACCTTCCTTCTGAAGCATCTGGATGGCGGGAATCACCGAGCCCATCAACTGGATGATGATGGACGCGCTGATGTACGGCATGATACCCAGGGCGAAAATCGTCGCTTTCGCGAACGCACCGCCCGTGAAGGAGTCATACAGGCCGAACAAGTTGTTCGAGTTCTTGAAGTATTCCGCCAGCACGGCGGCGTTTACTCCGGGGATGGTGATGTGAGCGCCAAGGCGGTAGATGATCAAGACGGCGAGCGTAAAGAGCAACTTCTTACGCAGGTCCTCGATCTTGAACGCATTGACGAACGCATCGATAGCTTTCTTGAGAGCTTCCATTAGATGATCTCGACTTTGCCGCCAGCAGCTTCAATGGCAGCCTTTGCCTTTTCGCTGATGGCGTTAACCTTTACATTGATAGCCTTGTCGATAGAGCCGAATGCGAGAATCTTGACCGGGAGGTCAACCTTCTTGATAAAGCCCTGATCAAACAGAACCTTAGCATCGAATTCCGTGACGCTGCAGGCAGCGAGGCGCTTGAGATTCACAATCTGGAATTCAATGCCGGCATGCTTGAAGCCGCGCTTCGGGATACGACGGTGAATAGGCATCTGGCCGCCTTCGAAGGCGACACGACCGGCCTGGGCGCTCTTACGTGCGCCGGCACCCTTCTGGCCACGACCAGCAGTAGTGCCCCAGCTAGAACCCGGACCGCGACCGATGCGCTTGCGGCTCTTGCCCTTGGCAGCCTTGCCAGGATTGAGAGAATTCAGTTCCATCTTAGATCTCCTCGACCTTCACCATGTCAGCCACGGCGTTGATCATGCCCTGGATGGAGGGGGTCAAATTGTGTTCGACAGTCTGTCCAATCTTGCGAAGACCGAGAGCAGCCACGTTAGCGCGGTGCACCGGAAGGCGACGGACAGTACCCTTGATCAAAGTAATACGGACTTTTTTCATGGTGTATTACTCCTTAGGCTTCGAAACCGCGCAACTTGGCGCAGTCCTGTTTGTTCTTCTGAGACAGCAGGCCTTCCAGGCAAGCGCGGACGACCGTGCTCGGGTTGGAAGAACCGTGAATCTTTGTGAGGATGTTGCGCACACCGGCGAGTTCGAGAACGGCACGGGCAGCGGCACCGGCGATAACGCCAGTACCCGGAGCAGCCGGCATCAGAAGGATGCGGGTAGAACCGGCCTTCACTTCGATGTCGTGCGGGATGGTGCCGTCCAGGAGCTGGACTTCGGCAATGTTGCGCTGGGCAGCTTCGGTACCCTTACGGATGGCTTCGGAAACTTCCTTGGCCTTACCGAGACCGACACCGACCTTGCCGTTCTTGTTGCCAACGACAACGAGAGCGGAGAAGGACATGCGGCGACCGCCCTTGACAGTCTTCGCGCAACGGTTGATGTGTACAACCTTGTCTTCAAATTCAGAAACTTGAGCTTCGCGTTCCAAAGTGTACCTCACTAGAATTTGAGTCCGCCTTCACGAGCTCCCTCAGCGAGAGCCTGAACGCGACCGTGATAGATGTAACCGCCGCGGTCGAAGACCACGGATTCAATGCCCTTGGACTTGGCGACTTCGGCAACCTGGAGGCCAAGCTGCTTGGCCTGTTCCGACTTCGTCATTTCGCCGAACTTGCTCTGGAATTCCTTAGCAGTCGTAGCGACCTGAGCGATGGACTTGTTGCTTTCGTCATCGATAATCTGGGCGACCATGTGAGACAAGGAACGGCGAACGGCCAAACGAGGGCACTCTGCAGTTCCGACAACAGACTTACGTACGCGTTCGTGGCGTGCGATTCTGGACTGGATTCTTTTTTTAGCAATTGCAGTCATAGTTTACCCTTATTTACCTGTCTTCTTACCTTGCTTGCGACGGACAATTTCGCCACTGTACTTGATGCCCTTGCCCTTATACGGTTCAGGACGACGGTACTTGCGGATTTCCGCGGCAGCCTGGCCGACCTTCTGCTTGTCGATTCCGGAAACGGAAATCTTCAGCGGGTCAACAGCCTTGAGTTCAACACCTTCCGGAGCCTTGAAGATCACCGGGTGAGAGAAGCCGAGCACGAGGTTCAGGTCCTTGCCCTTCTGTTCTACACGGTAGCCCACACCGACGATCTCGAGAGTCTTCTCGAAACCCTTGGTGACGCCTTCGACCATGTTGGCGACGAGGGCACGGGTGGTGCCGTGCATGGCACGGGTGAACTTTTCGTCGTTCGGACGGGAGAAGGAAAGCTGATCGCCTTCGAGCTTAATCTGGATCAGTTCGTGAACCGTCGTTTCAAGCTTGCCCTTCGGGCCTTCGACTTTGATGTTCTGACCGTTGACGTTAACCTTAACGCCAGCCGGGATAGTGATAATAGCTTTACCGATACGGGACATCTTTACCATACCTTTGCGATGACTTCGCCACCCACCTTCTGTTCGCGGGCTTCGTGGTCAGTCATGACACCTTTAGATGTGGAGATGATTGCATAGCCGAGGCCATTGCGGACACGCGGGAGCTTTGCAACGTCAACGTAGTGACGAAGACCCGGCGTAGACACGCGCTGGATGCCTTGGATAGCGGAAACGCCCTTCGTGTAACGGAGCAAAATCTTGAGAAGACCCTGCTTGCCGTCATCAACGACGACGAACTTCTTGATGAAACCTTTTTCCTGCAGAACGCGGGCGATTTCACGCTTCAGGTTGCTGGCAGGAATGTCCACCACGGGCAGCTGCGCCTTAGAGGCGTTGCGGATGCGGGTGAGCATATCGGCGATTGTATCTGTCATTGCCATTTGTACTCTCCTTACCAGGACGACTTTGTGATACCGGGGATTTCGCCGGCGAGTGCCATTTCGCGGAAGCAAATACGGCAAAGGCCAAAGCGGCGCATAAAGGCGTGCGGCCTACCGCAACGCTTGCAACGATTGTACCCACGAACGGTAAACTTCGGAGTACGCTTGCATTTTTCAATCATTCTTCTGCTTGCCATGGTATTACCTTACTTACGGAAGGGGAGTCCAAGTTCTTCGAGCAGTGCACGACCTTCTTCGTCAGTCTTTGCAGAGGTGACAAAGGAGATGTCCATGCCGAAAGTGCGAGAAACCTTGTCGATATCGATTTCGACAAAGATGGTCTGTTCCTTGATGCCGAGGGTGAAGTTACCCATGCCATCAAAGCCGCGACGTGCGAGACCACGGAAGTCACGGACACGCGGGAGGTTGATGTTGATGAAACGGAACAGGAAATCCCACATGTTGTCACCGTGGAGGGTGACCTTGGCACCGATGCCGATGCCTTCACGGAGGTGGAAGTTAGCGATAGCCTTCTTAGCGTTAGTGACTATGGCCTTCTGTCCGGTAATGGCGGTGAGAGTATCGACAGCTTCGTCGAGAATCTTGCGGTTCTGGGAAGCAGCGCCCACGCCCATGTTCACCACGATCTTTTCGAGACGCGGAATTTCCATTACGTTCTTGTAGGCAAACTTTGCTTGCAAGGCCGGAACGACTTTTTCGAGATAAAATTGCTTCATCTGGTTCATTGTTACACAGCCTTTCCAGTCTTCACACTGGTGCGAACGCCCTTCTTACCCTTTTCGCGGACGATGCGGGTACGGACAGGGGTATTGCCTTCGAGAAGCATCACGTTGGAAATGTCGATCGGCAGTTCCTTTTCGATGATGCCTCCAGTTTGGTTGGTCTGGCTCGGCTTTTCGTGACGCTTGCGAACATTCACGCCGCTCACAATCACCTTGCCGGCCTTGACACTGATCACGGTGCCGGTCTTGCCCTTGTTGGCACCGGAAATCACCTTGACGTTATCATTCTTCTTGATGTTAGCCATTAGAGAACCTCAGGTGCGAGGGAGATGATCTTCATGTAATTTTTTTCGCGGAGCTCACGAGCCACCGGTCCAAAAATACGGGTTCCACGCGGTTCACCATCCTTGGTGATGAGAACAACTGCGTTGTCCGAGAAACGAATGAACGTTCCGTCCGGACGGGAGATTTCTTTGCGTGTGCGCACGACGACGGCGTCGGCCACGGAACCCTTCTTCACCTTGCTCTGGGGGATAGCGTCCTTAACGGCTACCTTGATGACATCACCGATGCTAGCATAGCGACGGTTGGTGCCACCCAAAACACGGATGCAGGCGACTTCCTTGGCTCCACTGTTGTCAGCCACGACGAGTCTGGTTTCTTCCTTGAATCATATTCGCCTTACTCCAGGAGTTTACTTCTTCTTTTCCACAATGCGGACGAGGCGCCAGCGCTTCGTCGCAGAAAGCGGACGAGTTTCCATGATTTCCACCAGGTCGCCTTCGCCGGCTTCGTTCTTTTCGTCGTGAGCCTTGAGCTTCTTGGTGGTGGTCATGATCTTGTTGTACATCGGGTGACGCTTACGGTTTTCAACCATAACCGTGATAGTCTTGTCCATTTTGTCGGACGTAACAACACCCTGCTTGACTTTACGAAGGTTTCTATCCATTTCCTGCTCCTGCCGGCTTATGCCTTGGCCTTTTCGCTGAGGATGGTCTTGATCCTGGCGATGTCCTTGCGGGTCGTCTGGATCACAGAGGGTTTTTCCAAATTACCGAGCTTCGCAGTCATGCGGTAATTGAACAAATCGAGATTCAACTGAGCCAGTTTTTCCTTGAGCTGGTCAACGCCCAGTTCCTTCAATTCACGTGCTTTCATTAGATCTCCGATTCTTCGATGATTTTAACTTTGAGCGGGAGCTTCTGTGCGGCGACATGGAGAGCTTCCATGGCGAGGTCACGTTCGACACCACCCATTTCAAAAAGGATACGGCCCGGGAGAATCACGGCTGCCCAGAATTCCACAGCGCCCTTACCCTTACCCATACGGGCTTCGGCGGGGTGACGTGTTACCGGCTTGTCGGGGAACACACGGATCCATACGCGGCCACCACGCTTGATCTTACGAGTCATAGCGATACGGGCTGCTTCCAATTGGCGAGCTGTCAGCCAGCACTTTTCAAGAGCCTGAATGCCGAATTCGCCGAAGGCCATGTAGTTGCCGCGAGAAGCGACACCCTTCATACGGCCCTTCATCTGCTTACGATGTAATGTTCTTTTAGGACTCAGCATAATTACTTCTCTCTCTTGTTGTCGGACATGACGTCCTTACCAATCTTTTCACCGTGCATGACCCACACCTTGATACCGATGGCGCCATAAACGGTCTTAGCAATGGAGGTTGCATAATCGATGTCAGCACGAAGAGTGTGCAGAGGCACGCGGCCTTCGGCATACTTTTCAACGCGGGCGATTTCGGCACCGCCGAGGCGGCCACCGCACTGCACCTTGATTCCTTCCACACCCATGCGCATGGCGCTCTGGATGGCGCGCTTCATGGCACGACGGAAAGAAATACGCTTTTCGAGCTGGCGAGCGATGTTTTCAGCGACCAACTTGGCATCCGTTTCCGGGCGCTTGATTTCGTGGACGCTAATATAGATTTCTTTACCGGTGAGGAACTGGAGTTCGCTCTTGACGCGTTCCAATTCTTCGCCCTTCTTGCCGATGATGATACCCGGACGGGCGGTAAAGAGGTTGACGTTCACCTTCTTGACGGTGCGTTCGATGCCGACCTTGGAAAGGGAGGCATGTTCGAAACGCTTCATCAAGTAGCGACGGAGCACGATGTCTTCATAAAGAAGGTCGGCAAAATTGTCTTCGGCATACCACTTGGATTCCCAACCGCGGATGACGCCGAGACGAAGACCATTAGGATGAGTTTTGTGACCCATTGTTATTTCTCCTTGTCTGCGACGATGACGGTGATGTGGGTGAGCGGCTTTTCGATACGGAAAGCGCGACCCTGGGAACGCGGGTGAATACGCTTCATGATCGTACCACCATCAGCGGTGATGGCCTTGATCACGAGCTCTTCAGCAGTTACCGGAGCGGCAGACTTCTGCTTGAAGTTTGCGACAGCGGACTTGAGGGCGTTCTCGATGAGCGGAGCACCCTTGGTCTGCGTGTGAAGGATGGAAAGCATAGCGAAGGCTTCATCAACACGCTTGCCACGGACCAGGTCCACAACGCGGCGGAGCTTGCGCACGCCGTAACGGACGTTTTTCACTTTAGCAACAGCTTGCATTATTTGCCTCCAGCAGTTTCAGTCTTGCGATGGCCACGGAAAGTACGGGTCATGGCAAATTCGCCGAGCTTATGGCCGACCATGTTTTCAGAAACATAGACCGGGAGGAACTGCTTTCCGTTGTACACGGAGAAAGTGAGTCCGACCATATCCGGGACGATGGTGGAACGACGGGACCAGGTCTTGATCGGCTGCTTCTTGTCGGAGCTAGCCATAGCCTGGGCTTTGCTGAGAACGTGGGAATCCACGAACGCACCTTTCTTAAGGGATCTCGACATGAATTAGGCCCTCTTCTGACGACGGCGCACGATGTACTTATCGGTACGCTTATTGTTACGAGTTTTAGCACCCTTGGAGTTCTTGCCCCAGGGAGAGCACGGATGACGACCACCAGAGGTACGTCCTTCACCACCACCGAGCGGGTGGTCGACCGGGTTCATCACGACACCGCGGACAGCGGGACGTTTGCCGAGCCAGCGAGAACGGCCGGCAGAGCCCGAGGATTCATTCATGTGATCGATATTGGAAACCTGACCGACAACAGCGAGGCAGTCTTCGGAGATGTAGCGAACTTCGCCACTCGGGAGACGGACCTGGCAGAGCTTGCCGTCCTTGGCAACGAGTTCAGCAGCGGCACCGGCGGAGCGGACCAGCTGGGCACCCTTGCCCGGCTTCATTTCGATGTTGTGAATCAAAGTGTTCAGCGGGATATCGCGGATCGGGAGAGCGTTACCTACGCGGAATTCTGCACCTTCACCAGCGTTCAGGACGTCGCCGACCTTGACGCTTGCCGGGGCAATGATGTAGGCGCGCTTGCCGTTCTGGTACTTGACCAGGGCGATACGTGCTGTACGGTTCGGATCGTATTCGATCGTTTCGACAGTGCAGGGAATGCCTGCGAACTGGCGCTTGAAATCGATAAGACGATACAGTTTCTTGTGACCACCACCGCGACGGCGGGAGGTGATTTCACCAGCGTTGTTACGGCCGGAGCTACGCTTGATACCTTCGGTAAGCGGCTTGTACGGCTTCTCGGCAGTGATTTCCTTGCGGTCACCAATCTGCTTGTAGCGCAGCGTCGGGGTAAGAGGGCGATAAGATTTCAGACCCATGATTATACTCCTTCGAACTCGGCAATCTTTTGCCCGGCCTTGAGTGTGATGTAGGCCTTCTTCCAGTTGGGTTTCTTGCCGGCGGCCATGCGGACGCGCTTGATCTTGCCACGGTTAATCAGAGTATTGACCGAGGCGACCTTGACGTCAAAGCGCTTTTCGATAGCGGCCTTGACTTCGTCCTTGCTGGCGTTCAGGGCAACCTTGAACACGTACTTACGAGCACCGGACTTCGGATTCACCATGTTCTTGGTGGTTTCTTCGGTCACGTGCGGTGCAACGAGAATTTCGTGAAGTTCTTTCATTAGCGGCCTCCTTCAAGTTCTGCGAGAGCAGCCTGAGAGATGACAACGTTGTTCGCACGAACGATGTCGTAGGTATTGACATCTTCGACGCGGGCGCAACGGCACCAAGGAATGTTGTTGGAGGACAAGTAGAGGTTTTCGTCCTTCGCGCTAACAACAAAGAGCACGTTACGTTGTTCGATACCGGACTTGGTGAGAACGGCGAGGAGATCCTTGGTCTTCGGGGCGGAGAAGCTGAGAGCTTCGAACACGAAGAACTTGCCTTCCTGGGCCTTTGCAGCGAGTGCAGAGTGGAACGCGATCTTCTTGACCTTCTTGTTCACCTTTTCGAAGTAGTCGTGGGACTTCGGACCGTGAGCCTTGGCACCGCGAACCCACACAGCGGAGGTGTTCTGACCGGAGCGGGCGCGACCCGTGCCCTTCTGCTTCCAGGGCTTCTGGCCACCGCCGCTGACTTCGGACTTGGTCTTCGTCTTGGCAGTACCCTGACGGTTGTTGTTCAGGATGGCCTTGATATGCAAGTACATGCAAACCTTGTTGACTTCTTCGTCAAAAAGGGCCGGGAGCTGAATATCATTCTTGAAATCGCCGGTAGCGGCGAAAAGCTTTGCACTAGCCATTAGTCTTTCCTCACCACGATAATGCTGTTCTTCGGGCCCGGGACAGCGCCACGGACGAAGATCAGGTTGCGGTCGCCGTCGACTTTGACGACCTGGAGGTGCTTCACGGTCACTTTCTTGTTGCCGTACTGACCAGCCATACGCTTACCCGGGAAAACACGGCCCGGATAGGAGTGAGCAGACGTACCGCCCGGTTCACGCATGTTGTGCGTACCGTGAGAGCGAGGACCGCTGTGGAAGCCGTGGCGCTTGATGGTACCAGAGAATCCGTGACCCTTGGAGATACCGGAAACGTTCACCATCTTCGCATCGGCGAAGTCGGCTGCGCCGAATTCCTTGCCAACCGGCCAGGATTCGAGATCAGCCACGTCAAATTCGGCGAGGTGTTCGCGGACAGCGATTTCAGCCTTCTTGAAATGGCCGATTTCTGCCTTGTTGGCGCGCTGTTCCTTCTTAAGACCAAAGCCGATCTGGACGGCAGTGTAACCATCCTTTTCTTCTGTCTTGTGGGAAACGACCACGCACGGACCGGCTTCGAGAACCGTTACAGGAACGCATTCGCCCTGTTCCGTGAACACTTGGGTCATTCCCAATTTCTTTGCGAGAATACCGTTCATTGTTATTAGACCTTAATTTCGACTTCGACACCAGCCGGCAAGTCAAGTTTCATGAGGGAATCGACAGTTTGCGGCGTAGCATCGAGGATGTCGATAAGACGCTTGTGCGTACGGGATTCAAACTGTTCACGAGAAGTCTTGTCGATATGCGGAGAGCGGAGCACCGTATACTTCTGGACCTTCGTCGGGAGGGGGATGGGCCCCGCGATGCGGGCACCCGTTTGCTTAGCTGTATTCACGATGTCTTGAGCAGAGCGGTCGATCATACGATGATCGAAGCTCTTCAAGCGAATACGAATGCGTTCACCAGCCATGATTTTTCCTTACTTGATGATTTCGGTTACAGAGCCAGCACCAACAGTACGGCCACCTTCGCGGATAGCGAAGCGGAGCTGCTTTTCCATGGCGATCGGGGCGATGAGGTTCACGTGGATCGTGACGGTGTCACCCGGGGTCACCATTTCGACGCCTTCGGGCAGCTGGATCGTGCCGGTCACGTCGGTGGTGCGGAAGTAGAACTG
>NZ_DGUN01000061.1:41344-62741 GCF_002395745.1 Fibrobacter sp. UBA4309
GTGCGGAAGTAGAACTGCGGACGGTAGCCGTTCATGAACGGCGTGTGGCGGCCACCTTCGTCCTTCGTGAGAACGTAGATCTCGGCCTTGAACTCGGTGTGCGGAGTCACGGACTTCGGGGCGGCGAGAACCATGCCACGGATCACGTCCTTCTTTTCGGCGCCGCGGAGGAGGAGGCCGACGTTGTCGCCCGCCTGGGCGTCGTCGAGGAGCTTGCGGAACATTTCCACGCCCGTGACGACGTATTCGACGGTCTCGCCGAGGCCGACGCGTTCGACCTTGTCGTTCAGGTGCACGACGCCGCGTTCGATACGGCCGGTAGCGACGGTGCCGCGGCCCGTGATCGTGAAGATGTCTTCGATCGGCATCAGGAACGGCTTGTCGGTCTCGCGCTGCGGCAGCGGGATGTAGGTGTCGCAGGCTTCCATGAGTTCCATGATCTTGTCCTGGTAGGCGGAGTCGCCTTCGAGGGCCTTGAGGGCGGAGCCGCGGATGATCGGGGCGTTGTCGCCGTCAAATTCGTACTTGGACAGGAGTTCGCGGACTTCCATCTCGACGAGGTCGAGGAGTTCCGGGTCGTCGACCATGTCGCACTTGTTCAGGAACACGACGATCTTCGGCACGCCAACCTGGTGGGCGAGGAGGATGTGTTCGCGGGTCTGCGGCATCGGGCCGTCAGTGGCGGCAACGACGAGGATGGCGCCGTCCATCTGGGCAGCACCGGTCACCATGTTCTTCACGTAGTCGGCGTGCCCCGGGCAGTCGACGTGGGCGTAGTGACGGTTGGCAGTGGTGTATTCCACGTGCGAGGTGTTAATCGTGATACCACGGGCCTTTTCTTCCGGAGCGTTGTCGATTTCGTCGAAACGCTTGGCAGCGGCGAGACCGCGGGCTGCGAGAGTCGTGCAGATTGCGGCGGTCAGAGTGGTTTTACCGTGGTCAACGTGGCCGATGGTGCCAATGTTGCAGTGCGGCTTGCTTCTGTCAAAATGTTCTTTTGCCATGATTCTATCTCCAATTAGTGAGAGCCCAGATCGGGAGTCGGACCCGAGACCTCTTCCTTACCAAGGAAGTGCTCTACCACTGAGCTACCTGGGCATAAGCCCTATGGTGCTCTCACACCATAGGGCGGTTTGTTGCGTGGGCCGTCGTGGTTTCGAACCACGGTAGGCGTAAGCCAACGGATTTACAGTCCGTCCCCTTTAACCACTCGGGCAACGACCCATTTTTCGAGCCAAAGATAGGAATCGAACCTACGACCGGCTGATTACAAATCAGCTGCTCTACCAGCTGAGCTACTTTGGCAAGTGAGCCAAATTTAATAAGATTTATGGGGTTTTGTCAATGAAAAACAAGCATTTAGCGCAAAAAAATTTGTTTTTTTTTCTTTTTCGCAAAAAAGACGTAAACAAAATGAGCTAAAGATGTTAATAGATTGTTGATAAAATTACTCCTCAGACATCATGGACATCCGGAAGCCGTGGATAAAATCGTCGCAAGAGTCGCTCAACCGGCTTACCGCCCCCCTACGGGACTCGTTCAGATCGTCCTGTTCCACGTCCTCGATCACGGCTTCCGCTATAATGCGGTCCTTGGTACACGTGACCGTCCCGCCCAGCCTGTCCTGATACAGTTCCGTCTCCTGATCGCAGTAATCCGTGCGGACATCGGCATCCAGGGTTCCGAAAAAGCCGACTTCGTCGCGCATCACCATGGGGCTCTGGATAGTCACCTGGGACAGCACCGTCACCTTCCCCATAAAGCCGAAATCCTGCCTCATCAAGACAGAATACAGGTTTCCCTTTACATAGACATAGCAGTCGGCCGAAGCCCCGTCACCTTCATAATGCTTTTCGTAACGCTGTTTGCCGTATTCGGAGTCTTCCGCGTCGTCGGTCCCCGAAGAAGAACCGGAGTCGCAAGCAGTAAAAACCAGGGCGCAGAACGCCAGAATAGAGAAAAATCGTGTCTGTTTCATACAAAATACAATATATAACTTTTTTGAAATAACGTAGCAAACTAAAGAAAAATGCCCGGACAAGCCGGGCATTTCCGCATTTTTTCAAAAAATCGCCTACCGGACAGAAACGCGCCGCGTTTCAAGCCCGACGCGGACCAGGTAGCTCCCCGCCTGGGAAACCGGTATAGAGAAGCTCGACTCCCCTACCCTGCCAGAACGGAGGACGCGTCCCTGCATGTCGAGCACAGCATAGGCGCTGCCTTCGCGGGCACCGGCAATCTGGAGCGTCCGACCGACCGTCTCGACAGAGAAGTGCGGGACAGCCGACCGCACAAGCAGGGATTCCTTGCTGGAGCTGCTCTTGGCGCTCGAAGAGAATGCCGCGCTGGAGCTGGACTTTGCAGAGCTGCTGCTGGACTTGACAGAACTGCTGCTCTTCGCGCTGCTGGAGCTGGACTTTGCAGAGCTGCTGGACTTCGCCGAGCTCGAAGAGGACTTCGGCGGGTTCACAGAGGAGCTGCTTGCAATGCTGCTGGAACTTTCCGGGGTAATCGGGTCGAAATGGGCCGTAAGAGTCGTATCGCTTGCGACCGTATACCTGCGGCTGGCGCGGTCGTTGAGAATATCGTCTTCCCAGTAGCCGAACGAATAGCCGCTATCCGCAACCGCAGTCAGGTACACATTGTCGCCATATTTGTACACGCCCGTCTCGTTCAGGCCAGTCACATGGCCCCATTCGGCGTTGTTCACCTTGACCGTCACCTTGAATTCCTTCACTTCCCACTTGGCATAGAAGAACTTGTCTCCGGCATCCTTTGCCGTGATTTCGGTGACAGCGGTTCCCTCCAGGTTCTTGCTCGCATACCAGCCCCTGAATATGTGGCCGTCACGCGTAGGAATCGGAAGAACGAGACCGACACCATACTTGTAGGTCGTCGTCATGCTTTCCAGCTTGCCGCCGTTCGCGTTGAACGTCACGACAAAGAAATCCTTGGTCACAAGAATCGGGTAATCGTCGCCCTGAATCCAGGCCGTTCCCTTGACTCCGCCATCGACCTCCTGGCCTTCGCCATCTTTCTGCACATAGTCGTGCAAGGCTGTAGCTACGGAGTCGTTCTTAAACGCTTCGGCCGTCGCGCCTATGCCGTACTTACTTGTCGAAAGCGTATCGACCGTCTTGAAGAAGAAGTTGTGCTCGCCGACAAAACTCTTCGCCGCATTTGCAACAACGTAATCCGCGATACAATAGGACCCTTCCGCAATAGAGAATTCGCCCATGCTATAGTTGTTCATGACCGTCGCGATACCGCCCGAGCCAATCAACCCGCCCACCCTGCACCAAGAAGCCGTGGGATGGGACACCTTGCCCAGGTTATAGTTGTTGGCAACAACACCTTCCCCATCTATTGTGCCAACAAGGCCGCCCGCATAGGCGTTGCTCTGCGTAGTAGACACATCGCCAGCATTATAGCTCTGGACAAGACTGAACTTTGAATTCTCGGAAGAGCCGACAAGGCCACCGGCATAATTGCCCGTTATATCGCCTGTATTGTAGCTGTTAATGATATTTACAACCGTCATGTTGTTGGTGGAAGACCTCTCAATAAAACCGACAAGGCCCGCAGACTTGGCCTTGGCAACCACGTTGCCCGTATTGTAGCTATTGCCAATGTTCAGGCTCGAATACGGAGCATACGAAGTTTTTATATAACTGGCAAGGCCGCCCGCGTATGCTGTTTGCGTAAAGAGATCGGCGGCATTGTAGCTGTCGTCAATCGTTACCGTGCCGGCGATTTCAGCCACGAGGCCGGCGCTTCCGTATTCAGACGATATTTTCCCGCCTACATGGGAGTTCCGGATTTTCAGTATTCCCGTAACTTCTTCAACGAGACCGCCCGCATAGTTGGCGGCCAGGGTTCCTTCGAAATAACAACTGTCCATAATCAGCGCTACCATGACCGACTTCTGGATGTTCCAATCGCGTTTATCCAGCACATGCGCGACAATGCCGGCCACATCTGTAGATCCGGAAAAATACGTGTCCTTGATTCCCAAGTTCTTGATGACGACAGAATCCTTTTCAAGGCCAACCTTGTTAATGAATCCTCTAGTTGCATCGCCATTCTTGCTATTGTAAAGGCCCGATATCGTATGACCCTGCCCGTTAAACGTGCCGGCGAAAGAATCAATCGGGTTCCAGACCAGGAACGAGACCATATTCAGGCTGTCCAGCGAACCGTCGTCATTCAGCACATGTTCGTTTACCACGATATCCTGGGTAAGCTTGCCACAGACAGAGGGCATCTTGACATTATAGTACATCCTATGCGTTCCGCTCACGTACGCGGCAAAGCCGTAAAGCTCCGCGGCATTCGAAATCTGGTAGCAATCGTCCGTTTTGTCCAAGGCGGGCATCGCTATCTTGAACCATGCCGCATAATACGTCTTGTCGCCCGTATCATCCGTCGTAATCGCGGCAACGGGCTTACCCGAAAGCTCGGCATTGTCGTACCAGCCGGCAAAAATACTGCTGTCGCGGTACATTTCCGTCGGGAGAACCGCCCCTTCAGTTTCCGTATAGGAATCGACCTTGCCCGTCAAAATTTGCCCGCCATTCGTATTGTACGTCACCTTGAACGACTTCCGGAGCTTGGCCCAGAATTCCTTGTCGCCCGTAGCCAGCGAATCTATGGCCGTCACCGCTTCGCCTTCAAAAGCGCTATTGTCGTACCATCCCAGGAATCCTGAATTTTCCTGCACAACATCCGCAGGGAGCACTTTCGTGAATCCCGTGGTGTAGAAGTTGAAATAGCTAGCCGTATCGCCTTCGAAAGTATGGAAAACCACATTGTACTTTTTCGCAACGGAATTCTTGATTACGCCCGAGAAGTTCGGATATTCGTCTTTTTCGGCGTCTTGCCCCCAAACAGAGCCGCCTTCGCCTTCGTGCAGGGCGAGCGCCACCATGCCGTTGTTGAACTTTTCGATAGACGTCGGAGTTCCGCCATATTCGGTACGGCCAGCAATGCGCACACAATACGTATTCACTAGGCTAAGAGTTCCGGCCTTGTTACCTACCAGGGATTTCCAGTAACTAGAGAGCCTGCTCTTGACCGAGCCGACATTATAAGCGTTTTCGACGTTCGCCAGGCCGTTCTTCATAACATGCCCTATCAAACCGGCCGCATAGTAATTATCATTGACAAGAGAACCGCGGTTATAGACATTCTTCAGGTTTACCTCGGCCCATTGCTCAACAGTGCCGATCAAGCCGCCAGATGCCGCCGAGCTGCCATGGGCATGTATCGAAACATGGCTGTATACATTGGAAATCGTAGCCTTCGAGTATTCCAACATTCTTCCGACAATCCCGCCGACAGAGCCATTGTTGGTACCGAAATAGGAGTCGACCAAGCCGAAATTCTGCACGGTTACAACGAACGAACCCGAGCCGACTATCGCCCCAAAGAACCCGAAATTATCAAAAGCCTTGCTCGTCGTATCCGAGAAGAACAGGCCGGATATCGTATGTTTCTGACCGTCGAAGTTGCCGGCAAAATTTGTCATCGGTTTCCATTTTGCAAAATTCGCCGTGTCCGCCACATTGAGCGTTCCGTCGGACTTGAGCACGTTCTGGTTCACCACGATGTCCTTCGTGAGCTTGCCGCAGGCTGTAGCGTCGTACGGAAAGTCGGGATCCCCGTTCACGATGGCGGCAAAGCCATAAAGTTCGGCCGCATCCGAAATCTGGTAACAGTTGTTTTTCAGTTCCGGCTGTTTAGGGGTGATTGTGGTTGCGGCAGACGCCATGGCGGCGAACGCAAACGCCATGCAAAAGACGAGTCGACTCTTTAGCATCCTTGTTTCTCCTGATAAAATAGCTAGCTAGTATACAAAGTGCTTATTTATTGCTGTTTTGTGAAGACGATCACATATATTCGCGTTGTAAAACACTGCAATGCGATTTTGGGCGAAAAAAAGCAATTTCGGGGAAAACGGCTTTTAAAGCCGGTCCAAAATAAGGCTCCGGCCCCTGTAAATATATCGTTACGGCGAGCCCGATGTAAAAAGAGCTTTACAGCCTTCCGAACAAACTTCTCAGAAAAAAGTTTTCCGTACAATGCAGAAATAAGAAGTGAAGTGTCGACTATTCGTCCTTTATGCAACGGACGGAATAGGCGTCACTCTTATCACTGGTCCCCCCTGGAATCAGAATAGTACTATAACTGCAACTTATTTGCACTCCTGCAGCTTGATTAATGCCAACTTCACTAGAAGTCCAAAATAACGCATAGCTACCTTTGCCAGAGAATCTATCTGGACTAAATTGCGTACGATAGAAACCCGTCGGCATGAGGGACATTCCATACGCATCTATTCCATTACATCCTTCATCCCAACCACTAGTTGATTTAAACGACAAAGACGAATCGCTTACAGCATCTTCTAATATAAAAATATCATCCTCTGACGGCAAATGCCATCCTTCAGGGCACACTCCACGAACAGAGTCATTCATGCATATTTTATACACGATTTCAACACCGCTGGTTGTAGATTTCGCAAATCCGCACCCTTTTCCATCTTCACTGAACAAAGCCGCGCTATCCATTGCCGCAGACCACAGATAAAGTCTCCCAAACGTTTCGCAGTTCTCGGGATCATTGTCATAGCACCAGCTGGATGAATCAAGGGTCGCCGTGGGCTGCAGGTAGGCGTAGTTCAGGTTCTCGGCCATCCATTCCTGTTCGCCGATAATCACGGTCCTGTAAGTCTGTCCGTCACGTTCGTCTACCAATGTGCCGTACTTGCAATTGTCTTCCGTCTCGGTCTTGCAAGGAACGGCGACAATGGAAGAACTGCTTTGGACAATCGATGAGCTGCTGACCGGCGACGAACTTGACTCCGGTAGAACCTCGCTGGACGACGATTCCACTTCATTGCTGCTTGCAGAGTCGTCGCCGGAGCAGGCGGCAAGCAAGGCCAGGATCGCCACGGACAGATATTTATCGAACTTACGCATACGGAGCCCCTATGGTAGCAATATATATTTATTGGTTGGGAAAAGTTTTCTCCGTATAATGCAGAAACAACAAGTGTCAGCTATTCATCCTTTATGCAACGGACGGAATAGGCGACATACTCATCCCAATAAACGAAACCATCTGAATCAGCAGTTTCTCCAATAGCGACTGAAGAACAACCCGTACTCCAAAAAGCTGTTCCCTTAAACTCCCCCCAATATACTGAAGAATCCATAAACTCATCATGAAATTCAGAATGAAATCCTGTAGGAATTGCATTGAATCCGTAATGGTCGGAACCGTTATATCCATCCCCCCATCCGGTGGATGATTTCAAGGAGTCTTTATTTTCGACAACCTGAATCAATTCCGCAATCTCGGGAACGGTCGGGATATGCCAACCATCAGGGCATACACCCCGTGTAGGTACATTCTCCCGACTATACATATCAAAAGTTCCATGTCCCTTGCCTCCATCGCTGAATGACGTGGCGCTGTCCATGGCGGCAGACCAAAGGTAGAGACGCCCGTATTTCTTGCAGTTCTCGGGGTCGTTGTCATAGCACCAGCTCGAGGAATCCAAATCTTCTGTCGGTTGCAGGTAAGCGTAGTTCAGGTTTTCCGCCATCCAGGTCTGAGCGTTTATTTTTACCGTCTTGTAAGTCTGCCCGTCACGCTCGTCCGTCATCGTCCCGAAGGTCACGTATTGCTTGCCCGACGGGCTCCTCAGCTTGCCGATAAAGCTGGTGTCACCCGATGCAGCACCCTTGACACACCGGATGGAATTAACGAGTTTTTTATAATCAAAACTAATGTTGCCATTATCATATTTATCCTGTAAAAGAAGTATATAGGCATATCTATCCGTCGTTCCAACTGAAGACCAAAAATAGGTTCCAAAGGAATTCGTTGGGAAAGCTGAAAAACCGTATTTGTCTGAACCATTTTCACCTTCGGGCCACCCGTTTTCCGCTTTAAGGACGAACGATGCAGTCGCATCTCCCCCTACAGTCAACAGCAGGCGTGCAAATTCAGAGCTATCGGGCAGATGCCACCCCTTCATGCACAGCCCCTGAACAGGATATGCAGGGGTACAGTCCAAGCCTTGGCCGCATCCCTCGCCGTTCCTGGAAAATACTCCCATGGAATCCATCGCCGAGCCCCATGTATACGCCCGTCCGTACTTGCAGCTGTCATTCACGCAGCGGCTATTGGGCGCATCGTAGTTCAGGTTCTCCGCCATCCATTCCTGGTCGCCGATAACCACGGTCCTGTAGACCTGCCCGTCGCGCTCGTCCACGACGAACATCCCGCTGGACGAGGATTCCTCCGAAGACGAGGAACTGCTCCCGACAGAACTTGAAGACGCCTCGAGACTGTACGGGGCATCGGACGATTCCACTTCATTGCTGCTTGCAGAGTCGTCGCCGGAGCAGGCGGCGAACAAAGCAAAGATTGCCACGGACAAGTATTTTTTAAGCGTACGCATATACGGAGCACCTATAACTTAATATATATATTCACAAACCTCTTTCAGCTCCTTTTTTTATATTTACGTCATGGAAATCATCAACAACACCTATACAGCACGTATCGAAGTCCGCTATGCGGAAACCGACCAGATGGGCGTCGTGCACCATGCCGTCTACCCCGTATGGTTCGAACAGGCCCGCACCGAATTTTTCAGGGTCGCCGGCGCCAGCTACGCCCAGATGGAGGCCGAAGGGTTCATGAGCCCGGTGCTCGAGCTCAACGTGCAATACAAGCAGCCCACGCACTATGGCGAATTCGTCGATGTCGAGACGACCCTCGTCAGGGAAGGCCGCGTGAGGTTCAAGTTCCTTTACAAGGTGTTCGTCGACGGCAAGCTCTGCACCACGGGCTACACCATCCACTGCATGATGAAGGACGGCAGGCCCACCCGCGAACTGCCCAGCGGATTCAGCAAATTCGGTTTAACGGGCGAAGAATCTCCCACCTAGCCAATCTTTTTATAGATTATAGGTATGTTCCGGAAAGCGCATTGTTTCATTGCCCTTGTTTTTTTGCTGTCGCTTCTGGGCGGCTGCAAGGATAACCGCACAGGTCGCGGTAACGACGCCCTGCGCATAGGGGACTATGCACGTGCCGTCAGCAACTTTTCGGCCGTACTGGACGACAACCCCCTGGACCGCGACGCCCGCTACGGACTCGCCCTTTCGTATTACGCCATCGCCGAAGACAAGGAACGCATCAAGGCAGGCGCAGCACCCCTGTGGGAACGGACCGTCCAGGAATTCCAGGTCCTCTGGAACGTAGACAGTTCCTTCAAGATACGGGAAGCGTATTCCAACAGCCTGTTCTACCTGGCCAAGGCCACCCTGGGCGAAAACTCCAGGGCCAACGTGCTCCCGCTGCTGGAACGTTCCATTGCGCTCGATTCCCTGAACTACTTCAGCTTCAACCTGAAAGCACTGATTCTCGAATCCCTGGAACGCACCGAAGAAGCCAGGGACCTCTATATCTACACCATTACCAGGGAACCGCGGTTCCTTTCGGCCTACATCAACCTGGGTAACCTCTACTGGCGAGAAGGAGACGTTTCATCGGCCTGGGACATATGGTCCATGGGGCTCAAGCAAGATGCGCAGAACGCTACTTTGCTCCACTGGACCCGTATCGCCGAAGACTCCCTGAAAGCCATGATCGATGCCGGAAAGCTCTAGCCTATGAACATCGTCCGTTCCATATCGCGCGGCTTCTTGCTGCATCGGGGCGGAGAAGCGGCCCTGTACAAGGTCGAAAGCGTTTCGGGCAAGCCATACACGCTCAAGCTATACAATAGCGGCACCGCATTCGATACTGGCATCATCGGAGCCATTGCCGATAGCACTGTCGCAGGAACCTACCGCATCGCCGAATACGGCGAAATCGACGGGAGCGCCTACATATTGTACGACTACATAGACGGCGTCTGTTCCCGCGAGCTTTCGCCGATGCCCCTCGCATTTGCATTGCATACCCTTCGCCGCGTTGTCACCACGCTTGCGGAACTGCAGAAGAAGGGGGTTTCGCACGGGGACATCAGCCCCGACAACATCTTCCTTGACAACGGCGGAAATCCTGTACTGCTCGACTTCGGCATCTGCGGGCCGGGAACGCTGCAATTTTCGGCACCGGAACGTATCGAAGGCAAGCCGCCTTCCGAAAAGGCGGACATGTTCAGCCTGGGAGCGCTGTTCTTTTTCTGGCTCACCGGCGAGCAACTCTTTGACGGCAGGGACTTCGACGAAATCCGCGAAAAACTCCGGAGTACAGACAAAGTAAATCCAAACAAAATCCTTTACGGAAAAATCGATTCCGGGCTCGCCATAAAACCCGAAGACCTTTCGCTCCTGGAACCCCTCTGGAAGGGCCTGCTCGCCGCAGACCCGGAATGCCGCCTGGAAAACCTGGAAGAACTGGACGAACTCCTGGAAATCGCGCTCGACGCCCAGGGAGGCCAGGGAGTGCACCTGGCCCGCCAAACCGAATTGATGGGCGTCACAATTTCCGGGATTCTGGAAAAAAACGGGACGAAACCTCTCGAAAACGTCGAATTCCCGTTTTTCGAGCAAGAAAAGCAAAAAAAATCTCCCCTGAAAAAAGGCCTTTTGGCCGCCGCCGTTTTTATTTTTCTTGTTATAGCGGCAATCTGCGTGTTCCTTGCCAGGGGCGAATCCCCGTCGATAGACGAAACGGGCGAAGCGCTCCTGCAAAAATCCCGTAGCCACGAGATGGGAATGCCGGATTCCGAAAAAATGCCCGACCTGGAAGGCGTACTGAAAAAGCTTTCTCCCGAGGAGAGTGAACGATGAATTCAGAATCCCTTGTCGCCACCGAAAAGATGCTCGATGTGGTGAAAATACTCCTGGACGAACAGGAGCCGGGGATGCTTTTTCCAAAAATCCTGAATATCGCGAGGGAAGTCCTAAGCGCGGACGCCGCAGTGCTCGACATCGGGGGCGAAACACCCCTCCACTACGCCGACCCCGAAAAGGTGGCCATCTCCATTTCTGCAGTCAAGCACGCCAAGGCCGAAAACCGTGCCATCGTGTGGAACCAGCTGGAAGACGACAACGCCGACCTTTCCAAGTCCATTGTCCAGAACCAGCTCACAAGCATCATGGTATCGCCGTTCCGCACGCCGGATTCGGAATCCGGATACCTGTACCTGCAAAGGGCGGCCCGCGAAGAACCCTTTACCGAAACGGACAGCAAACTTTTCGATTCCTTCGTGACGGTCTGCGAAAAGATCACCTTCGCAGCCTTTGACCGCCTGCGCGACAAGGAATCGCTGGACGTGCTCAAGAACGTGGTCCGCAAGGACGGCATCGTCTATTCTTCCAAGATCATGGAAGACCTGGTAACCCTGGCAGACCGCCTCGCCCCGCTCCCCCTCCCCGTGATTATCCGCGGCGAGACCGGCACCGGGAAAGAAGTCTTCGCCCGCTACCTGCACCGGCACAGCCCCAGAAGCGAGAAGCCCTTTATCGCGGTCAACTGCGGGGCCATTCCCGAATACCTTATCGAATCGCTCCTGTTCGGGCACGCCAAGGGTTCTTTCACGGGCGCCATCGACAACCGCAAGGGATACTTCGAAGAAGCGGACGGCGGCACCATATTCCTCGACGAAATCGGCGAACTGCCCCTGAACATGCAGGTAAAGCTTTTGCGCGTACTGCAAGAAAAGCACATCACTCGCGTGGGCGACAACCGCGAGATTCCCGTTAACGTGAGAATCATCTCCGCGACGCACGTAGACCTGGAAGCAGCCGTACGCGAAAAGAAGTTCCGCGAAGACCTGTACTTCAGAATCCAGGTCATGCCCATCCAGGTCCCGCCGCTCCGCGAACGCGGCCAGGACGTGCTTCTGCTCGCCGAGGAATTCCTCAAGCGCTACAGCGCCGAATACGGACGCGGCAAGTTCAAGTTCAGCCGCAACGCCGAAAAGGCCATGCTCAGCTACCACTGGCCGGGCAACGTACGCGAACTCGAGAACAAGATTCAAAAGTCCCTAGTGCAGGCCGTCCACGGAGTCATCCAGCCCGGCGACCTCGGACTGGAAAACATCCAGAAAGTTTCCAAGGAATCGCCGAGGACGTTGAAAGAAGCCCGCGAGGCGGTAGAACGGGAAGTCATAGGCAACGCACTCCGGGATTCGGGAGCGAACCTGACCCTGGCCGCCACGATTCTCGGGATCGACAGGAAGGTGCTCCGCGAAATCATGGAACGGCTAGGCCTGAAGAAAGAGGATTTCAAAGGTTAGTTTTTCCCCTTCAAAAAAACTATATTAAACGACAGGGTCATCATTGGCACGATTTTTGCGGAAGAAACAGTATGAAGACGACAAAATTCATATCAGCAATACTTTTCACGACGGCACTTTCCTTTGCCGCCGTTGATTCCTCCGTACCCGAGTCCGATGTTCCGACTCCGGCCGAAAGACAGGGATTTTCCAAGGAATCCCCGAATCTTGGGCAAAAAGAACGTGAAGACTGGATGCGCATGCGCGAAGAACGCAAGCAGGCCAGAGAAGAAATCCTTTCCAGGCTGCGGGAATCCCCGGCAAGAGAACGCCAGAACATCCGCCAGGACCTCTCCAGAAATCGAGACGAAATGCCCCGCGAGCCCGCCCCTTTTTACGGACGGCCCGATTCCCATGACATGAATTCGATGCGGGATCAAGGTGAGCCCCCGAGAAGAAGGGATCACATGGGCCGGTAATGCGGATAAAGGCTATAGCGACTATAGCGATTTTATTGCTTTCTTCACGCCTGCTCGCAGAAAGCCAGGAGGCCGTATACTACGAAGCCATGAAGGCCGAAGAAGCGGGCGAAATTTCCAGGTCCATCGAGCTCTTTGAAAAGGCCGCGGAAATCGACGGGCCCTACACCGACGAAATCAGGGACATCCTGAAAGAATATTACCAGGCCCTCGGCATGGACGAGTCTCCTTTCAGCTTCAGGCTGCGGGGAGACGTTTCTGTTCACGGGATGCATTACGAGGAATCGGGCGGCTACGAAGATGTCAAGGACAACGGTGCCGAAACATATTTCGGCCTGTCCCTTTTTGCGAATTACACCGCGGGTTCCCTGATACATTCCTTTATCCTGAATTTTTCCGGGAACGCCTTCCTGGGCGATACTATCTCTTCGCTGGATTCCGCGAAGTGGGCTTTGGCTCCCGGCGTCGAATACGACCTCGTCGGCGAAAGCTTTCTGGTCTGCGCCGGAATCGACTTCAAGTTCAACGAAAAAGAATGGTACCCGTTCATGTACGGATGGCTCGAAAAGAGCTTTTTCCGTTTCGACAAGAACAAGTTCGGGGCTGCGCTTTCGATATCGGAAGAATGGGAACGGCAGTTTGCGGCAAGCCTCTTCGCTTCGTGGCGCCGGTTCAGCCCGCGCGGATTCAACGTGGCCCTGTTCGTGGGAGCAAGGTTCATCGCCGAAGACGTTTTCGATTACGATGCGTGGGTGCAGGCAATCCAGAACAGCGGTTACGGAAAGCCTCCCGACTATCCAGACTTTCCCAGGGATTCCAGCTTCTATGACGATCCATACCGTTTCGGGAATCCCGACTTTTCCGGAGATCCGAACGGCTTCGACGGACAGCGGGACTTTGGCGAGCAGGGAGACTTTGACGACCGCAAGGCGCCTCCTCCCGAAGATTCCACCTGGAACACGGTAGATTATCCTGAATACAATGTCAAGTGGATTGGGCCTTACCTGAGAGGGCGAATTTCGTACAAGTTCAAGTACAACATCACGGCAGAAATCGCCGCGAACATCTTCTATGGCATTATACTCGACGGTCCGAACAGCAGCTACGAAGAGATGAGCAAGCTTACCGGGCTGTGGGGGCCGACTCTTTACTGGTCGCCGAACATCATGACCTTCTATGTCGGTGCAGAAAACACGTTCCGCCATTACTTCGATATCCCGGAATCCTATCAGGGAATCCTGTCCAGATCCACGTCGCTATGGGAACTCAAGCTGGGAATGAAACTGGACTGGTAACAGGGCTTTTCGGAACCAATCGTCGCATTCGGGACAAATCGTTCCGATAAAAAATTTCCCGTCTCGAAATTAGCCAAAAAAAGTTCCTTATGGGGATTTTTTCATAGGTATTTTTTGAAAAAAGAGGTTACCTATGTCAATAAAAAAATTCATTTTCCCCATGACAGCCGTAGCGGCCATTATCAGCGCCTGCGGCGACAGCGACAGCGCAGTGTCTTCCGCAGAAGATGGCACCGCCCTTACCGAACAAGAAGATACGGGTTCCATTTGGGATTCCACGGAAGTCTCCTTCGCATCTTCGTCTTCGATTCACTCTTCTGGCACGACAGTCCTTGACCCCACAGGACCAGCACTGGAATCATCGGCAACGTTTACGACGTCCTCGGCGGCACAGCAGGCTTCCGAAGCGAGGCAGTCTTCGGCGACCTTCCTCTCTTCGGCGACTTCGCCGTTCGCACGTTCTTCGTCTTCCATAGTGTACGACCCGACTTCTAGCCAGCAGGTCATAGTACAGTCCTCCGGAGAAGCGGCAGTCTACCAGGAAGCCGAAGGCGACCTGAAGCTCGTCTTTAGCGCGAGCGGGCTCTCCGTAGAAAACGACAACGGTTCCTGCGTCAACGTAGACGGGAAAATCGCCACCATTACCTGCGCCGGCAATTACTATCTCTCCGGGACATCGAACGATTTCCAGGTAGTCGTTGCGGCCAGCGAAGACGCGAAAGTCTATCTCAACTTCAACAACCTGGATCTCACCAGCGCCTCTGACGCCCCCATCTACGTGCAGAGCGCCGACAAGGTCTTCTTTGTCCTCCTGGACGGCACGACCAACAGCCTCAAGGACGCATCCAGCCGCGCGAAGACCTGGAGCTACACCAAGAACGGAAGCGCCAAGGTGGACACGACCGGCGGCGTCATCTACTCCAAAGAAGACATCACCTTCAAAGGCAACGGGTCGCTTACCATCACGGGCAACTACAACAACGGCATCCACACCACCGATGACTTGCGCATCAAGGATGTCCCCACGATCAACGTGACGGCCAAGAACAACGCACTGAAAGGAAAGAATTCCGTGGACATCGAGGGTGGCCGTTACACATTGGTCGCCAAGGAAGGCGACGGCATCAAGAGTGACGAGGGCGAGGACGAAGGCGTTATTGCCGATGCCACCAAGGGAATCGTCGAGATTGCCGGCGGAGAATTCTCTATCCAGGCGGGCGATGATGGCATCCAGGCATTCAACCAGGTCATCTTTACCGACTCCATATCGACTCCCAAGGTAACAGTAAAGTCCAGCGGCAAGGGAATCGTTTCGGGCAACTTCATCCATGTCAATGCCGGCATCTTGAACGTGACCTCCAACGACGACGGCATCCATTCCAACATGAACATCTATTTCAATGGCGGCGAGACGACTGTTTCTGCCGGCGATGACGGCGTGCACGCCGATTCTACCCTGATGTTCAATGCGGGCTCGGTGAACGTCACCAAGGCCGTCGAAGGATTCGAAGCCTGGTACATCATTGCCAAGGGCGGCAAGACGGCCGTTGTCGCAAGCGATGACGGCTGGAATGCGGCGGGCGGCAGTGCCGACGGCTCTACGTCCAGCGGCTCCCAGTGGGGAGGCCCCGGAGGGGGCGGCGCCGCTTCGAGATCGGTAGGCTACATCGAAGTCTACGGCGGTTACCATTACCTCTATGCGGCAGGCAACGACGTGGATGTCCTCGATGCCAACGGAAACGTCAAGATGAGCGGCGGCGTCCTGATTCTGGAACTCGGTTCCGGCGGCATGGGAGGTGGCATGGGCGGAAGACCCGGCCAGGGCGGCTCCAGTACGGGTTCCTGCTCCACCAACATGAGCGGCGGCATCATCGATACGGATTCCGGCATCAGTGTCACGGGAGGAGTCTTGCTCGGATTCGGGAGCCAGACCGAAAGCCTCGTGAACTGCAGCTCCATGACTGTCACGGCGGGGACTGCCTACGGTTCCAGCAACGCAGCGTTCAAACCCTCCGTTTCGGGCAGCATGGTCATCTACAGCAACGATGTAGGCAACAGCGTTTCTACCGTAGACGTGAGTTCCATGAAGTCCCTGGAACTTGCCAACGGAATGACATACTATTACAAATAATCCCCCCTGTCAAGATGCATACAATACCTGCAATGCAGGTAAAACAAACGGGCGCCCGTCACGCGAGCTGCCCGCAAGTTTTGCCAAATTTGAATTCGTGAACGAATAAAACTTAAGACCGGCCGCTTATTCTATCGGGAGTTTCATCGTGCCCGAGTCGAGGCCCTTGACCGCATAGAACACCCTGGTTCCGTCCGGCTTGAATAAAATCGCGATACCGGCCAGGTAGTTCAGCCAGTTGTCGCCGTCCCATTTGCCCTGCTTGGCAAGGTAGTACTTCATCGTAATTCTCCTTTCGGATATGTACGACACCATCGGGATAATCATTACGTCGTGCGAGACGAACAGGCCAACTTGCTTCTTGGAGCGCTTCAATGCCGGCATAAGGTGATTTTCCAGCAATGCGGCGAACCGGGGAGACACGTCGTAGAAAACGTCGGTGTAGCCGCCCTCGGCCGCCCACCTGGTCATGACACCCCTTCCATCATCGTTTTCCCTAAAGAGGGTCATATAGTAGCTATCGAAGCTCTTTGTGAACCAGCCTTCGTTCAACACGGCCATGGTATCGCCGAGCGTATCGTAGTCAGCGCGGCCCTTGGCAATATTGTTGTACGTCATGTGGGTACGGTGATACTGCGAGCCGGCATAGTAGATTTCCGGGCTGAACATCAGTTTCTCCCCCAGTTCCTGGGACTGGGCTACTCCGAGATCCGTCAACGCACTCGCTATGGAGAGATCATCATCGCGTTCTGCATGGCGAATTACAACGATTACCTGTTCGTCCGGAGCCACCTTGGCAAGAACATCTTCCAGCGGGACAAAATCCATCACGCGGGACTGCCGCACATACTTGTCGTTGAGGGCGCTCATCACCTCTTCCTCGGTAGCAATCCTCCAGAGGTGCGTGCCCATATCGCAATAGTAATAGCGGTCTTCCCTGTTGATTTCGACGAACTTCAGCTGGCCAGCATTTTCGGCGTTGCACTTGCCCAGGATTTTTTCCGCCGAAAGCGTAACAATGCTATCCACGACGCGGGTGCTGTCCTTGAAGATGATGTTCAGGCTATCGATGATATTCAGGCTATCGATTACGCGGGTACTGTCCTTGTAACGGATGCTATCAATGAAACGGAGGGTATCGATGTAACGGAGGCTGTCGATGTAGTGAATGAGCAAGCTGTCGATGATGTTCAGGCTATCCTTGTATTTGATGCGCAGGCTATCGACAAAGCGGATGCTGTCCTTGACTCGAACGCTGTCCTTAATACGCAGGCTGTCCTTGATGCGCAAGCTGTCGATAACGCGGACGGTATCGATCCAGTTGAGGCTATCGTAGATTACCACCGAGTCACGCACCGAGACACTATCGGGGTTCGCGGAACTGCTGTCGGAATCACCGCATGCCGCCAGGATAGAGGCAAACGCAAGGCCCGCCAGTACTTTCATGATTTTTGATTTCATTTATACAACTCCGTCGCTTTCGCGACTTAAGGTTTATCGGTTAGTTTGTATACAAATATATTTCATAAATCTTACAACGTCAAGGTCGGGTTCAAGACTTTTTTACTTCCAAAATAACCTAGCAATCACCCCAAAAAGCGGTTTTTTGTATTGCCATCGTGTGATATTGTCCAGTTTTTCTTATATTTCGTTGCCATATGAAGTTCTTCCAGATTTTCGCTCTAGTTTTATCGGCCGTCCTCTTGCAAGGCTGCCCCTACGTTGCCGGCGGAGAGAACCATGCCCTCGAACACATTACTCTAGACGATTTGCAGGGCTGCTGGTACACAGAAGATGCCGGTGACTTCAGTTACGCTTCCGGCAATTATTCCATGTACTGCACCAAAGAATGTATCCAGGATACCCTCTATTACAGAGAGACAAGACTATTCTTTAGTCGAAACAATCCCCCAGGAGTCATTCCTTCTCCTGAAAATCTTTCTTGGGATTTAGAGTATACCCATTACGACACGGCTAACGTGTCCGTGGAGCCTGCAAAAGACGGATACTTCCCGTACAATTACATGCAGGGAGACATTCCCAAAAATTTTGACGACCTCCAAAAAATAAAGCAAGACAGTAAAGGATGGACGCTATGCAAAGAATAATCCTTGCAATCCTCCTTTTCTGTGCCGTCCACGCAAGCGCAGCCTACGTGTCGACATCCATTGGCGATAGCCGCATCCAATCGGAAAACGACATCTACAAACCCGGCGGAATCATCCATTGGTCTCTCGAGGCGGGATTCTTCAACGAACCTGAGAACCTCGTTGATTACAAGCTCGCGCTCGGTATCGACCGGTTCGGCTATTCCCATTCCGATGGAGACGGAACCGTTTCCCTTTGGGAAGTCTACTTTAAGCCCATGATCTGGTCCGTCACCTACTTCAACGTGATGCTGGAATTTTCTCCTTATGTGGGAATCATGTTTGCGGCAAGCGGGATTACCGACGAAGATGACGAACTCTTCTTTAGAAGTTTTGGGACCCACGTCACCATCGGTTACGAATATCGCCTAGGCTATCAAATCAACGAAAAATTCTTTGTCGGCCTAACGGCGAACTACCATACAATCGAATACGGGTTCCACCATATTCCGAATGACTTCGGTGTCGACCATGCTCTTATGGGCGGCTTGGGACTCAACCTTCAATACAATTTACCCTGGTAACATCTGTAAAATTGCCGAGCCGGTGTCGCGGGGCAAACTTTTGCAGATGGAATGGCTTGACAGAGCCATTCAAATAGTGTACATTTGTACATAGCAAAAGACACTAGACATATGGACCAGCCGCTCGCCGAAAGACTCCGTCCGCAGAATTTGGACGAATTTCTTGGCCAGAACAAGATTCTGGGCGAGCAGAGCCTGTTGCGCAAGAGTCTCGAGAACGACAACGTCCCGAGCATGATTTTCTGGGGTCCGCCGGGCTGCGGCAAGACAAGCCTCGCCCACGTAATCCGCCAGCATACCAAGAAAGCTTTCGTCGCACTCTCGGCAGTCGCAAGCGGCGTCAAGGAAGTCAAGGAAGTCTTGGCTGACGCCCGCAAGATGAAGGGGCTGTTCCAGGACACCATCCTGTTCATCGACGAAATCCACCGCTTCAACAAGGGCCAGCAAGACGCCTTGCTCGGCGCCGTGGAAGACGGCACCGTGACGCTCATAGGCGCCACCACCGAGAACCCGGGATTCGAAGTCAACAGCGCATTACTCAGCCGCTGCCAGCTGATATTGTTTGCGCCGCTCAGCAAGGAAGACTTGCGCACTTTGATTTTTAGCGCATTGCGCGACCACCCGCGTGGATTGCAACTGAAAGACGTGGAAGTCGAGGACGCGGTTGTAGACAAGCTCATCGCGCAGTCCGATGGCGACGCACGCTTCTTGCTGAACCAGATTGAATGGATCGGCAAGAATCTCGGTGACCGCAAAATCATCGACGAGAAACTCCTGGAAGAATTCCAGTACAAGAAGCCGCTGCGTTACGACAAGAGCGGCGAAGAGCATTACAACCTGATTTCCGCCCTGCACAAGTCCGTGCGCGGATCTGATCCCGATGCCGCCCTCTACTGGATGCACCGCATGCTGCAGGGCGGCGAAGACCCGCGGTTCATATTGCGCAGGCTTATGCGCATGAGTATGGAAGACATCGGCCTTGCCGACCCGAACGCGTTACTGCTGGCCACCGCCGCTCGCGAGGCCTACGATTTCATGGGGATTCCCGAAGGCCTCATCGCCCTCGACGAACTCGCAGTGTACCTCTCGCTTGCCCCCAAGAGCAACAGCCTGGAACTTGCGGGCATGAAGGCCGATTCCATCGTGAAGCAGACCGGCACGCTCCCCGTACCGCGCGCCTTCCGCAATTCCGTGACGAAGGTGGGCGAAAAGCTCGGCTACGGAAACGACTACCAGTACGATCACGACAGCCCCGGCGCCTACTCCGCGCAGGAGCACCTGCCCAAACAGCTCGAAGGCACCGAGATTTACCAGCCCAAGCCCTACGGAAAAGAAAAAGCCCTGGGCGAGCGCCTCGCGCAACTCAAGCAGATTAAAAAAGAGCGCAACGGAAAATAAAGGAAAAATCCGCCCGGCCCTTTAGAACTGTTCCAGGATCTTGATGCGTTCCGGAGTATCCGGGTGCGTGCAGAACATGATGTTCGCCTTGGCCACCCAGCCCGAGAGTTTCATGTTGTTGTCGAATTCCTCGTCGGGATGAATGATATAGAGCTGCGCGACATCGCCGCGTTGCACGTCGGCAAGCCCCGGCGCCTCGGAAATCTTCTTGAGCGCAGAGGCAAGCGCCAGCGGATCGCCACAGAGTTCGGCGGCACCTGCATCGGCCACGTATTCGCGCTTGCGCGATATGGCAAGGCGTGTCATGAAGCTGAAGAAATAGCCGATGGAACTCCAGATAATGAGGGCTATCAGGAGGAGCATGATTTCCAATATGATGGCTCCTCCACCGCCCTTGTTGTTCCTTCGGCTAGAAGAACGTCGCGAACCGCGGAGCAGGGCCCCGAGCATCCTCATGGACATGGACTGGATGGCCGCAAAAATCCCGACGAACACGATGCACACCACCATCAGGCGCGTGTCGCGGTTCTTGATGTGCGTGAGTTCGTGGCCCACGACCGCCGAAAGTTCCGCATCGTTCAGCTTTTCGATAAGCCCCGTGGTGAGCGTGATGGTAAACGACGGGATATCGATACCGCTCGCATAGGCGTTCAGGTTCGAATCCTCGACGATGTTGATTTGCGGCATCTCGATACCGCCCGCGATGCAAAGGTTCTCCACGATGTTGTAGACACGCAGGTTGTCCTTGCGCTCCACGGGCTTGGCGTGCGTGATATGGCGGATGATGGAGGTGTTCGTGCAATAGGCGATGATGAACCAGAGCCCCGTCATGCTAAGCGTGAAGGGCATGGCATCCTTGAAGTAATGCCAGATGATATCCCAGTGGAACGTAGTCGCCTGCAAACCCGGCGGGCAAACGCCGTCCCAGCAGAACCACCCGATAAAATCGAGCGTCATTATAGCGAGGAGCACCATCCCGAGAAGAATCAGGGGAAACATGCACAACAGGATAACGCTGTTGCGGTTATTCCGCCATATCTGGGTCTGGATACCGACGTATTTCATTTAGATTCGCTTCGCTTAAGACGAAAGACGATAGACGATAGAATTTGCTAGAGTAACATTTTATGTTTTTATACCCTACACCCTCTTTCGTCTGTAGGACCGTAGGTC
>NZ_DGUN01000034.1:0-15668 GCF_002395745.1 Fibrobacter sp. UBA4309
GCGGCCCGCTCAACGGCGTCGATGCGCTGCACAGCATTGTGCAGATGCCCCCGGGAATCCCGGTGGCCACGGTCGGCATCGGCAACGGCAAGAACGCCGGTTACCTCGCCGCCCACATCGTCGCCATCGCAGACCCCGCAGTCCGCGAGAAGCTCGTCGCCTACCGCAAGAGCCTCGGGGATATTGACTAGACGAAAGAACGGGCTTCGCCCTACAGACGAAAGACGAAAGATGCTTCTCGCTTTCGTTTGTGGAAAAAGTCTGCCCTTTTAGTGTTTAGGTATTGCTGTTTATATGTTGTCGTCTTTCGTCTTTCGTCTTTCGTCTATCGTCTTTCTCACGGCGTTCCTCGTGACGGCGTCTTTCGCCGGCGAACCCAACTTGCCGGAGGTCCAGGCTCCGTGGATGAAGGGCGAACGTCTCGAATTCAACTTGTGCTGGGGTCCGATTACTGCAGGCTCCGCGACGCTCGAGGTCAAGCCCATCAAGGATGGCAAGACGGAGTTCCTCTCGTACGCAACAGGCAACAAGACCATCAATAAGATTTACCCGGTAAACGACACCATCTATACCCGAGTGCGCAACAAGGGCCTCATGACGGAAGTCTTCCGCAAGCGACTCCACGAGGGAACGTTCCACAACACCTCGGTCATCCGCTTCGACCGCAAGGGCGAGAAGGCCTGGCTTTCCGATACGGTATTCACCGACATAAAGACCCGCAAGGTCAAGCGCTCCGCCGATACCGCGGTCACCATCAAGGGCATGGAGCACAGCATCATGTCAGCGTTCTACCTGGTGAGGACGCTTCCCCTTACCGTCGGCGACACCTCCCGCTTTTCGGCGGTCAGTGGCAAAAAACGCTACGAACTGAAGGTGCTGGTTCACGGGAGGGAAGAAATCAGGACAGAGGCTCTCGGGAAGGTCAAGACGGTGAAGGTCGAACCGGTGCTCGACGGTGACGGTATTTTCGTTTCCAAGGGACGTATCTTCATCTGGCTGACCGACGACGAACGCCGTATCCCGGTGCTGATGCAGTGCGAAATCGCCCTGGGCTCCATAAAAGCCAAACTGATGAAGATAAAATGATGTTTTTTTGCTTTTTTTGCAACTTTTTGACTTGTTGGGGCCAGATAAATCAACTTTTACACTTAAAAAATTGGTAACAATCCGGATAATAAGTTATATTCGTAAAACGATTACAAGTATCAGAGGCTTTTAATGTTTAAAAAAGTGATTTTGTTGATGTGCGTTCTCAGCCTTCTGGCATGGGCAGCAAAGCCCAAGGCTAAGGCAGGTGCCCCCAAGGCCAAGGCTAAGGTGGAAGCTCAGGCTGAAGAAGATGAATTCGACGATAGCGATTTCGTTTCGGCGGACAAACCGGCTGCCGCGGCAACTGCTGGCGACGACGATGAAGAATCCGACGAAGATGATTTTGCCGACGCGGAAACGGCCGGCATGACCAAGGCCCAGAAGGACGACATGGCCGCCCGCAAGAAGTTCGAAGAAGAACAGCGTCAGGACGAATACGCAAACTCCGAACGCCGCCGCGACTGGCTCAAGGACCGCTTAATCCTCCAGGTCGGTATGGGCTCCCGCTATCCGTTCATGGGTGAAACCGGCATGGGCATGGGCTTCGGTATCGGAGCCGAATACATTACCCGTTGGCATATCGGTGCATACGGCTCTTTCGGATTCCTCCCGAAGGGTACGGACAACGAATTCAAGGACTGGTCCTTGGAAGGCGGAACCGGTTACAAGGTCGGCCTCAACTACTACCTCTTCCCGAAGAACCCGCTTCACCTGGGCTTGTCTGCCTCTTACGGTACGGTCTACTTTGACCACGACATCATCCCTGACGAAAGCGACATGCGCGCCCTGATTTCCGTGAACGGATTCCAGTTCGACGCCTTGATTTCTTACATGACCAACGAATGGTACTACCTGCAGTTCTCCATCGGTATGTACTACGCTCCGGATCTCGCCAAGAGCGAAGACGCGAACCCGAGCTTCCGCGAGAGCGCCGACTCCAGAACGAGTGCCGAAATCACCTACACCTCCCGCGTGGTGAACAAGGACGGCATGAACAAAACCGGTATCGTGTTCGGTGTGGCCATCGGTTACGCCTTCCCGGAATTCTTCCCGGACGATACGGAAAAGCGCCGCCGTCAGCGTGAAAAGGAACGCGAACGCAATTCCCGCCGCTAGTCGTAGCGAGAAACAGGATTTTCAAGGGACCGCGCTCGCGGCCCTTTTTTTGTTTGTTTTAATTGATTTTCAAACCCTGAAATCCTAGTAACTAGTAACTGACAACTAGTAACTTTGTTAATTTTGCGTCACTATGGCAACCATCCCGACCCTCAAAGACAATCTCGTTATCGAAAACATCCGCCCCCAGATCGAGGGCGGCCGATTCATGATCAAGCGTGAACCCGGCGACACCGTCACGCTTACCGCGGACATTTTCCGCCACAGCCACGAAAAATATGACGCAGCCATTTTCTACCGCCACGTAAGCAAGAAAAAATGGGAAAAGGCCCCCATGCACTTTGTCGACAACGACCAGTGGGAAGGTTCCTTTACCGTCAATAACATCGGCTACTACGAATACAAGATTTGTGCCTGGACCGTGGAGCCCAAGGACGTTCCGACCGAAAGCCCCGTGATGAAACTCCGCGTGGACCCGACCTACAGCCGTATCGGCACATGGTACGAAATGTGGCCCAAGAGCCAGGGCACCGATCCCAAGAAGAGCGCCACCTGGAAGGATTGCGAAAAGCAACTCGACTACATCGCCGATCTCGGCTTCGACACCGTCTACCTCGTTCCCATCCACCCGATCGGCGTCACCAACCGCAAGGGTGCGAACAACGCGCTCCACGCCAAGGTCGACAAGAAGGGCAGGCCGCTCGAACCGGGATGCCCGTATGCCGTCGGCAACAAGCACGGAGGCCATTACGACGTGGACCCCGAACTCGGGACCATGAAGGATTTCGAACACTTCGCGAAAGCCGCCCGCGACAAGGGGCTCCGCTTGGCGCTCGACATCGCGCTCAACTGCAGCCCCGACCACCCGTACGTGAAGAGCCATCCGGAATGGTTCTACCACGAACCGGACGGCAGCATCAAGTTTGCGGAAAACCCGCCCAAGAAGTACGAGGACATCTACCCGTTCGACTACTACAACGATAATTACAAGGCCCTCTGGCAAGAAATCGAGAACATTATCTTGTTCTGGGCCGACAAGGGAATCGAGATTTTCCGTATCGACAATCCGCATACCAAGCCGTTCCCGTTCTGGGAATGGCTCATCGCCGACGTCAAGGAAAAGCGCCCGGAACTCGTGTTCCTCGCCGAAGCCTTCACCCGCCCGAAGATGATGCACCGCCTTGCAAAGTCGGGCTTCGACATGAGCTACACGTATTTTGCTTGGCGCAGCGCCAAGTGGGAATTCGAGCAGTACCTCAAGGAGCTCACGCAGAGCGACGCGAAGCAATACATGCGCGGCATCTTCTTCCCGACCACCCCGGATATTTTCCCGAAGTACCTCGCGTACAAGGGCCCGAACGCGTTCAAGCAGCGCTATTTCCTCGCCGGAACGCTTTCTAGCCTTACGGGCATGTACAACGGCTACGAGCTGTGCGAAAACATCCCGAGCCCGGTCAAGGAAGAACTCGCCGACAGCGAGAAGTACCAGTACAAGGTCCACAACTGGAAGGGCCCCGGCATCCAGGATTTCGTCCGTCGCGTGAATACCGCACGCCAGGAACACGCCGCATTGCAAGAATACGACAACCTCGACTTCCACTACTGCAGCAACGACCAGCTGATGGTCTATTCCAAGAAGTCGGGCGAAGACGTTATCTTGTGCGTATGCAACATGGACATGGACAACGCCCAGGAAGGCATGGTCGAACTCGACATGGGCAAGCTCGGCCTTGCCCAGGATTCGTTCTTCTTCTTAAAGGACCTGATTACCGACGAAAGCTTCGTCTGGCGCGGCAACAGGAACTTTGTCCGTCTTGATCCGGCTAAAGCTCCCGGTCACCTGCTCGTGCTCAAGAAGATCTAGCCTGCCGGCTAGAAAACGAAGGTCTTGCCCACAAAGATATCGACATTGCCAAACATTGTCCCCACGCCCCCGTAAAAGCCCGAGGGATGGTAGTAGCTGACCGTTATGGGTGCATAGAACATCAACATGTCGTAATCGTACTGGGTAGAAGTAAACACGTCCACCGAGACGGTCCCGTATTTGCCCTTTTCCCCGAAATGGTAGCCAAACCACAGGCCCGCCAACGGCACTGCGACAGCGTCTTCGCCATCGTTTTTCATTTTTTTGTCATTCTTTAGAATCCTGTCGCGGTATTTTTCGTAATCGCCGCCGCCCTGATAGGTCAGGACGCCGCCACCGAATCCGATAAAGACGTTATCTGCAAAATGGAAGTCCAGGCCCAGCAAGGCCTGTTCCTGGAGTCCCCAGAAAGTCCGGCTCTTTTCGCCCTCGTCGCTATCCAGCCAACCGAGGTATGTATCGCCGCATTTCTTTTCTTTATCGCAGGTAAAGTCCAGACGTCCGCCAAAACCGTTAAGGCCAACGCTTACAAACAGCGGGGAAAAGAACCGCCCGAACCGGTAAATTCCCGATACGGAAGCCCCGCCGCCGTAAATGTCCTCCACGTTGCTCCAGGAGTTGTTGAACAGCCCGTATCCCTGCAAGGAAACAGCCTTTTCGGAATCCTTGCTTGTCGGATCCAACCTGGGCTGATGTGTTGTCGGGACAGGGAGTTCCCCCATCGACCTTAAGCGGGGATTCGAGCACCCGGCCAGGAATATTATGGCAAGGCAAACGATTGCCCGCATGAACAAGCGGTTATTTATAGTCATTTTTCATTCCTTCTTGACTCATAAATCTAAGAACGCCCTTTTAGTTTGTCAACATGCGGCTAATCCAGGTAAATGGACTTTATATTGCATGTTTCGTTGGCCCTGACCGCCTGAATTTTCAAGCGGGACACGGAATACGAGCCGCCCGGGGTTACCTTTGTATTGATAATTTGGGACAAAGGCAAAATTTTCTTTTCATATCCATTTTGCAAACAACTGTTGCCTAAATTCGGGCTTCCCGTGTCCTTGGCGTCAAAATAGACCTCCGTATGGGTACACGTTCCCGGCTCGAATTCGACCACGAGAGAGTTGAACCCGTTCAGGGAAAGCTGCTTCCCGAAGTCGATATGGAATCCGTCATACTTGTCTGGCGTAGACGAATACAGCATTTTCGTTGTACCGACCGTCTTTTCCTGGACAGAGACGTTTTCGGACCATGGGACAATACGGAAGTCGCTATTCGGGAACACCACCGCCGTAGAGATGTGTTCGGGCAATTCCGCAAAACTCATGGTACTCGTAACTATCCTCGGCGCAGAAAGCATGACGGTCGCCCCGTTGGAATTGAGCACCAGGCGCATCCATTTGTAGTTCAGCGTCGCGTTCTGCGTATTGGGCATGACCCAGCGCAGAGTCTGCATGGTTCCGTTCTGGACGACATCCGTTTCGGCCAGCTGGATTTGCCCGTTGCCCCTGGAATCCCGGAGCAGCAGGAGTTCCGCCTTCATCCAGTTGCTCTTGGGGTCCTGTACCACGACATCGATTTCAAAAGCGCTCCCCGCCGGAATATCTTCCGGGACATTGAACGTGGCCACTTTCTGCCATCCCGCAGGCAGCTTGAACTTGACTACATCGGTCCTTTCCGTGGCCAGGGAATCGTAATCGTAGCGGGCGTAGGCAATTTGCCGTGTCTGCACCTTCCCCGCATTCCTGATGATGTCGGGCATCCTGGACAAATCCATGCAGTCGGTATTCGGGGAGAAATACCCGTTCAATTTTGGATTGCGGAATTTTCCCGAGGAATTGTCGTAATCAATCTTGGCAATTTCACAGAGGAGCCTCCAGGTGTCCGTCTGCATTCCCGAAACGACAACATCATCGATTGTACCGTCCTTTACGGGGGATTCGATATGCCTGCCGCTGATGGGTTCATTATAGCGGGGGTGCGTCGGGTCGACACCGAACACGGCCTTTCCCGTAGAGGCGTTCCCCGGATTCTCGAAATTGATATCGCCCGCCTTGACGGTGTGCGCACATCCGGAACGGATGGCCAGGTTCCCGTCGCAATTCAGGTCCATGGCGCTGACAGTCGGGATAAACGTGCTGCTTTCCTGATACAGGTTGTCCCTATCCCAAAAGGACAGCACCGATATATGCGTACTGAAAATGCCGACGCCTATTTTCTTGTTCATGTGGACCGGCATGGCATCCATGAAACCGCTGCGGAGGCTTTCGTACATGGTCTTAGGAAACGGATACGTACTTCCCTGAACAAAGTCGAACAACGATGTTCCCTTGTTGCTCCAGATTTTGTCCATGTCGCCCATCTTGTAGATGCTCTGGTGCGAATACTCGGTGGATTCGCTCCGGGAAGAACCGATTTTGCTTGTCGCACGCCCGAGAGTCGCACTCCCCATAGAGGCCACGCGATTCAAGTTGTAGTAGATATCCGCATGGGCGGGGTCGGCCCCCTTCAGCTGCCCCTGCGATACGAGAATAGCCGGAAAGCCCTTGTACTGGGCCGCCTTGCGGTACTCGCCAAAAAGGAACCTGTCCGAAGAAAGATCCGGCTTATGCGAATCGTCATCTGTCTTGTAGATAATCAGATCGCGAGCTCCCGGACTCCGGACAAGGTCACGGAAACCTTCGGCTTCCGGGGAATCCCCCCATTGGGCCCAAAAATCGATCGTGTTCAGTAGCGAGCGCGGCATCACCGCTCCCTGATGCGGGGAATCCAGCGAGGAGAAGGCCCTGATGGGCGCATCGCCAGGTTTCCGCCCGATATCGTATAGATATGACCCGTAACGTCCGATAATGCCGCCCTGGCTTATCCCCAAGACGACAAAACCCTCTTCGGGTCCATTCGGGAAAGGAACGACCTTGTTCGAAGAAATGAACTTGAGCATTTTCTGGAACAGGTCCGCATTGTACTCCAGCGAATTCAGGACGGTCTCCGAGAACTGTACCAGTATGGGAGTGTATCCCATGGCCTGCAAAATTCCGGGAATGCCGAAAGCCTCCGTCTCTTCTTGCAGCTGGTCGAGCGTCCTCAGCTCCGTCAGGCTCAAATGGATTCCGTCTACAATAAAAAACGGCCTTTCGATATAGATTCCGTACTTGTAAGCGTCAACCTCGGGGGCGCCCAGTATCTTGATACGGACCGTATTGAGCAGGTCCCACGGACTGACTTTTTCCCCCGTTTCGGTAAAGCATGTCGCAGCGAACTGCCTATCGTTCACGCAGACGGAGTCCTTCAGCGGATAAAAAACCAATGTCTTGTCGGCGGCGAAAACGCTCCCTGCAAGAGCGAGTGCAAACACGATTGCTTTCTTGAAATTCATTATTTCACCTCCAGGGATAGGGTCTGCTGTACAGTCGTCGCCCCGTAATGGAGCTTCACGGCCATTTTCTGGATTCCCGCAGACGGGAATTCGATTTCTGCATCGGCATTCGGCTCGATACGCCTGCATTTGCCGGCAAGGCACACGTCGATTTCGGGCAAGCCTTTCTTGTCCGTGACGACAAAGAAGGGATCGTAGGCAATGCGGATTCTGGAGCCCTTCACGTAATGTACCGGAATCCCCGCGGCAAGCAGATGATAATCTTCTAGCCCGGTAGCCTTGCACAGCGAATCCGTGCAGACGGCGTAATGGTAGTCCACGTTCGCCACGAGCAGCGGGAACGCACACATATCGTGCATGGCGGCAATGGAACCGGCATCGTGGTAAAGCTGCTTAGGATTCGCGACGGCATTGTCCTTGATGCGGTTGCGGTTCACCAGGTACATGATATTGTACCAGCCTTCGCGGGACTGTTCCGGAGTCAGCGAATCGCTCTGCAAAAAGCGCAGGATGCGGTCGTGTTCCTGGTCGCCCAGCACAAACGGATGCCGGGCCTTCTCTTGCAGCGCGGCACGCTCCGCTGCCGTATAGCGGGACGAAGCCTCGGGCAGGTTTTTCCCCTTCCAAAGGGACTGCCGCTGCGGCAAGGATGCGTCTCCGCCCAAAAAGACATAGGGAGCACCGCCTGCATCCAATGACGACGTGAAAGTCCCTGTCCCTGCAGGACATTGGACAGACACGTTATCGACAAACAGCGTCGTGTACTGGTAAGCGGGAACGCCGAGCAAGCCTATCCAGAGCTTCTTCAGGCTAAAAGCCCTGTCCGGCGCGATTTCATTTACCGGGATATCGAGGGACGCCGTTTCGTTCGCCTTCAGCTCCCTAACAAACCGCTTGCCGCCACCCAGGCCGCTATCCAGCCAAAGACCGAATCTCACGTTCTGCGAGGCACGGACATCCAAGTGAACCGTGCCGCCCTGAGCAGGCGCCTCCTGCGGAAACACAAGAGCCCCAGTCCAATCGCCCTTGACGTTTTTCTGCCCCGAAAGCCGGATATAGGGAGGCTCCATGTTCGGGAAGTTTCCCCAGTTCGCCTTCCATTCGGGAGCTTCGGGAAACGTCCTCGTCGCCTCTTCCATGAATCCGTTTCCTTCGCTTCCGGAATACAGCGTCGTACTCTTACATTGTGCATGACCGATTACAGCCATGGCTGCACATGCCACGGCAATTTTCTTGAACGTCCTATGATCCATAGGAGTCCTCCGAAGAAAATGGCTGTAAGAAAAGGCGGCAGTCCTGCCGCAAAAAAGAGACCGGAAGGCGGGCGCACCGCTAGTCCGATTCGCAAATAAAAATAACTAAAGGAAAAAGCCTGTAAAGGGGTCCGCGGTTCTTTTTATGATTTTGCAAAAAGGTGTTGCCGCCCGTGCAAACAACTGTTGCCTACCCGTCAACCAGGGCGATAGCTACAGCGACGACAGGCCCCATATCCGGAGCTTGCACCGGTATGTCTTCTCGTCGGATTCGACCGTATACTCGTACTTGTCCATGTAGGTGAGTTCCAGTCTCTTGATGAAAGTCGCAAGGCCGAGTCCACCAGATGCAGATTTCGATTTCCGCGGATTGTTCGAGTTTACGGCTTCGAACGTAATCTGGTCACCCTGCTGGCGGATGGAAATATGCGCAAAGTTCTTCCCGTGCGGCCCGATACTGTGCTTGATGGAATTTTCCATAAGCGGCATGGAGATGAGCGGCGCAATCTGGCAATCCGGATTTTCCAGATCCACGTCGAAGCGGAAATCAAAGTTTTCATCGAGGCGGAGCTTTTCCAGTTCGGCATACTTCTTCAAAATTTCGATGTCTTCCTTGACAGGGATATACTTGTCCGATGTCTGGTACAGCGTAATGCGCAATAGCGAAGAAAGCTGTGTCATGGCCTTTTCGGCACGACGGGGTTCTATGGCAATCAATGCCGAGATATTGTTGAGCGTATTGAAAAGGAAATGCGGNNTAACGCAGCAAGTCGCTCAGTTGGGCGATGGCATCCTGGGCTTTGTCGGCGTCAATCTGTACCAGACTGCTGATATTGTTGAGCGTATTGAAAAGGAAATGCGGGCTCAGCTGGTTCTTGAGAAAATCCAGTTCGTACTGGACGCGGGAACGCTTCTGCTCGCGCTGGATGAACGCCTTGATAATCTGGCGCAGCATGATATGATACACGACACAGATGACGCATACGAAACAGACCAGGAGGATAAACGAAATGAGCGTCCAGGCGGAGAAATGTCCCTTGGCGTAAGAGAAGCAGTAGTTGCTGAAGAAGAAGGCGATGCCGTCGTCCGGGGAACGGTCGACGATAAACAGGGAGACCTCGCGAATGAACAACGCAATGCCGACGACGAGCGCATTATAGACAAAATAAGCCACATAATGCTTCTTGAAAATACAGCGCGGGACAAAAATCCTTTGGTTCAGCTGGAAAATCAGCGCAGTCATGATAAGCGGTACATAGAAACCGATAAGCCCGTGCATATTCACACCGTTATCGAGCATGTAGCTCGGGTCGACAATCATGACCAGCGGGAACAAGATGGCAAAAAGCCAGATGAGCAGAACGGGCACGAAAACCGGAATAGGATAGTTGAGTTCCCCGTCTTCGGTTTCGAGCAGTAATTTCAGCCTTTTTTCGTTGCGTTCAAAGTCCATTTCTTGCAGACTCTTGAACACGTTCCGCTTGTTCTGGAAAAACCGGTAAAGGGCATTTTTCTTCTTTGTATCGCTCATATTTCCAAAATTAGGTCAAAAATGACCAAAATGGGAAAAATTATGACGGAATTGTGACGAAATGACGAAAAAAACCGACAAAATTTCAATTTAACTTTTGCGAACGCCTTTCCCGATACTGACATTGTAAGGGCGGAACGGAGGTAAATTTAAGAGCGTAAACAAGTTACCACAGAGGTACCGCATGAATATGAATACTGCTACAAGAACCGAAAGAGACATCTATTTTCAGTATTTGAGCGAAATTTCCAAATACCCTCTGCTCACCAAGGAACAAGAAACACTCCTCCTCAAGAAGATTCGCCAGGGCAGCCGCGAGGCCATGGAAATGTTGGTCAAGTCCAACCTCCGCTTTGTCGTGAACATCGCCAACCTCTATAAAGGACAGGGAATCGATGTTGGCGAGCTCATCAGCGAAGGCAATATGGGCCTCATGGAAGCCGCACGCCGCTTCGACCCGAACCAGAAAATCAAGTTTATCAGCTATGCCGTGTGGTGGGTTCGCCAGAACATCACCCGCGCCATCGCCGAAAAGGGCCGCATGGTCCGTATCAGCGCCGAAAAGGAACTGGTGCTGCGCCGTTTCAACAAGAAGGGCGGCAAACTCCGCCAGGTCATTGGCGGCAACTACGTGCTCGACCCGGATAGTCTCACCGGCGTTTCCAAGTACAAGGCAGATGCCATCGAAAAGATTGTGATGATGGGCAACCGTACCGCTTCGCTCGACGCCCCCACTGGCGAAAACGGCGAATCGACTCTCGGCGACTGCCTCGCCGCCGAAGACTCCAACACCGACAAGACTGCAGAACTCAACGACCGCTCCAGAGTGTTTGAAAAAGTCCTGAGCGACAATCTCTCTTCGCAGGAACAGGACATCCTCAAGCTCTATTTCGGTTTCAAGATGGATTCCGACCTGAACCTCAAGGAAATCGCCCCGATGGTCGGGCTTTCCAAGGAACGAGTCCGCCAGCTCAAGGAAAATGCGCTGGCCAAGCTCAGGAACGAGCAGATTGAGCGTCTGTTGCACGAAGCCGCCTAAAGTTTTTTCTCTCTCTTTACACCAAAAACCGGCCATTTGAGCCGGTTTTTTCTGTTTTCGCCAACTCCTGGATTATAGGAAATTGTATTTTTTCACCATGAACACAGGTATTTTGAAAATCCGCAACCTTTTTATCGCGTCCCTGTCCGCCGCCTGCCTCGTTAACGCGGCCAACAACAACAAGCAGACGCCGCCCGGTGACTTTTATGACGAAGTCTCCCGCTTGAACAAAGTTCTTTCGGAAGTGAACCGCAAGTACGTAGAAGACGTGAACCCCACGGAGCTCACGGACGCTGCAGTGAACGGCATTCGCAACATTCTGGACCCGCATACGACCGTATTCACGCCCAAGGATTACGAAGGCCTCAAGGTCTCCATGGAAGGCAAGTTCGGCGGCGTGGGCATCACCATCAGCCTGCGCGACAACATTCTGACCGTTATTTCCCCCCTTTCCGGAACGCCCGCCTTCCGCCTAGGAATCCGCGCAGGAGACCGCATCAGGAAGATTGACGGCAAGGAAACCAAGGGACTTTCCCTGGATGACGCCGTGAGCAAGCTCCGCGGCAAGATCGGTACCGACGTGACCGTCTCCATCGAACGCGAAGGCGTTCCCGACCTGATGGACTTCACCATTACCCGCGCCGAAATCATCGTGCACGCCGTTCCCTACTACGGCATGGTGGCGAAGGATATCGGCTACATCAAGCTCGCCACCTTTAGCGACAAGACGACCAGCGACGTAGAAAACGCCATCAAGAACCTGCAGAAGCAGGGCATGAAAAAGATTATCCTGGACATGCGCTACAATCCGGGCGGACTTTTGAACCAGGCCATCGAGATTAGCGAACTGTTCCTGAAACAAGGGAACGTCATCGTCAGCACCCGCGGACGTACCCAGCGTACCGAAAGCCGCGCCCGCCGCGACGGCATCGTGAAGCCGGACGTGCCGATGGTCGTACTCCTGAACCAGGGTTCCGCCAGCGCCGCAGAAATCGTCTCCGGCGCCCTGCAGGACTGGGACCGCGCCCTCATCGTGGGCAAGACGAGCTTCGGTAAGGGCTCCGTGCAGACCATATTCCCGTTGGACAACCAGGGCAACGCCCTGAAGCTCACGACGGCATTCTACTACTTGCCGTTCGGACGTTGCATCAACAAGCCCGAAAACGGCATCAAGGGACTCAAGCTCCAGGAAGAGGAATACGACGAAGAAGCCGACGAAACCAAGACGGACACGCTCGCGAAAGACACCGTGAAGCGCGACACGTTCTACACGAATAACGGCCGCATGATGTTCGGCGGTGGCGGCATTACGCCCGACGTCGATATCGAACTCGCCCCGATGCCCTGGGTGATGCAGGTGCAGGAACGCATGGCCATGTACTTCAAGTTTGCCGTCAAGGTCCGCCCCGGCCTCGAAAAGAGCGGTGCGAAGATTGACGCCAACTGGGAAGTTCCCGACTCGCTGTACAAGCAGTTCAAGGAATTCTGCATGAAGGACACGAACTTCATGAAGGTCAAGAGCAATGCGCTCGTGGGCGTGGATCAGCTCGAGAAGAGCGTTATCCGCGAGCAGAACTACATGGGCGACAGTTCCAAGACCGTTTCCGATTCCGTCCTTTCGCTCCGCATCGCCGAAATGCGCAAGGCCCTCGAGAACAATCGCGACGCCCAGTTCGACGAGAACAAGGCCTACATCAAGGACGGCATCAAGCGCGAGCTATTGACCGCCATGGTGAACGATTCCGTAAGCACGGCATTCTCGCTCAAGCGCGACGTGCAGCTGAACGAAGCCATCAAATACCTGAGCGACATGAACCTGTTCAAGAAGGCCATGTCCGCCCCGTCCAAGAAGGCAGCCAAGAAGTCTGAACCGAAGGCCAAGAAGAACGAAAAGAAAAAGTAATAGCGGGCAAAGTTGATTACGATAACAAACAGCATGGCAGAAGCTCTCGGACGTTTTGTCCGGAGGTTCCTGCGCACGGTCGTAAACTACCTGTTCTTTGTCTGGGAGCTTTTCAAGAATATCCCCGGAGCCTTTACGAACCTCCATACGACGGTCGGCCAGATGCAGGTCGTGGGTCTCACGAGTATCCCCGTGGTGATTGCGGCGTCCCTTGCTACAGGCGCGGTGATGTCATGGCAGCTCGCCTACCAGTTCGGCGACATGATTCCGATGATGTTCCTGGGCATGGCCGTAGGCAAGGCCGTGATGGTGGAGCTCTGCCCCATCCTGACCGCCATGGTGCTTGCCGGGCGTATCGGGGCTTCCATGTGCTCCGAACTCGGCACGATGGCCGTCACCGAGCAGCTCGACGCCTACAAGGTCCTGGGCCTGAACCCCTACAAGTTCCTGCTGGCACCGCGCCTGATTGCGACGGTGATCATGCTGCCCATACTGACCATCCTGAGCATCTTTATCGGCATCACCGGCGGTTATGCCGTGGCGCACTTTTACAAGGACGTATCCTTCTCCGTGTTCTTCTACGGCGTAAGGATGTTCTACCAGGACTGGGACCTTGCCGTAGGACTTATCAAGGCGACCCTGTACGGCTATTTCATTTCTAGCTACGCCTGCTTCTTCGGGTTCTTTACCCATAGCGGTGCAGAAGGCGTCGGCAAGAGCACGAAGGCCACCGTGGTGGCCGGTATGACGAGCATTTTGATTGGCGGATTTACCCTTTCCAAGCTGTTGCTGATCGATTGATGGACTACCCCAAGAGAAGACGTTCGATTCAGGGGGTCACGGGCAACCGTGCCGTCGATATCAGCGTACTCGTAGACAAGGTTCTCAAGAGCACGCACATCTCCGAAGATATCCATTTCAAGGCCATCTCGGAACACTTCGCGAAGATCGTCGGGAACGCCGTCGCGCCCTATGTAAAACTTGAAAAACTAGACAAGCAGACACTCGTGTTAAAGGCGGTCAATTCCGCATGGAAACAGGAGTTGTTCCTGCAAAAAAATGCTATAATTGAAAGGTGTAATTCTATGCTGGGCAAACCCGTCGTAAGGGATGTCCGATTTGTCTGAATAGGTTGAAAAAGCATGGCTGAAGAAAACAACGAATCCATTGAACACGTCAACGAAAACGTGTCCCCCGAAGAACTCCAGAAGGCGGAAGAAAACTATAGCGGCTCTAGCATTACCGTGCTCGAAGGGCTTGAAGCAGTCCGCGTCCGCCCCGCCATGTACATCGGCTCTACCGACATCCGCGGCCTGCACCACCTGGTGTGGGAAGTCGTGGACAACTCGGTAGACGAAGCTCTCGCGGGATTCTGCAACCATATCGAAATTTCCATTCTGCCGGGCAACGGCATCCGCGTGACCGACAACGGACGCGGCATTCCGACGGACATCCACCCGAAAGAAAAGGTCGGCACCATCGAGGTGGTGATGACCAAGCTCCATGCGGGCGGCAAGTTCGACAGCAATTCCTACAAGGTGTCCGCAGGCCTCCATGGCGTAGGCGTGAGTTGCGTAAACGCACTCTCGAACAAGCTTATCGTGACGGTGCGCCGCAACGGCAAGATGGTGCGCCAGGAATTCTCTAGGGGCATCCCCTGCGGTCCGCAAGTAGAAATCGGCACCTGCGATATGGCCGATACGGGCACGAGCGTCGAATTCTACCCGGACGACACCATTTTCAGCGAGACCGTGTACGTCTACGACACTCTCGCCACGCGTTTCCGCGAACTCGCCTTCTTGATGAGCGGACTCCGTTTGTCGCTGACAGACGAACGCGACCCCGAAAACAAGGTCTCCGACACGTTCTGTTTCCCGGGCGGTGTTTCCGAATTCGTCCGCTACGTGGACGAGCACCGCACACCGCTGTTCCAGGAACCGATTCACCTGGTGATGCCCAACGGGGAATACCCGCTCGAAGTGGCCATGTGGTACAACGACGGCTACCAGGAAAACTTCTTCAGCTTTGTGAACAACGTAAACACCTATGACGGCGGCACCCACGTGACGGGTTTCAAGACGGCCCTCACCCGCGTTATCGGCAAGTTTGCGCAAGACATGCCCAAGGGCAAGAAAGAAACCCAGATTACGAGCGACGATATCCGCGAAGGTCTCACCGCCGTTATCGCCATCAAGGTTTCGCAGCCGCAGTTCGAAGGACAGACCAAGCGCAAGCTCGGCAACTCCGAAATCGCAAGCTATGTGAACTCTGCCTTCGGCGCCAAGCTGGAAGAATTCTTCCAGGAAAATCCGGCCGCTATCAAGGTGATTCTGGACAAGGTCTACAACGCAGCCGTGGCGCGCGAAGCGGCGCACCGTGCGCGCACTCTCGCCCGCCGCAAGAACGTCCTCGAAAGCGGAGGCCTTCCGGGCAAGCTCGCCGACTGCAGTAGCCGCGACCCGAAGGAATGCGAAATGTTTATTGTCGAGGGTGACTCCGC
>NZ_DGUN01000034.1:15800-21172 GCF_002395745.1 Fibrobacter sp. UBA4309
GAAAAGGCAAGCCTCCACCGCGTGCTCGATACCGAAGAAATCCAGAACCTGGTGAACGCCATCGGTACGGGTATCGGTACGGAATTCAAGATCGAGAAGCTCCGCTACAACAAGATCATCATCATGACCGATGCCGATGTGGACGGTTCCCATATCCAGACGCTTTTGCTCACGTTCTTCTTCCGCTATATGCGCCCGCTTATCGACGCAGGGCACATTTTCCTCGCCATGCCGCCGCTGTACAAGCTGAAGGTGGGCCAGAAGGAACGTTACCTGTTCGACGAAAACGAGAAGGACAAGGTGATGGCCGAAGTGGAAGACAAGAAGAACGTCTCCATCACCCGATTCAAGGGTCTGGGCGAAATGTCGCCCGAACAGTTGAACGAGACGACCATGGACCCCTCCAAGCGATTCCTCAAGCAGTGCTACGTGGAAGACGCCGTCCTCGCCGACCAGATTTTCAGCATGCTCATGGGCGAAGACGTCGAGCCGCGTCGCAAGTTCATCGAGTCAAACGCCTACAAGGTCCTGAAAGACCTGGATATTTAAGATGAGTCCGACGAAAGCCGACTTCCAGACGGTCCTGGGCCAGGCACGCGAGCTTGTCAAGGAACAGCTCGCCTTGGCCGAAAAAAAGATCATGCAGGTTGCCGAGACCGCCCCTGCGGGCATTTCGGAACGTCTGCTCTCCCTGTTCAGCCGCAAGGGCAAGCGCATCCGCTCCACCCTGCTGTGCCTGATTTCCCACTGCGGGAACGGAGCGCCGGATTTCGAGCGCATCGCCAATGCCTGCGCCAGCGTGGAGCTGTTGCACCTGGCAAGCCTGGTGCACGACGATATCATTGACGGTACGGAACTGCGACGCGGGCAGATTACCGCCCACAAGGAATGGGGCACCCAGGTAGCCGTCCTCGTAGGCGACTACGTGCTTTCCCAGTCCATGCGCTGCGTCATAAACGAGAAGGACCGCGACGTCCCTGTCATCATCTCCGACGCCGCAGACAAGCTTATCGTGGGCGAAATCATGGAACTCGACCACTGCGGCGAACTCGGACTTACCAGGGAAATCTACAACGAGATTATCGACGCGAAAACGGCAGCCCTCATCGAAGCCGCGGCCCGACTGGGTGGCATCATGGCCGGATTCAACGAGGCACTTGTTGATGACTGCGCCAGGATGGGCGCGCACTTTGGCCTAGCCTTCCAGATTATCGACGACCTGCTCGATTACGGCTACGGATCGAAGAACATGGACAAGGCGAAGTTCACCGACCTTTCGAACGGGCTGATTACGCTCCCCCTGCTGTACTATTTCGAAGAATGCTCGGATGCCGAGAAAGAAGAAATGGGCCAGCTCGTGCGCACCGCTTCTGAGGACGGAGTCCCGGAAAAAATCCTGGAAAAGCTGCGCGAGAAGGGTTCCTTCGACAAGGCCAAGGCAGAAGCCCAGGAACACCTGGAAAAAGCCCTCGAAATTGCGGAAAAGTTCCCGAACAACAAGTTTACGGAAGAGATTGTCGCTATGTTTGCGAGCATGAGCGACCGCGGAAACTAAAAACTTCCAAAAATAGATCCTTCGACTCGCTGCGCTCGCTCAGGATGACACGGTGTGTCATTTCCTCCGCATCCAAAAGGCGAGGAATACAATCACCGACAGGATACAGACGGCGATGATGCCCCAGAAGGCCATGCCCGAGCCGGTGAGCGCGTCACCGTTCATGCCGAAGGGCAGCTTCACGTTCATGCCGAACAAGCTCGCGAAGAACGTCGGGAGCGATATGGAAATCGTCACGATGGTCAAGTTCTTCATCAGCTGGTTCACGTTGTTGTTGATGACGCTCGCGCGGGCATCCATCATGGATGTCAAAATGTTGGCGTAGATGTTCGCCTGTTGCAGGCTCTGGCCGTTCTCGATCTGGATATCTTCCAGCAGTTCCCGCTCCGCCTCGGTCCAATTGAGGCTACGCCCCAGCTGCAGCTTGCGCAACAGCGTATCGTTGCTGTTGAGGGCGCTCACGTAGTAAATCAAGCCCTTGTTCAGGCTGAACATGCTGAGCAGGTACTTGTTTTCCATCGACGTGTTGAGGCGCAGCTCCAAGTCGTCGTTGATACGGTTGATAATCTTCAAGTGTTCGTTGAAGTGCGATATCGCGAAACTCAGGACGCGGAGCACGAAGGTGTTGAGGCTGTCGATTTTCGAGAAGCGGCGCTCGTCCATCACCGGGATGTCGCTGTCCGTCAGGAGCAGCACCCAGTCCTTGAAAATGAATATGCCGAAGGATTCCACGCGGAACTGGAAGTTGTCCTCGGCGGAATAGTTCTTGGGCTTCTTGAACACGATGGTCGTGAAGTCTTCGTCGTATTCGATACGGGAAAGTTCGTCGGAGTCGAATGCGGAGGCAATGGTATGCTCGGTAATTTCGTATTCCTTGACCAGGACGCTGCGCTGTTCCTGGCTGAGGGAGCCCATGATGACGATGTCCGCGGCATCCTCGTTCGGAGCTACTGCGAGACGACCGGATTCGATTTTGTAATACTTGAGCATACGTGCCCCCTTTGATCGAACGGCCCTTAATATAGAAAAAACCTCGGTAAAACCGAGGTTTTTTAATGCTTATTTGCTGTGAATTACACGCCCTTCTTAAAGCGCTTGCTCCACCACAGAACCACGGGAGAGCAGATGCACACGGAGGAGTAGGTACCGATAAGGATACCGAAGCACTGCACCAAGCCGAAATCGCGGATGGAGGAACCGCCCTTCACGGCGAGGATCACGCACACGAACAACGTCGTGAGAGAGGTCACCATGGTACGGCTGAAGCACTGGTTCAGGGACTTGTTGATAGTTTCAGCGAAGTTCGCAGAACCGTAGATAGCGGTGTTTTCACGGATACGGTCGAAGTTCACGATGGTATCGTTCACGGAGTAACCAATCATCGTCAGGAGCGAGGCAATCAGGGCGCCGTCGAAGGAGAGGCCGAAGGCGGAGATGAAGCCGAGCGTGATGACAGTATCGTGCACGAGGCCGAGCACGGCGGCCACACCGAAACCGAGACCGAACTTGCCGAATCGGAACCACACGTAGATCAAGATGCCGAGCCATGCGAGGATTACGGAAAGGATGGCGTTGAAGCGCAGTTCCTTACCGATAGTCGGACCCACGTTGTCGCGGGCGACGATTTCGCATTTCTGGCCGGCCTTCTCGAAGGCCTGGGCCATCTTGAGTTCGAACTGGGAATCGTCGGAGGCGCGCATGCTCACCTGGTAGGAGTTGGCGGAAGTACCGCCGAGCGTACGGACCTTGGTGCCCGAGATGCCGGCAGCGGAGAGGGCCTTGCTCAAGTCCTTCTCGTGCTTGGCGTCATCCTGGTACTGGATCGTATAGACCTGGCCACCGGTGAAGTCGATACTGAAGTCAAAGCCCTTGATGGCGATGAAGGCGATAGAGGCAACAATCAGGATCATCGAGATGAGACCGAAACGACGGCGGTTCGGAATGATCTGGAGGTTCGCTTCGTTGATGGCCTTGAAGCCGTTACCGATAGAGAGCGTCGTAGCGTCACGCTTGGCGAGCTTCCAGTCGAGAATGGCGCGGGTCACCGTGATAGCGCAGAAGAGCGAGGTCAAAATACCGATAGTCAGCGTAAGACCGAAACCCTTCACGGAACCGGTACCGATCTTGTAGAGGATAAGGCCAGTAAGAACCGTCGTCAAGTTGGAGTCCAAGATGGCGCTGAAGGCGCGTTCGTAACCCTTGGCCACGGCGGCGCGGGCGGTCAGGCCGTTCTTGATTTCTTCACGGATACGTTCGTAGATAATCACGTTCGCGTCGAGCGACATACCCACCACGAGGATGAAGCCGGCGATACCGGGGAGCGTAAGGGTCGCGTTGAACACGGACATCACGGCGGCGGTCACCAGGGTGTTGATGATCATACCGAAGCTAGCGATAAGGCCGCCCAGGCGGTAGTAGGCCACCATGAACACCAAGCAGAGGATGAGGCCGATGGCACCGGAACCGAAGCCCTGGACGATGTTTTCTTCACCGAGGGTGGCACCGACGCTGCGGCTTTCGATAATCTTCATCGGGGCCTTGAGGGCACCGGCGCGGAGCACGACAGCGAGGCGGTTGGCTTCGGCCATGTCTTCGAGGCCGGTAATCTGGGCTTCGCCGTTCGGGATACGGTCACGAATGACCGGAGCGCTGATGACCTGGTTATCGAGAACGATGGCCATCTGCTTACCGACGTTAGCAGCAGTCACAGCAGAGAACTTCTTAGGACCAATGCCGCCGAACTTGAGGTTCACGGCAACTTCACCAGCGCTCATACCATCGCTTACGCGGTACGGGCGAGCATCCGTGATATCGTCACCGCCCATTTCTGCACGGCGCTTGAGGAGGTAAAGACGCTTGGCCTTGATATTTGCATCACGGCGAAGTTTTTCAAGACCGCTACCGAAAGCAANNCGGCAGTCACGGCAGAGAACTTCTTGGGGCCGATACCGGAGAAGCGGAGGCTTACAGCCACTTCACCAGCGTTCGTTCCATCGCCCACGCGGTACGGGCGGGCGTCGGAAATATCGTCACCGCCCATTTCGGCACGGCGGCGAAGGAGGTAGAGTCGCTTGGCCTTGATCTTGGAGTCGCGCTGCACCGGTTCGAGGCCACTGCCGAAGGCGAAGGCCACGTCACGCGGAATCAGCTTCTGCACGGCTTCGAGTTCGAAAATCTTCTTGACCGTCTCGATGCTTTCCTCGGCGATGAAACCGCCGTTACCGAAGGAGAGGTAGTAGGCGCTGAGAGCCTTCCCGACCACGGATGCCGGTATGGCGTCGGCGGAGTCGGCCACGGCGCTGTCGGCCTTGGGAGCTTCGGCCTCGGCGACCTTGCCGCCCAGAAGTTCTTCGTCGGAGAGCTGCTTTGCGGTATCGGCGGCCGGCTTGGCGCTGTCCGTCGCGGCGACGGTGCTGTCCTTGGCCGTCGTATCGGCCTTGGCGGAGTCGCTGGCGGTCACGTCGGTGGTCTGGCGGGTCAGGTACTGGTCAATGAGCGTAATGACCTGGGTGAACTTTTCGCTTTCGGCAAGAATCTTGAATTCGAGCTTTGCGGTGGAACCCACGAGGTTCTTTGCGGTAGAATCGTCCACACCGGCAAGTTCGACCAGGATGCGGTCGTCGCCGGAGGGCGAAATCTGCGGTTCGGAAAGACCGTACTGGTCAACGCGGTTACGGATGATTTCGAGGGACTGCTTCTGGATGTCCTGGATATCGTCGTCTTCCTTGAGACCGGACTTGTCGATTTCGAGCGTAATGCTCGTACCGCCGGCGAGGTCGAGGCCGAAATTGATGGACCTGGAAGAAAGTTTCGGATT
>NZ_DGUN01000041.1 GCF_002395745.1 Fibrobacter sp. UBA4309
GTGCGGGCCTACAGCGACGAAGACCTTCGCTGGCTTACCATGATTGAATGCCTCAAGGATTCGGGACTGCAAATCAAGGAAATCCGCCAGTACATCGAGTGGTTCAACGAGGGCGATTCCACGCTTTCCCAAAGGCTGTCCCTTTTTGAAAACCGCCGCAAGATTCTTGAAAAGGAAATGGCCCGCCTTACGGTGGTCATGAACAAGATTCGCTACAAGGAACTCCTGTATCGGGAAGCCGTTCGGGTGGGGAACCTGGACGTCGCCACCAACGAAAGGCGGTTCCAACATCTGAAGAAAAAGTTGTTCGAATCCCCGGACGATTTTGACAAGTAGAATTTTAATAAAGAAACATTTTTCATAACAAAGGAATTAATCATGAAGGTCGTTTTATTCAATGGAAGCCGTCGCGAAAAGGGCTGCACATATACGGCGCTGAGCCTCGTGGCCGGCGAACTCAAGGCCGCTGGCATCGAGACAGAAATCTTCTTTGTGGGTGGTCGCGTGCTGAAGGGAGAAACCGACGCCGTGGTTCACGAAGCCAAGGAAATCCTTAAAACGGTCGACGCCGTCGTTTACGGCTCTCCGGTGTACTACGCCTCCCCAAGCGGTGAGATGCTGATGTTCCTGGATAGGCTTTACGGCATTGCCGAAGCGGAACTTCTCTTTAAGCCGGCAGCAACCGTTGCCTCTGCCCGCCGTGCCGGCACTACCGCAACGCTCGACGCCCTGAACAAATACCCCACCTTTGCGCAACAGCCCCTGGTGACATCTCGCTATTGGAACATGGTTCACGGTTCCAGCCCGGAAGATGTGCTGAAGGACGATGAGGGCGTGCAGGTGATGAAGGAACTGGGCCGCAACATGGCGTGGATCCTGAAGAGCATCGAAGCGGGCAAGAAGGCGGGTGTCGTGCAGCCCGTTGCCGAAAAGAAAATTTTCACGAACTTTATCCGCTAGAATGGGAACGATGCGCTTGCGTTTTGCGAAGAACAAGAAACTCATGATTACGGCGATTATTTTATCGACCCTTTTTATTCTGGGAACCGTTGGCGTGCTGTTCCTGAACCAGGCAAAATTTGGGCGTATTCCGCAAGGCAAACGCCTTGAACGCATCAAACAGTCACCGCATTACGATGGTCAAAAGTTCGTGAATGACGAAAAGACTGTCACAATGACGGGCGATAAGAACTTGTTTGAAACGACGCTTGAATTCTTGTTCGGCAAAAGGTCGCAAACCGTTCCCGATACAGCGCTGACGGTCGTCAAAACGGATTTGAAATCGCTGCCGCAGGACCGCGATTGGATTGTGTGGTTCGGACACTCTTCGTATTTGATGAACTTATCTGGGAAGAAGATTCTTGTGGATCCCGTATTTTATCAGGGTTCGCCAGTAAGTTTTGTGAACAAGATGTTCAAGGGGACCGACGTTTACAAGCCTGTTGACATGCCGGATATCGATTGTCTGGTTATTTCGCACGATCATTGGGATCATCTGGATTACCAGGCCGTGAAGGAACTCGAACCGCGCGTAAAGCGTGTGGTGACGGGGCTTGGCGTGGGTGAACATTTTGAATACTGGGGATACCCCGTCGAGAAACTCGTGGAACTCGACTGGTGGGATTCTTTCGATTTGGGCGAAGGCTTTAACGTGACAGCGACTCCGGCAAGACATTTTTCGGGTCGTGGGATAAGGTCGAATAAAACGTTGTGGTCTTCGTTTGTATTCAAGACGCCAAAGCGTTCCGTTTGGATTGGCGGGGATAGCGGCTATGGCAAACATTTTAAGAAGATTGGTGAAAAATTTGCAGATATCGATCTGGCTATTTTGGAAAACGGGCAGTACAATGAAGATTGGAACCAAATTCATGCCCTGCCCGAACAGCTCAGCAAAGAAATGCTGGACCTGAATGCAAACCGCTACATGACGGTTCATCATTCCAAGTTCTGCTTAGCTTATCATACTTACTTTGAACCGCTGGAAAATGCGAAACGTGCCGCCCAGGAATCGGGCAAGCCTGTGCTTATGCCGCAAATGGGCGAAGTCGTGTATTTGGAATAAATTACAGCTCGTGATAGTACGGGCAGATGTTTTCGTAATGCCCGTCCTTCATTCTGAATCCATTCGGGATAGTGCCTAGCTGGACAAATCCTAGACGCTCGTACAGGTGCCTGGCGTGCGTGTTGCTTTCGACGACTGCATTGAACTGCAATACTCCGAAGCCGTGCTTTTTAGCTTGTTCGAGACAGTCCTTCACGAGCATTTCGCCGATGTGCTTGCCCCTGGATTCCGAAGCGACTGCGTAGCTTGCGTTTGAAATGTGGCCGCAACGGCCCACGTTGTTCGGGTGCAGTATGTACAGCCCGAAAATCTTGCCGCCCTCTTCGGCGACGGCGCAGTAGGTCTGTGCGGCAAAGAACTGCCTGCCGGTTTCGGGCGTGAGCAAGTCCTCTTGCGGGAAGGCGATGCCGTCTTCGACCACCTCGTTCCAGATGCGGATCATTGCCGCAAGGTCCGCTTCGCTGTATTGCCTGATAATCATAGCGGGAAAGATAGAACTCTTTGTGGACAGCGATGTCAACGGAAAAAAGTTTACATGCAATCGGAACAGTTTTTTTGAAAGTATTTTCTGGAATAGAAAATCAAAAAGGAGTGGTTTTATGAATCATGCTCTATGGACCGGTGTGTCCGTTGGCGTTATTATGGCGTTGTCTGTCGTGACGGCGAATGCGTTTACCCTGACAGGTAAGGTGAGCGACGATGGCGGCAAGGCTGTCCGAGGCGCAGAAGTCTTGCTTGTTCAAAAAGGCCTCAATGCGAAAACAGATGCCTCGGGCGCATTCACGATTCACCAGGACGAAGAACCGCAGGCTCTGGCGAACAAGGCCTCGGTCGGATTTCTCTCCGTGAACAACGGCATCCTATCGTTTTCGCAGGGGCAAAATTCCCCGGTACAGGTGCAGATTTTCGACATGTTCGGAAACCGTCTGCTGAATGAAACTGTCTACGGCTCGGGTACGGTTGACATGAAGTCTTCCGTGAAAGCGCAGGGCAAGTACTTCGCACGCGTCCGCGTAGGCAGCGCTTTGCAAACGTTCCAGTTTGTCGCCGATGGAAGTTTCAATACGGCATTCGGCGCGAAGTCCGGAGCAAAGGCGCTTCTCAAGGTGGGCGATTCGGACAATCTGCGCATTGTTGCCGACGGTTTCGATACCCTCAATGTTAAGCTCGATAATCTCGACACGAATATTATGCTTACGCTCAAGAAAAACGCTCCGCCGCAACCGCAGTACGAATACGGATGGGGCCTCAAGAACGACCCTGTTCCCACTCGTGGCTGCGGCAAGGATACGCGACTTGATTACAAGTACCGTGGCGACAAACCCTACATTGACTTTAGGTGGAGCAAGGGCGTGCGTACCGTGCGCATCGACATGCCGAAAAGTTACGACAAGAACAAACCGTACAAACTCATTTTCGGAATGCAGTGCATGGGCGGTTCAGGAAGCGCCGTGCAGGATGAAGGCTATCACGGCCTCAAGTGGATTGACAAGAACGAAACCGCGATATTCGTTGCGCCCGAAGGCAATGGAAACCAGCTGCCCTGGGGGCAGGATGATTACCTCCTGTTTGACGAACTCCTCGCATATCTCGAAGGCAACTTCTGCATTGATTCAAGCCGCGTATTCTCTATAGGATTCAGCTACGGCGCCATGTTCAGCAATGGCCTTTCGTGGAACCACCAGGACGTGCTCCGCGCAGTGGCCGTTTACGAAACCGCGGAACGCAACATTTGGCTTCCGCAGCGCAAGAAAATGGGCATCGGCTGGATGGGCGTGCTCGGCCTCGATGACGGCATGTGCACCCCCGAAATGGGTCGGAATGCGCGCGACATCATCTTGACGCTCAACTCCGAAGGCGGCAAGGCGAAAAGCGAACGAGCCGAAGAAGCCCAGCGCAACGCCCCGCACAAGTGCTACGACTACACGACCGTCGAGGAAAGATTCCCCGTTCGCTGGTGCACGCAGAGCGGCGGACACATCTGGGACCACAAGGATCCCGGCCAGCAGCAGTCCTGGGTGCCGCAAGCCACATGGGAATTTTTCGAGAAGTTCTAGCGGATAAATACATCATTCTGTTGTCAATTTATCAAAACGAATTCGAATAAAGCCCTATATTAAGCGAATTTTTCAACTTATTTTATAGTAAGTAAAGTTCGTATGGGAGGCTTTATGTCGTTTTCAATTAAGGGATTTCCCTTTTTTGCAGGTTTTGTCGCGTTTTTGGGCACCCTCGCCAGTGCGGCAACGATTAACGTAGATATCGGCAAGGAATACCAGCGCATCAGCGGCTTTGGGGCTGCCTCGGCATGGGCCGGTTCCATCACCGACAAGAATGCCGCTTTCCTCTGGGACTCCACCAGCGGCGCCGGGCTTACGCTGCACCGTATCCGCATCGCTCCGGATGGCACCACATCAGAAACGAGTATCGCAAAAAAGGCGAGTGAATACGGCGTCAAAGTCTGGGCCGCCCCGTGGACTTCCAAATATACTGTAAATTACGACGGTGACAAAAAGCACCTGGATTTCAATCACGCTCAGGACTGGGCCAACACCATCTTGAAGTTTACGCAAGACATGCGGAAGGCTGGCGTTAATCTATATGCAATTTCGTCGCAAAACGAGCCCGACGGCACCGGTGACAACCACTACGAACCCGATGAATTGGCACGTTGGGTCGGCGACTACCTTGGCCCCACCCTCGATACAACAGGCATCAAAATCATTGGCACCGAAGCTATCAACTGGTACGGATTTCCCAATTACAAAAAAGCTTTCTTCAACAACCCTGCCGCCTTGAAATACACCGATATTTTTGGGACGCACGAATACGGCGGAGACCCGGCGGCTTATCCCGAAATCCACGAAGCCGGCAAGGAATTCTGGGAAACCGAAGTCTATGATCTTGGAAGTAACAAGGAAGACGTGGGCATGGGAAGTGCTCTCCGCGTTGCAGGCGTAATCCATGACGCCCTGACTATTGCGAACATGAATGCCTGGCATTTCTGGTGGATTTATTCCTGCAGCGAAGCCAGTTGCGGCAACGGAGCCCTCTGGCCGCAAGGACAAGGCAACCCCGACAATGTGGAGCCTACCAAGCGACTCTGGGTCATGGGGAACTTCAGCCGCTTCGCGCGACCCGGCTCTTGGAGAATCGACGCTACCAAGAATCCCGAAAGAGATGTAAAGGTCACCGCCTACCGCGACTCCCTCAAGACGAAAATCGCAGTCGTCATTCTCAATTCCAAGAATGAGGAGTTCAAGGCGGACTTTGATTTCGGAAACACAAAAATTGGAAGTTTCAAACCCTACGTTACCGACGACAAGAGTAACCTCAAGGAAGGTAGCGAAGTCAAAGTCGACGATACAAAGTGCAGTTTCAGCGTTCCGGCCCGCAGTGCAACGACCATCGAATTCGTTCTGTGGCAGGAGCCAAAGGTTGAACCGCCTTCAGACTCTACCGATGCAATTGCCTTCGGGACGCATGCTGCGCCCCAAAGCCTTCAAAGTACATATAAAGTATTTAGCCCGCTCGGCGCGTTCATCGGCGAATTCCAAGCCGGACATATCGGCGATCTCCGCAATGCCATGACAAACGCAGGTCTAGGCCGCGGTGTGTATATGGTCAAATGCGGCAATGCCAAAACGCAACATATGATTTTGAAATAGGCCAGTTCAAGATATAAGGTTAGTTAAAGCAAAAAACGCAGGCTCGATTGAGTCTGCGCTTTTGGTATTAAAGGGCGTGGTTTACTTCTTCACGTGGCGATGGTACTCTTGCAAACTACAGACTTCAAAGCGGCCGAAGTCGTGCTTGTCCATGAGGCCTTCCACGGTGGAGGTGAGGGCGGCGATGGTCGTGGTGATGGGAATGCCGGAGACGACCGCCTTGGAGCGCATCTGGATTTCATCGACCATGGCTTCGGCGCCGTTTTCGGTGGTGTTCACGATCCACTGCACTTCCTTGTCGTGGATGAGGTCCAGCAGGTTCGGGCGGCCACGGGAGATGCGGAACACGGCGCGGGTCTTGATGCCTTCGTTGTAAAGCATCGTCGAGGTGCCGCGGGTGGCGTAAATCTGGTAGCCCATGTCTACGAGGCGCTTGATGAGCGGTACGGCCTTCTGCTTGTCTTCGTCCTTGAGCGACACGAAGATGTTGCCCTGGCTCGGGACCTTGTTGCCGGATGCCAGCTGGCTCTTGAGGTAGGCAAGGCCACGGTCGCGATCGATGCTCATGACTTCGCCGGTGGATTTCATTTCCGGAGAAAGCGTGATATCGACACCCGGGAACTTGACGAACGGGAACACGGCTTCCTTGACGCTCACGTAAGGCACGTGGACTTCTTCGGTGAAGCCGATCTGTTCGAGGGTCTCGCCGAGCATGCAGCGGCTGGCGTAGCTTGCAAGCGGGACGCCGATGGACTTGGAAACGAACGGCACGGTGCGGGAGGCGCGCGGGTTCACTTCGATCATGTAGAGTTCGCCATCCTTGACGGCGAGCTGCATGTTCATGAGGCCGACCACGTGGAGTTCCCTTGCAAAGTCCTTCGCATATTGGCGAACCTTGTCCTGGATTTCCTTGGAAAGCGTCATAGGAGGGATGACGCTTGCGGAGTCGCCGGAGTGAATGCCTGCGGGTTCCACGTGTTCCATGATGGCGCCCACCACGGTGTGCTTGCCATCGCTGATGCAGTCCACGTCAAGTTCGGTAGCGTCTTCCAAGAAGCGGTCGATGAGGATGGGCTTGCCTTCGCCAATGGCGGCAGCTTCTTCTACGAACTTGCGGAGGTATTTTTCCTTATAGACAATCACCATGCCGCGGCCGCCGAGAACGAAGCTCGGGCGCACAAGCACGGGGTAGCCAATGCGGTCGACAATAGCCAAGGCTTCTTCCACGTTGTGGGCGATGCCGGATGCGGCCTGCTTGATACCGACCTTGTCGACCAGCTGCTTGAAGAAGTCGCGGTCTTCGGCGAGGTCGATGTCTTCGGGGCTTGTGCCGACCACATTTGCACCGGCCTTCTTGAGGCGCATGGCGAGGTTCAGCGGAG
>NZ_DGUN01000071.1 GCF_002395745.1 Fibrobacter sp. UBA4309
CCGTGGTCAACGTGGCCGATGGTGCCAATGTTGCAGTGCGGCTTGCTTCTGTCAAAATGTTCTTTTGCCATTTTATTCCTCTTCTTCAGCAGAAGGTTTATCGCTTCAAGTCAAGAAACCCGTTTGGTTTCCGTGATACCGTGGAGCATAGGAAGCGGTACTCCACGAAATTGAGCCACAAATTTAGTAAATGTCATTTGAATTTCAAGCGTTTTTCTTTATTTTTTTCGCAAAAAGGCAAAAAACGGCCCCAATTCACACCTTCCCCGCCCTTTCCCGCAGGCACGAATCCCCCATTCCACGTTATGGGCAAAACGCCCAAATTTTCAAAATTTCCAAACTTCAACATTTCTATCGCAAACAAAATTCCAACTTATCAACAAATTCTCAACTGGAGAAAAGAAGGCGATTTCAGCAAAAAATCCACCGAAAAATAATTGTAAAACTTTGTTTACATCAAAAAATTTTACATAAGTTTACATTTATTGCGTTTGCAAATCCATGGCAATTAACGATATAGATTTCGGCGCAAAAAATCCTCCTCCATGCCCCTTTTTTCGACTCCGAATTTTCCGGAACTTTTCACCCCGAATTCTATCAACATTCTATCAACAATTGCTAAATTGTGTGTCCGGGAACACTTGCGGAACAAATTATCGTCCCTGTCCGTGCCATTTCCTTTAAATTAGGATATCTTATTGATATCTTTGATGGGCGTTGTTTAGGGGCTTTAGAGGTTATGTTATGAAAATGTCTTTTTTAAAGTCCGTTTTTTTGGCGATGGCGGCTCTTGGCGCATGGAGCTGTTCTGACTCCATCACCGCCGAAGACCCGGCACCGACCCCGGCCTTCAAGGTCTGCCCCGAGGCTGGCGAAAACGGAGCGTACCATCTCCAGGGTGGCATGGACATCCTGATTTACCCCGACCTGGTCGTCACCAACGGCGAAGGAACCGTTGTCGGCAGCTTCCTTATTACGAACGGCACTATCGGCTCGATTATCGGTACCGACGGCAGGAACCTCATCCAGAATGTCGACCTCGCCGGACTCACCGTCGAACCGGTCAACACTCCAGCCATCGTCATCACGGGCCCCTCCTGGTACCTCAAGGACGGCACCGGCGAATACGTCATCAAGAACGACGAGTTCGGCACTGTCACCGACATCATGGGCAACACTATCGGCGTTGCCAACCTGACGGCGCTCCCCACCATCACCATTTACAGCCCGGACGGCAAACTGATGACGAGCGGATCGACAGAGAACATGAAGATCTACAACATCGGCGCCCGCTGCACAGTAACGCCTATCGAATCTTCCAGCAGCGTCGAACCGGAATCCTCCAACGGCGGCGAAATCAACCCCGGCACCAGCTCCAGCAGCGGCGGCAACAACAACAGCAGCGCCCGCCAGAGCAGCTCTTCTGTCAAGAGCAACAGCTCCGTGCAGAGCAGCTCTTCCAAGACCGGCCAGTGCCCCACTATCAAGCAGAAGGGCGGCGCCAGCGGAAGCGGCTGGGCAACGCGTTACTGGGATTGCTGCAAGCCCCACTGTTCCTGGCCCGAACACGCTAACGGCAACTACTCCAGGCAGTGCACCAACAAGGGCAAGACTCAAGACACCAACTACGGCGGCAACAAGAGCATCTGCGACGGCCAGGGTTCCGCCATGACCTGCACGAGCCAGATTCCGTTCACTATCGACGGCTGCACCGACATGGGCTTCGCCTTCGCGGCAGTCCCGGCAAGCAACGGCGGCGCCTGCGGCAAGTGCTTCCAGCTGACCTTCACCGGCAAGGGCAAGTACGGCGACAACCAGAACACCGCTGCCATCAAGAACAAGAAGCTCATCATCATGGTCACGAACGTCGGTACCGACGTGGAACAGGGCCAGTTCGACATCATGATCCCGGGCGGCGGCGTGGGTATCTTCAACGGTTGTTCCAGCATGGGCTGGGGTAGCCAGGGCGAACAGTACGGCGGCCTGCTCTCTGATTGCGAAAGGGAATCCGACTACAAGGCCGGCGCAACGCTCACCTGCCTCAAGAACAAGTGCAACAGCGTGTTCAGCAACGACGCCGAAGCCAAGAAGGGCTGCCTCTTCCTCGCCGATTACATGCACGCGGCGGGCAACCCGATGCACAACTATGTCGAAGTGGAATGCCCCGACGTGCTCAAGCAGAAGTACTAACAAGGTCCATCTAGCGGCATTTCCAACAAATTTCAAGACCGGTTCTACGGAGCCGGTTTTTTCTTATATGAAACAGAACGTTTCATATAAGTTGTCCAAATCGCTACAAAAAACTTATCGCGTCAAAAAAATTCCCAAAAAAGGCTTCTGGACGCTCCCTGATTCGCCCCACAAGACCTATTTTTGTATCAACACACTTTTTTAAAAAAGGATACACACCATGAAAAAACTCTCTCTCATCGCCATCATCGGCATTGCAGCCGCCTTCACCGCTTGTAGCGACGATTCCTCTTCTGCCGGTGGCAACGCTTGCCTTTACAAGTACAGCAACGGCACCCAGATGTGCATCGAAGGCGACGCCACGCTCGTCGACATGATGTGCGTCGGTAGCGAAAACGTCACCGTCGAAAAGACCAGCGGCTGCCCGTCCGGCGCCAAGGCCCAATGCGCTGAAGGCGACGTCACTTCGTTCTACTACGAAGATGGCGCCGAGTGCTTCTAATGAGAACTTAATACTCCTCTAATTTGGCATACACACCTCAAAAAAGGCCCCCAAACAAATTTGTTTGGAGGCCTTTTCCTTGTCAAGAATAAACTAATCCATCATGCAGCGCACGTAGCCGTAGGATTTCCACGACAATGTAGTCCAGACTGTCGGGATATCCACCGTGGAACTATAGCAGTAAGATATCGAATCCTTCCTAAAGCTGTCGTACATCGTGGTCACAGTCCACAAGTAGGCTCCTTCCCCCATGTCGGAGAAAGACAGGGCAGAATCCGTCGCATACGAGGCCTTCCCTCCGGGAAGGAGACCAAATCCGTACGAATCCCTTCCGTTTCCCGATTCTTCGCTCCAGCCGCTCACGGTTTTCTTGTCGGCAAAGCCCCTTCCCGTACTGCCATGGAATTCCTCGTATTCCTCCTTTGAAGGGAGATGCCATCCTGTCGGGCATACGGGGATATCCCTTGCCGCATAAAACGTATACATCCTGCCGTAAGTCGCGCAGTTCGTAGTATCGTTATCGTAGCACAGGCTTTCTTCGCCCGCATCGTAGGCCAGGTTTTCGGCCATCCACGTCTGGCCACCGACCGTAACGGTCTTGTAGGTTCGTCCGTCACGCGGATCCGTCATGGAGCCCTCCACTGTAAGTGACGGATCCAAGTAACCGTACCCAACCCTATCGGCCTCGCCTTTTACGCACCGCACCGGAGCCGATCCGTATTTGGAAATCATATCATCGCCCACATAGTCGTACAACCGGAAAAAGCGATACAAGTAGACCGATTTGCCTTCTTTCTCGGTAGTTGTCCAGAAGACGCCCGCAGAATCCTTCTGGGTGTATGCGGTTTCGAAATGGATATGGAACCCGGACAGCTTCGCCGAAAATCCATAGGCATCGACGCCGCCACTTTCCGCATCTTTCAGGTAATACCCGGCGCTGTCGATGCCACCGGCAAAATCTTTCAAGCGGGACCAATCATCGTAATTGGGCACACGCCATCCTTCGGGGCACACGCCGCGCACGCTACGCCCCGGGTTGCAGGCAATCCCGAAACCGCAGCCTTTTCCACCGTCGCCGAATATCCCCGCGGAATCCATGACTGCAGACCAGGTGTACATGCGGCCGTACTTGTCGCAATTCGCCGTATCGTTGTCATAACAGAAACTGGACGAATCCCAGAGCGACGTCGGCTGGCGATAGGCATAGTTCAGGTTTTCGGCCATCCATGTCTGTCCGCCGATTTCCACCGACCTGTAAATGCGACCGTCACGGGCGTCCACGAAGAAATCCATCCCAGGAAGGCCAATTTCGTCTTCGTATTTTTTCTTGAGCATTTGCGCCGTCGCAAGCAGGTAATCGTCCGCCTTGCTCTGCGGGACAAAACGCTTGATGCACACCAGGTGCAGTTCGCTACACACGCCGTCCATAAACTGGTCCACCATCGCGCCCGAAGCGGCCGCACAGTCGCTGACAAATTCCGCGGAATCGCTACGGCACAGGGATACCGCATTCACACTGTTGTACGTATTGTCGATGCGGTTCTCGGCCACCGCCATCATCGAGTCGCGCGAAAGGACCTGCGTAAACAAGATTGTCTTTTCGGGAGTGTTCATGTCGAGCCTCAGGCCATTCTCCCTGTCGTACAGGCTCATCACGAACAAAGCGGAATCTTCTCCGCCGGCATCGTAGGCGTAGAGCTGCTTTGCCGTTGACGAAAATTTCACCTCGTACCAGATCTTGTCCTCGTTGGCTCCCGCACCCTGCTTTCTCGAAGAATCCGTCCCGGTAACCACTTCCCATGTCTCGAGAATCCCGACAAGCACAGAATCCAGATTGTTCTGCGCATTGTTTTCTTCGGTATACCCCGAAGCAATTACCTTGTCGTCTGCCTTTGTACAGGCAAAAAAGAAAAAGGACGCCAGAATAAGCATCCCGATACCCAAAACCAACCCTGTGTTATTTTTCAAGCTTTATCTCCTTAGTCACGGGGAATACTTGCAAATTAATTCTATAGACGCGATTCGCGCCTTCGGCGTTTGCCACGATGGATGCGATTTTCCTACGGCACGCATCCAGCTCCTTTACAATAAGCTCGTATGTCTGCTGGTTCGAAGCAATTGTCAGTCCCGAAAAGTTGCGTTCCGATTTCGGCAGGCCGTTCACGATTTTCTTGGCCAGTTCCGCCATCTGCGAATGCATGGAAAGAATCGCCTTCGGGATAGCGTCGGAAGCCCCGGAAATGGCCATGTCCGTCTGTTCGTACGTATTCGGCGCCACGCGCGCCAGGAACCCGGCATCTACCAAGAAGTCGAGCGCTTCTTGCACGTCCAGGCGGGTCACCCCGCCATAAAGCATGTTGGAAATCTGGAGCGGTGTCGCTCCGGGCATCAGCGTGGCCAGCTCACGCAGCACCGGATTCCACCACGATTCAAAATACCTGCAGGCATCATCGCCCACAATACGGACCTTGCAGTTCTCGGCAATGGACTGCATCTTTTCCAGTGCGGATTTCTTGCTCGGGGAATCCTGGGAATCGCAGTAGACGACCATGGCCGCAAAATATTCCGACTGCATCTTCGAAAGCTTCATGGCCTTCGCGACACGGGTTATGCCGATCTTGCTCAGACGCGTCTTGCCATCACAGACAAGTTTCAGATAAGCCGACGAAGAAAATCCGGATACCTTGGAAAACTCGCGCCACGAAAATCCCGTCTTGCGCTTTTGTTCCTCGTAGAAGTCCCTCATATAGAGGCGGTAGTCCTGATAATCCGTTATAGGCTTCACAAGGACGAAAATTAGCTTTATTAAGAAAAAAAATTACGCCGGACGTTATTATTTTATTCTTGCAATCCCTCCAGCGGGGGAATAAAAACGCAAAAACTTGACATATTTATGCATTTAATTAAATTTGCGCATAAACAGAATCGGCACGGCTATGGCCCAAATTTGTCGCAAGAACCGTGCCCAAAGGAAACATTATGGAATACAAAATTAAGGACATCAACCTTGCAGTGGAAGGCCGCAAGGAACTCGACCTCGCCGAAACCGAAATGCCGGGCCTGATGGCTCTCCGTAAGGAATACGCCGGCAAGAAGCCGCTCGCTGGCGCCCGCATCATGGGTAGCCTCCACATGACCGTGCAGACCGCTATTTTGATTGAAACGCTCGTGGACCTCGGTGCCGACGTGCGCTGGGTGAGCTGCAACATCTTCAGCACGCAGGACAACGCTGCCGCCGCCGTCGTGGTCGGCAAAAAGGGCACCGTAGAAAACCCGCAGGGCGTGCCCGTGTTCGCCTGGAAGGGCGAAACCCTCGAAGAATACTGGGAAAATACCGCCCGCGCCCTCGTGTGGCCCGACGGCAAGACCGCAGACCTCATCGTGGATGACGGCGGCGACGCCACCATGCTCGTGACCTGCGGCGCCGAATTCGAAGATGCCGGCAAGGTGCCCGAATTCAACCCCGCTACCGACAGCGAAGAATGGGGCGTGTTCCTCGCCACCTGCAAAAAGATTTTCGAGAAGGACCCGAAGCAGTGGACCCGCGCCCGCGAAACTCTCCGCGGCGTTTCCGAAGAAACCACGACCGGCGTGCATCGCCTGTACCAGATGGCCCAGGCAGGCCGCCTCAAATTCCCGGCAATCAACGTGAACGATTCCGTGACCAAGTCCAAGTTCGACAACCTCTACGGCTGCCGCCACTCCCTCATCGACGGCATCAACCGCGCCACCGACGTGATGATGGCAGGCAAGATCGCAGTCGTGTGCGGCTACGGCGACGTGGGTAAGGGCTGCGCACAGTCCCTCCGCGGCCAGGGCGCCCGCGTGATCATCACCGAAATCGACCCGATTTGCGCACTCCAGGCCGCCATGGAAGGCTACGAAGTCAAGACCCTCGACGAAGTCGTGAGCATGGCCGACATCTTCGTGACCACCACCGGCAACACCGGCATCATCAGCGCCGCCCAGATGGGCAAGATGAAGCACCGCGCCATCGTCGGTAACATCGGTCACTTCGACAACGAAATCGACATGGCCGGCCTCAAGAAGGTACCGGGCATCAAGAGGAACGAAATCAAGCCGCAGTACGACGAATGGATTTTCCCCGACGGCCACAGCATCCTCGTGCTCGCCGAAGGCCGCCTGCTGAACCTCGGCTGCGCTACCGGCCACCCGAGCTTCGTGATGAGCGCCTCCTTCACGAACCAGACCATCGCGCAGATCGACCTCTGGCTCAACGCCCAGGGCAAGCAGACCGTCGCCGGCATCAAGTACGAAAGCGGTGTCGTGTACACGCTCCCGAAGATCCTCGACGAAAAGGTCGCACGCCTCCACCTCGAAAAGCTCGGCGTTCACCTGACGACCCTCACCAAGGCCCAAGCCGACTACATCGGCGTGCCTGTGGAAGGCCCGTACAAGGCGGATCACTACAGGTACTAATGAGGTCGCGCATCGCGCTTTGGGGTCGCTGCGCTCTGAGGCGTGAGCACGGCACTTCGTGCCTTTGAGCTGTCATCCTGAGTCCTTTGACAAGCTCAGGATAAACTCCGTCGAAGGATCTCTAAAAAATCTCCCCGTGCAATTTAATATGCGCGGGGATTTTTTTCAAAACACATTTTCCCGCCCAATTATCGTGGAAAAGCACTCATTTTTCAATTATTTCCCAATGCCCATTTTTATCGGCTCCTACACGCTTTATTAAACCATCCCTTTTTAAACCATTTAAATATCGTCGTAAGGTGGTTCTTGATATGTTCATCATCCTGCAAAGATCTTCATAACTTGAATCGGGATTATTCCTTATCAATTCAAGAAGATTTACAGGGCCATTTACAGGGCCATTTACAGGGCCATTTACAGGGCCATTTGCGGTTTTCCGGCCTCTTTTCAAGCCATTTTTCTGGCCACTCACCGGTTCACCATAATTCATATTTTTCAGGGTAAACGAAAAATTATGCGGTGTTGAGCTGATGTCAGGCAAATCCGATTCTTTATAACCCGGTTCACGCTTAACGGCATCAAGAATTTTTCTGAATCCGCTTCCCCGTCGTTCCATAAGTTCAAGCCTAGTCATAAAATCTGCAACAATAGGGTTTCGCCTTGTAGAAATCACATCTTCAATGTTTTGATATTGAACGGGGATACAATCATACATTCCACCAGGGTTGGTTATCACAAGCCGGTCGTCAAAAATATCAATGTGAATTTCGCTGCCAATAACACTATAATCGCGGTGAACAAGTGCATTTACCAAAATTTCAAAAACTGCGCGTTCTGGATAGCTTTGTTTTTCTACTCTTGTAGCGGGAGCCTTATACCACATTTTTGCATTATGAATCTTTATAAATTCCTGACTAGCTGCAAGCAACTGTAAAATATTTCCGCTAAATTCTTTATCGTCCAAGGCGTCTACTGAGCTAGGGGCCTTTGTAAGTCCATTCCAACGCGTACAAAAAACTCTAGACTGTAATAGCGGACTAATGTCGGCAAAAAGAGTACCCGCATTCGTTAGAAAACCATCCTTGGTAATAAATCCAAAAGAACGGTAATCCGCGGAAGTCAAGTGTTTTCCGGTCCTATCCAAGTAATACGATGCTAAATACGTAAAGCTATAATCTCTCGCCTCGTATTCGGATTTCAATGTGTCCCAGGTTCTATTCGTTCCTTTAAGGATAAGCTCATGCAAAATAGGAGTGTCTGCCAAAACAGACGAAGAGCCTGCCCTTATGAAAGTAACCTTTGAAGAACCTTCATTTAGATAATACGGAGTATGCAAACCACCGGAAATTTTCAACAGAAGAATATCATTGCCGTCCATTGCATCCGGTTCTAGAATAAATTCTGGAATAGGAGAGATTCGGTCTTTAATGCATTGGGTAATAAACTCTATTTCTCCCTGCATATTCTTTATAGGGAAATATTGACGACTTTCATCATCAATCCCAAAAACCAACGCTCCACCAATGCCATTGGCGAAGGCACAAACACTTTTGAGCCAATTTTTTGTTTTCTTGTGTTCAACTTCGCGTTTAAAATCGCATTCGGTATGTTCAAGCTTAAATTTACTCAGAGTCAGATTTTTCATTACCATCCCACTCCTCAAAAGCATTCCACCCACTTGCCGCGGGCAACGGCGCGGGCGTGAATGGGGCCGAGCATCCGGCTGCCTTCCAGCGCCCAGAACACGAGGTAGCTCGACGCGAGGTCGACCATGTGCATGCAGTACCTGGCGGTCGCAAGGTTGTGCCGTTCGCGGTTGAAGCACGACACCATTAGCAGGCGCCCGCTCTTCACGGCCTTCTTGCAGAAATCGGGCAGGGTATCCGGCAACTTGCACCCCATGAACCACACGGCAGAGCCGCCATATTTCAGAACAAGGTAAAGTATCTCGCATTCCGAGCGCGAATGGAACGTGCCGACAATGCACTTGCGCTGCCTCCCCTTCGCCACCGCCCACTGCTCCTTGACAATGCTCCCCACGCTATCCAGCTGCCGCGATGCGAAAACGCCGATGCGCGCATGCGGTTTCTGCAGCAGTTCCACATTGCCTATCGTGCGCATTCTGACCATTTCAAATTCCTTCATCTGTACTCCTTTTTTCGAGCATTTCCATTTTCACCGCATAAAAAAAGACCGTCTCCGCGACAAACGCGGATAGACGATCTTATAATACGGGGCCGGCCACCTGACCGGCTATCCTAAATATACAAAAAATCCGGTCGGAGCGTTTTTCCTACCGATTCCAGCCGGAATGCCCCTCGCCGTAATAGAGGGCGGCATCTTCGGGCCCGAAGTCGTCGGCTACGGTATCGCGCGGCGAAAGCCACCCGCGCATCTTCTTGATGCGGGCCTTGCGTTCCTCTGCGCGACGCTCTTCAATGTGTTTTTCGTCAAGTGAATCGGCCATACATTAAAAAGATAGTTTAATGCCAGCCAAAAAAGATTATTTTAAAAACATGAGCGCAAAAATTCAGTACATCCTTTCTGCAGCAGTGTTCACTGCCGCGGCGACAATTTCTTTCGCACCGGCAGGCTACGCACAGACGGCATCCGACACCGTCTCGTTTGTGAACTTCGAAAACCGCAGCGTTGGCGTGTACGGCAATGCAGAAGCCAAGGAAGACTTCAAGCGCAACGACTACGACAAAAGCTGGTGGTACGCCATGGACAAGAACAATGGCGAAAACTCCAAGGTCGTGTACGATGGCGAGGAACACGGCAACGTACTGCAGCTCAAGTACCCGAAGGGCTGCGTAGGCCCGAATGACAACGATACGCCCGCCTGTGCCGCGCAAATCATCCAGCCCCTCGTGAAAACCGCCGACACCATGTGGAGCGCCTACGACATATTCTTCGAAGACGGATTCGAGTTCCAGCTGGGCGGCAAACTCCCCGGCCTATGCGGCGGCAAGTGCTACACCGGCAACGCCATGCCCGAAACCGGCGACGGCTGGAGCGCACGCATCATGTGGCGCAAAGACGGCAACGCCGTGCAGCTCATCTACTTCATGGGGCAAAAATCCGTATACGGCGACGATTTCAAGTGGGATTTGAACGGCACCATCCTGCAAAAACAGTTCACCACCGGCACCTGGCACCGCATTGTGAACAAAGTAAGAATGAACACCATCGCCTCTCCCGGCAACGGCGACAAGAACGGCCGCGTGCAGACTTGGTTAGACGGCGAACTCGTACTGGACGTGGATACCCTCAGGCTCCGCGACTACGACACCGTGAAAGTCGACAAGTTCTACCTCTCCACATTCCACGGCGGAAGCAGCGCCGAATGGGCCCCCACCCACGACTGCTTTATCCGCTACGACAACTTCACCGTATCGACAGATTCCATCGCGGTAAAGACGGGCGCACCGGACACAACCGCCCCGGGCACCGACCGGATTACGCCGCGGGCACAAAACCGCGCCACAGTCGCCCCCGTTGAAACCTACCGCATCGACGGCACATTCGTAGGTCGCAAAATTACCCGCCCCGACGCCGCCACGCACCAGCACAGGAACGGGAAAAAAGTTAAGGTAGTGAAGTAACCCGATGTAAATTTTTTTATAGGTTATGGCGCTTTCAGACCGTTTTTCATGTGCACTGCATCACATATCCACGATTTCAAAATTATTCATAGCTTACAGGGTAGTCTTTTTTGTAGGCATGTTTGTATTTTGTGGGACATGAACGCGCATGAATACATCATCGTCAAGCAAATCGTGCTGCTTATCACCGTAGCCGTCACTCTCGGCTTTATCTACGGCTAGTACGGCCTTTTATATATTTGGTGCATGCAGCCATACATACACCAGTTTGCCAATTTCCTGCGCATCCACATGGATTCCATTTCCGTGGGCATCGTCGCGACACTGTTGATTATTTACGGCGGCTACATCAACAACTATTTCAAGAAGATAACCAGGAGCATCCCTTTCCTCGGACGTTTTGCGCTATTCGTGTTGCTCTGCAGCGCAGGTTACGCGTTCATGTCGTCGCAACTGGTAAAGCTCCTGAAGATGTTCCTGCGCGGCCAACCCGACCTCCCGCTCATCGGGATTATCGCAGGCGCATTCATCTTGCTCGCATTCTGCGCCCGCAGCGGCAAGGACGTCTAATAAAAAATGACCGTCGGCTCTATGCCAACGGCCAGCTATAAAAATCCGTCTACTAATGATTAGTAGTTGATGGCGATGTAGAAGCTACCGGCGCCAAAGCGACGGTCAAAGCTGTCGAATCCGTCCCACAGGGCATCCCAGGCAAGGCCGACTTCCAGCTGCGTGGCGGAATTGCGGAAGAAGATAACGCCGAGTTCCGCGCCGGTGGCAAGGCCGATGGCAAAGTTTTCAGCGCTGTTGTCATAGTGGTCGTCCATCTGGATGCCGAGACCGAGGCCTGCACCGACAAACGGCGTGATGGTACCCGTGCTCGGGAACCAACGGCCACCGATAAGGAATGTTTCGTGCCACTGCCAATCATCGCTAAAGGAGATGTTCATGTTGTTCACGATGGTAATCGCGGCATTGGGAATGACTTCGAAAATGCGGGCGTAGTGGAATACGAAAGCCTTGTCCCAGCTGCGGTCGACATCGTAATGCTTGTGGCAGCTCTTGTCGTCTTCGCAGCGATCCTCGACATAGTCGTAGTTGTGCCATATGGCCATGCCCAAACCGTAGCTCACGTAGTTGCGGGTGGGGCGCTTGTGGGCAAAGTTGTCGTTCGGGTCGTCCGAGTCGGCCCTGCTGTTTTCGACAGGCACGACGTAGACATACTGGGGTTCTTCGCTAGAAGTCGGGGCCGGGGCATAGGCGGCGCTCTGCGGGGCTTCTTGCGAGAGGTTCGCGAGGGCCTGCTTCGTAGCGCCTTCGATAGCGACATCGAGTTCATCGATAGACGCGGCCTTCTGCTTGCCACTGCCGACTACAGAGCCGTTGCTCACCTGTTCGCAGACGACCACGATGGAACTGCCCATGGTCATGAGGCTCGTGCGCAGCTGCACATCGGCTTCGGACTCGACGGGGGTATTGCCCGTCTGGCTCACCGCGGCTCGCAAGATGGACGAAACCATGTTGGGGGCTTCGGGAGAGAATTCCGCTCCGGTGGGAGGAAGGACTTGGACATTGGCGGCCAAGGAAAAGGCCACCAGAGAAATAACGGCTGTAATAATCTTCTTCATGCCCTCAAATATATATAATTACTACCTTTGACCTATGAACAAAGCCGCCATTATCGTCGCCGTAAGCATGCTCCTGAGCCGCGTGCTCGGTATTTTCCGCGAAATGCTCCTGGCCCACGCCGCGGGCGTGTCGCTCGAAAAGAACGCGCTCGACCTCGCGTTCATGATTCCGGACATTCTGAACCATGTGGTGAGTACTGGATTCCTCTCGATTATCTTCATCCCGATTTTCACGGGCTACAAGGTGGCCGGCGACGAGAAAGGCGGATGGAAGTTCTTCAGCAACGTGTTGAACACGTTCGGGATTGCACTTTTGATTCTCGTAGTGCCCGCGTTCATCTGGATGAAGGAACTTTTGCAGCTGTTGACGGTCGACGGCGCCACGCCGGAACTTATCGAGCGCGCCACGTACTACGGCCGCATCATCTTGCCCGGCCAAGTGTTCATTTTCGTGGGCAGCATCCTTGTTGCCGTGCAGCACACCCGCAAGCAGTTCCTGATTCCCTCGCTCACGGGCCTCATCTACAACGTGGCGATTGTCGCTGGCGGTGCGGCCGGGCTCGCGCTCGGTAAGTACACCGGCACGGACTTCGGCCTCGAAGGCTTCGCCTGGGGCGTGCCGGTGGGCGCCTTCATCGGCTTTTTCGCACTGCAGATTTTCGGCGCCCGGCGTGGCGGCGTGCATTACGAGCTGCTGGTACAGCCGACTCATCCCGATATCGTGCGCTACTTCAAGATGATGCTCCCGATGTCTTTGGGCGTAGGTTCCATGTTCGGGCTCGAATTCATCATCCGTAGCTTTGGCGCGAATTTCGGCACCAGCGGTATTTCGAGCCTCAACTACGCCTACCGCGTCATGTACACGCTTGTCGCAGTCTTCGGATTTTCGGTATCGGTCACGAGCTACCCCGACATGGCGCGCCTCGTAAAAGAAGGCAACTTCGTAAGCCTCAACCAGAAAATCTGGAAAAGCCTCTCGCGCATGTTCTGCATCTTGATTCCGGCGGTCGTCGCCGTGTGGGCGCTGAGCTTCCCGGCGGTTCGCATCCTCTTCGAGCGCGGCGCCTTCCAGCGCGAAACTACCGAAGCCATTTCCGAAATACTCCGCTGGTACTTGCCCGTGAGCCTCGGGCTCTGCCTGCAGGCGGTGCTCGTACGCAGCTTCTACGCCTGCGAACGCATGTGGGTGCCCACGCTCCTCAACACCGGCATCTTCGCCGCGACTATTCCCGCGTACATCGTGCTCGGCGCCCCCGAAGTGGGCCTTGGCATCAAGAGCGTACCCATCATCGGTGCCACGGGCGCCATACTGCAAGTGCTCTCGATGATTTTCATGTGGGCGAAGAAGAACGGCACCGACGGCATGAAGGAAGCGCTTCTCAACATGTTCCGTGCGCTCGTCGCCTTCGGCATCATGATTGTGGCCGCCATCGGTCTCGACCACGTTTCTGGCGAGTTCGTGCGCAACGCAAGTTTCGTCGTCCTCGTCATATACGCCTGCGCCGCGGGCATCGGCCTCTTTACGCTCACGCTGATTGTCCAGCGCTACCTCGGCAGCAAAGACGCTAAAGACATCTTGAACGAATTGCTCGGAAAAGTTCTCCGCAAACTGCACCTCGCAAGATAATCATTTACTCATATCGATGTTAACCGTATCGGGTTTCATGTGGGCTTCGTCTTTCGGGGGCATAGCCGACTCCGGAATTTCCGTAGAATATTCCGTCATGTCATCGTCTTTAAATCCGTTATACGTCCACTTGATAAAGCCAACGGTCCCGCCAACCACGGCTCCCGCCACGAAACCCACAGCCGCGACGCCTACACCAATCCAGACCGTCTTTCCAAGGTCTTCCTCGAACTGCTGCTCCTGCTCCGTCATATCGTCCTCATCCTTGTCCGACGAAGCCGCACCGGCCGCGACGAACACGACCATCCCGGGAACCGCGAGCGACGTTCCCGTATTCACAGCATAACGAACCACGGGATTCGGGTTCCTGCTCACGGCGCACCCGACAAGCGAGAATGCAAGTAAAATGCATATGATTGACTTCAGGAACTTCACGCCCCAAATATATAGAAAAAGCCCCGCGAACTTTCGCGGGGCTTTCGTACAAGCTTAAAGCAGATTATTTCACATCGCAGCCGGCGCTCGGATTTACCCAGCCCTCTTCCGGGGGTGCCTCGCCCGCCTTCCAGCAATGGAGCGTATCGAGCACGTCGCCTTCCTTGACCGTTGACCAGTCTTCCAGTTTCTTGATGTTGGTTTCGTTAGTGGTGTTGATTCGGCTCGAGTAATGATCGATCAAGTACTGCGGGCATTCCACTTCTTCGATGTAGTAGGTCGGATTGTCGGCAGCCATGTACCAGTCGGCAAACCAGTGGCAACCGCGCAAGAGGTTCGGGAGCCCGGCGTCAGCGAAAGCAGCATCGCACATATCCTTAACGCAGGTCTGGTAACAATCCAGGGAGCCCTCGGTGCCGCAGTTGGTGTTTTTCTGGCATTCCGTAAGGAACCCGCCAAAACCAGCACCCCAGTTAAAGCCGGCGCCCTTGTTCACCTGAGTAGAGAGCGCATCGAAGGCGCCCACGCCGCCACCCGGCACCATCAAGTCGAACTGGCCAGCAGGCAATTTGTCGTTACCCCCAGCGACATCCCCACCGATATTGGAGGCCATCACCACCAGGTGCTTACCCTTAAGTGCCTTATGGGTCGCCTTGGGCGGGTTGTTTTCCATCTCGTTCGCGAAGTGGCCATCGTACTGCAAGTGATAGCACTTGCCGCACTTGCTATCGGCAGTGCCCGCAACGTATGCATAAGAAAGTGTATCGTTCACGGCAATCGGCGCCATATCCGTGCAGGTAAACACGCCTTTTTCCTTGACCTTGGTGCAAGCGCTGTTCGTGCCTTCGTAACCGAACCAGGACTTCGATACGTTGCCCAAGGTAAAGGTCGGGACTTCGACATCGTGGATGTTGCAGTTACGTGCAGTGCCAAAGGTGGAAAGATAGGCCTCATTGGAAGACATGCTTGCACGAGTCTTATCGTTCTCGCTTTCCGCATACCAGGAGCAGTGCGGCTTGCAGGCGTCCCAATAGCGGGTATTCCAGCCACGCTTTGCCGTAGCGCTAATGTCCTTGGTGTATTCGGCCGGAGGTGTACCGTAAGATTCAAGCGTCGGGAATCCGCTCGCATCGAGTTCCGGCTCCTTGCTGCTGGAGCTTTCGGGAACCACGTCGGCACTGGAGCCCAGAATCACCGAGCCGCTTGAAAGCATCACCGCGGCGCTAGAAGTCGGGTCGTTCGGATTCGCCGAAGAACCGGGATTCACCGCAGCGCTCGACATCGAATTGCCCACGCCCTGGCTATTGCCACCTACCGAAGAAAGCGGAGTACCGTCCAAAGCCGTATTGGCTTGACAGAACAGCTTTACGGCCATGTTCATGTCAATCCAGATATCTATTTCACCATTGATCAGTTCATAGACATGCCCGACATTGAGCCCGTTCTCCTCTTCTTCATAGAAATAGTATGGGGCGACATTTCCGGCAGAATCGTAAACCGTGCCACGTCCTGTTCCCGATGTCGCCTCGTCAATGACCAGGTAATCGCCTTTTCCGAGATCTTCGATCCATCCCGGAGCGACCACCTTGTATTTTGCACAGCGGCTGTCTACGGCACCGTTATTGGAACCGTCAGACGACGGGACGGAATTACTCGAAAGATCGGTACCGTTATTTGGTTGCGGAGCGTTACTCGCGTCATCGCCGCAAGCGCAAACCATGGCGACCGCACCGGCCGCAAGCATCAACTTGAACAGTTTACGTTTCATAGCACCTCGTTACGGGTCACAACCAGGACCGCCATTGGGATCACGCGGATTAACGCCTTCCCTCCAACAATGGAGCGTGTCCAAAGCATCGCCCTTCTTGTACGTGGACCAATCGGCCTGCTGCTTATAGTTATTTTCCTTCGATGTGTTAATAGTCGTTGTATAATGATCTATCAAGTATTGCGGGCATTCCACTTCTTCCCAGTTGTAGGTCGGGTTGTCTGCGGCCATATACCATTCGGCAAACCAGTGGCAACCACGCAACAGGTTCGGCCAATCCTTGAACACTTCGTCACACTTCTTGATGACGCACTGCTGGTAGGCTTCCACGGTGTTGTCCCAACCGAGGCTGCTCTGACATTCCGTAAGGAATCCGCCACCATTTGCACCGAGGCCGCTAGCAGGCACGCCAATCTGGGTAGAGAGCGCGTTAAATGCGCCCACGCCACCGCCCGGCACGAGCATGTCGTACTGGCCCGCTTCCACGTCGTAACCGATGTTCGAAGCCATCACAATCATGTGCTTGCCCTTGAGTGCCTTGTGGGTTTCCTTCACGTCATTCGCGTGGTTGCCGCCGTTGAACTGCAAGTGGAAACACTTGCCGCAACCGCCGCCGAACTGCGCGCCCGGAGCCGCAACGTAACCATAAGAAAGATTTTCTGTCACCTGAATCGGGGCCATGTCCGTACATGTGAACGAACCCGTTGCATCACCTTTCGTACATGCGCTCGGTGTACCTTCATAACCTAAATAGTATATGCTTACATTACTTGAAAGAACAAATGTTGGAATTTCCACATCATGCACATTGCAGTTCCTTGCAGTCATTCTGCCGGCAATATATGCTTCTTCCGATGAAGCATCTACATTTTCACGAATGGAGCAGTGCGGCTTGCAAGCATCCCAGTAGCGGCTGCTCCAGCCCGTCTTTCCGTTGCTCAGAATATCCTTGGTGTATTCAGCCGGAGGATCGCCGTAAGATTCAAGAGTCGGGAAACCGTTCTCGTCGAGGTCCGGATCCTCGCTGCTGGAACTCTCGGGAACCACGTCGGCGCTAGAGCCCGGAACTACCGAGCCGCTGGAACCGGGATTCACCGCACCGCTCGAAGTCGGGTCACCCGAATCCGTTGACGAGCCTGGATTCACCGCAGTGCTGGAGCCGGGATTCACTGCCGCACTGGAACCAGGATTCACCGCACCGCTGGATTCCACCGGCACCGAGGATTCGCTGCTCTTGATGACTTCGCCGGTATACGGGTCGATAGTCGCGTTCACGTCGCAACGCAACAACGTCTGCATCGAGGCCGAAACGACAAGTTCTTCCGGATCAAAAATACTGACAATATCGCCCTCGAGGGAATAGCGGTAACCCTCGAGCTTTTTTCCATCCTTGTCATAGACATCGCCTACACCGGCCGTCTGCAGGGAAGCCTCGTCCAAGACCCAGTACTCGCCTGCGGCCAAGTCGAGAATACGACCCGCATGGAACACGGTATACGGAGAACAGGGATTCGACACCTGCGACGGAGTGACAACCGCATCGGAAGTCGAACCGGAATCGTCACCGCACGCACAGAAGGCCGCCATGACACCAGCGGCAGTCACGTACTTGAATGTTGTTCTATTCATAATACTCCTTTTCATACGCATCTAAAAATATATTTATAGCGTCCGATTCGCACGCAAAAAAGGTTTTTGCAACATTATAATGTTCCCAAACTGTGCGCCACCGTGCACAATCGCACACTTTTATGCAAAAAAAAAGGCTCCACTAACGTGGAAGCCTTTTTTGAATTACTAGTTACTTCGCCCTTCGGGCTAGTTACTAGTAACTGCCGCGTAGCGGCCCTCACTAGTCGCGGAACTTCACCTGCTTGGTGCCGGCGACGACTTCGCCGATCTGCACCCACTTCTCGCCCTTGGCTTCGAGATGGGCGACCACTTCGGCCTTGTCGGCCGGGTCGATGAAGATGAGCATGCCCATGCCCATGTTGAAGGTAGAGTACATCTCGTCCTTCTCCACGGAACCGGCCTGCTGGATGAGCTTGAAGATCATCGGAGGATCCCACGTGGTGCGGTCGATAATCACGTCGACGTTGTCCGGGAGGATACGCGGGATGTTGCCCTGGTAGCCCGAACCCGTGATGTGGGCGAGGCCCTGGATAATCTTCTTGTTGCAGAGGTCGATAAGGCTCGGATAGTAGCTGCGGTGCGGCGTAGCGAGAGCCTCGCCGATTGTCTTGTCCATGCCGTCCACCAGAGTGTCGACCTTGTAGCCGGCGACGTCGAACAGCACCTTGCGGGCCAGAGAGTAGCCGTTAGTATGGAGGCCGGTAGAAGGCAGGCCGAGGATGATGGTGCCCGGCTTGATCTTCTTGCCGTCGATGATGTTTTCGCGTTCGACGACACCCACGATCGTACCGGAAATGTCGTAGTCGCCCGGACCGTAGAAGCCCGGCATTTCAGCCGTTTCGCCGCCGATGAGCACGAGGTCGTTCTCGCGGCAAGCCTTGGCCATGCCGGCGACGAGCTTGTCCATCACGCCCGGTTCCAGGCGGCCCGTAGCCACGTAGTCCAAGAAGAACAGCGGACGCGCGCCCTGCACCAGGATATCGTCACAGCAGTGGTTCACGATGTCCTGACCCGGCAGTTCGTGCGTGCCCATCTCGATATCGACCTTGAGCTTCGTGCCCACGCCGTCGACGGAGCTGACCAGCACCGGGTCCTTCATGCCCAGGTGGTTCAGCGTGAAGAGGCCGCCGAAGTTGCCGACGTCACCGAGGACGCCCTGATTGAATGTAGTACGTACGGATTTCTTGACACCGACCATTGCTTCGTCGGCACGGGCCAAGGACACTCCTGCGTCTGCGTAATTCATCTTTTTTCCTTTGCCCTAAATCGGGCACCTTGTTTAGCCCTACTTGCGGGCGCTTTGTTTTTCGTCAATATTTCTGAGCGCGTCCAGGATGAGGCTCGTGGTATCGGACATCTGGTTGATGTTCACGATATCCGGCATCAAGTGGGAATCCAGCTTGAACAGCGAGTCATCACCCCAGGAGAGAATCTTTTCGAGGGCGTCCGGCCCCGCCAGTTTACCGCACTTGGCGCAGCAGATTCGGCCTTCCTGGAACGCCACAAAACCGGATTCCCCGTTGGATTCGCAAATCACGGTTCCCGTGAGGCGGCTCTTTTCCATAGTCTGGGCGAAATCGATAAAGGGCAGCACCTTGCCCGAAGCGAGCAACGACAGGCGCTGGAACTCGTCGAAGGCCTTGTTCTTCGCACGGAGGTTATCCGCCACCACCTTGTACAGGTAGACCATGATGTTCGGGTTCTTATCGAGGAACTTCACGAATTCCGCCTTCGGGATATGAAGCACGGTGCAGCCGTCCTCGGCGGCGATAATGGTATTGCTGGTCGGTTCGTTACAGATAATGGACATTTCGGCGAAGCAAGCGCCGCTTTCCACGTAGGCAATGACACTGTAGTGGCCGTCGGGCAGGATCTGGCCGCAAACCAGGGCGCGGCCGCTCTGCATCACGCAGAAAGACGTGCTTTCCGTACCGCCTTCAAGGATAATCTCGCCAGCGTCATATTCGCGGAGTTGCGCATTCAGCAACAAAAAGTCTGCACAATCCCTGGGCACTTGTTGCAAGAAAGGCACTTTGGCCTCGTAGCTCAGGGCAATCCATTCACCAATTCCAGCAGGAGTTTTCATCATAATAGCTAATTATAAATATTTCTATACCATTTGTAATGGGAAGTTTTCATTTTTTCGTCCGTAACGCCCCCAAACCCCGCGAAAATGCATTCCCGCAAATTTCTGACCAGTTCCACCGGCCTCGTCACGGCGCTCTCGTAAAAGTCGTTCCCGCCGCCAGGCCCCTTTCGCCCGTCATTCTGGATCACCCGCCTTTCGCGTAGCGCCCTCAAGTTCCCGACCCTCGGTTCTGCAGCCAGGATTTCCTCGGCTGACCCGAACGCCCCCGGGTTCACCCACACGTCGGCGCTGTCCGCCAGCAACATCACCTCTTCCAGCGAAAGCCTCATCTCGCGGGTCGTATCGCTTTCCCACAGGTAGCACCCGCCCGCGCCGCGAATCAGCTGAGCCGTATAGCTCCTGCCGCCCGGGGCATACCACACGCCCCCGTAGGCCATCCCGGCGATTACCCGAGGGCAGGGGGAAGCCTCCCCCCCGCTCCTGCCGCCCGCGGCATCCGCTACCCCCTCTGCGGGGGACACCTCCCCCGCAACGCCCCCGTTTTTAGACGAAAGACGAAAGACGAAAGACGAAAGGTAGTCTGTCTTAGTTTGTTCGTAAATAGAGTCCGCAAGCGTTTCCTTGCCGAAAATCATTCCGAACAACTTAATCCACTCCATCTTGGCGAGCGGGTGGTCTTCTTGCCATTCCGACGACACCAGCAGGGGAATCCCGAGCGTCAGCAGGCGTTCGTAGTCGTCGAAACTGCCTCCGGTAGCAAAAGTCATGAGCAGGTCGGGCTTGAGCGCGACCACCTTTTCCAGCGAAATCGAAGGGCCGTTCCCGACCTCAGCAATGCCGCCCGACTCCACCTTCGCGTACAGCGAGCTGTCCACGACGTACTTGCCCTCGCCCACCGCCACAATGCGGTCCTCGGCGCCGAGCCGCACCATGAACCCGATCTGGGCCGACGACAGCACCACTACCCGCCTGAAAGGCTCCTTCACCACGACGCGGCGCACCAGGGTGTCGCGACCCACGATCGACCGCACCTCGACAACACCATCGCCGCAGGCATGCCCCAGGCGGAACATCCGGCTGTACTGCAGCGAGTCCCAGGCCACCGAATCGGCACAGGAAGGCCCGGCATTCTTCCGCCCGACCTCCCGGGAACTGCCGTCACCGCACCCCGCCGAAAAAACGCAAAAAAAGCAACCCAGGGCCGCCAAAACGGAAAAACGGGCAAACCGCCACCCCAGGAACGGGCTAAAAAAAGCACGTAAAGTGTTGATTTTTAACATCTTATGAATTTTTTCCCTGCACATATCCAAAACATAATGTATTTTATACACAGATTTTGCCCTAATTGGAGTCTTTATGAAGACAAAAATAACTTACCTCGTCGCCCTGGCGTGCGCCCTCATGTTCGCGTCCACCGCCTCGGCCGATACGGAAGAAGGATTCTACGAAAAGAACCACATCCGTGGATTCATTTCTATCGGCGGCGATTACCGCGGCATGTTCAAGGAATTCCGCAACTACGTGAACCAGGTCGCCCTCAGTAACGGCGTCCATGCTGTCGAAGACGGCGATTCCACCGAATTGTACGCCGGAAACATCAAGTACTCCAAGTTTGACGACTACTACATGGGACTCCACGTGAACATCGGTGCCCAGTACAAGCAGTTCCTCACCTGGTTCGACATCAACTTCATGCCCACCCAGATATCCAAGCGTCCGAGCTCCACGTACACGGCCGTTTCCGATAGCGGCGTAGGCATCAAGTTCCCGCTCTACGACATCCGCTGGTTCTGCTACGGCGCCGACTGGATGTTCGGCTGGAAGCTCCTCGGCGAAAACTCGGTCATCAACCTGATTCCCGCAGTCGGCTTCGGCTTCAACCTCATCAACTTCCACTTCGCCTCGAACTTCGACCTGGAAAACGAGGACGGATCCTACAGCAGGCTCCGCGACCGCTACTACAGCACCCTCGCCAGCACGTTCAACTCGGAACTCGAAATCCGCCTTGAACTCGGCCAGTTCGGCATCGGCCTCTACGGCGGCTACCGCGCCGTACGCTACAACGAACTCAACGTCGAAGGCGACAAGCTCGAAACCGCGTTCGGCAAGTACGATACGGACAACATCGGCGACACCTGGTTCGTCGGTCTGCGCCTTACCTGGACATTCCTGAGCGACTGGCAAGAAAAGCAGAACAACAAGTTGTAGACCGCTCGTGCTAGAATCCCTATAACAAGTACTGGGCTGGCACTCGCTCTCGCAATCACGCCTCGTTAATACGAGGCGTTTGTTGCTCACGGAGACCGCTCGTGCTAGAATCCCTATAACATTTCTTATAAAGAAAAGCCCCGTTTGACGGGGCTCTTTTTTTATCGGAGGAACAGCCCTACACGGCCGTCGGACACGGGCGGGTACTTGTTTGCGACCTGCTCCATGGCCACATAGTAGTCGCACGATTCGCGGAGTCCGGAATCCGTCTTCCAGCTGACCCAGCGGTCCGCTTTCGGATAAGTGAAGTTCCAGCCCAGCACCAGCGTACGCACCCCTACCGTCCGCAGCCTCTCCGGGAAAAGCGAGTACTGCCCCTGCGTGCTGAAAAGCACCGCGACATCCATACGGTCGAAAGAAGCGAACGTCAGCGCATCCTCTATCAGCGACATGTTTGGGGTATAGCGGTCCTTGCCGTAGCTCTCGGCATAGTGCACGTTGAACCCCACATGGTGCAGCTCGCGTTCCAGGCCCTTCAGCCCGTAGTCGGTGCACAGGTCGCGGGGTTTCTTGTACGGGTGGTAATAATGGCATTCCAGGGTACAGAAGGAGCTCTTCGGGGAAAACAACCGGAGCGCCTCGTGGCGGGCCCAGCTCCTGAGGCCGCGGAAATCGACACGCGTATGGTAGGGGTGAAAATACCGGTAGTACTCGTTCACTTTCTTGAGCGTAAAGCCGTCGACAAAAAAGGCTATACGCAAGGGCTTCTTTTCGGGCATACATTCTCCTTCTTAAGGGTGTCTATCCCTTAAAACGGATTTTTGTCCGGAATTGTGCCTAAAAAATTTGTTTACAACGCTTTTTTACAGAAGCTTGCGCTTCTTCAAGTCATCCATCAGGGAGCCGGGCATCCACTTTTCCAGGGCCTTGTACGCCGGATCCTGGAGCTTTTCGCGCCACTTCTTTGCCGAAGCCAAGTCCCCGGCGTCGTTATAGATGCGGATGAGGTTCAGCACGGAACACCAGTAGCGGATGGACTTGCCGGTGCGCTTCTGGTAATCCGCGGCGCTCCGCACGTAGATGGCGGCAGCCTCGTCGTAGCGTTTGAGCCTGTAGAGCATGTCCGCCTTTATCTGCAGCATTACCGGGTGGGCGGGAGCCTTCGAGAGCCCGCGTTCAGCAAGCTTGAGTCCCGTCGCGAAATCTTCCTTGTCGTAGTACATCCAAATTAACGGAGTCAAGAAAAGCGGCCAGAAACGGACGGACTTTTTGGAAGCGCTGTCCAGCGTCGCCAGGTATTCGTCGCGGTGATCCGACTTGAACGGGACCCAGCTGAAGCTTTTGTCCACATAGTAGGCGTATATCGCATAGAAAGCGCGCGCATCGCGCTCCTTGGAATCCTCGAACATCTTCGCCGCCGACCGTGTCTGCAAGGCTCCCTTGAAGGAATGACCCTGTTCGCTCTGCACAAATCCCATCTCGAACTTGCGGAGCGCTTCCCAAAGGCCTTCCGCCTCGCACTTATCCAAAGTCTTCCCCGCCTGCGCCAGCGCCACAGTATCGCCCAGGTCGTCGTACATGCTTATGCGCACGATGCTTTCTATGACACATCCTGCAGACTCGTTCGCCGCGCGCAACTTCTTGGAAACAGAAAGAGCCTCGCCGTACTTCAACGACATCGTCTGTTCCGTGACCTTCTTCGAAAGCGCCTCCAGGGAATCCGGCAAGGCAAGCGTCAAGGGCCCGCCAAAAGCCATGGCGGCAAGAACAAATATCGAAAAAGACAGGAATCGCAACATATCAAGGCAAAGATAAAAAAACGCGGTCCGCAAAACATAATCCAAAGTGGAATAAGAGCCCCCTGCCGCAGCCCGCCCCGCCCGGGGTCATTCCGCAGTACCGCAACACATTCATGCTCAACAAGATACGGATCACCCATTTCCACATAATTCGCCGCAAAGCCAGCAAATACAAGCCTTGCGGACGCATCCGTAAATCCGCATATGATTTTTATCACTTGCCGTACGGAGAGGTCAATAAGTATAATAGGGTAAAGGATTCACTCTGGAGGTCGAAATGAAACTTCTCCACAAAACATCCGCAATTCCCTTTTACCTGGTTCACACAGGATTCCAGTCTTTCAAGTGTCGTCTCCGTGAAATTCTCTGCGCCACTAGCGGGCTGACCCTAGAAGACTATGTCGACGACGAGACGCTCGGCGCCTACTACAGGAACGGGGACTCTCCAGAATATATCGCCGCCGCAATCATCGGTCCCGACATGGAAATCGATTCCATGCAAGAACAGGACCGCTGCGACAGCCTTGCCGACGCCAGCTAGCTATTTCTTGCCAGCGTCCTTGGACTTGTCTTCCTTGGCCGACTCGACACTCGGAATCTTGCATCCGTTCATCGTTTCGAACTTGCCCTTCTGCACGGTCACGATTTTCGTGTTGACGTTGGCACCGCGCTTAAACTTGATATCGCCATAGACGCCCTTGAACAAGTCGGCGTTGTTCAGCGCATTTGTCAGGCTCTCGGGCTTCCTTGCCAAGGTAGTGAAAACGATATTGGCCGCATCGAAGCTGAGGCCGCTTACTTTGTCTTCACCCGGTTCAGTACCCCAGCGTTCCTGGAACGCCTTTGCGAACTTTTCGTATTCGGCGCTGTTGCCGTTCATGTCGAGAGCCGGCACGCTAAAGAAGGAACTGTCGACCAGGCGCTTGCCGCGAATCAGGAGTTCGCGGCCGTACCAGCCCGAAGTCCCGAGCAGCACGCCGGAGAAGCGGTTGAACGCCACCTGGCTCACCATGGCACCGGCATCGGCCGGGTTCGTCGCCGGGATAAAGATGCCCGGGATATTGAACGTGGAATCGTTCATGTAGAACTTGCGTTCCTTCGGGCTCACCGCATCGAGGTCACTGGCACCGCGGGCAATGTTCCTGCGGCGGTTATCCTGCTTGAAACGTACGTCGCGCAACAGGTCGAATTCCGTCTTGTAGTCGGGGCGGCCTTCCTCGTAGTTGCGGAAAGCGACAATCTTGCCGCCACGGCGTTCTACGGCACGGGTAAAGCTCGTCGTCATGGCAGAACCGTAATCGCCCAGCGGACTCAAGATGGCGTACTCGCGGATATCCAGGCACTTGGCCGCAAAATCGGCGATGCTCTGCGCGAGGTTATCCATGGTGATGTTCACCTGGAAAATGTTCGGGCCCATCTTGGCGATGCCGTCGTCGGTCGCCGTCGGGGTGAGCATCGGGATGTTCTGGAAGTTACTGCCGAGCCAGGCAGCCACGGTCGCCGCCGGGGCGCTCATGATAGGCCCGATAACGGCAATAATGCTGTCCTGGTTCACCGCCTGCTGCGTGCGCATGAGCGCCTGGGCGGCGTCGGCACGCGTATCGGCAATGCGGACATTCACCTTCTTGGCAAAGCCGGACTGTTCCTGCGCCAAAAGCACGCCCTGGATGGCGGCCACGCCGAACTCGGCAAAGTCACCCGAAAGCGGGGCAAGCACTAGGATCGTCGGCATTCCGGCACCCTGGCCTTCCAGCGACTCGAGTCCCTTCTCGGCAGTCCTGGAGAGGTTCTCGGCCACCTTGCCGTTCACGACCTTCTTGTACCAGTAGCGGGCGGCCTTGTAGCGGCGGGCATTCTGGCTTTCGCGGCCAATCTGCAGCTGCATCCAGCCGACAACGTCCTTGTCCACGGGGTACTTCTCGAGCAGGGCCTGCAACTGGTCGGCGTTCATGAGGCTTGCCGCGAGCGTCTGGATGGCGACTTCCTTGGTACGGCTCTTCGCGGCAGGGTTCTTGGTATAGGCCAAAATGCGGAGCATCGCCTCGACGCCTTCGTAGACGGCGCCGGATTCCACCATCACGATGGCGTGGGCCAGTTCCATGCGTTCACGGTATTCCGAACCCACATGGTATTCCAAAAAGCGGGAAGCCAGCTGCATCGCCTCGTCGCGCTTGTGTTCGCGGAGGTAGCATTCGGTCAGCATCACGGACGCCTGCGCGCCGGCGTGGGTCTTGAACTTCGCCTTGGATACCTTCTGGAGCGGCGCGATGGCGTCGGCGCACCTGCCATCGCGGATTAGCGCCTTGGCCTGGGCGTTATCGTCCTGGGCAAAGAGTGGAGTCATCAGGGAGATTGCAAGGATAAGAGAAAAAAGACGTTTCATAATACTCTATCAGGCTTCGGTTGCGGCCTGGACTACGTCGTGTTCTTTCTTGATTTGTTTCTGGATGGATTCCGGGAGCTTGACCCAGTCGATGACATCCACGCGGAAGGGCAGGCCGCTATCGGCGAAAGCCTTCTCGACAGCCGTCATGTCCTCGACAGAAAGGGGGCTGTCGGTTATCACCACCAGTTCCAGTTCCGTCTCGGGCGTCAAATCCACACCGGTAACACGGGATCCGTACGCCCATACCTCGAGGCCCTCGAAATGGAGCCCCAGTATACGCTGGACCGTTTCCAGTTGTTCAGTCTCTAAACAAAGTGCCATGGTCCGTCAAATATAGTTATTTCCGGAGCCGCATCATGCGACAGGGCGACACTACGCTTCCTGTGCGTCGTCCTTTTGCAGGACTGTGCGGTTCTGGTACATTTCCTTGGATATGTGGCAGAAGGCTTCGACAATCGTGGGGTCGAAATGCTGGCCAGATCCTTCGGTAATGATAGCCATCGCCTTTTCGTAGGGGAAAGGTTTCTTGTATACACGTTCGGCCACAAGCGCATCGAACACGTCGGCAACGGCCATGATTCGCGCCGAAAGCGGAATAGCCTCGCCGCGGATACCGGTCGGATAACCCGTACCGTTCCACTTCTCGTGGTGGAAATGGGCCATCTCGATAGCTTCTTTCAAGTAGTTGTCGTCCATCGTGTGCTTCTCGTTCGCACTCGCCTCGATCTTCGTGAGGATCTTCATTCCTTCGGTCGTATGGCTCTTCATCAGGGCGAACTCTTCGTCGGTCAGCTTGCCCGGCTTGTTCAGGATCAGGTCGGACACGGCAATCTTGCCGATATCGTGAAGCGGAGCGGAACTCTTGAGCTTGGCAATGTATTCGTCATTGAGGATATTGGGGAACTTGCCTTCGCGCTGCAGTTCCTTGGCAATGGCTTCTACGTAGGCTGCAGTCTTCTTGATGTGGTTGCCGGTGCTGTTGTCGCGCGCTTCCACCATTTCGGCGAAGTTGATAATGATTTCGTCTTGCAGCTTGGCGATGCGTTCGGCGGCCAGTTCCAATCGTTGAATGAATTCCAGCGAATCCTTACATGTCTTTGTCAACGCCTTGTAGAGGTACTCGATTTCGTCGAAGGTGTGGATGTTCAGGGAATCCAGTTCCTGGAGGCTGCTCAAGCGGCTCTGTTCCAGGTTGTACGCAAAGTGGATGGATGCCGAAGCCATGCCGTTCACCGGATGCACAATGCCGCGCTTCACCATTTCGAGAACAATGCTCATGATGATAATCGAAAGGCCGAAGAACATCGAGAGGAGCTTGATAAAGAATTTGGCCTGGTCATAGACGATTTCGCCCATGGCGATGTCCGCAGCGACATACGCGACCGTCTTACCCGAAGAGTTCCTGAGCGGCCTGTATACCGTAAGGAGCCAGCCATACTGGTCGTCGCTGATGATAGGTTCGATTTCTTCGCCCGCCAAAAGCTTCGGCAGCAGCGGTTCGAACGACGGGTCGAACGGAATAAGGTCACCCGGCCTGCTCGGTTCAGCGCCATCTTCGGTTTCAAGGTCGAACACGACATGGCAACCGTCCTCGAGAATCTTGTAGACATACAGGTACGTCGTCTGCGGGAAACTTTCCTTGATGCTGTAGAGCTTCTTCTCTATGGCGTCGTAGCCTTCCGCCTCGTGCCCATGCGCAATAAAGTCGTCTACCCTGTCGATATCGATGACTACCGCACTGGACTTGGTCACGCCATTCGCGATATCGGTGAACTTGCCGACAGAGACCTGCCTATACAAGATGAACCCGGTAATGCTCGCGAGCGCACCCAGCAGGATTTCGGCCACGATCACCATGACAACCACTTTGCGCAAAAGCGAACGTCTAATGAAATGGTACGAATCCCTCTTTTCGTGCTGATCAATATGCGGATCGAAAAGGAACACGCGGGCAAAGAGATCCTTGACAATAACGGGAATATAACGGTAAGACACCACCGCAGCGGCCACCACGATGGACTTGTCAAAGACGTCGATGATGATATCGGCTATCAGCTGGGAAAAGAACTTCGACAGGCCGAGGTTGTTGTAAATCGCCAGGGAGAACGGGGCCGACACGCCTTCGCCAAAATCATAGCCGAACAGGAAATACGTCAGGACGGAACCGAGGCCGCCACCCAGGAGCGAGAACACCAGGATGGCAATGATGATCTTGGGAAGTGTCTTGAAAAATCCCTTCTGCTGGAAAATTGCGGCGGCCACACCGATAAGGATGCTGATAATGCCATAATAGAGAGTCGTAATGTCGGATATACCGTTAAACGCATTGGAGCAGAAGCCCACGATTACAGCAGGAAGAGTCCCGCCCAGCATCGCCGCCAAAATGGTTCCCACCGAATCCAGGAACACCGGTGCGCCCAACGCGAGTACAATCTTGGAAAATACGATATTTATAAGGAATGCGGCAACAACCAGACCTACCGCAAACAAAAACTTCTGAGCTTTAGACAAATGTGCCCATCTCATAATTTTCCCTCAATTAAAATCCCTCTCTAGGCATCAATCTTAGTAAAAAAAATACATCGGGATTTAGGCGAAGTCACAATTTTTTATAAAAAATTACAGATTATTGTATGTATTACGGCGTTTGCACAAAAAAAATATCCCCCGACGCGCGGGGGATTTAAGCTGTTCGAAATAATCGCTAGGAATTCTACTTACTCTGCAAACAGGGCGGTAGAGAGGTAGCGGTCGCCGGTATCCGGGAGGAGAGCAACGATGGTCTTACCCTTGTTCTCGGGACGCTTCGCGAGTTCTTTCGCGGCCCAGAGGGCTGCACCGGAAGAAATACCCACCAGAACGCCTTCCTTCTTGCCGATTTCGCGGCCAGCTTCGAACGCGGCCTCGTTCTCGACAGCGATGATTTCGTCGTAGACCTTGGTGTTCAGCGTGTCGGGAACGAATCCCGCACCGATACCCTGGATCTTGTGGCTGCCAGCGACGCCCTTGGAGAGCACCGGAGAGCTAGCCGGTTCGACGGCGACGACCTTCACGTTCGGGTTCTGGCTCTTGAGGTATTCGCCCACGCCAGAAACAGTACCGCCCGTACCGACACCGGCCACGAAGATGTCCACCTTGCCGTCAGTATCTTCCCAGATTTCAGGACCGGTCGTAGCCTTGTGGGCGGCCGGGTTCGCGGGGTTCACGAACTGGCCCGGAATGAAGCTGTTCGGGATTTCCTTCGCAAGTTCGTCAGCCTTGGCGATGGCGCCCTTCATGCCCTTCGCGCCTTCGGTGAGAACGAGTTCGGCACCGTAGGCCTTCATCAGCTGGCGGCGCTCGATGCTCATGGTTTCGGGCATCACGATGATGATGCGGTAACCGCGGGCGGCGGCGACGGAAGCAAGACCGATACCGGTATTACCGGAAGTGGGTTCGATGATGACGGCGCCCTTCTTGAGCTTGCCGCTCTTCTCGGCTTCGTCGAGCATCGCCTTCGCGATACGGTCCTTCACGGAACCTGCGGGGTTGAAGTATTCGAGCTTCGCGACGATCTTGGCGCCGAGACCTTCCTCGATGTGAGTGAGCTCGAGAAGCGGGGTGTGACCGATGAGCTGGTCTGCAGAGGTATAGATTTTAGACATTTTGAAATTCCTTTTTTGTTTTGTCATCCCGGCCCTGTGCCGGAATCACTGTTTAAGTTTTTTGGGCTCGAGCCCGTTGTTTATAATTCCTGTCAGTGTTCTCCGTTCAACATCGGACAGTATTCAAGTAAATGTTTTGCACTTAAACCTCCTTAGATTGCGTCCAGACGAACTGTAACAATCAGGTGACGCGGATTAAGATAGAATCATTTTCCTACCATTTCAATAGGAAAAAGAAAAAACCGTGCCATTTTCGCTTACATTTTTCTTACTAATAGTTTTTGACTATAACTAGCATATGGGAAAAGGCTATAAAACGGGCATTTTTCCCGTTATCCGTCGGATTTTTTCCACTTTTCCCTATTTTCTATATTTGAATGGTCATGGGAATCGAAAAAGGCATTTTTAACCGCACCTCGCTCCTGCTCGGGGACGACGTCATGGACAGCATCTTCCAGAAGCGCGTCATCATCTTCGGGCTCGGCGGCGTAGGCAGCTGGTGCGCCGAAAGCCTTGTACGCTCAGGAATCAAGGAAATCGTACTCGTCGATTCCGACCGCGTGTGCGTTACCAACGTGAACCGTCAACTGATGGCCACCACAAAGACCGTCGGCAAAGTCAAGGTCGATGTTCTCAAGGAACGCCTGCTCGAAATCAACCCGCACGCAAACATTGTCGCATTACAGGACATCTACGAAGAAGCGAATACGGACAAGTTCCAGCTGGACACCTTCGATTACATCATCGACGCGATAGACAGCCTCGAAAACAAGATGCAGCTGCTGTGGCATGCCACGCGCACGAAGGCAACCGTTTTCTCTTCGATGGGGGCCGCACTCAAGATGGACCCCACGCGCATCAAGGTCGCCGAATTCTGGAAAGTGGCAGGCTGCCCGCTCGGGCGCGCCTTGCGCGACAAGTTCAAGCGCAAAAAAAAGAATCTCGCCAAGAAGGTGATGTGCGTCTACAGCGACGAACTGCTGACGAACCGCGGCAAGAATTCCTCTTGCGGAACAGCCGCCTGCATGTGCCCCAAAATCCGTAACGAACACAGCGAAGCCGAACTCAAGAACGCCGAACTCATCGGCCACGAATGGTGCAGCAGCAAGGCGCAAATCAACGGGACTATGGCCCACGCCACTGCAATTTTCGGTTTTACGCTCGCCGGCCTCGTGATGCAGGATATCTGGCAGAAGGCGATAGCGAAATAGAAAAATTCCGTAAAAAGGTCTTCTATAATTTTTTTCTATAGAAGGCCATATGTATTAAGTATTGGACGCGGCAAAAAGCGCCTTCTATATTTGGCTTCAACTCAAAAAGTACGGAGAAAGCCAAATGAATTTTAATACCACCCTATTGCACAAGGATTTCGGCAGCGATCGATGTACCGGCTCTACGCTTACGCCCATTTACCAGGTGAGTGCCTTTTCGCAGGATTCAGCAGAAAAACTCGAAGCCGTTTTCAACAACAAGGCTCCTGGTTTTGCTTATACGCGCATCGCGAACCCCACAACCGATTCCTTTGAACGCCGCATCGCATCGCTCGAAAAGGGCATCGGTGCGGTGGCGTGCTCTTCTGGCATGGCCGCGGTGACGCTTTCGCTCCTGAACATTCTGCAGGCGGGCGACGAAGTCATTGCAAGCGCCGGACTTTTTGGCGGAACCATCGACCTTTTCCACGACTTGGAAGCGTTCGGCATCAAGACGCGATTCGTAACCGAAGTGACCGCCGAGAACGTTCGCGCCGAACTGAACGAAAAGACAAAGGCGGTGTTTACCGAACTTATCGGGAACCCGAAACTGAACGTAGTCGACTTAAAGAGCGTCGCGGACGAGGCTCATCGGGGAGGCGTTCCGTTTATTGTCGACAGCACGACAGCGACGCCCTATCTTGTGCATCCGTTTGACTTTGGAGCCGACATCATAATTCATTCGTCTTCCAAGTACATCAACGGAAACGGTTCCGCAATCAGCGGCATCATCATCGACAGCGGAAACTTCAAGTGGGATTACGAACGCTACAAGGGTCTGGAAGAATACAGGCGCTTTGGCAAGTTCGCCTATATTGCCAAACTCCGCAACGGCATCTGGCGTAACGTGGGCTGCTGCGTAGCGCCGCAGACCTCCTTCCTGAATTCCCTCGGGCTCGAAACGCTCGGGCTCCGCATGGAACGCCTGTGCGATAACGCCTTGCAGCTCGCCAAATTTTTGCAGAATTTCGAAGGTATTTCTGTCAACTACCCGGCCCTCGAAAGCAGCCCCTATTACGACCTGGTACAAAAACAGTTGCACGGAAAAGGCGGTGCCATCCTCACGATTGACGCAGGAACCAAGGAAAGGGCCTTCAAGCTGATCAACAATTTGAAGTATGCGACCATCGCCACGAACATCGGCGACTTGCGCACGCTCGTGATTCACCCGGAAAGCACGATCTTTACGCACAGCTCCAAGGAACAGAAGGAACATGCCGGCATTTTCGAAGGCACCATCCGCGTGAGCATCGGAATCGAAGATATCGAAGACCTCAAGGAAGATTTCGAACAGGCAATCAAGGCAATTTAATTACGGAGACACACAACATGGCAACAGATTATTCTACTCTCAAAAAAGGCGGCTGGATGCGCCAAAAGCAAAAGGACAACTTTTCGCTTCGCGTGCGCGTCGTAGGCGGCAACCTTACCGCTACCCAACTTGCAAAAATCGCCGAAGTCGCAGAAAAGTACGGCGAAGGCTATGCCCACCTGACCTCGAGACAGAGCGTCGAAATCCCGTTTATCAAGCTTGAAAACGTAGACGACGTCAAGGCCGCCCTGGCCGAAGGCGGCGTGGAACCGGGTGTTTGCGGGCCTCGTGTGCGCACGATTACGGCATGCCAAGGTTCTGCCGTTTGCCCGAGCGGATGCATTGACACCTACGCGCTCGCCAAGGAACTTGACGACCGCTACTTTGCCCGCGAACTCCCCCACAAGTTCAAATTCGGCGTGACCGGCTGCCAGAACAACTGCCTCAAGGCCGAAGAAAACGACGTGGGCATCAAGGGCGCCATCAAGGTCAAGTGGATCGAAGACAAGTGCATCGGTTGCGGGCTCTGCGCAAAGACCTGCCGCAAGGGCGCCATCAAGGTCGAAAACAAGAAAGTCATTTTCGATGAATCCCAGTGCAATTACTGCGGGCGCTGCTACAAGGCGTGCCCCACCGACGCATGGGACGCCACTCCCGGCTACATCGTTTCTTTCGGCGGACTTTTCGGCAACAACATCAACAAGGGTGAAACCATTATCCCGTTCATTGATGACAAAGAAAAGCTGCTCGACATTTGCGATGCCGCGATTACGTTCTTCGCCGAAAACGCAAAGCCCAGCGAGCGATTCAAGTACACCATCGACCGCATCGGCAAGGATGTTTTCGCACAAAAAATCAAGGACGTTTACAACGCTTAATATCGAGAAGAAAAAGGCGCGCGGTGAAACAGGAAAAAATTAAAACCGATTTGCTGATTATAGGTGGCGGGACAGCCGGCTGTTATGCGGCTATTACGGCAGCGAAAGCAGATGCCGCATCAAATGCCGTAAATAATGCCGCAAATAATGCCGCGGGCCTTAAAATTCTCATCGTCGAAAAGGCGAATATCAAGCGCAGCGGATGCCTTGCCGCTGGCGTGAACGCCTTGAACGCCTACATTACCGAAGGTCGCACGCCCAAGGACTACGTGGAATACGCCAAGAAAGACGCCGACGGAATCGTCCGCGAAGATCTGCTGTATTCCATCTCCGAGAAGTTCAATGAGGTTACCGCACACCTGGAAAAGCTCGGGCTTGTCATCTTGAAGGACAAGGACGGCAAATATGTAACGCGCGGCAACCGCAACATCAAAATCAACGGCGAGAACATCAAGCCGATTCTTGCCGACGCCGTCAAGAAGCTCGACGATGTGACCGTTCTGAACCATGTCAACATCTTCGACTACTCCGTACACGACAATAAAATCGACGGCGCATTCGGATTCGGAATCGAAAACGATACTTTTTATGCAATCGAAGCCAAGGCAGTCATTATCGCGACGGGCGGTGCCGCGGGGCTCTACAAGCCGAACAATCCGGGATTTTCCCGACATAAGATGTGGTATCCGCCGTTCAATACGGGCGCGGGCTACGCCATGGGAATCCGCCACGGCGCCGAGATGACCACGTTCGAGATGCGCTTTATCGCATTGCGTTGCAAGGACACCATCGCCCCGACGGGAACGCTCGCGCAGGGCGTGGGCGCGAAGCAGGTAAATGCGCTTGGAGAAGTTTACGAGACAAAGTACGGTCTTTCGACTTCCGAAAGGGTTTATGGGACTGTCACCGAAAATCTGGAAGGCCGCGGACCGTGCTACTTGAGGACCGAAGGCATTTCTGCCGAACAGGAAGAATCCCTGTTGAAGGCTTACCTGAACATGGCTCCGTCGCAGACGATTCGCTGGATTGAAAACGGCACGCCGTCGAAAGCGAATGTCGAAATTGAAGGTACGGAACCCTACATCGTGGGCGGCCACACCGCAAGCGGTTACTGGGTGGATACCAAGCGCGCCACGACAATCGAAGGACTTTTTGCAGCCGGCGACGTTGCCGGAGGTGCCCCGCAAAAGTACGTGACAGGCGCTCTTGCCGAAGGTGAAATCGCGGCGAAGTCTGCGGTGGAATACATCGGCGCGGCAGGTTTAACCACATCTCGCACATCTATCCCGGAAGCGGAAGTTGAAAACCACATCGCAGAAATCAAGAAATTCCTTGACTCCCGAGGCGACGACGGCGGAGACACTGCCGAGCGCCTTGAAGAAGAAATGCAGGCTGCTATGGACGCTTATGCAGGAGGCATCCAGACAAGCTATCGTTATAGCGAGAATCAGCTAGCGGTTGCACTCGAAAAAATCGAGGGAATCGAGGCCCGCATCAATTCCCTGCATGCCAACGATTTCCAGGAGCTCATGTACATCTACGAGCTCAAGGAACGCCTTACGGTTTGCAAGAGCGTGATTGCGCACCTGGCAGCCCGCCACGAGACCCGTTGGCACAGCTTTGCCGAAAATCTCGACTATCCCGAAAAAGACAACGAAAATTTCCGCAAGTACGTGAATTCGCGCCTCGTAAACGGCGAAATCCAGACATTCACGCGCGAACTCACCGCAGAAGGGCAAAAGAATTATGAGCATCAGCATTGATCAAAGCAAATGCATCGGCTGCGGGAAATGTCACGATGTTTGCCCAGGCACGCTAATCAAGATAAGCGAAAATAAAAAGGCGTTTATCAAGTACCCCAAGGATTGCTGGGGTTGCACCTCGTGCATCAAGGAATGCCCCGTTCACGCCATTCGATTCTTCCTCGGCGAAGACATTGGCGGCAAGGGAAGCAAGGTGCACACCGAAAAAGTAAACGGTCTTGTCCGCTGGATTGTCGAGTTCCCCGACGGGCGCGTAAAATCGATCGACATAGACCCGAAAGAATCTAACAAATACTAGGAATTTCACAGGAGATTTAATATGAGCGAATTATCACACCTCAACGAGCTGGAAGCCGAAGCCATCTACATTATCCGTGAAGTTGCCGCCGAATGCGAAAAGCCGGTGATGCTCTACTCCATCGGCAAGGACAGCTCCGTCATGTTGCATCTGGCCATGAAGGCCTTTTATCCCGAAAAGCCGCCTTTCCCGTTCTTGCACGTGAACACCACCTGGAAATTCAAGGAAATGATCAAGTTCCGCGACGAGACCGCAAAAAAACTCGGTATCGAGATGCTGGAATACATCAACCAGGACGGCGTACAGCAGGGAATCAACCCGTTCGACCATGGTTCGGCCTACACCGACATCATGAAGACGCAGGCGTTAAAGCAGGCGCTGAACAAGTACGGCTTTACCGCAGCCTTTGGCGGCGGCAGGCGCGACGAAGAAAAGTCCCGCGCCAAGGAGAGAATCTTTTCGTTCCGCAACTCCGCACACGCCTGGGATCCCAAGAACCAGCGCCCCGAAATGTGGAAACTTTACAACACCAAGATCAACAAGGGCGAAAGCATCCGCGTGTTCCCGATTTCGAACTGGACCGAGAAAGACATTTGGCAGTACATCAAGCGCGAGAACATCGACATCGTTCCGCTTTACTTTGCTGCAGAACGCCCTGTCGTCGAACGCGACGGCAACCTCATCATGATCGACGACGAACGATTCCCCTTGCGCGAAGGCGAAAAACCGCAGCTAAAGTCGGTGCGTTTCCGCACGCTGGGCTGCTATCCGCTTACGGGCGGCATCGAATCGACCGCCACCACGCTTGACGAAATCATCGACGAAACCTTGAGCGCCGTATCTTCGGAACGCACGTCCCGCGTAATCGACAACGAAGCCGCCGGCAGCATGGAACGCCGCAAGAGGGAGGGATATTTCTAATGAAAGGCTTATTGAAGTTTATTACGTGCGGCTCGGTGGACGACGGAAAATCCACACTCATCGGGCACATCCTTTACGATTCCAAGCTGCTTTACGCCGACCAGGAAAAGGCTCTGGAATTGGACAGCAAGGTCGGCAGCCGCAACGGAAAAATCGACTATTCCCTTTTGCTGGACGGCCTGATGGCCGAACGCGAACAGGGCATCACCATCGACGTCGCTTACCGTTACTTTACGACGGACAAGAGAAGCTTTATCGTGGCCGATACGCCGGGGCACGAAGAATACACCCGCAACATGGCGGTGGGCGCTTCGTTTGCCGACCTCTCGATTATCCTGGTGGATGCTTCGCAGGGCGTTCTGGTGCAGACCCGCAGGCATGCGCGCATTTGCAGCCTCATGGGAATCAACCATTTCGTGTTCGCCGTGAACAAGATGGACCTGGTGAAGTACAGCGAAAGCCGATGCAACGAAATCGGGCAGCAGATTGCAGCGCTTGTCAAGGAACTTTCTTTGCCCGACGTGCAAATCATTCCGCTTTCGGCAACGGAAGGCGACAATGTCACCGTCAAGTCGGCGAATATCCCTTGGTACAAGGGCCCCGCACTTCTCGAATACCTCGAAAACATCGACGTTTCGAACACCACGAATGAACAAGGCTTCTATCTGCCCGTACAGCGCGTGTGCCGCCCCGACAGGACTTTCAGAGGATTCCAGGGACAAATCGAATCGGGCAGCATTCGCATAGGCGATACCATCACGAGCCTTCCGAGTAACGAGAAGGCGTCGGTCAAGAGCATTCTGCGCACCGACAAGAATGTGGAAGAAGCCCACACCGGCGAGCCGGTCACCATCACGCTGGACCGCGAAATAGACGTGTCTAGAGGAAGTGTCCTTGTCAATGGTGCCGACGTCGGCTGCTACAAGAAAATCAAGGCGTCTATCCTGTGGATGGACGACGAGCCGCTCGAAATCGGCAAGGATTACCTTGTAAAACTCGGCACCAAGACGATTCCCGGGACACTCACGAAAATCGATTACGCGATCGACGTGAACACGGGCGCACATCTTGAAACAGAAAGCTTGAGCAAGAACGGAATCGCCGTCACCGAAATCGTATTTGCCGAAGCAATCGTTGCAGACCGCTTTGCGAACCACAAGACGCTCGGCGAACTGATTCTGATTGATCGCGTGACGCATGCGACATCGGCTTGTGGCGTTGTAGAAGAGCTGTTCGAAAAGCAAATCGCCGCAGGCGACAAGGCCGCCTTCGTGCAGGGTGAACGCCATGGCCGCGGAGAAATCTTCGAGGAATTCTTCTACGATACGGCAACGCTCTCGGTCGTAAAGCAGCAACCCATAAGGCAGCATTACACCGTGGGCGACGAAATCCCGACCGTAGGCGAGACCTACCACTACCCGGACGATTTCGATATCATCATCTTGCGCGACAGCATCGCTGTCAAGGTGCGCGGTAAGCGCATCGTGGCAATTTCCCCGGTAGCCGAATACCGCTACGGAAATGTTCCCGTCATCAACGGGCGCGGCTTTGAACTTGCGGTACATTCCGACGAAGAAGTCCGCCAGTTGCTAACCGAATACGATAACGCCAAGGACAGTGCCCGCGAAGCCTTCTTTAAACAGTGGTCCCGCTTCGACACTTACCGGAAAGTCGTAATTCATTAATATTGGCAAGTCGTCCATCATTATCATGCCCGCCTCCAGGCGGGCATTTATTTTTTTGTAATAATTATTTTGTCAGTAATAATAATGACAAATTAATTTGAATTGGCCAATAGTAAAAACCGATAACCCAGCATAAAATTAAAGTATTGGACAATGTGAAAAGTGCCTTCTATATTTGTGCGCACAAAAAAAACAAAGCAACAACCACAACCAAGGAGTTTAAGAATGAACCAGAATTTTGCAAAGCTCGCCGCCGCTGCGGTCATTACGACTTCCCTTTTTACCTCCAACGTTTTCGCCCAGAATACTTCCCCTGTAGCAGAAGCCCCGAAGGCCGAAACTGCCGCGCCCGAAAAACCGAAAGAGGAGCCCGCTTTCAAGCTCACCGGTAACGTGCAGGCGCAGGCCATCAAGGCCGTTTACGACAACGATGCCGACAACACGCTCGACAATTCCTTCTTGCGTGCGAACATTGGCGGAAAGTACAATTCCGACAACTTCGAAGCCGTCATCAACGTGCGTATCTTCAGCCCCGCCTTTGGCAACAAGAATGTCACCGATGTCACGACAGATGACAAAGGCAATGTCAAGGTGACCAAGACCGCACAGGACAAGATCAGCGCCGATACTTACTACGCCAAGTACAAATGGAATCCGGCTTTCGGCGATCTCAGCGTTCAATTCGGTCGTTTCCGTACGGACTGGACGGTTGCAGGCAACTTCGGTACCTATGTTGACGTACATCTCTCCAAGCGCGGCTTCCTCGCCCGCGATTACCAGCATGACGCTATTGGACTGGGATTCGACAAGGGCATTTCTAGCTTTAGCCTATTGCTCGGTACTTACGACAACAAGTTCGATACCGGCTACCTTCGCGCCGAAGAAACGCTTAAACTCGGTGACGCCAAAATAAGTGCGGCCTACCGCGTCAATGCCCTCGACCCGATCCAGCATACCGCCGAAGTCACGCACCGCGTCGCAGGCCGCGCCAGCTACTACTTCGCAAAGAACCTGGGGCTCTATGGCGAAGTCGCCTACATCTCCACGGGTGACGACGAAAATCTGAACGCATCGAATGCCACCAAGCCAGAATATGCACAGGGTACTGACTACCTTCCGTTCTTCGTGGGTGTAGAAATTCCGACGGCAGGTATCTTGAACAGCCTCTATGCAGAACTTGAATATGTCGGCGATCGCGAAGACTTTGCCGAAGACGCCGATGAACTCGCCTGGACGGTGAGCCTCATCAAGAAACTCGGCAAGCACGGCAAGATTCAGCTGAGCGCCTATAGCGAAAACGAAGTCTCCGACGTCGCCATCGCCGCCCGCTTCACCGCAAGCATTCAGTAATCACACCTCCAAAACCTTCCCCTGGCGCACCCGCGCCGGGGGTCTTTTTTTTCTAATGAGAAGCTTCGCTTTCCACTTGCCAGGTGAAGCCAGCCGCCTCGATGGTGCGGAATGTTTCTTCGAGGCTCTGGCCGCCTTCGGTGAGGTAGCCAGACGCGAATATGGAATCGGCCACCTTGAAAAGCGTTTTCTCGTGGCCCTTGAAATACACTTCGCGGCCGGCGGCACAGCGGATATCCGATTTCGGGAGCATTAGGCGCGCCAGGCAAAGCACCTTGATGCAGTATTCGGGCGTGAGTGCCGAAATGTCGCGTTCCGCAAGACGCGTGCCTTCTACCGGCAGCAAGAAGTTGATGGGCACCGAATCGGGATTGATTTCAAGCAGTTCAAAAAGCATGTCCACCACGTCTTCGGGCGTTTCACCCATGCCGATGATGCCGCCGGAGCAAATTTCGAAACCGAGGCCCTTCAGCATTTTCAGGTTGTCGATGCGTTCCTGGTATGTGTGCGTCGTGCAGATGCTCGGGTAAAAACGACGGCTGCTGTTCAGGTTGTGGTTGATTCGGTTAAGGCCAGCTTCCTTAAGAATCAACGCCTGCTTTTCGGTCAGGAACCCGATGGAACAACAGATTTGCGTGTCGTTCTTTTTCATCTTGCGGATGCGTTCAGCGAGCTTTTCGATATCGTCATCCGCAAATCGGATGCCGCTGAGCCCGATACAGTGCCTCGCCAAATGCATTTCGTCGACGAGGTCGTTGTCGCCGTAAAGTTTCTTGTCTTCTACATAGCGGTATTTTTCAATCGGTGCTTTGGAATCGCGGGACTGGGCGCAATAGGCGCAGTTCTGCGTGCAGTTTCCGCTGCGGACATTGGTGAGCAACTGGATGCTTACGTGGTTGCCTTTGTACTTTGTACGCAATTTATATGCTTTTTCAACAAGCACGGGCAAGAGTTCCGTGTCGGTGGTCAGAATATTAAGAGCTTCTTCGCGGGTTAAAGACATTTTAAATCAAATAAAAAAGATGATGCTATAAAATACAAATTGCGGTTTCATGGCTCAATATTCGGTGCTATACTATTTTCTTATACCTGCCGATAGCAAAAGGCTATTTTGTGTTCGATACTTATAAAAAAAACCGATAATACCGCATAAGAATTAAGTATTGGACAATGGCAAAAACGGGTTCTATATTTCGGCACACAAAAAAACAACAAACAAAAAACAATAAACAAGCGAGGTATAAGAATGAATCAGAATTTTGTCAAGTCCGCCATTGCGGCAAGTCTCCTGATTGCGGGAACTATCGGTTTTAGTGCATGTTCTTCTTCTGACGAGCAGAAGAACGAAACTTCTGCCAAGAAGGTTGAAAAGCAGACGCTCACCAACGTGTCTTACGACCCGACCCGCGAACTCTACGCGAACTACAACGAAGTCTTCAAGAAGCACTGGAAAGAAAAGACCGGTGGCGAAGTGGAAATCACGCAGTCTCACGGCGGTTCCGGCAAGCAGGCTCTGGAAGTGGCCAATGGTCTCGAAGCCGACGTGGTGACGCTCGCCCTCGAATTCGACGTGAACGCCGTGCGCGACGCGGGCCTCATCGAAGACGGCTGGGTCAAGGAATTCCCGCTGAACAGTTCCCCGTACACATCCACCATCGTGTTCCTGGTCCGCAAGGGCAACCCGAAGAACCTGAAGGACTGGGGTGACCTCGTGAAGCCGGGCATTGGCATCATCACGCCGAACCCGAAAACTTCCGGTGGCGCGCGCTGGAACTACCTTGCCGCCTGGGCATGGGCCGAGAAGCAGTATAATAACGACGAAGCCAAGGTCAAGGACTTCATCAAGAAACTGTTCCAGAACGTGCTCGTGCTCGCTTCCGGTGCACGCGGCTCTACCACGACCTTTATCGAAAACGGCCAGGGCGACGTGCTTCTCGCATGGGAAAACGAAGCCTTCCTCGCGCTCAAGGACTACCCGAACGACTACGAAATCGTAATCCCGAGCATCAGCATTCTGGCTGAACCTTCCGTTGCCATCGTGGACAAGGTGGTTGACAAGCGCGGTACCCGCGAACTTGCCACCGAGTACCTGAACTACCTCTACAGCGACGAGGGCCAGCACATTGCCGCGAAGAACCATTACCGCCCCTCCAACAAGGCCATTCTCGACCAGTACAAGGAATTCGACCAGAACGTGAACTTGATTTCTATCGAGCACTTCGGCGGTTGGGACAAGGCTCAGGGAACGCACTTCTCCAATGGCGGCATCTTCGACCAGATCTACGAAAAGAAGTAAGCCAGGTTGTCATTCTGGAGCCTCGAAGAGGCGATAGAATCTAGAACCAAATTGTCATAGCGAAAATCCCAGCTCTTCGGAGCGGGGATTTTTTTGCGGATTCTTTTGTTTCTCAAGGCAAAGACCTACTTTTAGTCGGACTGTTTGTGGACGAAATTTTCGTCCGC
>NZ_DGUN01000020.1 GCF_002395745.1 Fibrobacter sp. UBA4309
TGACTACTATAAGGAAACTCTCCCGCAGATCACGAAGGTTGACGTGGAAGGCTGGAAGAAGGAACTCGCCGACGTTAAGGAAAACCACTATCCGAAGTTCGGCAAGCACCTCCCGAAGGAACTCTCCGAAATCATCGACATGATCCAGGATCGCCTCAATAAGGCATAATAGGATTTCCTCCTAACAAAAGTCCTCGTGGCTGCAATGCCGCGGGGATTTTTTTTACAAACAAAATTTTTTTTAAGCTATATTAGAGATATGCTTAAAAAAGTTTTTCTTTTGGTGCTTGTAGCACTTTCGTTCTCCTTTGCCGAGTTTTACTTTGCATACGATGCCTCGGAAGGAAGCGATACCGTTTCCATTGAAGTTTTCAATTGCGATAGCGACAGCGTCAGTTTCGCTGTCCGCAAACGCGAACTCGCGAAACAGTTCAAAACATGCGCTGGAAAGCGCTCGAACTACAAGGTTTCCATGCTGTTCTTTACGGTGGCGGAGGGGGAGACCGGGGCCGACGAGGAGGCCGAATGCTTCAAGGCATACTCCGATTCGCTGCTCTTGTTCGCGAGGTGTGGCGAGGCGGCCCTTTCAGGCAAGCCCCTGTTCTCGCTCGACGAACGCTTGGCCTACCAGTACTATTTCGGATTGTTCAATAATGTTCTCCGGTACATCAGGGAATACGAAAAAGTCAACATGGCTTGGGAAGGCAAGGACGCTCTCGACAAGTATAACATGGACGACGAGAAGAATGCCCTTTTGGCGATGTCGGTCGAGAATATGGAAAATGCCGTCGCCGAGGTGGAGGGCTCCCGCGAAGACAAGGACATGCTGCTGTTATTTTATAAGTACCTGAGGGCGAAATACGATTGGCCGTACCGCTGTAGCATCAAGCCGGCCTTTACCTGCGATACGTCGTGGCTCGGCGAACAGAAGGCGGAATTCTTCAAGAAGTATCCGGAAACGCAGTACCGCGGCTTTATCGAGACGCAGATGCCCGGTTTTGCGGCCCCCACAGAAGAAGATAAAAAGCTCGCCCGTGCGGATGAAGAAAAAATTGAGCAGAAGAACCGCGAACGTGCTATCGAGCAGGAAAAGGCGGAACGCAACGTGTGGGTGGCGCTCTCCGGCATGGCGATGTTCGGACTCCCGTCTACCTATACGAGTCATTTTGACGATAATTTTGACGTGTCGAACATGCTGAGCTTTGCCTTCAAGGCGTCGTGGCGCAGCATCGTGTTCCAGTACCAGTACTTTATGTCGTTCGGCGACAACAACAAGGGCGGTTCCGTTTCCGAGAAGGGCTACGCGCTGATGGGCGGCCTGATGCTCGGTCCCAAGAAAATCTTTACGGTCGATGTCCTGTTCGGCCTGGGATACATCGATACTTACCCGCTGGAAGAGGACATGCGCGAAGCCAACCTGGACGACGAATCGTGGATGTTCGCCGTGCAGGGGACTTATTACATCCCGATTTCGGACTCCTGGGACGTGACGGCGCATTTGCAGGCCCGCATGAATTTCGTGGAGAATTACTGCAGGGACACCTACTGGGAAACGGGCTCTTACGGCAATAAGGAGTGCTGGGATCCGTACGCAGACGCCAACAATGAACGGTATTGGGACGATTTGCAGTGGACGTTCAGTGCCGGCATAGGTATCCGCTTCTGGAAACCCCGGTACTGATTTCGGAGGATTCATGAAAAGGTTTGCATGGCTTGTCGCTTTATTGTCGGTGGCTCTTGTCGGCTGTTCCGGGCCGCATGTCTCGGTTGACCCGGAATGGAAAGAGGCTCCTGCACGATTCACTGTCTTGACGACGGCTCCTTTCACGTCTAATGCGGACGACATCACGGATGATTTCGGCGACCAGGATGTTTTTCGGCAGTGGTTCGTTAGCTACCTCGATACCGCGCTTGCCATAAGCTCGCCGGTCAGCCATTCCGTGAAACTTATTGATGACGGAGCCCTGGAGATGGAGCTTATGGACCTGGGTGGAGTCAAGGTCAAGATTCCGGTGCCCGTGGCGGCTAAACTGGATGGGGTGGACGGGCTTGTCCTTGTCGTCCATCCGGTGCTTTTCCGGCGCTACGAGATGTCTTGTCCTAGCGGTGGCTGCCTCAACAACAAGGAATTGATACTCCAGGTGGCGTACAGCGTAGTTTCGCTGGAAGCCGGCCGTATCTTGGCCTACGGGGTCGCCAATTCGTCGGACTCGTTCTCCTTCGCCATGACCCGCGGAAACTGGGAAAAGGTCGTCCAGCGGCTGTCGTGGAAGCTCGTCGCGAAGACTCCGTTGGAAAATTAGGCTTTTTTTTGCCCTTTTTGACTCTTTGTCAATTTTTTAGTTATATTCCAAATTGGAATAGGGTGCGTTTTGCTCCTGATTTTGGAACAGAGGATTGTTATGAACCGTTATGACCTTGTCTTGCTCGGCCTGATTTTGGAGCATGAGCGCAGCGGATATGATATAATTACTGAAATTCGGGATAGGGAACTGGACCGCTGGGCAAACCTCAGCACCTCAACTGTCTATAACCGCTTGACGACGCTCGAGAAGAACGAGTGCATTGTCGGCCGCGCCGAACGCGACGGCAACCGCCCTGAACGCATCGTTTTCAATATTACCGAGAAGGGGAGGGACGTGCTCCGCAAGGAAGTCCTGAAGCACCTGACCGGTTTCAACGACGACCCGAGAACGCTGGGCTTCGCATTCCTTTTCGGTGCCGACAACAAGGAACTTGTCCGGTCCCTGGAGGTCCATGAACGCCGCCTGGTGCAGGAAATCGAGAATTTGGAAAAGATGATTGCCGAAGAACCGCGTCCGACGCTCTACCCCGAAGGCCCGTTCCTCAACTGCATGAGCCGCGACCACATCCTTGTGGAACTGAAGTACGTGCGTGCCGCCATCGGTATCCTGCGCGACCCGATCCGCAACAAGAAGCTCGATGGCTACTTCTACATCAACTTCGGCAACCGCGACTTCGAGAATTTCAACCAGAAAGGTTAGACGAAAGAACGGCTCTGCGAGCCTGTAGACTATAGACGATAGATTTAAAATGACGCTTCGCGTGAAATAGAAAAGCTTTTCACCACTTTCTTTCGTCTTTCGTCTATCGTCTTTCGTCTAAAAATCTATATTTACCGCGTTAAATTTAACAACCCCATCTCACGGAGATACAATGGCTACAAAACAGAAGAAGAGTGTCAAGAAGGTCGCCTCCAAGAAGGCTCCGGCCGCCCAGTACGGCTACTTCGATGACGCCGCGAAAGAATACGTGCTTACCACGCCGGCAACCCCGATCAAGTGGTGCAACTACGTCGGTACCTTGAATTTCGGCGGTATCGTGGATACTACCGGCGGTACCCTGGTTTGCAAGGGCGACCCCGCCCTGAACCGTATCACCAAGTACATCGCCCAGATGCCGTGCTCTGATTTCAAGGCCAGCACCATCTATATCCGTATCAAGGAAGCCAAGGGCTACAAGGTGTTCTCTCCGTTTGTCGTTCCCACCCTCACCAAGATGGACAAGTGGGAATGCCACGTGGGTCTTTCTTACATGCGTTGGATTGCCGAATGCTGCGGGCTGCGTACCCAGGTGACGATTTTCGTCCCGACCGGCTCCAACACCCTCCTCCAGGACATCCAGGTGACGAACCTCGGTGGTGCCGCCAAGGAAGTGGACATTATCCCGGTTTATGAATTCAGCCACTTTGAAGCCGAAAAGCAGCTCACGAACGCCGACTGGGTTCCGCAGACCATGACCCTCAAGGGCCACTGGGAAAAGGACGGCCATGTGGTGCTCGAACAGTATGCCTACATGAAGCGTGACTACGCCGTGAACTACGTGACCGCCAACTGCAAGGTCGGTAGCTTCGACGGTGACCGCCGCGTGTTCCTCGGTGCCAACGAAATGGGCTCCTGGGCCGCTCCGCTCAGCCTCGCCAACAAGGAACTTTCCAACAGTGAATGTGACCGTGGCGACAACATCGCCGCCCTCATGATTCATGGTGGCAAGATTGCCGCGAAGAAGACCTTCCGCTGCTGCACCCAGCTCGGTCAGGAACAGAGCCTCAAGGTTGCTGCCAAGGCCATCGCCAAGTACCGTGACTTGAAGAACGTTGACAAGGCTTTCGACGAACTCGCCAAGTTCTGGGAAAACTACCTCTCCACGATCCAGGTGAAGACTCCTGACGCCTCCTTCAACACGATGGTGAACGTCCACAACCCGCGCCAGTGCCACACCACCAAGAACTGGAGCCGCTACCTCTCCCTGTACCAGCTGGGCTACGGCACCAGCCGCGGTATCGGTTACCGTGACTCCACGCAGGACTTGATGGGCGTGATGAGCCACATGCCGGAAGAAGCCTTGGTCCTCACCAAGAACCTCATCTCCGTGCAGCGCCCCGAAGGTAACGCCATGCACCAGTACGCTCCGCTCGCCCTCGCCGAAGACAACGGCAACGAAGCGAACGCCGGTGACTCCCGCGAAAAGGCCGGCGTCAAGGATGCCAAGGGCAATCCGATGTATGCCGACTGGTACGGCGACGACCACCTCTGGATTATCCTCACCGTGGCTTCTTACCTCAAGGAAACCGGCAAGATGGACCTCCTCAAGGAAGAGATTCCGTTCTACGTCGCCGGCAAGAAGCGCAAGGACCGTCCGAAGGGCACTGTCCTCGAACACTTGAAGCGCGCCCTGAAGTTCACCCGTGAACACCTCGGCAAGCACAACCTCCCGCTCCTCGGCTTTGCCGACTGGAACGACTGCATGAACTTGCCCCTCGGTGCTGAATCCACCTTCAACACTGCCTTGTACGCCAAGGCCTTGCTCGAAATGATGGACATCGAAGAAGTCCTCGGCGACAAGAAGGCCGTCGAAATGTATAAGGGCTGGTACGAAGACGTCAAGGCCGCCTTCAACAAGAGCGCCTGGGACGGCAAGTGGTGGACCCGCTGGTTCGACAAGGACGGCAACGGCTACGGTGTTGCCAAGGCCAAGTACGGCAAGATTTACTGTAACGGTCAGTCCTGGCCGGTCATCGCCGGCATCGCTTACGGCGACCGCGCCAAGCAGGGCATGGACAGCCTGAACAAGCTCCTCAACACCAAGTACGGCGTGAAGAGCTCCACTCCGGGTTACCGCGGCTTTGAACCGGCCGTGGGTGGCATCTCCACCTATCCTCCCGGAGCCAAGGAAAACGGCGGTATCTTCCTCCACACGAACCCGTGGGTGATGATTGCCGAAACGATCCTCGGCCGTGGCGACAATGCCTTCCAGTATTACAACCAGATTAACCCGGCTTCCAAGAACGGAATTCTCGATATCTTCGAGTCTGAACCGTATTGCTATCCGCAGAACATCCTCGGTGACGAACACAAGCAGTTCGGCATGGGCCGTAACGCATGGCTCTCCGGTACCTCCACCTGGACGTACCAGGCTGCCACGCAGTTCATCATCGGTATCCGCGCCAACTACAAGGGCCTCGTGGTCGATCCTTGCATCCCGTCTAAGTGGGATGGCTTCGAAGCGACCCGTAAGTTCCGTGGCGCTACCTACCAGATCACGGTGAAGAACCCGAAGCACGTTTGCAAGGGTGTCGCCAAGATGGTGGTTGACGGCAAGGAAATCGACTCCAATGTTGCCCCAATCTTTACGAAGGGTGTCCACAAAGTCGAAGTCACCATGGGCTAATTTGAATTATAACCGTCGGTTCTAATCCAAATTTGGATTTATAAGGTCCGCTCCTTTTGGAGCGGATTTTTGTTTGCTCTCGCTTGGCTCTCTGCGTTTTTCGGAAGAGGTTTGTCATCCTGAGCGAAGAACCGTTAGGTTCGTAGTCGAAGGATCCAGACCAAAATTTCATGTCCGCTCCGTTTGGAGTGGGCTTTTTTGTTGTATGTGATTTTCATCTCTGTATGGAGACGATGCTTGTTAAAAAAATATATATTGGATTTGTATATAAAAAGCAACAAAAGGCGCTTATGGAAAAACGATTTGGCTGGGGAATTCGTGTTGTCACCATTATGGGTGCGGTGTTTTTTGCATCGTGTTCCGATACGGATTCGTCAAAATCCGGCATGGGCGTAAATACCGATGAATCTACAGAGTCATTGAATTTGTGTACACTCGAAAACGAAGGCAATGTCAAGTATGTGAATCTAGAAGATGCTTACTATCGATGCCATGACGAAGTATGGGAAAAAATTGAGGAAGGATTCTCTAGTAGTGCGGTAGAGGAAAATTTATCTAGTAATGTAAATAGTAAGCTGGCTAGCAGTTCTTCTGCAAAGCAACTTATTAGCAACGCGAATGAGAAGATATCGAGCAGTGTAACAAAAGATAAATCGTCAAGCAGTCAAAAGGCTGTTTCTTCAAGCAGCGTTAATAAAGAAAAGTCCTCAAGTAGCACTAAAGTTACTTCATCAAGCAGCCAAAAGGCTGTTTCCTCAAGTAGCGTTATAGAAGAAAAGTCTTCTAGCAGCAAAAATATTGTTTCCTCAAGCAGTGAAAATACGAATCTGTCGAGTAGTTCTAAGATTGTGGCTTCTAGCAGTTCCGAAGGAGTGACTTGTACCGATGGCGATAAGGTTTACCAGGAGTCAACAGGGAAGTATTACGAATGTCAGGGTGGGGAATGGATTGAGATCTCAGGTGAAAACTGGGAAGTCGTAAGTTCGAGTTCATTAGGTGAATCGTCTTCAAGTGTTTGCGCTACAAATTTATGTGGAACCGTTTGCGATGAAGATGGCAAGATTGCTATCGGACAAAAAGATAGTCTGATTTATTTTTGTACAGCATTTGGCCTATGGGAAGACCGCACGAATTGGAACTGGAATGTTCCTGTTGATGAACGCCGAAATTATTCCATCACCTACGGCACGCTGACTGAC
>NZ_DGUN01000060.1:0-4318 GCF_002395745.1 Fibrobacter sp. UBA4309
GGGTAGGAGCAATCCTCCCCTCCAATTAAAATATTTAGAAGGTCCACATGTCTAAAAGAAACTTTGTTCCAAATGACCTGAATCCCGACGACAGCCGTGCCGTCTCCGCCCTTTACCAGTCCCTGCTGCAGCGCGACATTCCCGTAGACGCAGCCAAACTGTGTCAGTGGATTCTGGACTGGAGCGAACTCGAATCCGTGCTCGGCGAAGTGAGCTGCCGCCGCTACGTGGCCATGACCTGCAATACCGCCGACGAAAAAGCCGCCAAGGCCTACACCGACTTTGTCGAGAACGTGCAGCCTATAATGAACGAGTACGACGACAAACTGAACAAGAAGCTCGTCGCCCACCCGGCTAAGGATGCGCTCAAGGGCGAGTTCGGCGAATGGTTCAAGGGCGTGCAGGTTTCACTCGACCTGTTCTCCCCCGACAACATTCCGCTCGAAACCGAGGAGAACAAGGAAATTCAGGCCTACCAGAAGATTACCGGCGGCATGAGCGTGGAATTCGAGGGCAAGACCCAGACCATGCAGCAGCTGGCCGCCTACATGGAACGCACGGACCGCGATCTCCGCGAACGCGCCTGGCGTGCGATGTGGGAACGCCGCCTCCAAGACAAAGAGGCGCTAGACAAAGCCTTCGACAACCTCTTCGCCCTCCGCAAGCAGATTGCAAAGAACTCGCACTGCAAGGACTTTATCGACTACATCTTCCTCGCCAAGCACCGCTTCGACTACTCCCCTGCCGACTGCGAGGCCTTCCACGAGAGCATCGAGAAGCTTGTGCTGCCCCTCCAGAAAGAAATCTACAAGAAGCGCGCGCAAAAGATGGGCCTCGACCGCCTGCGCCCGTGGGATTTGAACGTTGACCCGCTGAACCGAACCCCGCTCAAGCCGTACAGCACGGGCGACGAGCTCATCGAGAAGGTGGACCAGATATTCGAGAGCATCCACCCGCAGGCAGGCAAGTGGGCCCGCGAGATGCAGGCGAAAAAACTTATCGACCCGGATTCCAGGCTCGGCAAGGCCCCCGGCGGATACCAGATCGGCTTTGACGAGAGCCGCCTCCCCTTCATCTTCATGAACTCGGCCTGCACCGACCGCGACATCTACACGCTGTTGCACGAATCCGGACATTCCTTCCACCAGTTTGCGCTTGCGGACCAGCCGATTTTCCCGTACCGCGACGTGCCGGCGGAATTTGCCGAGGTGGCGAGCATGAGCATGGAACTCATCGGCACATCGAACCTCAAGCCGTTCTACGGCGACGACACCGAGGCGATTGCACGCAGTATTGCCGGCGAACTCGAAGACGTCATCTGGCTGTTCCCGTGGGTCGCGAGCGTCGACAGCTTCCAGCACAGGCTCTACAGCTTCCCCGAGCACACGGCGAGCGACCGCAGCGATATATGGACCGAAATCATGGACCGCTACGATACCGGCGTGGACTACTCCGGACTCGAGGCCGTGCGCCGCAACCTCTGGCAAAAGCAGCTCCACATTTTCGAATGCCCGTTCTACTACATCGAGTACGGCATCGCCCAGATTGGCGCGCTCCAGGTGTGGGCGAACTTCAAGAAAGACCCGAAAAAGGCCATTGACGACCTGTTCCGCGCCGAAAGTCTCGGAAGCAGTCGCCCGCTGCCCGAACTTTTCGCCGCCGCGAACATCAAGTTCGACTTCACCCCCAGGACGCTCGAACCGCTCATGCAGGTCGTGTGGGACGAGCTTAGTTAGACGAAAGAACGCCCCACCAAAGGTGGGGCTACAGACGAAAGATATGTCTTTTTTTGCATATTTTTGCAAAAATGGGCCAAAATCGGTTGACAACAAATAAAAATCAATCTATATTTGGCGTCACATCCTGGAGGGATGGCCGAGTGGTTGAAGGCGCACGCTTGGAAAGCGTGTTTACCTTACGGTAACGAGGGTTCGAATCCCTCTCCCTCTTCTAAATTTTTCGGAGGTACCCCGATGTCCGATCAGAGAGTCTATCTTGACGATATCTATGCCAGCAAGGAATGCCAAGGCTCCGTTTTCCGCGCCGTCGTGATGATGGCCCACGAAGCCCGTTTCCTCAACAACCAGGCAAACCAGGGTTACATCCAGCTCAACAAGAAGCCGACGACCATCGCCATGTACAAGTTCAAGGAAGGCCGTCTCTCCATGATCGAAAAGGCCGACAACGACGTGACCGCCGAAGCCGTGAACACGCCGGTCGAAGAAGCCCCGGCCAATATCGAGCAGGCTGCCGCCAGCGCCGATGCCGCCTTCGGTGTGTAATCGCCAAGCAAAACCATTTTAAAAGTCCCGACCAACTGGCCGGGATTTTTGCTTATTAGGCTTTGCGCGAGATGTGCTACTACTTGCTGAAAAGTTTCCTGTACGTTTCGCGGTTACGGCCGAGAGGTTGCGGGCGGACACTCCTCCCCTTCAGGTCGAACGTCCTTGTCGGCGCAGCCTGCAGCTGAATGTCGTGGATACGGACAATCCTCGTTATCGACGTGTCAGTCTTGCTCGTGTCAGAAGTATCGGGAGCGACGACGGACGTATCGCCCGCAGAAGATGTATCGGGCTTCGAGCCTGCCTCCTCGAGTTTCCAGATGAAGGATTCGTCGCGGTCCACCTTGCGGTTCTGCTGTACCTGCGTGCCTACTGCCTGCAGGTAGAGCCCGCTCTTGTAGTTCTTGAGCAAGAAGGCATTCGGCGTATTGATTCCAGCATCGTCAAAGGTATAACGCTGGTGAGCTCCGCCGTTGTAGCCGTAGGTCGAGGCGACAATGCCAGCGGCCGTAGATTCGTTCGGGATATCCACGACGCGGCTCCCAAGCTGAATGTAGTATGTAACGGGGTTATCGCCCACCGAGAAAATCTTCACGAAGGTCGCCGTATCGCTACAATCCATGAGTTCGAGCGCATTGCTAGATGTAATTCCCATGCATTTCTTTGTTTCGCCGAGAGATTTGATCCTCCCCTCCTTGTAGAATGCCACCTTGAACAGCTGCTGGTAGATGGTTTCAACGAGAATCACGTGGTTTATCAGGTCCTTCTCGGAACTGACTTCGCTCGCCCGGTTCAAGCCATAGGGCCAGATATGCTGGGAGTCGCAATGGAGTTCCTTGGTCGGGTCATTGTCCAGTTCGCGGAGCTTCGCCTGCACCTTGTCGTTCCTGAAAACACCATCCTTGCATACATCCCAGTATTCCTGGGTCGTGCCGATGCCCATCGTATGGCCCATCTCGTGCATGGCCGTGGGCACCACCATGTAGCTGCGGTTCTCGCCAAACCGGAGGTCGCCGTTGCTGCTGGCCTCGGCCGTGGGCACTCCCGGCGCGTAGTAGACGTTGATGAACTTGGAAAGGTTAGAGTAGGTGTTGTAGAGCTTGACCGCCGAATCCATCACGGTGGTAATGCGCTTGTAGGCGTCCTGCTCGTCGGAACTAGGGTTCGCGGACTTGTGGAGCGTGTAGGTGACCTCGGCATGCGTAAAAACTGCCGCAAGGGCAATGGCAGACAGCGCTAAAAAGCTTCTTTTGAAAAACATGGAAACTCCTTAAAACCAGACACCTCTTTTTAATATACATTCCCGCCGCTAGTCCCGCAAGTAAAATCCGTAAAATCGGACAGACATGCGCAGAACGGCGACGAAAATTGTGGACAAACCCCCGCCATTTTGCTATTTTTAGCCCCGTAACTTTAAACCGGCGGCCCAGGTCGCCAATCACTCAAGAGGTAAATCAAATGGCAGTTTCTTACAAGGAACTCGGCCTGGTGAACACCAGGGAAATGTTTGCAAAGGCTGTTAAGGGTGGCTACGCCATCCCGGCTTTCAACTTCAACACCATGGAACAGATGCAGGCCATCGTGCAGGCTGCTGTGAAGCAGAAGTCTCCGGTGATCATGCAGGTCTCTAAGGGTGCCCGCAACTACGCCAACGGCACCATCCTTCGCTACATGGCCCAGGGTGCTGTTGAATACGCCAAGGAACTCGGCTGCGCCAATCCGCAGATCGTGCTCCACCTCGACCACGGTGACTCTTTCGAACTCTGCAAGGACTGCATCGACAACGGTTTCTCTTCCGTGATGATCGACGGTTCCGCTCTCCCTTACGACGAGAACGTGGCCCTGACCCGCAAGGTCGTCAACTATGCGCACAAATACGACGTGACCGTCGAGGCTGAACTCGGCGTGCTCGCAGGCGTTGAGGACGAGGTGTCCGCCGAGGCGTCCCACTACACCAAGCCCGAAGAAGTCATCGACTTCGTGAAGAAGACCAAGTGCGACTCCCTCGCCATCTCCATCGGCACCAGCCACGGCGC
>NZ_DGUN01000060.1:4449-4627 GCF_002395745.1 Fibrobacter sp. UBA4309
ACGTGCTGAAGGCCATCGAGAAGAAACTCCCCGGTTTCCCCATCGTCCTTCACGGTTCCTCTTCCGTGCCTCAGGAGTATGTTGACATCATCAACACCCACGGCGGCAAACTGCCCGATGCAGTCGGTATCCCCGAGGAGCAGCTCCGTAAGGCCGCCAAGAGCGCTGTCTGCAAGAT
>NZ_DGUN01000062.1 GCF_002395745.1 Fibrobacter sp. UBA4309
CCATGTCGCCGCCGCCGAAGCCACCTTGACCACCGACATCACCCGTATTTCCGGTATTGCCGGCATCCGCACCGCCTATAACGCTCGAGCTGGATTCAGGAACCACAGCATCACTGGATGTGGCCACGGCATCACCGGTACTTTCGGAAGATGCCGGAATCGTACCTACACCATCACCAGAAAAGAGGTCGACTTCACCTGCAGCACTTTCGGGAACCGATGCGCTGGATAGCGTCTGTTGTTCTTCAGCATCTGACGAAGCGGATGCTGAGTTTTCGCACGCAATCAGACCGAATGCAGACGCGGCAACCACGGCAAAGCCAAACTTCTTGAAATCCATCATTGTACTCCTTTTTTGACGGTTTTTCTAAATATAATTCTATTTACACAAAAAATAAGTTTTTTAACAAAATATTACCATTTTGCATTTTTTCGCAAAAAACATACAACACACTTTTTACACACAAGCCCAGCCAACACGACAAAAAAAGCCCTCCACGGCGTGGAGGGCGGCGTTCTAAAAATGTCGTAAATTATTTGTGGACAACGGTATTGCAGATTTTACCGCCGGCGATTTTCACTCCGTTCCAGACAATGGCATCAGAAATTTCGCTGCCGGAAATTTCGCAGTCGTCACCGATGGAAACATTCGGACCGATCTTGCATCCGTGAATCTTGGCGTTCTTGCCGATATAGCACGGCGGCACCACAGTCGTCCCGTAGAAAGAGGCGCTGGCGGAATTGTCATTGCGCTGGAGCACGCGCGCGTTCGTCTCGAGAAGCGTCTCGACGAGCCCGCAATCCAGCCACCTGGTAACAGGTGCGGTACGGAACTTGCAGCCCCGCTCGATCATCATCTCAAGGGCATCCGTCAGCTGGAACTCGCCCTTGGTGCGGATGTCGTTGTCCAGGAGATACTGAAGCGAATCCTTCAGCGCCTTCACGTCCTTGATGTAGTAGATGCCGACAATGGCCTCGTCCGACACGAATTCCTGCGGTTTTTCGACCAGGCGAGAAATCTTGCCTTCTTCGTCGGTCACGGCGACACCGAAACGCTTCGGGTCATCGACCTTGAAAGTGTAGAGGATATTCTCTTCGGCATTCTTCAATATGTGCAGGTCGGCCTCGAAAAGCGTATCGCCCAAAATGATCAGGAGGGGTTCGTCGTCTTTCACGTACGGCAAGGCAAGGCTGATGGCCTCGCCCAACCCCTGCGGATTGGACTGGATAACGGTACGGGTCAACCCCCATTCGGGCTTGGACCTCAGGTACTCGTCCATTTTTTCGGCTTTATACCCTGTAATGAAAATTGTTTCCGACGGATTCAGACAGGAAGCGTCCTCGATAATCCAATCGATAATCGTCTTACCGGCCAGAGGCAAAAGACATTTCGGCCGATCCTCGGTGTAAGGACGGAGTCTAAGGCCATTTCCGGCGACAGGCAATACAATCTTCATCAAAAAACCTTTTTAAAAAACTACAATGCCACTTTTTCTCCCAAACCCTATCACCGAGCCATAAAGATAACAAAAAAAAATCCCTAAAACAACACAAAAACACCATTTTACAATATATGCAAAAATATATGCAAAAAAAAACTCCCCTTTCAGGGAGTTTTCGTGGATGATGCAGGGGTCGAACCTGCGACCCGCTGATTAAGAGTCAGCTGCTCTACCAACTGAGCTAATCATCCATTGTCGCTTGGACGCGCACAATAATAGAAAAGAAAAAAACGGTTGTCAAGGGATTTTCATAAAAAAAATGAAAAATTTTCTACATTCAGTTGCATGAGCCTCAATTCAAACCGAATGGTAACCTACTTGGCATTTCTGGGAGTGGAACGGAACCTTTCGCCGGCCACTGTCCAGAGCTACGCGGAAGACTTGCGGCACTTTACCGACTGGCTCGACGAGAACAGCCTGGACCTCAAGGAGCTGACTCCGGAGAAGCTGGACGAATTCCTGACACTCACCGCCGGACAGACGGAATACTCCCCCACGTCCATCGCGAGGCACTTTTCGAGCCTGCGCGGGTTCCTCAAGTACATGCAGAGCCAGGGCGAGTACGACTTCAGCACCGAGTCGATGCTCGAGCGCCCGAAACTCGGGCATTACCTGCCGCAGTACCTGACCCGCGAAGAGGTGGATTCTGTCTTTGAAAGTGCGGCCAACGGCAAGAACCCGCTGCGCGACACGGCGCTTATCGAACTCATGTACAGCGCGGGCCTCCGCATTTCCGAAGCGCTCGGCATCAAGCTTTCGCAGCTGGACCTCGACAACGAATGGCTCACGCCTATAGGCAAGGGCAACAAGCAGCGACTTGTTCCGCTCGGGAGCAAGGCCAAGGAAAATCTCCGTGCCTGGATCGAGGAGGGCCGCCCGCTCACCCACCCGACAACAGACAACGTAATTCTAAATTCCAGGGGCAAGCCCATGAGCCGCATGGGAGCCTGGAAAATTGTGCAGCAGCACACGGCGCACCTCGCCAAGCAGGTCTCGCCACATACGTTCCGTCATAGTTTTGCCACGCACTGCCTGGAAGCCGGCATGGACTTGCGCGTTCTGCAGGAACTACTAGGGCACGCCGATATAAGTACCACACAAATTTATACGCATATCGACAAGGAATTTATAAAGCAGGAACACCGGCAGTTCCACCCACGAGAGCAAGTTCATTGACATTAGAAATGTTTCTATTTACATTTTGAATACAAAAAAATGCTTTATCTGGAAAATCGAGGGAACATGAAAAAAGCAATACCAGCCCTTCTGTTCGCGGCCATGCTGACCGTGACATTCCTTACCGCCTGTGGCGACGACGATTCAAGCGACAAGCTTCTCCCGAGAAGAGTCGTCACGGAGGTCAACTCCATCTACGAACTCGGAATCTGCAATGAAGAAAAAGAAGGCGACACCGTGTACGCCAAGGAACAGGACGCCGAATACTATTGCCACGAAGAAAGCTGGACCCCCGTCCCCAAGAGCGATTCCTTAAGCTCCGCGAAATCTTCCAGCAGCAAGGCCAGTTCATCGTCCATGACCAAGGACGAACTCAAGAAGTTCAATGACCTGTGCAAGGCATCGGGCGGTACGGCAAAAGACGGGGCCTGCGTCTGCAAGAGCGAACTCTGCGACGTGGGTGCCGTCTGCAACACCGTTACGGGAGTCTGTGGCAACCAGAGCAAGCCTACCGACATAGACTCCACCGCCAGTTCATCCTCGACCGCAACTACATTCGCCGACTTATGCAAGGCATCGGGCGGTACGGCAAAAGACGGGGCTTGCGTCTGCAAGGAAACCGCTTGCGACGAAGGCGTTCTCTGCAACACCAAGAGCAAGGAATGCGCGAACAAGGACGCTGTTGAAATCGAATGCGACGACAGCTACAAGAGCACCTGCTCCGACAGCCCCGCAAGCATCGGCGTTGTCAAGGAATGCGTGAAGGGTGTCGTCGTGAACCGCTCGTGCGGCACAGTATCTTGTAACGAGAAGGGCACGGACTGCGGCGAGTGCGTCAACGACGTGCAGACCTGTGCCGAGGACAAGAACTTCAAGGCGACGGTCACCCGCTGCGAAAAGGGCAAGAAGGTGACCGAGAGCTGTGACGGAAAATCCTGCGATCCGCGTGACAACGGTTGCGGCGAGTGTACGAACTACGAGCACACTTGCACCAACGATGACGAAGGAAAGGGAACCGTCTACGAGTGCGTCGCCGGCGAAGCCAAAAAGGCCGTTTCCATATGTGGCAACAAGTCGTGCCGTACCGACAAGGCCATCTGCGGCGAGTGCCTGAACGGCGAACTGAGGTGCGACAACGACATCAACAACAATGCCGTCATGTACAGGTGCGTCGACGGGCAATGGGAAAGGCTCCATAACAAGTTCGACCCACTCGACAAGGAGTATTACAAATGCCCCGTCGCTTGTAGAGAAGGCTACCCTATAGACAAGATGGAAGCAGAATGCAACACGGATCAATGTTCTAATTGCGATCCTTGCTGGGGTGAACC
>NZ_DGUN01000012.1 GCF_002395745.1 Fibrobacter sp. UBA4309
ACGCCATGTGGACCCGCAAGAACTACTTCTACCCGGACCTGCCGAAGGGCTACCAGATTACCCAGACGGGCGGACTTCCGGTGTACGACCACCCGATTTGCAAGAACGGCTGGCTCGAAATCGTCAAGGAAGACGGCACCAAGAAGCGCGTGGGCATTACCCGTATTCACATGGAAGAAGACGCCGGCAAGCTCATCCACGACATGAGCCCGACCGAGTCCCACTTTGACGCGAACCGCTGCGGCACCCCGCTCTGCGAAATCGTGACCGAACCGGATATCCGTAGCCCCGAAGAAGCCGTGCTCGTGCTCAAGAAGATCAAGCAGACGCTCGAATACACCCGCGTTTCCAACGCCAACATGGAAAACGGCAACATGCGCTGCGACGGCAACATTTCTCTGCGCAAGAGCGAAGACGCTCCGTTCGGTATCCGCGCCGAAATCAAGAACCTGAACAGCTTCACGAACCTCGAGAAGGCCCTGTACTGCGAAATGAACCTGCAGGCCTCGACCCTCGATGCCGGTAAGGAAGTGGAACAGTGCACCAAGCGTTACGACCCCAACGCCGACAAGACCATCGTGATTCGCTCCAAGGAAGACGCCCACGACTACAAGTACTTCCCTGAACCGGACATGGTCCGTCTCGTGACCGACCCGGCCTTCGTGGAAGAAATCCGCCGCACGCTTCCGGAACTGCCGGATGCCCGCCGCAAGCGCTTCATGGACGACTTCGGTGTTTCCGAATACGACGCCATGGTGCTGACCGAAGACCGCGACGTGAGCGAATGGTACGACACTGCCGCCAAGAACTGTAAGAACGGCAAGGTCTTGGCCAACTGGGTGATTACCGAACTCCTCGCCAAGGTGAAGGAACTGGAAGGCGGCCTCTCTGCCCTCAAGATCAAGCCCGAAGACCTTTGCAAGCTCGTGAACCTCATCGCCGATAACACCATCAACGGTAAGATTGCAAAGACGGTCTTCGCCGAGATGTTCGAGACCGGCAAGGACCCCGAAGTCATCGTGAAGGAAAAGGGCCTCGTGCAGGTGACCGACACCGGCGCCATCGAAGAAGTGGTCCGCGCCGTCTGTGCCGAAAATGCTGCCCAGTTCGCCGAATTCAAGGCTGGCAAGGTCGCGCTCAAGGGCTTCCTCGTGGGTATGACCATGCGCAAGTCCGGCGGCAAGGCTAACCCGGGCCTCGTGAACCAGATCCTCGACAAGCTCGCGAAGGAAGGGTAGTCGGCGAATTGTAAAAGGTGTCATCCTGAGCGGAGTGCGTAGCACGGAGTCGAAGGATCCAGGAAAGAGCGATGATGAAAGCGGCTGAATCGAGAACTTGTCATTGCATGGCAATCCACGGCAGTTTATTGCTCGTGGTCTTGCTTGCCCTGTTTCTCGCGATTCCCGCAGCCGCCGCAGACAAGCTCGACAAGTACGACAGCACCTATGTGAGTACGCTGAACATGTCCGACAAGGAAATTGCGGAGATGTACGGCGTTGATAGCACCAAGCTGAACGAAGGCCCGACACTCCAGGAACTCAACGAAGAGAACCCGACGTATGTCAAGCGCGACTACGACCATAAGCAGCAGGTGATTGTCGGCAGCGTGGTGATGCTTTGCGTGGCGCTTGCGATGGTCTTGATGAACAACTACAATCCCAAACGTTAAAACAGCGTCATCCCCCGAGTGAAACGAGGGGAATCCATCCTGTTATATACCAGCTCTTGATTAGTCTTGTAAGAACGTGATGGTTCCTCCTTCGGAGGATGACAGGCCAAGGATGACACTGCCAACTAGCATCAATCTCTCGTCTTGCTGCTCCCCGCTAGCGAGCACCTTCTTGTATTATACAAAATGTATAGTATTTTAAAATAAAATGCGAAATTATTGTGAAAAACTACGAAATCTTCGTAAAATCGTCACTTTTGTATAGTATTTTAGTGTTGCATTTTAAAAATAAAAACGTATATTAGTGTATATGAAACCGATTCTCGAATATAAGGACTACCGCCTGTATATACAGGACTACTACGACGAGCGCAAGCGCTTGGGTGCGTTCTCGTGGCGTGAGTTCTGCAAGAGTGCCGGTTTTACGTCGCCGAATTTTTTGCAGCTCGTGTGCAAGGGCGAAAGCAAGCTGGGCAAACCGAAAATCGAGAATGTCGCCTGTGCCATGGGGCTTGTCGGCTACGAAAAGGATTATTTCCGCGAGATGGTCACGTTCGGGAACGCCAAGAAGGATTCCGTGAAGAAGGCTGCGCTGCTCGAAATGCAGAAGATAGCCTTGGAACACAAGGTGCGCGTTGTTGACGGTGACGCTTTCCAGTATTATGAATCTTGGAAGTATCCTGTATTGAGGGAACTTGTCCCGATGATGCCGGGCGCCAACCCGCGCGATATCGCCGACGAGTGCAAGGAGCACGTGTCCGCCGAAGAGGTGCGCGATATCCTGAACTTTTTGGTCAAGGCCGGATTCCTGAAGAAGGACGGGGAGAAGGTCTATTCGCAGACGGAACAGGTGGTCATCGGTTCCAAGGAGGCGTTGCCGCTCGCAATCCGTGCGATGCACAAGGAAATGGCCAACATGGCGGCACGAGCCGTAGACCGCTATTCTCCAAGCGAACGCCATTTTACCGGGGTGACGCTCGGCGTGAACGAGGAAGCCTACGGCAGGATAGCAAGCGAACTCGACGCCTGTTGCAAGAAGGTGCTTTCCATCGCGAACGAATACAAGGACCAGGATCAGGTCTGCCGAATCAATTTCCAGTTTTTCCCCGTCACCGACAAGGTCAAGGAGGCCCGACATGCTTAATAAATTCTCCATTACTGTGGGGTCTCTTTTTGCGGGTCTTGTGATTGCGTGTTCCGGTAGCGGAGCCAGCGATGTCGCGGGCGGCACCATCGATCCCAATACCGTTGCAGAGAATAACAGTTCTTCGGATGCAGCCGATATCAAGTCGAGCAACAGCGCTGACGTCGTTTTGAGTTCGAGCGAAAAAAAGGTTCTTTCGAGTTCGTCGAGTAGGGATGCGAATGATGGCAGTCATACCATAAAAATCGAGAGCAGCTCAAGTGGGCGTTCTGCTATAGAAAGCAGCAGTTCGTGCGAGGGCTGCGGCAATGGCATTGATCCGATTGATATTTCCTCGTCTTCTTCTGAACTTCGCGATGGCGATATTGCGCATGCGGGCGATTTCTCCATCCAGTGTCTTGCCGATGTAATCAATGTGGACATGGCTGTCCCCGTCGTCGCACCGGATGTCGCTGGCTCTGAGGCGTTCAAGCATGTCGAGGGCGACTCCGTGAAATTTGTCTTGCAGAATGTCTATTTCGCTATCCCCTGCGAGGAGGATGCCCGGAAGCTGTTCTTGCAGGGCGTAAACGAAATCGGCCCGGTTGTCAGTAGTGAAGGCGATAGGCTGTATGTGAATTTTAGCCGGAGCAAGGGCTGGGATTACGGTTGTGAATGTGTGGCGAAGGCCACGTTCACGCTCGGCAATGCTTATTCCGGTATCAACTACACGGTTTTTGACCAGAAGGAAACCCTTCCGGTACAGGAAAATTAAAAGAAGGAGGCCATCATGAAAAAGATACTTGCAACAGCTGCGGCCCTGTCTCTCATGCTCATTGCCTGCGGGGACGAATCGTCTTCGACGGGCCCTGACCAGCAGTCCACAGGCGATATTTCATCTGTGACGGAATCGTCGTCTAGTATCGGTACGGGGGAATCCTCCAGTTCGGTGCTCGATTCCTTGCGGAATGTGAACATGAAATTCAAAGGTTGCTACGAAAGCTCGTATAACCAATCCGCCTTGCTGAAAGAGGGCGAAACTGATGAAATGCCCAAGGCCTACTTGTACGAAGATGGCGGCAAATATCAATTGATGATTCCGAAAGTATATGACTACTGCGGTTTCGAAAAGGTTATGTTGGATGTAGGGCGTTCTGGCGATACGCTCAAACTCGATGTCGTGGCGATGATTCCGACGGCATGCATGTGCACGAGCGACCATTGGTTCGATATAGACGCAAGTGATGCGGACATCAATTTCTTTGCGCTGAAGCTTTACAATAAAAAAATGCAAGTGTACGAAGTGGTTCCCGGCCCGGCGCCCAAAGACCCGCCCCTGTCTAGCAGCGCGGAGTCCTCTTCGTCTTTTGCACTCCCTGTCGAATCGTCTTCGTCGGTAGTCGTTTCTGCGGACCCGCACCATGTAATTACGGATGCCGTAGCTCAGTGTGGTACGAAGAGTGCGGTGGACGACCCTCTGGTGGATGGCAATCTGGACGTCGTTCCGGTAGATACGGTGCGCGTTCGTGAAGAAAAACTCCCTCCAGTTGCCCTTCGCTACGTCGGTACCGAAAGGACAGGCTTTACTATCGAAAACCTTTCGCTTACCTGCGGTGCTGAACTTGATACCCTTGATGTCAATGTGTCCGGCGATACGGTTTACGTGAAGGCTAAATTCGACAACACGAATGCGCAGAGGTGCATTTGTAATTCCAAAGTGGACTTTGCCGTGGAAAATAATCCGGCCTACGGGCATGCGACAGTTCTCGTTTTCGACAATGTTGCCGGTTCCAATCCAAACACTATGGAAATTGTCGATATGAGCGTGGTTACGGTTGAAGAAATAACGGGACACAGGCTGGCGAAGGATATTAAGCTGGAATGCAAGAACGACAGGCAAACGGCCAATGCGCCGGTACTGGCGGGCAATTCATTTGCCATGGACCCGATTGATACGACGTCGACCAAAGTGGCCGTTGCGGGCCGTAGAGTGGGCAACGATGGATTCGATACCATCGTCATTCTTGAAGTGATGATGCCTTGCGCGATTGTTTTTGAAAGCTTTGATGTCTATGCGGACAATGGAACGCTGTATGTCAAACCGAAAGTCGATCCGGACAGCCCGATAACCAACTGCATCTGCCCGACACGAGTGTCCTTCAAGGTGGAACAGAACGAGGCGTTCTCCAATGCGAATTATCTCGTGTTTGACAGGGAAGAACCGATGCCCTTGGTGAATTCCGTTCCCTTTGATGCGTCTGTTCTTAAGGATTAATCCTTGACATAAATTCAAGAAGGAAAATGATATGAAAAATAATTTTGCGCATGTCGCTTGTTTATCACTGTTGCCTTTGACGCTTGCTTTGTTTGCCTGCGGGGACGATTCTTCTGCCGGGCCGGAGCCTGTTGCCGGGGTTGAAAACTCTTCTGCCGGGCAGGACTTGTCTTCTGCTACAAACAATCCTTCATCGAGCGGGGCGAATCCGTTATCAAGCGTGAGTGTGGAATCCTCTTCGGCAATGAATCCCGCATCGAGCGAGACTGTTGAATCGTCCAGTTCGCAGGGAACGTCGTCTGCGGTGCAACCGGGACAGTCTTCTTCCAGCGTGACTCCGCAGAGCTCCTCGTCCAACGTGACGCTGCAAAGTTCGTCTTCGCGACGGAACTACAACGGCCACGTACCGCTTAAAAGCATTACGGCGATCTGCCGGGAAGAAGTTTGGACGAATGATCCGGTTGTTGATCCCGAGCTGCCTGCAGCGTATTACAGCGTTTCCAACAGTTTTGCACAAATAGACTTGCTCAAAGTCAAGTTGACCTACGCCTGCGATTCCGCTTTGCAGAAGGCTTTCTTTGATAACCTGAACGCGGACAATACCGTGGCGTCGGTCATCGGGGATACACTTTTTGTGAATTTCGACCGTTCCGAACAGAAGGGCGTGAAACTCGAGTGCGGTTGCACGGCCGATGTGAAATTCACGTTCGATGAACAATATGCCGGATTTGGCTATACGGCGTTCGAGAACAACAGGCCTCCGCTTGAGTTGGGATATAAACTGATTAATCAGCCGGATCGGGGCTACCAGAAGATTGAAAAGGCCGATGCGCAGTGTAACAAGAGCGGTCCGGACGATCCGATGGTAGATGCCGCCTTGCCGCCCGTGGCGCACATGTACGTGAACGGCGATTCTGCGCAGATAGTCATTGAAGAAGTCGTGCTTACCTGCGGAACGATATTCGAGAGCGTTGCAATTGAGATGAAGGATTCCACGCTCTACGTGACTCCGCATTACGATATTTCGCTCCCGCAGGCCGATTGCCTCTGCACGTCGAAGGTCAGTTTCAATATCAAGGCGTTGGACCTGTATAAAGAAGCGACCTTGCTGGTCTATGACGACGGCACGAGCTTCAATCTCAGCAACAAGATGCGCCTGATAGTGGAATAGTTTTTATATTTGGGGCCATGAAATACACAGACGAAGCAAAACAGAATTTCAAGGCCCTCTCCAATAACCCCTATCCCGGACGCGGAATTATCCTCGGCGAAAGCGCCGACGGCAAGTCCTACGTTCAGGTCTACTGGATCATGGGCCGTAGCGTCAACAGCCGCAACCGCGTGTTCGAAATCGAACCGAAGACCGGCTTCATGAAGACGAAGGCCTTCGATGAATCGAAGCTCACCGACCCGCACCTGATTATCTACTACCCGGCACGCCACACTGCCGATGTCCAGATTATCACGAACGGCGACCAGACCGACACGATTTACGACGCCATCAAGCTCGGCGGCACCTTTGAAAGCGCCCTCCGCACGCGCCAGTACGAAGACGACGCCCCGAACTTCACTCCGCGCATCTCCGGCATCCACTACAAGAACGCAAGCCCCGCCGTGTACAAGCTCTCCATCCTCAAGAGCCGTAACAACAGCGAAGAAGCTGGCTGCGAGCGCATGACGTTCGAATACGAGAAGGCCCTGCCGGGTCTCGGCCACTTCATCAGCACTTACGAAACCGACGGCAGCCCGATTCCGAGCTTCAACGGCTTCCCGAAACTGATGCCGATCTTCGACAACGCCGAAGACACGCTCAAGAAGTACTGGGCCGCCCTGAACAAGGACAACAAGGTCTCCCTGATGGTCAAGTGGATCGACAAGAAGACCTTCAAGGCCAAGACGCTGATTGTCAATAAGAATAAATAAAAGCTATTAGTTCTGAGTTACTAGGGCCGCTGCGCGGCAGTTCCGAGTTCGAAGTTCCGAGTTACTAGTATTGCAGTTTTCAAGAAGCTTCTTGATATAAGAAATACTAGTAACTAGCCCGTAGAGCGTAACTATTTTCCACCACGTTCCAGAGGATGTGGTGGAATTTTATTTCGCGTTGTGGCTCGCGAAGCGGGCAACAAATAATTTATCCCGAACAGGATTAAATCTTTAAGGAACCTCTTGCGTGAGAGGTTCTTTTTTTATATTTTGACAGAATTTAAGAAGGGGGGGGCAAGGAATGCGCTTTGGTTTGATTGTTTTTGCTGGCTTTGTGTCGGCTGTTTTGGTCGGTTGCGGTGATACCGATGATTTTAACCCGGTTGGGAAAAAACGCGATGCCGCGTCCGAATTGCAGGATATCCCTTGCGACGGCTCTAATGAAGGCCTCAGGGTGATTGTCGGGAGCAACAAGGATATCTATGTGTGCGAATATGATTGGGATGAGTCCGAGTATGTGTGGGTCGGGGAAGGGGTAGAATCCTCGGGCAGCACAAAGTCGTCGAGCAGTTCTTCGAATAGGTACTCTAGCAATTACTCGAGCAGTTCTTCGATAAAACACGAAAATTACGAAACTAACGATTTCGGTATATCGGCAAAGGACGATATCTTCAATACCAATATTCGATATGGTAAAATGATTGATCCGCGTGACGGTAAATCGTACAGGACGGTGGATATCAACGGTAAAACCTGGATGGCGGAAAACCTGAACTTTACCGATTCGACCATATATCCCGCCATGCAAAAGCAGAACCATTGTTTTGACGATGTCGAAAGATATTGCGAACTGATGGGCCGCCTTTATACATGGAGTGCCGCCATGGGCATTTGTCCCGATGGATGGCATATTCCCACTAGTGATGAAGCGGAAGAACTGATGGAGGCTGCGGAAGGTTCGTTACGAAATCTCCAGTCCGCAAGGGGATGGGGCGAAGGCAGCGATTATGGCCAGAATACGCTGGGCATGTCTTTTGTCGGTGCCGGGAATTATCCTGCAGTAGATTATCCGACGCTGGGCTACTACGCTAAAATGTGGATTAATTCGGGCACGTCGTCAAACGTATATCTCTTGTTCCGTGGCCCGGAGAACGAAGTATTGATATACAGCTTCGGTGGAACCGTATATGGTTCGGTTCGCTGTATAGCGGATTATTAAGCGTTAGCCTTGTTTTCGACGAGCTCGGTAGCGAGCTTTTTCATCCCGGTAAAGTCCCACTTGCCGCTGCCGAGTTTCGGTACCTCGGGTACGTAGAATACGGAGCCCGGGAGCATGAGCGGCGGCATACCCGACTTGCGCAGCTTGCGCGCGAGTTCTTCGGCATCACCTTCGCCCTTGACGAGCAGTACGATGCGTTCGCCCTTGACGGAGTCGGGAACGGCCGTGATGGCGAATTCCGTACCTTCGAGGATGTTCGTTTCGCTGATGCGCATTTCCACGGCGGTAAGCGATATCATTTCGCCGCCGAGTTTCGCGAATCGGCTGTAGCGTCCGAGAATCTGGATGAAATCGTCGGGGGTGAGCTTGCACTTGTCGCCAGTCTTGTACCAGCGTCGTCCGTCGATTTCTATGACGGCGGCCGCTGTTTTTTCGGGATCCTTCAGGTAGCCCTTCATGACTTGCGGGCCCGTGACCACGAGCATTCCTTCTTCGCCCTGCGGCAGGAATTCGTTCGTTTCGGGGTCGATGATGGCGCAGATGGTTCCCGGCACCGAAAGGCCGATGCTTGTCAGGTCCGTGCACTTTTCGAGGGTCAGGAAGTCGTCGAGGAGGGTGTTGGGGGAGTTGAGCGTGGTGAGCGGAGTAAGCTCGGTACAGCCGTACCCTTCGTAGATGTCCTTGCCGAACTTGAGCTTGAACGTTTCGCGCAGTTCCGGGCGGAGTTTTTCGGCGCCGGCAATCACATAGCGGAGCGTGTCGAGGCACATGGGGTGAACCCAGCGGCTTACGACGATGGCGCGGAGGAACGTGGGCGTGCCCATCATGATGGTCGTCTTGTACTGGGCGCACACGCGCGCGAGCGTCTTGATGTCGGTCGGGTCAGGGCAGAGCACCATCGGGACTCCGTCCAAAAGCGGCATCATGAATGTCAGGGTGAATCCGAACGAGTGGAACAGGGGCAACAGCGCCGTCATTACGTCGGTGCGGCGGAGCTTGATGATGTAGTCGCCCTGCTGCGCGTTGGAAATCACGTTCTTGTGCGTGAGCTCCACGCCCTTCGGCGAGCCTTCGGAACCGGAACTGAACAAGATGACGGCATCGTCGTTCAGCTTGGCAGCGGTGAACCAGAGGCGCCTCAGCAGAGCCCTGGGCATCGCGAATATGATAAGCGAATCCACGATGCGCGAGATTCCCGAAATCTTCGATTCCTCTTCGTCCAGGTAGAGCATGTGGCACTTGTCGGCAATTTGCGCGAACGCGGCGTTCCTGCCGCATAGTTTTTCGAAGAAGGCGTGCGTCGTGACGACGGTGGATACCTCGGTCTTGTCGATGCAGCCGAGGATGGTATCGACGGGCGAGGAATAGTTCAGGTTGACGCTTGTCTTGCCGGTGCCGAGAATCGAGATGATGCCGAGGGCGGCGTCGCGGCTCGTGGGGAGCATGAATCCCACGTTGCGGTCGTTCTTGGTGACCGCCTTGATTTTCTTGCCGAAGTAATGGCAGAGGCGGATCATGCCGTAGCCGTTCACGTGGTGGCCGGCGGGGTCGATGAGGATAGGACGGCTGCGGCGCTTGCGCATGGCCTTGAACCAGAGCGGGATAATCGATTCCGAGTGGTCCATGGCGAGGTTCCAGATGTCGGTTCCCAGGTACTTGAGGCTTTTGCGGATGGTCTCGTCGGGAGTGCCCGCGGGGAGCGCCTTGCCGAACCCCACGCTGATGACGCGGTTGAACGACTGCGGGCGCATGACGCATTCCGAGGCGTGGCTGTAGCGGCTTCCCCAGAGTCCCTGGATGTAGAACGGGACAATCTGTGCGCCGGTACCTTCGATGGCCTTGGAGTAGTCGAGCGAGAACGTTGATACGAACGGGGTTTTCGAGACTTCGCCCTCGGGGAAGATGACGACGGCTTCACCGGCGAGGAGCGCCTTGCGGATTTCGGCCATGGCGGGCTCCGGGTCCCTGCGGTTGATGGTGATGAGGGACTTGCCGTGCATAAACCAGCGCTGGTACCAGTCGGCAAAGGTGTTGCGGTTGCTCGCTATGCGGAGTGGCCTCGGGCTCGACATTTGCAGTACAGCCCAGTCGATAAAGCTGAAGTGCGGGCCTACCAGAAGGAGCGGGCCCGTTTCGGGGATGTTCTGCACGCCCATCACCTTCACCTTGTAGCGGAACACGAAGGCGAACGCGAAGCGGAGAGCCGCACGCAGCAGCGCCATGGGGTTCTTCTTGAGGTTCGTGATGAATGTCAGCGCGAGAATGACCGCGAGGATCATGAAGCACTGGTCGAGCGTGACGGGCGTAAAGATGAACAAAAGCGTCTGGCCGCCCATGATGAGCACGAGGAACGCCATCTGGATCATGTTCGCGACGGCGTGGATGCGCCCTGCGGTATCGGGACGCGTGAAATTCTGGATGACCGTACGCAAGATGACATAGGCGAGGCCGGTGCTGAAGCCGATGACGCCGTAAAGGACCGCCTGGAGCCAGCCGTTATGCACGAAGGGGAGGGCGAACATCGTTATGGCCGCCGCTACCGCGGAAAACGGGATGAGTCCCGTCTCGACGAATCCCTTCGACGCCTTGCTGGCGGAAATCGCGCCGAAAATGTAGCCGAGCGTGGCGATGAACAGCGAAATGGGGATGACCGATGCGTTGAGCATGTCGTTCATGCCCTGGATGAGGATGAGGAAAATCTGCGTTACGCCCCAGAAGGACGAAAGCCCGAGGATGGAAAGGCGCACGATGGGGTGGCGCCAGGTGGCCGCGAAGTTGCGCATGGGCGAGCGGAACCTGAGCGAGCCGTGGGTGACGCCCGCCTTGATGCAGAAACCGGCAATGCTCGTGATGACGCTCAGGCCGAGGTAAATCCAGAGCGTGAGTTCAATGCTTACAGGGGAGTCGGGCCTGCCCGAAAGTCCCATCGCGAAGAAGGCGGCAGCGGCGGTTCCGAGTGCGGAAAGCGCCATGTACCAGGAATTGATCTTGACAAGGTCTTCGCTCTCGACCATCTCTTTCATGATGCCGAGCTTTGCGGGGGTAAGGACGGCGAGGAATACGCCGTAAAGGCCGAGCAGCCCGTAGGCGACCCATTCCGCGCCCGCCACGTAGCACACGACAATCGCGATGACGGAAGCGAGCATGCCCACCGATGACCAGGCCATCACGCGGCCCTTGTGAAAACGCCCTGCAAAGTAGCTCGCGGCGGGCATCATGAAGATGCTCGGGGCGAAAATGGCGACCTGCAGCAGCATGCTGCGCCACCAGAACGCGGAACCTTCGAACGAGAACGACAGCCAGCGCTGGAAGTGGACAAAGAGTCCCATCTGCACGAATATGGCGCAGAAGACAAAAATAAGGTACGCGACAACGCTGGGGTACTTGTTCAATTTCATATAACCTCAAAAGTTGCTTAATTATAAAAAAAAAGCGAAATTCGAGGCAGATGTCAAAAATTGGTAAAAAACTTACGATTTTATTACATGCCGGTCCGTTGATGAATTGGCTCCAAAATTCTTGACATGAAAAAACAACTTTTTTAACTTTTACAAATGTTTACAAAAAACTTGCGAATTTTATCCCGAAAGCTGGCTTTTCTTGCCACGCTTTCTTTTTTGTTCGTAGCCTGCGGCGATGACGATTCCGGATTCGAACCGAAATCGAATACCGTCCAGATGAAGGAATACGCGTCGCTCGACGAAGTCCCCGGCTGTACGGACGAAACCTCCGGCAATCTGGCCAAGGTGGCGGGCAGCATCTACGTATGCCTTTCCGAAAACTGGAAACCCGTCGACGAGGTTGCCGTCGGCGTCTGCAACGTGCGTGCCTGTGACGCCAATAACGAAGGCGAGAACGTCTATGTGTCTTCGGGCAAGCAGATTTACCAGTGCCGTTCCGGTTCCTGGAAGACTCCCGATGGAAAGACCTTCTCGGACGACGACTTTGTCCAGTGCTACATCGGGGCGCTTGTCCAGGACTCCGTCGCCGAACAGGCCATGCTCGACAAGTGTAATGCCGCTAAAGAAGGCGTCCTTTCGGTTGTCGGCAAGGATATCCTGGCGTGTTCTTCTACGAAATGGGTGGTGGTTTCTGACTTTGTCATCTCGGAAGCCGACCTGCCGCAATGTGACGACAATGGCTTTGCCTACGTGCTGAGCAAGGTTTCTGCCTACCAGTGCAAGGACGGTTCCTGGTACAAGGACGGCAAGGCCGTTACCATCAAGAGTTCTTCTTCTGTGAGTTCTTCCGATTCGCGCTCGAGTTCTTCTAGGCCGCGTTCCAGCAGTTCTAGCGGCAAGTCCAGCAGCTCCGGCGCCTTGTCGAGCAGTTCCGAGGATCAGTCCAGCTCTTCCGAGGTAGTCGACGACGGCACGCGCGTACGCGGTGTCTGTATCGCTTCGGAAAAGGAAACCTCGAAGGGCGAGTCGGTCTCGTACTCCTTCTACAACATGGGCGGCACTCCGCAGACGTTCACCTGGGATTTCGGTGACGGCGCGACTCCCGGAGAGAGCGACGATGTCGCCCCGACGGTATCGTACAGCCGCGGCGGCATGCACCGCGCTTCGCTTATCGTGAACAAGGGGCTTGCCTCGCAGAGCGATACGATTGTTTGCTCGGGAGTCTTTGTCCCGGGTACTCCGGTAACCGGCTGTAAGTGCACTACGGATGTGACATCCCTGTATGTCGGCCCCACCAATAGCACGAGCGGTGTCTGGAAGGTGTCCGGCTGTACCGGCGACGCCCCCTTCACGTACGCTTGGGGCAGTTCTGCGCCCGGCAGCGATTCTACGGGCGTTGGCGAACCGACTGCTACCGGAACGTTTGCCCCCACGGTGACCGTCTACAACAGCGACGGGCAGACCATGGAACCTGCCTGCCCGGCCGTTCCCGTTTCTGGCCCTGTCGGCGTTACCTGTAGGCTGGAACGTAACCAGTTTACCGTGATCTACGAGAGCGGTGCTTCCGAGTCGCAGTCTTCTGTCCCCTTGACGCTTGTTTCCGAAGACGGGTTCCTCAGGGAAGATTCCCTGTTGCCCCAGTCCAGTTACCGCGATTACAAATACGACTACAATACCGGTTCTTATACCGAAATCACGCGCTATCTCTGGTACCGTAGCGAATACGGCTCTGCAATCAGGGCCACTTTGCCGGATCCCGCAGGCGCGCTGGTGCGGTACTCGGTGCTTCAGGGTGGCGACACCATCTGTTCGGACTTCCTGGGCACTTGCCAGCCGAACCAGTCGTCCATAATCCAGGGCGGTTCCGTCGCATGGTCCCTCCGGATGGGTAGCGAAGATATCCAGGCCGATTCTTACGAATGGACCTTTACGGACGCGGACGGCAGGACTCAGGTGAGCACCGAAGCCTCGCCGCAGTATACCTACGCCTCTAGCGGCAGGATCAATGCGACTCTGACGGTAAACAAGGGAACCAAGAGCGAGAAGACTCTTACCTGTTCTTCGCTGAAGGTACAGCGCGCTGTTACGGGCTGTGACTGCGGTGCTCCGACACTCGAGACCGACACGAAGAATATTGCGACGGAATCCTTAAGCTACGTATCTTATTCATGGCATGTGACCGGTTGCGAAGGCGCCGGCGATGGCGACCTTTCGTATGAATGGGCTTTCGAGGATACGGCTGGAGTTTCTTCCAGGGCCTACAAAATGGACAATACGGTATCTTTCCGCAATCCCGGTGTATACGAACCGACCGTGACCGTGACCAATGTCGATGGTGCGAAAAAGCAGGTCACCTGCGGCAAGGCCCATGTGTTCGATGTTTCTTGTAATATTTCGAAGGATTACATGGTGACGAAGGGCGATTCATTGACCTGGTCCATAGAGTCAAATGGCGATTATTCCCCGACAACATATTCGTGGAGCGTCGGTTTTACGGGTGAAAAAATTACCGGTTCGAAATCTACGATTAAGGCTGCATTCACGAAGATCGGCTATATTGATGCCGATGTGCTTCTAGACGAAGGGCTTGAAACGGAACTCGCGCTTACTTGCCCTGCTCCTTACATAAACACGAACCCCGTGACGGGCTGTACTTGCGAAGGCCCGGTATTGCTCTCGTCGTCGCACTATATTCAAGAAGGCGATATGACCTATCAATGGAAGGTGACCGGGTGCGAAAGCGCGTATTCGTTGCCGCTGACATATGAATGGCCTCAGAACTTTACGCCGGATTCGGAGGACGCTTCTATCGCAACCATGACATTCAAAGGTGCCGGAATAGAAGAACCTCGTTTTGGCGTGAAGAACGTTGATGGGATGTATGTTGGTATTGCCTGTAATTCTGCCTACGCTCCTTCGGTCACTTGTGCCCCGAGCAAAAATGCAGTTACCGTAGGAGAAACCGTCCATTGGATAGCTCACTGGACCTATTTGTATTATTCTTCCTTTGAATGGACGATCAAGGACGGCGATAGTGGTCCCGAGACGGTTTCTTCGGCCCTTACTCCCGAGATTGAGCCCACGCTTCCTGGCGTGATGCGTGCTTCTATCACCTTCAACAAGGGGACGGATTCCGCATTCACGGTGCCGTGCTCCACGCTGACGGTGAACGAGGCTGTGCCGGAACCGCCTACCATTACGGGTTGCGTATGTGATGGAGACGTTGTTCCCAAGACGAGCCCCGAAGAAGAGTCCAAGCTGCAATGGACTGTTACCGGATGTACCAGCGAGGGCGCCATGCCGTTGACGTACACCTGGAGCGACGAAGTTACGCCGGATCCCGACGATGCGACCGTGGCATCATTGGTGCCTACGGAACCGGGATCCTACAGCCCGACCGTAACGGTGGAAAATACGGCGGGAGGAACCTTGGATGTAACTTGTAAAAAATGGAATTATAGTAACTAGTGAGGCGGAAAATGTATAACGAATTTTTGAAAAAGTTTCTGCTCGGTTCTTCCGCCCTCCTGCTTGGAAATTTCGTGGCCTGTTCGGACGATTCAAACGAAAACTGGACTGTCGTAGAGAGCGCCTTCGAAATAGACGAGTCGGATTCCCTCTATTCCTGGTACCTGGATCAGGTGAGCCGTAACCCCGATGCCCTCAGCAGCAATGGGGGCTCCAGCGCTGCGGGCAAGTCCAGCAGTTCGGGCAGCGCGGACAACAATTCGAGCGGAAAAGTCAATAGCAGCTCGGTTGTCGGTTCCTCGAGCTCGGGCGACAAGCCGGCGAGCAGCGCAGTCGATGTCGATAGTGCCTATGCCGAGGCATCCAAGCTCCGCCTGTTGCCTCCGGCCGGTTTCTACAGCGAATTGACGATTCCGGTACCGGCGCCCCTGTATGGTGGCGTTATCCGCTGCACGTTCAACGGGGCGGAACCCACTGAAGACGCTGCGGAATTCACCGAACCCTACGAGCTAAAACGCAATACCGTCGTGCGCTGTGCCGAATTTGCAGGCGATTCCGTGGCGCGCAAGTCCAGCCACACGTTCTTTATCAACGAAAACGTCGGCATGCCGGTGGTGTCTATTAGTGTGGATCCCTACCTGATGTTCGATCCGCAGGCCGGATACTACAGCCAGGGCGTTCGTTCCTGTGCCGAACCGTGCCGCGAGGCGAACTACTGGTGGGATTTGGAATTGCCCGTGCATGTGGAGTTCTTCGAGAAGGGTAGCGCCTCTGCCAAGAAGGATTGGCAAATCGACGCCGGACTTTCCATCATTGGCCAGTGGAGCCGTTACAGGGCCAAGAAGTCCGTGGGTATCAAGATGAAGAGCGAATACCAGGACGGGCGTCTCAAGTACCCGATTTTCAAGACTAGGCCCGATGACAACAAGTTCAAGGGATTCAACCTGCGTAACAACGGCAACCGCTTCGTGGGCGACTATATCGAGGATCCCGTGCTTTCGAGCCTCCTGGAAGGGAGCGGGGTAGATTACCAGAGAAGCCGCCAGGTGGTAGTGTTCTACAACGGAGAATATCACGGCATTTACGATTTGCGCGAGCGCCTGAACGAGCATTTCATCGAGACGAACTACGGTATCGATTCCAAGCAGGTCAACATGGTGAAGCATATCAAGAACACCATTACAGCCAGCGGCGGAACCGTGGATTCGTACATGGAGCTGCTCGACTTGATTCACGCAAGCGATTTCTCTACGGACGCAGCCGCCTACAACAAGGTCACGACCATGATGGATGTCGGCAACTACGCCGACTACATGGCCGCCGAAATCTATTACCACAATGGAGACTGGCCCGACAACAACGTGCGCGCCTGGAATACGGCGGATAGGCCGTTCAAGTTCCTTGTCTTCGACCTGGACCACGGTTTCGGCTGGGACTGGGCGGTATCCGGATTCGAATACATGAACCACAACATGTTCAGCTGGATCAGGAGTGGCGGCACCAACAAGTGCAACGGTCAATACTGCTTTGCCGAAATCTACATCAAGCTCAGCCAGAATGCCGATTTCAGGCGTCTCTTCGTCAACCATTCCGCGGTCATGCTCGACTACTACCTGACTTACCAGAGGCTTGCCGAGGCGACGGACCTGATGACGTCCACTATTCCCGAATCCGAGATGGCGCGCGACATGCAGAAGTACCCGAGATACGAACATTCCTTCGACATGACTGGCGCCACGCTGAAATCTTATGCGAGCACCAGGACGGCCAGGGTCCGCAACGAGTACCGCACGGAATTCGGCCTTGGCGAAGACATTGCCGTCACTATCGCTTCGCAGGGAATCGGTGACGTGCTGCTCGACGGCATGAAGCTCCCGAACAAGAACTACACCGGAAATTTCTTCGCCGGCAACCCCATGCTTCTTACGGCCGTGCCCGCAGAAGGCCGTGTTTTTGCGGGCTGGCTGGACGGCAACACGGAAAACCCGCGCCCCGTGCTGCCCGAAAACGGGGATTCGTTTGTCGCTGTTTTCAAGTAATTTGCCGAAAACGGCCTGAGAATCAGCATTTCGCCGGTCATTGTTGACCGGCGAACTTGTTTTTTGGGCAAAAAAAATATATTCTTGATATAAATATATATCGAGCATAAGAAGGGTTTGAGATGTCGAAGTTTTGCTTTGGTAAATTCGGCGTGTTTTGCGCATTGGCTTTTTTGGCCTCGTGTGGTGATGACGGTTCCAGCAACGCGGATTCCCAGGACAACGTCGGGGAACTGCCGGAATCTGTCGACAGCTCCTTCGTGCTCCCACCCCGCCAGGATACGCTCAGGGATACAGCAAGGACGCTGGATTCCTCGTGGGTGTTCCGCCTGGATACCAACAGGGTCATAGGTTACGATACGGTCGCGAAGGAGAAACACGACACTATTGCAAAGGTCGACCCGGATACCTCTACGGCCGCAGTCGATTCCACGATGCTCACGGATGTCTCGGTTTCGGGTTCGTTCGGTTACGGCATTCTCGACAACAGGAACGGCGTTGCCGTGCAGTCGCTCGACGAGACTTTCAAGAAGGTCGTGGCCACGTTCCCCGCGAATGTTGCGGTGCAGGGCACCTATACGGTACCCAAAGCGAATTTCCGCCCGCCGTATGCCAGGGCAATCTATTCCGGCACCGCGACCGACCTGGTCCATGGCAAAACGATGATGCTCAACGATACCTTGCGTGCGCTCGTGAGCGTGCAGGGCGGAGCAGGCCTGGCCAACATCAACGTGCTGACGTTCCTCAAGTCCGCGTACATGCAGTCCCAATTGCAATCGCCCGGCGCCGAAGCCGGACGCGCTTCCCAGACGGCGTCTTCTGCGGTCTGGAACATGTTCCATTTCGAGGCGGCGAACCTCGTCCATGTCGATTCCATCAAGTCCTTTGCCGATGGTGAGTCGGGCGCTGCGCTTCTGGCCGCGACTATCTTGATGCAGGCAGTCTCCGGTGATGCCGATGCCAACATCTGGAAGGTTGCCGCCGATTTCGAGGACGGCTCCTGGGACGACGATGCGGCCCGTGCGAAGGCCGCCGACTGGGCTCTCGGTGCCGATGCCGACAACGGATTTGTCGTGGTCCACAATAACGTCGAAAAGCTCGGTCTTGCCGCGGTTCCCGATTTCGAAAAGTACCTGAGGATTTTCTACCAGACCGAACTCGGCATCCCCTCGTGTTCCGAGGCGAACGAAGGACAGATTGTCTACTCCACGAACGATGCGAGCCGTTTCTACGCGTCGCAATATTCCGATGTCTCGGTGACTGCGGACAGGTTCATCTGCGATACCGAAGCGGGCGGCTGGCAGTTGGCCCTGGACAGGGAGAAGGATACCTACGAGATGGGGAAGGGGAGCTCCGGCGAAATCCGCCAGGGACGCATCAATGCGGGAATCCTCTACCGTTACAACGCGACAAGCGGCAACTGGCGCGCAGTTTCTTCGGCTGTCGATATCAATGCCTACTTTGTCGAAAAGTCCAACATCACCGACTTTGTCGACGTGAAAGAAGTGTACGAAAGCGTCAAGGACGACGAACGGGTCATCTTCTTGTTGCGTCACGGCGAACGCGACAAGGACGCCACGAGCAAGAACAGCGGGCTTACCAAGGCCGGTATCGATTCGGCGAAATCCATGGGTGCCAAGCTTACCAAGTTCGATGAACCGATGAGGCTCGGCGCCTCCGAATTCTACCGTGCGCAGCAGACCGTAATCGCCATAGCCCAAGGCCGCGGGCAGGATACGACTGTCGCAGACACCTTCCCCGAACTGAACGACGACTGGTACATGATCGACAGGTCGCTTGTGAACCAGGCGGAATCCGAAGCCGGCGGCGGCTGGGAGGCGACTTCGTACTATACCTATACCGGGAGGTATTCCGGTGACACGGCGAAAATCCAGGCTTACTATAACTTGGAAGAGCGTTCCGCCGAACTGATTGAAATCTTGCTCAACAAGTATGAGAACGAACCCGACAGGTTCATCATGCTCAGTTCGCACGACAAGCTCATGGTCCCGTTCGTGGCCTACTGCTCGAAGCTCCGAATCAACATGAACATAAAAAAGGGCGGTACCTGGATAAATTATCTCGCCGGTATCGCCATTATCTGGGACAAGTCAGGAAATAGGCGCTATGTGGCCTTCAAGGGCCTCAAGAACGCCTATTTCCAGGGTTGGTAATTCTTTACGGTGCGGCCCTTGAGGTCGTACAGGTGGAACTTCTTTACATCCGGTACGGGACCAAGCTTGCGCGTCGCCTTGATAAGCGTTGTCGTTGTCGGGTCCACAAAGTCCAGCCAGTCGATGTTTACGTAGTTGCCCACGATTTCCAGCTTGAGCACGTGTTCGCCCGCGTCGAGCTGAACCTTGCCGGCTTCTAGGGTAGAGTATGTTTCCCAGTCGGCGCCTTGCGGGAACACGATATCGTCCTTGACGGCCTTGTCGTCTACGTACAGCTTGATTCCCGTATTCTCCGAAGAAGTCGCGTAACGGATGTTCAGCGCGTAGTCCTGCGCCTGGGCGACCTTCACCGTGTATTCCAGCCATTCGCCCTCTTGCGTGTAGCCGATGGCGTAGCCGTTGTCCGCCTTTACGATATCCACGGCGTCTTCGCGGTATTCGCCACCCTTGTTGTCGTCGTCCATGTCGAGGTAGGCCTTGCCCGAACCGCCCACATCGTAGTTTTCAACTTCAATCTTGCCCGGAATGGCTGTGGCGGCATCCTTGTAGGGAGCCTGCGGGATAATGGGCGTGACGTTGATATGGTAGCCGTACTTGGTGTTCGCGATGTTCACCGGCACCGTAATCTTTCCGTCGCTTACATCGTATTCCTTGCTCGATACGGGCGTCGTCGAAGGCACGGCCTTGTCCTTGTTTTCCCACACGACGTATTCCACGTCTACGTTCACCTTGTTGCCGAATGCGGCCGGGATTCCCGAGATGTTCACGTTCACATCGCCCTTGGTGTTACCGCCGAGCACGATGCTCGCAAAGCCTTTCTTCTTGTCGAGGGCGGCAAAGCCGTCTACGCCGTCGCTCTTGTCGTTGGGCGGGGTGACTTTTGCCATGTAGCCGCTCATGTCGCCGTACCACTTGTACAGCCACCAGCCGCCACCGCGCTCGTTATTGGAGGTAAGGAGACTGCCGAGACGCCCCGGAAGCGGTACGAACCACCAGGAAATCATCGCGCTCTCGACGCCATAGCGTTCGAACTTGGCAATAAATGGCACCGATACGCCCGGGCAGCCTTCCTCGGAATGTTCCTCGGAGGAATACTCGTTGATACTGAAGGGGCGCGGCGACACGCCGTACTTCTTCTCGATACCGCGGTAGCTTTCGACAGTGTTCACGAAGTTCGCGCTACCCCACTGGTGCCAGCTGATTACGTCGGGCATGCAGTTGTTCTGGGAGCAGTACTTCACGAAGGCGTCCATGCGCGAGGAACTGTAGTACGAATACGAGGGGCCGATAATCTTTGCGCCGGGGTCCATCTGACGAATCAAATCGTAAGTCTGCTTCCAGAGCACCGAATTGAAGTCGCCGTTCTCGTTTTTCCAGGTACCGTCCGGCTCGTTCCAGATTTCGTAGCCGTCAAAGTTCTTGTTGTTCGATTTGAGCTTGTCGTTGATTACGGATGTCACCTCGTTTTTCCAGTGGTTCATGTTCTGGAACTTGTAGGGCCAGCCGGGCAGGACGTCGGCAAGGCGAATCTGGATCTTGGCGCCGATGCTTTCGACACGGGGGGCGACGAGGAAGGCTCCGCCGATTCCCTGCTGGCGGCCACTGCCGCTACGGGCGGGCGAGAGGAATACGTTCGGCTTGAGCGGGGCAACGTCTTTCTCGATATTGCTCGGGAGCGTCTCGGTGAGTCCGTAGAGCGACCCCGTGGCCACGTGGGTTACAGGCTTGATGCTGTCGCCAAGGCTTACGTTCAGGTTTACTGCCGCCCCCGAAAGGGAGGCTGCCGCCAGGATGGCTACAAAACAGGCTGTCTTTCTCATAAACATCTCCATATTAACCATCAATGAAAATACCCTCTTTTTGAGGGTTTTTTGGGGCGTTTTTGCCGATTCCTTTGTCAGATTTGCAAAGGGGCTGGCGGCGAAGACTGGCCGTGGTGTGATGCTCGTCAACATGTGGCCGGCGGGGGGGGGGGCGATTTTTGCCCGGAAACGCACTAAGGTATTGAAAAGTTTACATTGATTATTTATTTTTTGATGGATTTTTTAACGCCGAAAAGGCGAAGGTATGGGAAATATATGCTAAAAAAAATAAGCTCTCTTTCCATTGCGATTCTTGCCGCCGTGAACGCTCTTGCCGCCGATGTGTGGGATGGTTCCGTTGCGACAGCGTTCACTGCCGGTAAAGGTACGGTGGCCGAACCCTACCAGATTTCCAATGGAGCAGAGCTTGCCCTGTTCGCTCAGAAGGTTTCAGAAGGCGATACCGCGTTGAGCGCCGTCCTTACGGACGATATCTACCTGAACGAGGGCTCCGAAAACTACGCCAGTTGGGGAGAAACTCCGCCGGCGAATGCATGGCCCAGCCCGATTGGTTCTACACAGCATAGGTTCGAGGGCGTTTTTGACGGTAAGGGCCATAAGGTTTATGGTGCCTACCAGGTTCATGAATTGACCAATACGTTGACCGGCTATGGTTTCTTCGGTGTCGTAGGGGATTCCGCTACTATCAAGAATCTGGCTGTTGAACATTCCTATGTTCAAATGACTGCAGAAGTCAATGAGTCTTCGGCTGCAAAGAACCCGCATGTCGGTGTAATTATTGGCGCGGCTGCTGGCGGACATTATACGAACTTGTCGGCGAGCGGTGTCGTCAAGGTTAGTTCAAAAGTGACTGCGACATCGGGAACCTTCTATTCAGAAAACGGATGTATTGCCGGTTACCTGTCTAAAAAGTTTATCATTGTGAATGCCGCCGCCAATTGCCAGATTGAATCCTCCTTGGAAGCTTCTGCGGCAATTTCTCTTCACCACAGCTTGGGTGGGTTAGTAGGAAAAATCCAGGGTACCGGTTTTATTGAAAACGTTTATTCCAGGAGCTCGGTAAAGAACACTTCTCCCAAAGCGACTTCGGGCGAACATTTTGGCGGATTGATTGGCCATCTTCAGAATGCTACAGATACCCTTTATAATGCCTATTACGACATTTCTGTAATTGGTTCCGAAAACTTTCCTACTGCGGCTACGGGAACATCTTCTGCAGTTACAAAGAATGTGTCTAGCAGGACTTCTGCCAAAATGAAGAACGAAGAGTTCTCGAATTTACTTGGCCCTGCATTTACCTACACGGCGACTGCAAATGGAGGATATCCGCAGCCTGTCGTATTTGAAGGGGCTGCGGCCTTTGACGGCGGAAACGGCACCGAAGAGAGCCCGTACCTGATCGGTTCTGCAAAGGCCCTGCGTGCAGTTTCGGGCCTTGTGAACGGCATGAATGCCGAATATGGCGACAAGCATTACAAGATGACCGCCGACGTGGAACTGAACGAAGATTCCGAAACTTACAAGAGCTGGGAAACGACTCCTCCGGAATTCAGCTGGTTCCAGATTGGTAGGGAATACCATAGGAATGTAGCCTTTAACGCAGACTGCGGTGCTGCCGGTGTATCGGCTTGTTCAAATAATATTTTCTCGGGAGTTTTTGATGGATCTCACCATAGTATCAAGGGCCTGTTCATTAGCGACACGACAAATCATAGTCAGGGAGGCCTATTCTATGTAGTAAGTGACGCAACTATTAAGAATCTTGGTGTAGTTAATTCCTTTGTGAATGTTAAGGGCCGCGCTTCGGGCTTTGTAGGAATTGCCAGTAAAACGAAAATAGATAGTTGTTTCAATGGTGCTGAAATCCGTAGCATTTCGCAGGATAATGGTGGCATTGCTGCTGCTTTGTTCGGTTCAGAAGTGTCGAATAGCTACAACACAGGGAATATCAAAGTCTCATTTAAAAATGCAAATGCATGGAGCACGGGTGGTGTTGTTGGAGAAATGTTTTGGGAAAGTAAAATTGTTAATTGCTGGAACAGTGGATCTATTACGGGCGTACAAACCAATGTAGGCGGTGTTGCGGGAGCTGCGGATTCTTCGACTCTTCTCAATGTTTACAACAGGGGATCTGTTGCATCGGATAGTGTAACAGGTGGCGTTGTTGGCTTGTTGCGGTTCTCTTCTACCATGAAGGGAGCGTACAGTACCGGTACGGTTTCTTCCAAGGTTGCGGCAAAGCGCGGTGGAGTTATTGGCCAAATGCAAGAGCGTACTTCCCCCAAGGTCCGCAACATTGTCTCTGATTGTTACTACAATTCTCAGACTATCGGAACATCGAATGCGCCTACGGCAGCTATCGGCACTACGGCCGGCACGGTGACGAATACGTCTGCCTTGCCGACGGCGACAATGACTACGGGCCGCTTTGCGATTATGCTCGGCAACGCCTATAAGCAGGACGATGCCGTGAATGACGGCTACCCGACCTTCCTTGCCGAAGGCGAAACTTATGGCGTCAAGGATATCTTTGCCGGCGGCGACGGTTCCGAAAACAATCCGTTCCAGATTGCAACGGCGACACAGCTGCGCAACATGGAATACCTGGTGAACAAGAAGAACAGCGAATACGGCGCTAGCCATTACAAACTGATTGCCGATATCTTGCTCAATGATAATACTGCAAACTATACGACATGGAATACGACGGCTCCTGCAAATGCCTGGACGCCGATGGGTTCCGATACAACGGTTTCTTTCAAGGGCGTATTCGATGGTGGAAATTACTCGATTAGCGGCATTTATTCCAATGCGAAGTTTAGTGGCTTGTTCGGTGTCGTTGATGCGGGCGCCGTTGTCAAGAATGTGACCATAAAGGAGTCTCTCTTGAAAACGACAAATCGCTCTGGCATGGTCGGCAGTGTTGCCGGTTACAGCAAGAGTGCTACAATTGAAAATGTCTCAAATGAAGGTAATGTATTTGCTCTGTATGCTGCTAGTGTAGGATACGATACGCTCAGCTCTGTTGGCGGAATTGTTGGCCGCATGAACGGAGGACTTCTGAAAGATGTTTCCAACAAGGGTAGTGTTGAGGGCAAAGGAACGGCCTTAAAGTCAAAAGTCAGCAAGACGCTTTCTAATTCGGCAGGGATTAGCGTTGGTGGAATTGCGGGTGTTAATGATTTGGGCTCCATTGAAAATGCCTCGAATTACGGAAGCGTAAATGGAAAGTGTGTGTCTATGGATACAGTGTGGTCAAAAGTTGCAGTCGGAGGAATTACGGGTGGCTTAAATTCCGCAACCTTGAAAAATGTTCAAAATTACGGAACGCTTTCTGTTCATGGCGCGGATTCGGCAAAGGCAGCACAGTCGTGGCCTCGTATGGGAGGTATTGTTGGTGCAGTGACTTCTACAAAGGGAGAGTCCTTTATAGGTAATTGTCTTAATACGGGTTCCATGACGGGCTTGGTTTCTTCGGCCTATACCGCTGGTGTTGCTGTTGGTGTTGGTGGTATTGTTGGTAGGTCAAATGGCGGGGCAAATAATGTTGTCATTCAAAAATGCAAAAATGAAGGTGATATCTCTGCTACAAGCAAATATGCGAAAACAGGAACTTATGCTGGTGGTATTGTTGGACTTGTGGAAAATACGCTTGTTATAGAGAATTCTTATGCGACGGGAAAATTGAATTTACAGGCAACTGAAACTTCGAATCCCAAAACGGCATCTGTTTATGCGGGTGGAATTTCTTCTAACCTTACTGCTAAAAGCGTAATAAAGGGTTGCTATTTTTATGGATCGATATCAAGTACTATTTCGGCAACCACTAAAGATGAAAGGATTGGTGGTATTGTTGGTAACAATGCGGGATCTATTGTCGGCTCTTATTTCGACAAGACTGTTGCGGGCTTTACCAATGTTACAGGAACCAACACTGGCACCTTGACAAAGGCTCTTGCCCTTACTACAGAAGAAATGAAAACCAACGAATTCGCTTGGAAGTTGAACACCTTTGGTGGTGATTCTACGAATACGGGCGCATTCACTCGTTACAATGACTATCCGGAGTTTGGCGATAGTACGTACTTGCCGATTTACCGAGTCGTCTTTGATGATGCTGTGGATATCAACAACATCTATACGAGCTACAGTGGCTACGTAAAGGCTCCTGTCGATCCTGAACCGGCTCCGGGTGAAATGTTTGTCGGCTGGACCGATGGCGACAAGTACATGCTTCAGAGCCGCCAGGTGATTGACCATGACATGACGCTCTATGCGCTGTTCACTTTGGTGACGGAGCCGATTTATTTCATCACGTTTGTCGATGGCAGCGATGCCTATGTGAAGGCCACGGAAACGACGGGTAAGCTCAAGACATTGCCTGTGGCCAAGAACATTCCGATGGGTTACCATTTCGATGGCTGGTACGACAATGAAACCGATGCGCCCATAACTACGGAAACAGTATTTACGGGTACAGCGACTGCCGTTGCAAAGTTCTCGGCGAACCTCTATAAGATTACGTTCCTTGATTTTGACGGAACGGAAATCTCGAGCATTGATGAACCTTATGGACAGATGCCGACAATTCCGGCTGACCCGCGCCGCGCTGCGACTGGCGAATACACTTACGTGTTTGCTGGTTGGGATCACGAAGTGACGCTGGTTTCTGGAGATGCGTCTTACGTTGCCGTGTATGATTCCACTGCGGTCGTGGCAAGTTCCAGCAGCGAGGAATCTTCCAGCAGCATTGTGCCGCCTAGCTCCAGCAGCGAGGAATCTTCCAGCAGCATTGTGCCGCCGAGTTCCAGCAGCGAGGAATCTTCCAGCAGCGTAGTGCCGCCGAGCTCCAGCAGCTCTGTGAAGTCCAGCT
>NZ_DGUN01000010.1 GCF_002395745.1 Fibrobacter sp. UBA4309
TCAGCCGCCAGCGCTACTGGGGCGAACCGTTCCCGATTATCCACTGGGAAGACGGCGAAATCTCTACCGTCGATGATTCCGAACTGCCGGTGCTGTTGCCGGAACTCAAGGACTACAAGCCGGGTGACGGCGGACAGTCCCCGCTCGCAAACGCCACCGAATGGCTCCAGGTTACGGACAAGAACGGCCGCAAGGGTATCCGCGAGACGAACACCATGCCGCAGTGGGCTGGTTCTTGCTGGTATTACCTCCGCTACATCGACGCTTGCAATGGCGACGCTTTTGTTGCAAAGGAACTTGAAAAGTACTGGATGCCCGTGGACCTCTATGTGGGCGGTGCCGAACACGCCGTGCTTCACTTGCTCTACAGCCGCTTCTGGCACAAGGTGCTGTTCGATCTCGGCCTCGTCTCTACCGACGAACCGTTCCAGAAGCTCTTCAACCAGGGCATGATTCTCGCCTTCGCTTACGAGGATGCCGCTGGCTCCAAGGTCCCCACCGACGAAGTCGAAGAAAAGAACGGAAAGTTCTTCAAGAAGGGTACCGACATCGAGCTCAAGCAGATTGTGGCTAAGATGAGTAAGTCCCTCAAGAACGTCGTGAACCCGGATGACGTCGTCCGCGACTACGGTGCCGATAGCCTTCGTTTGTACGAAATGTTCATGGGTCCGCTGGACGCCGTGAAGCCGTGGCAGACCAAGGGCATCGAAGGCATGAACCGCTTCCTCGGCCGCGCCTGGCGTTCTGTTGTCGGCGATTCTGACGAAGCCCCGGTGTTCGTTGACGAAACCGCACCGGAAGCTATCGAGAAGGTGATGCACCAAACCGTCATCAAGGTGACAAGCGACATCGAAAACATGAGCTTCAACACCGCGATTAGCCAGCTGATGATCTTCAACAACGAAATGATGAAGATGGACAAGCGCTACCGTGAACCGTGCGAAACGTTCGTCAAGCTCTTGCACCCGTTTGCCCCGCATATCGCCGAAGAAATGTGGAGCATCCTCGGTCACGAAGGCTCGCTCACGAATGTCGCCTGGCCGGAAGCCGACCACTCCAAGGCTGTGGAAAACACCGTGGAAGTCGTGTTCCAGGTGAACGGCAAGGTCCGCGCGAAGGCAAGTGTTGCCAAGGACATGGACAAGGCCGCCCTCGAAAAGCTCGCTCTTGACAACGAACGAGTGAAGGAGTTTACCAAGGGCATGCAGGTTGTCAAGTCGATTGTTGTGCCGGGTAAGTTGGTCAACATCGTCGTCAAGCCGGCGTAATATTGAGCCTGCCCCGGACTTGTTCCGGGGTCGTCCCCGGCAAGCTCGTGAATATTGTGGTGAAGTAATCCCGACCCTAGCCCTTATAATCACGCCCGCTCATTGAGCGGGCGTCTTCTATATACCCGCTCCGGTCGAAAATCCCCGCGAAAATCAGGAAAGGCACGACCTTCAACAGCAAGTTGCTTCGTCGCGGCATTCGCCTTTTGCTATCTTTACCCCCGTATTTTATTGTACAGTAAAACAAGGGATTTATCCCACAAGGAAACACTATGAAAAAGATCAAGTTCCAGGATACCTCGTTCCGCGATGGTTTCCAGTCTATTTTCGGTGCCCGTGTCTTCGCGAAGGACTTCATGCCCGCCGTCGAAGCTGCCTGCAAGGCCGGCATCACCCACTTTGAAGCTGGTGGTGGCGCCCGTTTCCAGGCCCTTTACCAGAACTGCGGCGAAGACGCCTTCGACATGATGGACGAATTCCGTCGCGTCGTGGGCCCGAACGTCCGCCTGCAGACCCTCGCCCGCGGTATCAACGTGGTGGCCCTCGCCCCGCAGCCGCGCGACATGATCAAGCTCCATGCCGACATGTTCAAGAAGCACGGCATGACCCGCATCCGTAACTTTGACGCCCTCAACGACGTGAACAACCTCATCTACTCCGGCAAGTGCATCACCGACGCCGGTCTGGAACACGAAGTCGTCGTCACCATGATGGAACTTCCTCCGGGATGCGACCTCAACGCCGCCCACAACCCGGAATTCTACGAACGCATCCTCCGCAACATCCTGGACGCGGGCGTTCCGTTCGCTTCCGTCTGCTTCAAGGACGCTTCCGGTACCACGAACCCGACCAAGGTGTACGAGACCTTCAAGCGCGCTCGTAAGCTCCTCGGCGACAAGGTTGAACTCCGCATCCACAGCCATGACACCTGCGGTACCGGTGTGGCCCAGTACAAGGCCGCTATCGAAGGTGGCGCCGACGGCGTCGACCTCGGCCGCAAGCCGCTTTCCGGCGGTACGGCTCAGCCCGACCTGTTCTCCATGTTCCACGCCCTCAAGGGTACGGAATACAAGCTCGCCCTCGGTGAAGACAGCATCGTCGACGATCACATTCCGGAACTCATGGAAGCCAACAACGTCGCTGTGGAATGCCTCAAGGACTACAACTTCCCGCCCGAAGCACGCCAGATTACGACCGACGTGATCTTCAGCCCCATGCCGGGTGGCGCTCTTACCGCCAACACCCTCATGATGCGCGAAACCAAGACGTTCCACCTGTTCCCGAAGGTTATCGAGAACATGAGTGAATGCGTCCGCCGCGGTGGCTTTGCCTCTTCTGTGACGCCGGTTTCCCAGTTCTACTTCCAGCAGGCCTACATGAACACCCTGAACCAGGCCGCAGGCCGCGGTACGTGGTTCAAGATGACGGAAGGCTACGGCAAGATGCTCCTCGGCTACCAGGGCAAGACCCCGTGCGAACCGGATCCGGAGCTCGTGAAGATTGCTGCCGACCAGTTCAACATGAAGCCGTTCAAGGAAGCCTACCCGGGCATCCAGTGCGCCGAAGAAATCCTCGAACCGGGCATCCCGGCTGCGAAGAAGCTCCTCGAAGAAAATGGCCTGCCGGTTACCGACGAGACCATCTTCATCACGGGCTGCCTCCAGACGAAGGCCGGCAACAAGGGTATCGAGTTCCTCAAGGGCAACCGCCACATCGGCGTGCCGAAGAAGGACCCGAACGCCGCTCCGGCCGTGGACACCAAGAACATGAAGGCCGGTGCAACGAGCACCTACCGCATCGCCCTTGGCAACCAGAGCTGGGACGTGCAGGTCAGCACGCTCAAGTAATTTGCTCCCGTGCAGGTTCCGCTCGAAAATTCGGGCCGGGTACCGCGTGGGTTACAGACAAATTAAAAACCGTGGTCGTCAGGCCACGGCTTTTTGTTTGAAAGCAAAAGAGGACCCGCTTTCGCGAGTCCTTTTCGTACTTGTTAGGGTTGGAAGTAAACAAAAAGAGAGCTAACCAACGGTTAGCTCTCTTTCGTACCCCCAAGCGGTTTCGAACCGCTGTTGCGGGAATGAAAATCCCGAGTCCTGGGCCACTAGACGATAGGGGCGTCTTATGTAGGGCCAAATATAGTTAATCGCGGCGTTTTGTAAAGGGGGCCATACGACATTTTTTTATTTTTTCACCGGTGAACATTGAAAAATGGTTAAAAAACTCCCTTTTAGTCGGGATTTTGTGCTTTTTGCCCCTCGCGCTCATGGCTAGCCTCGCCGATGCTGGACTTCTTTGGGGTATTCGCGCGTTCATGGACTTGCTGCAGGGCGATTCGGTATTTACTATCCCTGAGTGGCTCGCGGTCATGGTCCTGCTCACGGCGCTCAGGCTGCTTTTCCTCGTGATGAAGACGCGTTCTTCCGAGTCCTTCCTGTTCGATACCGGAGCCAATGTCACGAACTGGTTCCTCTACACGCTCCGTAACCTTTCTCCCAGGCTTTTCCATTCCCCCGAGGGCGATGCCCGGGTGGAGGCTGCCTACGACGCTACGCTGGTCCTCCAGGGCAACGGTTCTGTCTTTTTCCAGGCGGTGCAGGCCGTCTTGCAGCTCGCCATCTTTTTCCCGGTCCTCCTCTATATTTCTTGGCCGCTTACCTTGTTCCTGTTTGTCGTTATCGTGCCTGTCGTGGCCTTCGTGCAGCGCCGTTTGCATTCCATGGGGAGCGAAGAGGAATCCCTGCAGCTTTCGAGGTCGAGATTCCGCGCCGAGCTTGCCCGGGCGCGTAGGCTCTACCGCAGCTGGAGCGGTTTGTCGGAACGTTCCGCCATTACGGGGAATCTTCGCAGCGAGACGCGTTCGCTGAGTTCGCGTGGGCTCAAGGCCAGCGTCCGCAAGAACGGCCTTTCGTTCGTGATGGAGGCGATTTCCGTTCTGTCTATGGTTTTGGTCCTCGCTTTTTGCGCGCTCCTTATCGGCCGCGGATGGATGGATGCGACCGGACTCGTGATGTTCTGTTCCGCCGTGCTCCTGTGTTACAAGCCGGTCAAGGAATGCGCACGTATCTTGCCGCAGTTCCGCTCCGCCGTGAGTGCGTACAACATTCTGATGCGTTTCGGCAAGTTGCCGCGGAAGGGGGGAAGTTTCCCTGCCGGCGGCGATACGCTGTCTATCGAAGATGCGGAGTTCGGCTACGAGGCTTCGGGGCGTCATGTTTTCAACCATTTCAGCGCCCGGTTCCAGGGCGATACTCCCGTGCTGCTGCGCGGCAGGAACGGCGCTGGCAAGACGACCTTGCTGCGGCTTGTCGCCCGTCTCGAGGAATGGGATTCCGGCGAGATGGTCCATATGGAAAAGGCCCGCAGCCGCGGTATTTTCTTCATGGCGCAGGACCTGGAGCTCCCGCCGCTCCCTATGTTGCAGAGGCTGCTTGCCGAAGGAGTCGCTCCGGAGGTCCAGGAATTCATGGATCTGGCGAACGTGAAGAAACTGCTTGCGAAAGAGGGACATTCTGGCGGCGAGCGCGCCAAGGTGGCCCTCACCTGGGCCCTTGCAAGCAAGGCCGCGGCGATCCTGCTCGACGAGCCGTTCGCCGCGGTGGCGCTCGCCGACCGCGAACCGCTCCTTCGCGCGTTCCTCAAGGCGGCAAAGGCTCTGGACAAATGGGTTGTCGTTGCCAGCCACGACGCGCTGAGTCCCGAAACAGAAAGCCTGTTCAACGTCATGGTCATCGATGATGGGTGCTGTTAGCGGAATCCTTTACCGCTTTCGCGGCTATGTCTTAGGCGTCCTGGCGCTGGCGCTGCTCGCGTTCCCGGCAAGCCCGCTCTCTGCGGATTCCGTGCCGGCGTGGGTGACGGCCTGCGTCTTGCTCTTGGCGGGAATCCTGCTCCGAGTCAAGACGCGGCAGTACATAGGCGACCACACGCGCGGGCAAAAGCGCGAAGCCGATTCTCTTGTTACCGGCGGCCCTTACGCGTATATGAGGCATCCGCTGTACCTTTCGAATACTTCGGTCGCCTTTTCCGCCATTCTTTTCCATCTGGGTTTTTCCCTTGTCGCCGTTCCGTTCGTTTTGGCCGTGCTCCTGTTCGAAATCTTCCTTGCCCGTGCCGAGGATTCGTTCCTGGAAGCGAAATTCGGGGAGGCTTGGCGCAATTGGGCGGCTCGGTCGCCTTTTGTCCCGTGGAATATCGTGGCGGTATGCCGCAAGCGCAGGGCGTGCCGGTGCGGCGATGCGGCAGTCCCTCCGGAGAACTCGTTTTTTCGGGCTTTTTGTGCAGACCGCTCTACATGGGCATGGGTTTTGTTTTATAATTTAGTCCTGGTATTGATTAAGTTTGGCCCGATATAGGCGAGGGTATTGCGATTATGTTTAAGCCTCTGGATATAGCCCGTTTTGCGTTGGGTTCCGTGGCCAAGGCGGCCGCGAAGGTCCCCGTGGTGGAATCCCGTTTTGCCATTAGCGACCGTCTGAACGGTCCCTGGCCCGAAGGTCCGTTCCTGTGGCTCCATGGCGCAAGCCTCGGTGAATGCCGCATGCTCCTGAACCTTGCCAGGTTCCTGCAAGAAGATGTCGAGAATTGCCCCAAGATTTTGATTACGACCCAGAAGACGGAAGTCCTCAAGTTCCTCAAGGAAGCGGGGGAGGGCATCTCCGCCTGCATCGCCCCTGCCGACGCCCCGTCCACCATGCGTAGCTTTATCTCGAAGGTGAAGCCTGTCGGGCTGATTCTCGGCGAAAACGAATTCTGGCCGGGATACCTGTCTAGCATGAGACGGTTTTCGAAAAGGCCCTCTGTCGCCGTCGTTTCCGGGCGCTACCGCAGGTCTTTCCCGGGCGTGGATTTCTCTTGCGTGGGCTTTGCCAGCATGCAGACGGGCGGGGACCTCTCGCGGTTCCTGAACGTGGCGTCCAGGGCGAACATCGACCAGATGATGATCGGTGGCGACTGGAAAATCCTTCCGTGGGTGCGTTCGGGCAAGAGCGTGAGTGCTCCTGAAAATCCCTCTGTCGATACGGTATTCGTCTCGATGCACATGGCCGAATGGGCGAGCCTCTGCCGCATGGTCGTCTCTTCTATCAAGCGCCAGGAATCGGTGGTCCTTATCCCGCGCCGCCTGAACGAGGTGAACGCCTTTCGCAATGCACTCAGCGAGCAGGAACTGACTGTCGTGGAATGGCCTCTGGTGCAGAAGGGGGCGGTTTCCATTGTCAACCGTTTCGGGCTTACCAAGGATGTCTTTGCTGTTTCCCGTACCGCGATTGTCGGCGGTTCGTTCTGCCGCGGTCTGGGCGTCCACGATTTCTGGGAACCGCTCCAGATGGGTGTCGCCACTTGCGTCGGCCCGTTTGCCGCGGGCCAGAAAGAAGCCGTCGCGAGCCTCGTGAACGCAGGCGTCATCGCCCAGCTGCAGTCCACTGCCGGCTATGCCAAGAGGAATCTGCCCGATCCGCGCATCGTGAGCACGTTCCTCGCGAACGAACGCACCAAAGTTTCCGATTCCTATGAACATCTCGTCAAGTTCATCGAGAACTTGGTCGAACAACGCCAATAGGGTTCTTTCCCCATGAAAAAGTTGATCCTTGCAACGCCGCGTGGTTTTTGTGCCGGAGTCGACCGCGCCATCCACGTAGTCGAAAAGGCCCTCGAAAAATTCGGTCCGCCTATCTACGTACGCCACGAAATAGTCCACAACAAGTTCGTCGTCGACACCCTCAAGGAGAAGGGCGTGCTGTTTGTGGACGAAATTGACGAAGTCCCCGAAGGGTCGGTCGTCATATTCTCGGCCCACGGGGTCGCAGAGCATATCTACGCCGATGCGGAAGCCCGCCACCTGCAGGTGCTCGACGCCAGCTGCCCGCTGGTGCTCAAGGTCCACTACAGCGCCAAGCGCCATTACAATGCCGGCCGCCATATCATCCTTATCGGTCATGCCGGCCACGCCGAGGTGGTCGGTACTTTGGGACAGCTCCCGGAAGGCGCCATCACGCTCATCCGGAACGAAGCTGACGTCGCGGCAGTCAAGGTCCCCGAAGGCAAGGATCTGGCCTATATCACCCAGACGACGCTTTCCGTCGCCGAGACCCGCAAGATTATCGAGGCTCTCAAGTCCCGTTTCCCGAACATCATCGGTCCGGATGCCGGCGACCTCTGCTACGCCACCGGGAACCGCCAGTCCGCGGTGCTCGAACTGTGCGCCCATGTCGACATGCTGCTGGTCGTGGGTGCCAAGAACTCCTCGAATTCCTCCCGTCTTATGGAGCTGGGGCTGGAGCAGGGCATCAAGAGCCACCTCATCGACGACGTGAACGACCTCGACCCGGCCTGGTTCGAGGGCATCGACACGGTAGGTCTGTCCAGCGGCGCCAGCGCTCCCGAGGTGCTGGTCCAGGGAGTCGTGGAATGGCTGAAGGGCAAATTCCCGGGCCTGGAAGTCGAAAATCTTGTAAAATTGGTCGAAAATACGAAATTTAACCTGCCAAAGGCACTTCAGGACTAAACTTTAGCCTTGACAGGTCGCAAAGATTTAGCTAAAATTGCAGTCCGTAAAAAACAACGGAGTTTTATTATGAGCCGCATTTGTGAAGTTACCGGTAAGGCCGGCCTCGTGGGCAACATGGTTTCCCACTCCAACCGCAAGAAGTTGATGAAGCAGCTTCCCAACCTCCAGAAGAAGCGCTTCTACATCCCCGAAGAAGACCGCTGGGTGACGCTCCGCGTTAGCGCTGCCGGTCTCCGCACGATCAATAAGGTCGGCATCGAAGCCGTCGTCCAGGAACTCGGAATCTAATTCCCGTTTCTAGAGCAAAATTTAACCGCCAAGGCTATCCCTGGCGGTATTTTGTGTATCTATAGGCAACGCGCCTCCCCACTACCCGCTGCCTACTTCCTACTACCTACAGCCTACTTATTGATAAACTGCGGCACGCCCTTGTACTTGGCCATGTTGGCCATGATGTTCGCCATTTCCCAGTCCTTTTCCTTGAAGCGGCGGCGGAGGAGGGCGACGAACACTTCCATGAGCATTTCGCAGTCGTAGACGGCGCGGTGCATCTTGGCGGGGTCGATCTTCATGGCGAACTCCGCGCGTTTCATGAACAGTCCTGCCATGTAGCCCAGCTTGTGGTTCTCGAGCTCGGGCAAGATCGTGCGTGCCATGACGAGGCTGTCTATCACCGGGTTGCCGGGGATGAGCTGCGGGTTCTTGGCGTAGGCGACGCGCAGGAAGCCGGCGTCGAAGTTCGCGTTGTGGGCGAGGAGGATGGCCCCCTGGCCGCAGAATGCGGTGAACTTCTTGAGGCATTCGCCAACGGGTGGCGCGTTTTCGACCATGGCATCGGTAATGTGGTTCACGCTGCTCGCTTCGGCGGGAATCAGCATGTTCGGCTTGGCGAAAGTCTCGAATTCCGAGATGGGCTTGGGCACTACGCGGCCCGCCTTGGTCTCGACAGTGAATTTTACTGCGCCGATTTCGATGATTTCGTCTTTTGCGTTGTTGAGGCCTGTGGTTTCCAGGTCGAATGCGACAAATTTAGGGGGTAATGTTATCACGGCGTGTATCCTTTTCTTTTTTCTCTATAAAATAGTTAATTCGGATGTCAATCGATGTCATGGGGAAGGGAATGATGAACTTGTCCCATGTTTTCAGCGTCAGGTGCTTCCCGTACTTTACGTCGACAAGCCAGAGCGGCGTGCCGGATTTTTGCGAAAGCCAGAGGGATCCCGGTTTGACTTGCAATGCTGGACCGCGCGGCCCGTCAAGCGCCATGGCTACGAAACCGCCGTTCTGGAGCGTATGGAGCAGGTGGCGTACGTTTGTGGCGCCCTTCGTGTCGGAACCTCGGCTTAGTTTGTATCCAAGTTTTTCGGTGATGCGGGCGAAGATTTCGCCGTCGGAAGATTCCGAGATGAGCGCGTGGACGCCCTTGCCCCTGAACGCGGCGGCGTTGGCCAGGAGGTCCCTGTGCCAGATTCCGATAATGCCGGGGCAGTATTCGGGAGGAGCCGAGAAACGTATCCGCAGGCTGCGTATCCACAGCGTTGCCAAAAAAGAGGCGAATCTGAGCTTGAAATCCCCGAGCATTGCGCAAATTTAGTTTTTTTTGCCAGTTCCCCCTTGGCAAAACGTCTTTCTTTACCTATATTAGCGCCAAATTGGCGACGTACCCAAGTTGGTAAGGGGCGGCTCTGCAAAAGCCTTATTCATCAGTTCGAGTCTGATCGTTGCCTCTCGGAAGACCTTCCCTCGGGAAGGTCTTCTTTTTTTCCGGAAGGCTGCCTTGTGAAGGCCCGGAATGCAAAAAAAAATTGAAAAAAGTGGCTTGTCAAGGCTTTTTTTGCACTTTTTTTGCAAAAAAAATGGCCTTCGGCAAAAAAAAATTAAAAAAAATGCTTGTCAAGGCCTAGAAATTAAATTGTTTCTGGACTATTTTTGGAATACAATGTTACGGTTTACTCAAGAAATTCTGCTCGCTCTTCGTGCGATCTCCAATCAAGAAGAAGCGCACGAGTTGTCCAAGAAGGCCCGTGAACAATTCGACTTCCTCGGAATCCGGCTTGTTCCCCGTCGCGAAGTAACCTACCCGATTTTTGACAAGTACCCGCCAAAGGACGACGAGGAACTCGTTGCGAGAGTGGAAGATATGTGGGCGGTCCCGTATCGCGAAATCCAGTACGCGGCGTGTGACTACCTGTTCCGTCACAAGGACCTCCTTGGCGGCCAGCACCTCAATTTCTTGAAGAAGCTCATCAAGACCCGCGCATGGCGTGATACGGTTGATACACTGGCCGCATGTATTCTTGGCGATCTCGCCTGGAGACTTCCTGCCCTGCGTTCCAAGATTGCCGCGTGGATCCGTGACCCGAACATCTGGGTTCGCCGCAGCGCCATCATCTTCCAGATCCAGTACAAGGACCATACTGACTGGCAGCTTCTGCGTCAGTTCTGCCTGACCTGTGCCAAGGACGATGACTATTATATACGCAACGGCATCGGCCGCGCCCTTTCGGAATATGCCCGAATCAACCCGACCGAAGTCCGCCGCTTTGTGCAGGACAACAGCTTCGCCGAGCAGACCACCCAGGAAATCCTGAGGCTCATCTAGTCGGCTGCCGGGGCACTACGGTTTTTTCCGCTTCGGGCCCTCTTTTTTCTGAAAATCCTTCAACGGGAACGAAACGCGCCCCCTGAGGACGCATCCCGGCTCGCCGGGGTCGCATTCCTTCTTGCGCTTGTCGCAGAAGGTGCCGCGTAAATGCCTGCATTCGTAGCTCATGCGTTTAAGTATAAAAATTTTTTGTTTACTATATTTAACGTATGCGTTATGGTGACATTTCTTTTTTCCAGAGCGGCGTAGCCGTTCCCCTTTTCAGCCTTAAAAGCAAAGCCAGTGTTGGTATCGGTGAATTCCTCGACCTGATTCCCTTTGCCCGTTGGTGCGAAATTTGCGATTTCAACATCATCCAGCTTTTGCCGGTGAACGATACCGGTTCCGAGGCGAGTCCCTACAGCGCCAGGAGCGCCTTTGCCCTGAACCCGATTTTTATCAACATCCAGGCAATCGAGGGTTCCAGCGAATTCGAAGACGAAATCGAGAAGGCCAAGGAAACCTTTGAATCCCAGGGGACCATAGACTATTACAAGGTCTCTACCTGGAAACGCCAGATGTTGCGGAAAATATTTGATATTCGTTACGACATGCTCAAGAAGGACGGGACGCTGACGACGTGGATCGATCAGAACCCGTGGGCCAAGCCCTATTGCGTCTATTGCATATTGAAGGCCCGCAACGGGGAATCCAGCTGGAAGGATTGGAAAAGCTATCGTGATCCGTCCGAAAAGGATATCGAAAAACTCTGGACCAAGTATCTCAAGGACGCCCTTTACCATGCGTGGATGCAATGGGTCGCCGAGATGCAGTTTACTGCCGCGGTAATCGAAGTTTCCAAGATGGGAATCCATATCAAGGGCGACATCCCTATCCTTATCAACGAGGACAGCGCCGATGCCTGGGCGAACCGTAACTACTTCTCCATGGCCGACCGTGCCGGCGCCCCGCCCGACATGTTCAGCTACAGCGGCCAGAACTGGGGTTTCCCGACCTACCGCTGGGACAATCTCGAGAAGGACGGCTTTGCCTGGTGGAAAATGCGCCTGCACCAGGCGAGCAAGTTCTACCATGCCTACCGCATCGACCACGTGCTCGGATTTTTCCGTATCTGGAGTATCCCGGAACGCGAGGTTACGGGCATCCTGGGCCGTTTCAACCCGTGCGTGCCGCTGACCCGCGATATGCTGCATGCTTCCGGTTTCTGCGACGAGACGCTCGAATACCTGCGCAGGCCCAACTATTCCGTAGACCAGCTCAGGGAGTTTTTCGGTAACGAAACGGAGAACATGGTGTCGGTCTATTTCGAGAGCCTGCCGAACGAATCCTCACGGTTCGTCATCAAGCCGGAATTCTACTCCGAGAAGGCCATCACTTCGCTCGATGAACCGCAACAGGTCAAGGACGCGCTTCTCAAGGTCTACTGGAACCGCATTTTCATCCCGAGCGGAGACGAGAATACCTATTATCCGTTCTGGTACTGGTACAACCAGCCGGTCCTGTTTACGCTCCCCGAAAACGAACAGCAGAAGCTTCGTGATATCATCCACCAGAACGAAAGCTCGCAGGAAGGCCTTTGGGAGCAGAATGCGACCAAGCTGTTGAGCGTACTTTCCAAGGAAACGGACATGCTCGTGTGTGCCGAAGACCTTGGCGCCGTGCCGCACTGCGTCCCCGCCGTTCTCAAGAAACTGAATATCCTTTCGCTGCGCATCGAGCGCTGGGCACGCAACTGGGATGCCCCGTATTCCCCGTACTACGACATGGAGGAATACCCGAGGCTTTCCGTGTGCACCACGAGCTGCCACGACACCTCGAGCCTGCGCGGACTCTGGAAGGAACCGGATTTCGACAAGAACCTGTACTGGGGTCACGCCCACCTGGCTGGCCAGGCGCCCGAAGAACTGACGCCGCCCACCATCCGCAGCATCCTCGCGCACGTGTTCAGCAGCAACAGCCTGTTTTGCATCTTGCCCGTGCAGGACTACTTCGGCCTGTCTTCGACGCTGTCCGAGATTCCTGCCGAAGAGGAGCGCGTGAACGTACCCGGCACCGTCGGCGGCAAGAACTGGACCTACCGCCTGCCTTGTACTGTGGAAGCGCTGCTCGAGAACAAGAGCCTGAGCACCGAAATCCGCAAGCTGGTGGACGTGCGCAAGCGCCGCCCCATGTGGAAAATATAGAGGGTTTGAACTCGCTCCCCTTATACCCCAAAGGGCCGTAAGGCCCGCGCTCGTTACCGCCTATGTACTCTCCCGCTTGGACAAAAGACGCTATCTTCTACCAGATATTCCCCGACCGGTTCTGCCGTTCGGAGCGTTACCATGCCGTAGGCAAGTTCGTGCCGTGGGGCACCAAGCCCACTCGCGAGAACATGTTCGGCGGGAACCTCGCGGGTATCGAGGACAAGCTGGAATACATCAAGGGCCTCGGGGTGAACGCGATTTACCTGTGCCCGATTTTCAAGAGCAATTCCAACCACCGCTACCATACGGTGGACTATTTTGAAATTGACCCGGTGCTCGGCACTTTGGAGGATTTTGACCGCCTCGTGAAAAAGGTGCACAAGCTCGGAATGCGCATTATACTGGACGGCGTGTTCAACCACTGCTCGCGCGGATTCTTCCAGTTCAACAGCCTCATGGAACTCGGGCCGAACTCCCCGTATGTGGACTGGTTCCACGTGAAGGGCTGGCCGCTCAACGCCTATTCCGGCAAGCCGAATTACGAATGCTGGTGGAATTTCCCTGCACTCCCCAAGTTCAATACCGACTGCGCGGACGTTCGGGAATACCTGTTCAGCGTGGCCGAATACTGGACCAGGCGCGGCATAGACGGCTGGCGCCTCGACGTGCCGAACGAAATCGACGACGACAGTTTTTGGCAGGAATTCCGGCGCCGCGTAAAGGCGGTGAATCCGGATGCCTACATCGTGGGCGAAATCTGGGATGCACCGGAACGCTGGCTACAGGGCGACCAGTTCGACGGCGTGATGAACTATGTGTTCCGCAAAGCCGTGATGCAGTACCTCTTTGACGAGAACGCGATTTCGACGGAGGAATTCTGCAAGCGGCTGCAGGCGGCATTCCCCGAAGGCCGCGGCGACATGCCCATGAACCTGCTGGGGAGTCACGACACCACGCGACTCAAGTCGCAGCCCTGCACCAGCTGGGAACGTATCAAGTTCGCGCTCACGTTGATGTTCTTTATGCCGGGCGCGCCCTGCGTTTACTACGGCGAGGAACTCGGAATGCTCGGCGGCAAGGATCCCGACAACCGCCGGAGCGTCCCCTGGGACAAACTGCCCGAAATGCAGAAGGAACCCGTGTACGCGCTGGTGAAGGAACTCACCGCCATGCGCAACGGCAATCCCGTCCTCCGCGACGGCAAGATGGAAATCGCCTGCGACGGCGAAAACTTTACCGTCACGAGAACCCTCGGCAAGCAAAAGATGACGCTCGCCGTATCGCTTGCGGAAAACGAACCGCAATTTGAAATCCGGTAAATAAAAAAAGTGCCAATTTGGCACATTTCACCTCATTTTTCCGTTTTATAGGTAAAGGCATTCCCTTTTCATGCCAACGTTTCTTGAAAACGTTGACATTTTCAAAATTTTAGGGTATATTATACCTATCAAATTGGCCAAGATGCGGCTGAAGGAGATATAACGATGTCGTACGTCTATGTCAAGGATTCCGAAGGTTATGTCTTCAAGAAGCTCAAGTCGGAAGTCTGCAAAGGCGAGAAAATCATAACAGAGAAGGCTTACCGGAAAGCCTCCGGCCTGACAGCCTACGAAAAAGAATTCGGCCACGGCGGTGCTAGGGAAAATGCAGGCAGGAAGCCCAAATTTTCCAAGCCGATGACCATCCAGATGCGTGTTACGCAAGAGGAAAAGGATTTCCTCGCCTACGCTCGGGAGCACGGCCTTGATTTCGCCAGTTTGATGAAGGCGTAGCCAAACGTCTTCGGGATGTGGTGGATTTTGGTTATATTTTGGATAAATGACTAGGAGTAAAAACGTGCATTTTGCAAAGTTGTTTGTAGTTGGAGCGGCATTTGCCTTTATAATTGCTTGTGGCGATGACGATTCCTCTTCGTCTGTCACTCCCGATATAGTCGGGGATATCTCTTCGGATGATGCACCCGCCTCGAGTGGCGATAACTCTTCTGGCAGCTCCGTGAAGTCTTCTACGGGAGGAAAGTCTTCTGCCAAGTCAAGTAGTTCTGTGAAGTCGAGTTCCAGCGTAAATTCGTCGGCTGGTGGCAGCAGCGCAAAATCTTCAAGTTCCGGCAAGAATACGAGCGCATCGAGTAGTGCGGGGGAGTCTTCCAGCTCCTTGTCTAAAAAGTATCAGTGCTTAGCTGAATGTACGGAAGACTGTGAGGGGGAAACTTATTGGATTGGGACCGATCATCAAATGATTTGCCATGGAGGGCAATGGCTTAATCTTGATTCCATGGAGAATGCAAATAGGTCTAGTAGCAGCCGCTATTATGACATGACGGAACAGTTCAATCCGGACGTGGAGTACGGAGAATTCACTGACCCGCGCGATGGACAGAAATATAAAACTATTACGATTGACTATAAATACCACATGCGTGGAGTTGATTCTGTTACCATTTTTGCTGAGAATTTGAATTATGGTGAGAAGGTTTCGGGCGGTACTGTGCAAGAGAATGGGGCCAAGTATTGCTATGATGATGATTCCTGGTACTGCGAGAATGGCTGGGGAGGCCTTTATACTTGGAGTAATGCGATGGGTTTCCCCGCTGTATGCGACAGCGTCTCCATTGCTTCAGAGAAATGCCCGAATAAATTCGATTATAGCAATAAAAATGAAAAATTTGACGGAGATCCCTATTTTCTCCAACATCAGGGAATATGCCCAGAGGGGTGGCATATAATGAATGAGGATATATGGGTCATTTTGGCTGAAACAAGTGGCGGAAGTTCTTTCTTGACTTATAAAATGGGCTCAAAGGTCGCCCGTTTCGGTAGTGAAAATGAATATGGGATGTCTATATTGCCTGCCGGGTATTGGTCCAATCAAGATGAAGTTTTTAAAGTAATTGCAAAATCGGCTCTGTTTTGGAAGCCGCAGCAGCATTCCGATAAAGGAGGCTGGGCGGTTTATGCAGCGGTTCGTTCAAATTCTTTTGATCGTTCATCGGAAGGGGATAAAAAACAAGCCTTTTCCATCCGTTGCGTGAAGGATTACTAATCCCGCGCCAAGACGTTCCTAGCAGTCCTTACTAAACCCGATTTTCGTGAAGCCCGCAGTGTCTAACAGCCACAAGGGCGGAGCAGTTACCGCTCTTAACACGTACCTAGCGGTAACATTACATAACGGAGCCCCTCTCGTGATTCTTTGCGGAGAGGGGGCGTTTCGCAAAGAGAGCACTCGAACGAAGTGAATGTGCGAGCGTGCGAAATGCCTCTCGAAGCAAACTAATTTCCAAGAAGCGGTCCTAGATCCTTCGACTTCGTGCTTCGCACTCCGCTCAGGATGACAGATGAAGCGGTTCTGGATCATAGCTCATAGAGCTTAACTCAACTAAGGCAATAAATTGCCTAGTTTCGTATATCGTTCCACTCAGGATGACAGATGTGCGACAGGATGATTGCGGTCGGGGTTTTAGGGGCAGAGCCCCTAGGAGTGAACCGACCCCAAAAA
>NZ_DGUN01000004.1 GCF_002395745.1 Fibrobacter sp. UBA4309
TCAGCTTCAACGTGAAGGGCGGCCGTTGCGATGCCTGCGAAGGCGCTGGCGTGAAAATTGTGGACATGCACATTTTGCCGAGCGTGCAGGTGACTTGCGAAGTTTGCGGCGGCAAGCGCTTTAACGATGCAACCCGCGAAGTGTATTTCAAGGGCAAGAATGTCTCCGAAATTCTCGACATGAGCATTGCCGATGCGGCGGAATTTTTCAAGGACATCCCGAAGATTGCTGAACCGCTGAACTTGCTCGTGGAAGTGGGCCTCGGCTACCTCACTTTGGGCCAGCCTTCGACAACGCTCAGCGGGGGAGAGGCGCAGCGCATTAAAATTGCTTCTGAACTGCGCCGCCCGGGTACGGGAAAGACGCTTTACCTGCTCGACGAACCGACGACGGGCCTGCACTTTGAAGATATCCGCAAGCTCATGGATTGCTTGAATCGCCTGCGCAGCCTCGGCAACAGCGTCGTGATTATCGAACACAACCTGGACGTGATCAAGTGCGCCGACTGGATTATCGACTTGGGCCCGGATGCGGGTATTCACGGCGGTCGCGTGATTGCGACGGGTACGCCGGAACAGATTGCGAAGAGCAAGAAGTCCGAGACGGGGCGTTACTTGGCGCCGGTGCTTGCGAAAAAGCACGGCGAAAATCGGCATTTTGACCGCACGCTCAAGGGCGGCGAAGACTTGTCGCTGGATATCGAGGTGCATGGCGCCCGCAAGCATAACCTCAAGAACATTGACGTGACGATTCCGCGCCACAAGCTTACGGTGGTCACCGGCGTTTCGGGTTCCGGCAAGTCGAGCCTTGCGTTCCATACGCTTTTTAGCGAAGGCCAGCGCCGCTTTGTGGAAACCTTGAGCACTTACGCTCGTCGCTTCCTCGGCCGCCCAGATCACGGGAGCATCGATTCCATTTCGGGCTTGGCTCCTGCGATTGCGATTGACCAGAAGAGTGCGAGCAAGAGCCCGCGCAGTACGGTCGCGACCCTCACCGAAATCTATGACTACTTCCGCATTTTCTGGGCGAGGGTCGGCACCCCGCATTGCTTGAAATGCGGGAAGCCTGTGTCTTCGTTCAGCGCGGGCGATCTGATGCAATATGCCTTCGATCGTGACTTGAACAAGAAAGTCACGGTGCTTGCCCCGTTCGAAATCAAGGATGTGCTGAAGCTATCCAAGATTCTCACGGAAAAGGGCTACCGCAAGGTTTACCTCGGCAATAAGCTGGTGGATCTTCCGCTGCCGAAAATCCCGACCCGCGAAAAGCAGTTGTTCGCTGTCGTCGATACGGTGGTGGTCAAGGAAGAAAACCGCGCCCGCCTGGTGGAAGCCTTTGAACGCGGTTACCGAGACGGCAATGGAATTCTGTATGTGGAAGACGAGAAGGGCGGACGCCTGGCATGCTCCGAAAAGCCGGGCTGCCCCGATTGCGGCTGGTACATGGATTCGGCATTGAACCCGAAGCACTTCAGTTTCAACACGCACTGGGGTGCCTGCGAAACTTGCCTTGGCCTCGGTCATGATTACGATGGCCATGTCTGCCCGGACTGCCACGGCGAACGCCTCAAGCCGGAATATCTTGCGGTGCGCATCGGTGGCAAGAACATCATGGATGTGAACCACATGAGCATCGCCCAGGCTTACGAATGGTTCAGCAACGAGAATTTCAAGCGCGACAACTTCAAGGGCGACAAGAACGCCGATGGCAAGATGACGGTCGCCGAACCCTTGCTCCGTGAAATTGTGGGGCGCCTCAACTTCCTCAAGGGCGTGGGCCTCGGCTACATCGGCCTCGACCGCGCGGGCGACACGCTCTCCGGCGGTGAATCGCAGAGAATCCGCCTCGCAAGCCAGATCGGCAGTGGCCTTGAAGGCGTGCTCTACGTGCTCGATGAACCCACTGTGGGCTTGCATGAAAGCGATACCGCTATGCTCCTTGATACGCTTTACCGCCTGCGCGATTTGGGTAACACGCTTGTGGTCGTGGAACACGACATGAAGATGATGCAGGCGGCGGACCATATTATCGATATGGGCCCCGCGGCGGGCGAGTTCGGCGGTGAAGTCGTTGCCGAAGGTTCTCCGGAACAACTTTCCAAACCTTACGCCTTACAGCAGTTCCCGCGCAGCGAGACGGTCAAGTACCTTACGCACACCATCCCGATGGCGAACGAGATTGCGGCAAGGCCCATCACGGATTCTACGGAATTCTACGAGTTCGAAAAACTTAAGCACAACAACTTGAAGAATTTGTCTGTAAAATTCCCGAAGGGCGCGATTAGCGTGGTCTGCGGCGTGTCGGGTTCGGGCAAGAGTTCCATGGTCATGGACGAAATCTACCCGCGGCTTAAGAAGAAGTTCCAGGCCCGCGGCCGCAAGAAGCAGAGCGGCGAAGTGTTGCTGGTGGACCAAAGCCCGATTTCAGGGACTCCTCGCAGCACGCCCGCGAGCTTCACGGGCGTACTTGACGACATCCGTAGGCTGTTCGCCAAGTTGCCGCAGGCCAAGTTGAAAGGCTTCGACTACGGGCGTTTCAGTTACAACTTGGCCCGCGGCCGCTGCGAGGCCTGCGAGGGCCGCGGTGCTGTCGCCATCGAAATGCACTTCCTTTCGGACGTGTGGGAAGTCTGCGACGTGTGCGGCGGCAAGCGCTACAACCAGGAAACGCTCACCGTCACTTTCAAGGGCAAGAACATCGCCGACGTACTCGACATGCGTGTGGCCGAAGCTTGCGAATTCTTCAAGGACCAACCGAAAATTCTCCCGAAGCTGGAATGCCTGCGCGATGTGGGCCTCCCGTACGTGAAACTCGGCCAGTCCGTCACCACCCTCAGCGGTGGCGAATCCCAGCGCCTCAAGCTGGCGGCGGAACTTGCCAAGCGCCCCGCGACCGAGATGGTCTACTTGCTCGATGAGCCTACGACTGGCCTTCATCTCAAGGATATCCAGACGCTCTGGAATCAGCTACGCCGCCTTTCGGCCCGCGGCGATACCGTCATCGTCATCGAACACCATCCCGATATCATCCGCCTAGCCGACTGGAAGGTGGAACTCGGGCCCGTCGGTGGCGAAAAGGGCGGATATTTGCTCGAAATGGGGGCAAACGGGGCATAAATAGGCTTGAAATCTTACAAAAAGACTATCTTTTGTTATAGAATTTTGAGTAAAGAAAACAGGAGCTGTTATGTTCTTAGCCCGTTTGCTTCCGTTGTTGCTTTTGCTGCCGGCCCTTTCTTTGGCCGATAACGACAAGAATTTCAGGATTCCGTCTAAGCAGTTCAAAGCGGGAACAGTCGTTGATCCCATTGCCGACATGGCAATTCGTGCGGATCATGGTGCGGCTGTATCGGAAGGTATGACTTTCCCCCTCCAGGAAAACAGGATTTACCTCCGCCACAAGGTTGGGCCGAAGGAATACCAGTGGGTGTCGGGAAATCTCGTTGTCGAGAATCTCAAGAAATTGCATGCGTTCAGCCTGAAGAAGAACTATCTGAAGGTTGAGGACGTTGCCGTGATGCGTTTTTACGGATCCAAGAACATGAAGGCCTTCCAGGACGAATCGGACCTGTATTTCGACCGTAACTATATCTATTCTCCGCGTGTTCCCAAGCTCTATTTCGTCAAGAACGGCCAGTGGCAGGTTTTGAACGAAACGACCCTCCCTGGCGCAGTCAAGTTCTCTACCAGCGAGAAGAATATTGAAATTTCCTCGATGAAGAGAACTTATGCCAAAGCACCGAAAATGCTTTTCCCCAAGAGACCGGGCGTGTACGCTTACGTGTTTTCTGCCCCCAATAGCCTGCCCTATGTAGACGTGGGTGTCGTGGAAGAAGGCTCTGCGCTCGTTTTCAAGCCGAAATTCATCAAGATCGAGAAGGATTTCTCCAAGACTCCGCCGGTTACGGTTACCCTGGACGAAATTGAAAAGGCCGAAACGCTCGAAAAGACGGAACAGATCCATGACCGTTTTGTCGCGGAACTGGAAAAGGCGACCGAAGGCATGGACAGCGAAGCTTTCGAAAGCACTTACCCGCAGATGGTCAAGGCGTCTTTCTTGGGTGTAAAAGAAGACAACAAGGACTATGCCGAGTATGTGGTGCGCTACAACTTGAAAAAAATCGAAGCCAAGAAGATGTGGCGCGAATCGAAGGTGGGCGACGTCAATTACCTGAACAAGGCTCTCCGCAACAAGCTGGATAGCCTGGAAGCGCTGCCGTTGCGCGGTACCATGATGCCTACGGCAATCGAACCGATCTTTGTAGAAGTCCCTGTGGATGAATCCGTCGATTCTGCGAAGGCCGTTTTGGCCAAGAAGGACTCTGCCGCACAGAAGCCTGCGACCAAGAAGGAGATGGGCAAGCTCAAGATGACGTTCGGGACGGATCATTCCCGCGTCGATTTCGCCTGGGCCGGTGTGGCTAGCGGACTTCCCGTAGATACGCTCTATTCCTGGATTATCAAGAAGAATCCGGCTCTCAAGATTCGCCTGTTCTTGCGCAACAACAAACCGGTCTGGATTTACAAGGACGGCGTTGTCAGCGGCCGCCACCACTACCGTTATGACGGTATCGAGTTCCTCGTTGGCGAAGACGTCTACACTGGCCAGGGCGAGTTTATTTTGCCGGAGTATATCTACAACGAACCTGAGGTGCAGGAATGGCTTAAGACGAAGGACGTCAAGTCGTCGTCCTCGGAAGCGGTTGCGTCTTCTTCTTCGACGGCCGCTCCCGCCGATATCAAGATGCCGACTCTTCAGAACCTTGCAACTTCTGCCCGCATCATCCGCGACAAGGATCGCGGCTCAATCGCCCTCATTGATTCCGGTTCTTTCCGCTATAAGGGACATGTGGTGGAAATGTCTCCGTTCGCCATCATGACGACGGAAATGACGCAGCAGCTTTTTGAAAAGACCATGAAGACGGTTGACTCCGCAAAGCGCATCGCCGACCGCTCCACGTACAAGCACCCGAACAAGCCGGTCCACAACATTACATGGGACGACGCCCGTGCGGTGTGCCAGGTGTTCGGCGGTGACTTGCCGACGGAAGCCCAGTGGGAATTTGCCGCGCTTGCCGATAATGTCGAAGGTGCCATCTGGGTCAAGGATTCCGTTCCGAGTCCGGGTGCCTATGCCGTGTATCGCGGAAACTCTTACAATCTGGGACCCAAGTTCCCGGATTACGGCCCGCAGCCTGTGGGTACCAAGAAGGCCAATGCCTGGGGATTGCATGACATGTCCGGAAACGTCGCCGAATGGACACGTGACAGGTACTTCATGTTCTCCTTCATGGTGGAACCTTCCAATCCGACAGGCGCCATGTTCGGCTCGAACAAGGTCTACAAGGGCGGTTCCTGGAAAGATGGAGAAAAACTTTTGAATGTGACCAACCGCGATGACGAAGATCCCCGCTATTGGTCCGAAACAATTGGATTCCGTTGCGTCTATCCGCGCGAACTGATCAAGGAATAAAAAGTGGACATCAGATTTAAGTTCTTCCAGAGGTTGGTTGCAACCCCTTACTTGCTTGCTTTGCTTGGATTACTTCTCCCGTTGTTTAACGTTTCGTGCGCGGAACGTGTCATTGCCGAACCGACTTTTTACGAAATCGCGAACGGCATTGATTTGGAACAAACTTTGAAGGAACCCGCCCTCGGTTATGTCAAGAAGATGGAGGCGGGAAACCCCAAGGCTATCGACAAGTTCAAGGAGACCATGCCCGATTTTCCGAGGGTCCAGCCGTTCTACGTGCTGTACGGGATAGTCGCCGCCCTGGTACTTGCAGCCTTTTTCGCGCTGATTGCGCCCTTCGGCTATTACGCCTCGCTAGGGTCTTTGGCTTTGGGCATGATGTCCATGTTTGCCTTGTGGGCGTTTCTCTCGCAGATGGGGCGCATCTGTGGCGCGATGGGCATGAACGTGCTCTCGGTGGAGCCTGGTACGGGAATTTATTGCGCCAGTGCGCTAATCCTGATAGGGACCGCGATGAACCTGGCTTGCATCGTGCGGCCGATTGTAGACGAAGTACGTGCTAAACGCGCTGCGAAGAAAAAGTAAAAAAACTCGCCATAGGGCGAGTTTTTTTATATGTAGCGTGAAATGTGTAATGATTAATTCCACACCCCACATTCCACATTGTTAAGCCTTACACATTGAACAGGAAGTACATGATGTCGCCGTCCTGGACGACATAGTCCTTGCCTTCGGTGCGGACAAGGCCTGCTTCCTTGGCGGCGTTCCAGCTGCCGTGTTTCATGAAGTCTTCGAAACTGAGCGTTTCGGCACGGATGAATCCGCGTTCGAAGTCGGTGTGGATGACGCCGGCGCATTGTGGAGCCTTGTAGCCGGCATTGAACGTCCAGGCGCGGCATTCCTTTTCGCCGGCGGTAAAGAACGTGCGGAGACCGAGAATCTCGTAACCCTTACGCACGACGGCGTCGAGTCCCGATTCCGTCATGCCGAGTTCCTTCAGGAATTCGGCCTTGTCGGCGGGCTCCATTGCCGAAAGTTCTTCTTCGATCTTGCCGCTGATCACGATGACTTCGTGGCCGTTCTTGGAAGCGTACTCCTTCAGCTGGTCCACGTAGGCGTTCCCTGTCAGGATATCGTCTTCCTTGACGTTCGCACAGTAGAAAATGGGCTTGGCGGTAAGCAGGCAGAGGTCCTTGAGGATTGCGGCCATCTCGTCGCTGTCGTTCATCACGGTGCGGGCGGCCTTGCCCTCTTCCAGGGTCTTCTTCAGGAGCTCGCAGGCGGCCAGGCGGGCCTTGGCCTCGGCGTTGCCGGTACGGGCACCCTTGGCTTCGGTGGCGAGGCGCTTCTCGACGGTGTCGATGTCCTTGAGCATCAGTTCCATCTCGATGACTTCCACGTCGCGGACGGGGTCTACGGAACCGCTCACGTGCACGATGTTCTCGTCGTCGAAGCAACGGATGACTTCCATGATGGCTTCGCATTCGCGGATATGGGTCAGGAACTGGTTGCCCAGGCCTTCGCCCTGCGATGCGCCCTTCACGAGGCCCGCGATATCGACGAATTCCGTGACGGCGGGGACGATGGATTTCGGGTTGTATACCTTTACGAGCTCGTCAAGACGGCTGTCGGGGACGCTCACCATGCCCACGTTGGGCTCAATGGTGCAGAAGGGGTAGTTGGCCGCTTCTGCTCCGGCGTTGGTAATTGCGTTGAAAATGGTGCTTTTGCCTACGTTCGGCAGGCCGACAATACCGCATTTGAAACCCATGTTAAATCTCCGTTTATGGCGCAAAAAAGCGTGCGCCCCTGTTTTCGGGCGTAAAGTTAGTTAATTCTGTGGAGGGACAAAGAGTCCTGCACCGTCTTTTTGACATTTTGTAAACGGTAGTTTTTGGGGTTCCTTCGAAATCGCCCCAAAATAAACATAATTTCTAGTTCAAGGGATGTAGGATTGGAAGTGTTATAATTGCCGTTTTGGGATTAAGTTCCGCCGACGTTCCAGTGTTAATTGGGGTTTTGGCAACGACAGCTGTCGATGGAGTTTTGGGTTGGCATAATTCGACAGCTGCAAGAGCAGCGGAACTAATCCCAAACGGCCACCTTTTTTTAGCCAAAAAAAATTAATTGAAATCGTCGCGGTTGATGCCGTAGACTCTTACGTTGTCGAGCCAGATTTCGGAGCCGTTGTAGGCGAACAGGCTGAAGTGCGTAATCTTGTTCTTGGTCTCGTCCCAGCCGTGATAGTCCTTGAGGACCGTATTGAAATCTTGCGGACGCACGACAATGCGCTGCCACTTTGAACTGGCCTCGGCCTTGTAGGAGGCCTTGTAGTTCTTGTCGAAAGAGAAGTTCTCGAGGATGATTTCAATCTCTCCATCACCGCGGACCCATGCTACGAGCGAGTCCATGCGGCTCCAGTCAAGCGATGTGTAGCTGAGACGGGCCCCGATGACTGCGAAGCTCGGGTATTTCTCGTCGTACTCGAAATGCGCTACGTATCCGCTACGTCCCTGGGTGTCTTTTTGCAGATAGTCTGTTGCGGTCATTGTCGTTATCGTGACGGAATCTTCGTCAACGGGATCGACTTCGTGCAGCTGGATGTACCAAGAGTGCTTCCGGATAGGCGAAGGCACATCGCTGTAGGCGGACAGGCTATCGAAATGGAAAATTTCGACAGAGTTCAGCTCGTACCTGAGGGAGTCGCTGATTCCCTCCCACACGTCAGCCTGCTTTTGGGGTTCCGCATAGATTTCTCCCCATTCGAGAATCCAGTACCCTAGGGTATCCTTGAGGCTTTCGATGCGGACGTTGATGGCGGCGCTCTGGATCTTGGCGTCCCAGACGTCGATCTGCATGGGAATTTCTTTGCCGTTGCTGAAGCGCAGGTGGATGTCGCTGCCGTCCTCGTTTGCTTCGGAGAAGTTGAAGTTCGTGGAATCCAGGCGCAACGTAAGCACGTAGGGCGCGGTAATGGTGCGCATCCAGCTGGAAATCAGGTTGCTGGGCGAAATCCTCATGGAGCGCTTGACAATTTCTTCGTCGGGGGCGTCCACATGGCCGATATCCAGCGTATCCTTCTCGGTAACGGTAATCTCGGCCTGGGCGATGCATTCCTTGGTCTTGGTATCCCAGGCGTTCACGACAAGGTTGCCGGTGGGGACTCCCGCAATAAGGAAGTTGCCCTGTGCGTCGGTCTTTTCGACCCTGCCGATGCCCGGCAGGTGCACCCAGGCGTGCGGAGCCTTGCTGGGAACGCTGACCCAACCCTTCACGGAACCGTTGGCGGTAAGGGCGGCGCTGTCGACTTCGAATTTTGCGGAAAGGTGGTTTAAGGTGTACTGGTAGGCGATGGAAGAGTCTCCTTCGCCAATCTGGATGGTAAACGCGCCCTGCTGGTGGTTTTCAATCAAAATCTTGCCGGTACTGTCGGCTTCGCCCTGGTAGGTGTAGTCGTCGCTTGCGATTTTCCCGGTCGTATCGGCGACATACCAGCTTGGCAGGACCTTGTAGGCTATGCGGCTTGCCCTGACTCCGTCTGCAAAGACCTGGATGGAAAGTGTCCCATCCGAGTTCTGTGCGATTGCGTTCTCCGTCTCCGTCGTACTTCCGGCCGAATCCGAGCTGGAGCACGCGCAGAGGATCGCAAAAGGCGCAATCAGGAATATTTTGGGGAAAATAGCCATTACTTTGCGCTCTTCTTGTTAAATGCGACGGGGAACAGGGCGAGGTTCATCTGGAGCACGCGAGAAGGCTTCCCGCATTTGTCAACGCGGATTTGGACCTCTTTTCTGAACTCCTGAATCATAGATTTTATATCCTCGAATCCCTTTTGGTCTACAGCCATAGTAAGTGTAGAAATATCTCGGTCGGACGGGGGGATGATGTTCAGGGAACGGGCCCCGATTTGCATGACATTTGCCTGGAATTGACGGATTGCCTGGGCTCTTTCTTCTCCGGCGATGTTGATATGGGCGTCCGCGAGCTTGTAGCGGTCGTTCCCCAGAGGCTGGATGAACCCGAGCTCCTTGAGCAGGTCGATGCTTTCCTGGACCTTTTCTTCACCTATGGAGGGTTCCAGCTTTTCGGAAATGTCCTTGGCGTTGAGCTTCCCCTGGTTGATTTCGATAAGGGCGCGGATGACTGGCGTCCACCAGTCGCTCAGATATTTCTGTTCCTTGTCACTGAGGTAATGCTTTTTCACGTCCCGGAGCAGTAGCGCCTTTCCGAGGATTTCGGTCTTTGTTTTTTCGGACTTGGTTCTAGAAGCTGCTATGAGGAGGTCAAAGTACTGGGCGGCACGGCCGGTGAGGCCGAGGATTTTCTTGATGGCAGGGACGCAACGGACGGGGAGATTACGCTTCTTTTCGACAACACAGAAAACATGGCTGGCGTTGAGGCCGATAGCCATTCCAAGTACGCTGTAGGAGTACTTGTTGTTGGATTTTTTCTTTTCGAGATAAAAGTCCCTGATTATATCTCGATAATCTGTGTAATCGTAAATGCTAGACATGGTTGATCCCCATATTTGTAAAAAAATATATAAATTAGGTCTGTCCAGGCTTAAAGAATGAAAAATTTAATCGTTATCTTTTTGGCAATGGTTGCCGCTATTTTTCTGGTCCGTTCCGTGCGGACCAGTTGGGCCGAAATGGACAAATTTAACAAAAGAGAGGCCCTGATAGCCGAAACGGGGCGTTGCCTGGAGGCGGCCGACTGGAATTGCGCCGAGAAGGGCGTCCGCGAGCTGCTGTGTGACGCTCCTCACGATACGAACCTGCAGATGCACATGGCGATAATCCTGTACGAGCAGGAACGCTACGAAGAATGCCGCCGCTACATCGCGACATTGAAGTTCAGCAACAACGACCTGGCCCTTATCGACAAGAAGGCCGAATCGCTTATCCGCGAGATGGCGGAGCTGGGCATAGAGCGCTCTATGCATTTCCGCGTGGAATTCGAAGGCTCGCTTTCGAAACGCGACGTGATGGAGGCCCTCGCCGTGTTGGAAGTCGCCTACGATTCGCTCTGCCGGCTGTTCGATTTCCATCCGGAAAACAAGATGCACCTGGTGCTTTACGAATCGCCGCAGTACCAGGGAGTAGGACCGCGCCCGGATTGGGTGGGAGCCATATTCGACGGGAAACTCCGCGTCCCTGTCAACGTGATGCAGTTCCGCGAAATCTACCGGCCGATCCTGTTCCATGAACTGACGCATGCCTTCGTGCGTGCCATGACCCATGCGAACGTCCCCCTGTGGGTGAACGAGGGAATCGCGCAAGTCGTGGATGCGTCCCGTACCGGCAAGCCCAGGCCCGAAGGGGCCGCGCCGAGTCTCGAGGCGTTGGCGACCCCGTTCGTGAAAGAGAACAATTCGTCCAATGCGGAAAGGCTTTACTGGTATTCGCAGCGCATGGTGGAACAGCTTTTGCACCGCAACGCAAACTTTGTGCATTTTAGGGAATTTATCCAGAGCATGCAGAAACAGGACGTGGACAGGGCGCTTGAGCAGTATTATGGAGTGTCTGCGCAGCAGTTGTACGACGAATCGCGGTGAGGAAGATTATGGCTAACCGTAAAAAACACATCGTAGTGCTGGCGACTGGCGGAACCATCGCCGGAGTAGGCGAAAAGGGCAAGGACACGGGGTACGTGTCCGGACAGATTTCCGCAACGGACCTGGTGGCGACGGTGCCCGAGCTTTCGGAATACGCCGAGATTTCGGCGGAACAGATTTGCAACGTGAACTCGGACGATATTACAGATAAAATATGGATCCGGCTTGCGAGGCGCGTAACCGAACTGCAAGAAGACGAATCGGTGGACGGCGTCGTCGTGACGCACGGGACCGACACCATGGACGAAACGGCGTATTTCTTGAGCCTTACCGTAAAGTGCGAAAAGGCGGTTATACTGACGGGCTCCATGAAGCCGGCGACCGCCAAGAATCCGGACGGACCGGCAAACCTGCTGGGTGCCGTGCGTGCTGCGGTGGGCTTTGCGGTAGACGACGATCCTCCGGCCAACAAGGTATGGGTCTATTTTGGCGAAGAACTGTTCGATGCACGCAACGTGCAGAAATGCAGTGCTTCTGCCTTGAATCCGATGGGGGTGGAATGCCCCGGGGCGGGTTCGGGTCTGGATACACCGATGGAAAAGAATTTCTTCGACGTGTCGAAACTGGAATCGCTTCCGCGCGTCAATGTCGTCTATTTTACGGTAGATGCCAACCCGAAAATCCTGGAGTATGCCGCCTGCGTCTCCGATGGACTCGTGATTGCGGGAGCCGGGTCGGGAGAGTTCAGCCTTGAATGGGCAGAAACGCTATCGAAGATAGATATTCCGGTGGTCATTGCCAGCCGTACGAATCACGGGACGGTCACGCTCAACGAATCGCTGGCACCGGGGCGGATATGCGCAGGTTCGCTGGCGCCGCAGAAGGCGGCCGTGCTCTTGAAACTCTGCCTGACGGTGACGGAAAATCCGAAGGCTATCAAAAGGTATTTTGCTCAATAGAGGAACGGTGCGGACATGAAATTCTTGATACAGCGCGTAACGGAAGCTTCGGTCGATATTGATGGAAAGACCGTCGGAAAAATCGGCAAGGGCTATATGGTCCTGATTGGCGTGGGCGAGGGCGATACGCGCGAAATTGCCGACCGCTTTATACGCAAGATGCTTGCGCTGCGAATCTTTGCCGACGAAAACGGCAAGACAAACCTTTCGATCAAGGATGTGGACGGCTCGCTTCTGCTGGTTTCGCAGTTTACGTTGTATGCCGACTGCCATAAGGGAAACCGGCCGACATTCAACGGCGCCGGGAATCCCGTGCTCGCAAACGAGCTATACGAATACATTGTTGCGGAATGCAAGAAGGAAATCCCGGTAGTGGAAACGGGACGGTTCGGTGCGGACATGAAGGTAAGCCTTGTGAACGACGGCCCGTTCACCATAATGCTGGACTGATGATTGCCGCCTGTGGGGGATAAATGTATATTGGAGTCATGCGGTCGATGCAAAACAAGATGAAATTGGCGGGAAGCGCCTTGTTGGTGAGCGTTCTTTTGCTTGGCGGCTGTGCCGGCTTGCGCGACGATGCCACTGCCGGCGGCGATTCGGGCATGAAGGATTCCCCCTGCGAAGAATGCGGTACGCAGGGCGAAATCAAGCTGAAAATCACCGAGGAAAAGTCATACCGGGAATGGAACGGAGCCGCCTATGCGCGCATGGATTCCGGTGCGGTTGTTGGCGTACTCCCGACACTCAAGATTGTGGCCAAGCGCCCGGAAACGTGCAAGATGTGCCACAGCTTCAGTGCCGACGCCCTGGATTTCGATCTTGCCCATATAGAGGATTCTCTGTTCGTGAAAGCGTTCCCGAAAATGCGCCGCGAGCTCTTGTTGCCGGGAATGCGCCTCCCGGATTCCGATTCGCTCTATGTCGATACCTTGTCCGTGATGTTCCTGAAAAGCACCTTTGCCGATGGCAAGAAGCTTTCGGACATGCAGCCGTGGCAGGAACGCGACGGAATAGAACAGAACCTGAATCGCGAAGTTCCTGCGGGGCTCAAGAACCTGCTGAACGATGTTGCCGCCCGATACGAACTACGCTATATTTCGTTCCCGGTGTTTCTGGAAGTCGAAATGATGCCGGACTTGGGCAAGAGCGGCGGCTTTACCTGGAAAATTCTCTGGACGCTCTGGGATGCCCGTTACGGGGAACTCGTGTTCCTGACGTATTCCGAATTTACCGCGGCGTCGACAAGCCGGGTCGCTCCCGAAAAGGAATGGTCTGTCCCGTTTGCCCCGCGTCTCTGGAAGATGTTCAGCACCGACCTGAACAAGCTGGAAAACCACTAATTACTATCTTTCCAAATTATGAACACTCCCTTCTACGTCTTTATGAAACTCCTGCCGAAAAATGCCGCTAGCCGCATTTTCGGTATCGTTACGCGCCTTCGCATTCCCGTATTTTCCAAGTTGGCGCGCGATATCTTTGCCGCCCATTACCAGTTGAACATGGACGAGGCGGAATATCCCCTGAACCATTATCGCAATATCGGTGAACTTTTTATCCGCAGGCTCAAACCCGGTGCGCGTCCCATTGCCGATTCCGAAATCGTGAGCCCTGTCGATGGCGTCCTTTCGCAGACACTCACGTTTGATTCCAACCAGGAAATGATTCAGGCGAAGGGCAAGTACTATACGCTCAAGGACCTGTTGCGCGATGACGAACTGGCCAAGCGCTTTGATGGCGGCGCCTTTGCTACGATTTACCTGGCACCGTTCAACTATCACCGCATCCATAGCCCGGTAAAGGGCGAGCTGGTGGGCGCGAGCTATTGCCCGGGAACGCTTTGGCCGGTGAACGTCGGCAGCGTCGAACGCGTGGAGGGCCTGTTCTGCATCAACGAACGCCTTACGAGCCATATCCGCCTGGAAGATGGTTCCGAAATTCTGGTGGTGAAAGTCGGTGCGACTAACGTGGGCCGCATCGGCGTGGTCTATAGCGACGACTTGCTGACTAATGCAGGGAAAATCCCGCGTAGCGGCAAGCGCATGGACTGGAAACCGGAAGGCAAGGTGTCTTTCGAGAAAGGCGGGGAACTGGGCCGCTTCGAAATGGGAAGCACCGTGATCCTCGTTGTGGACAAGAAAATTCGCGAACGCCATCCGGACCTGTTCAAGGGCCGCCTGGGGCAAGCGGTGAAAGTGGGCGAGGCCCTCTAGCTTTTTATGGCATCTGTAACGCGTTTTGCACAAGACGAACCGGCGCTGTTCAAGGCGGCGCAGGATTTTGTCGCGCTGTTTGCAGATTGCCCCGACCCGGTTATAGCCGTGGCACGCCAGGCGAAAACCCCGAACGCGCAGATTGCCTGGACCCTGTTGGGCACGGCCTTGTTCCAGGACAGGGACTGTAGCCAGATGAAAGACCTCCTTGCCGCCTTTTACAGGGCTTTTCCCGAAGAGAAACTCTGGACGCTTCCCGTACCTGCCGCGGCAGCGATAAACGGCATTGTCGAAGAAGTCTTCAATAGCGATAACTGGAGCATGTTCGAACATGTGGCCGGGATTTTCTGGAGCGTGGGGCTGTTTGCCCGCCGCCATCCGGACTTGGTGTCATGGACCGCAGAACGCTCCCCCGAAGAAATGTGGCGCGACATGGGCGAAATCTATTTCATGGGCAAGTCCAAGCCGCGTCCCAAGGCGAGCGCCGCTATCTACCGCATTCTGGCCCCGGCTCCGTTGGGGCTGGGCATCCGCTGTCGCGACAGTCGTCGCATGCCTCCGCTTCCGTTGACGATGGGGGCCCGCCGCTACCTGGCGATTCTCGGGCCCGCCAAGGACAACGGCTTTGCCGACCTTTCTGCAGAAGAAAAGCAGAAACTGGCCAATGCCTGTTTCAAGGCGCTAAGCCCGAAAAGACCGTATGCGGCGGCACATTCGATGCAGTTTTTCTTGGAAGATGGCGCCGACGGGTTCATTTGTCGGGAATGGACGGAACGCTGTGCCAAGTGCCCTTTTTACGAGTATTGCAACTACGCAGAAAATCAAGGCGGCCGTAAGTATGAAAATTGATGGAATGCTGAAATACGCCATATGCTCTGTCGCCGTGCTTCTCTGTGCCTGTGCGCAGAAAGACGAAGGTCCCGTGGACTACTCCGCCATTCCGTACAAGAACGTCCGCCCTGTCGACGTAAAAATTTCTAGGAATCACTTGGAATTGCGGTACCCGATGCAGGTGGGCGACACCTTGGAAGTGACTGTCCTCGAATTCAAGAGCGATGTCTACGCGATGGATTACTACATGAACAGTGGCCGGTTCCAGGGAATTGTCCCGATTCTTCGCGGCCAGTACTTGGAACAGAGTATCCGTTCCGACGCCCGCATTTTCATCTTCAGGCACGACAGTTTCCGCCGGTACGAAAGAAGCGACCTGGAACAGTACGTGCGGAATTTCCCCGGCTACCGGGGAGGTTTCCCGCAGGAATTTCTGAGCCTGCCGTTCGATCACCGCGAGGCGGGCCGGACATCCATCCAGACCAAGCACTTTTTGGGGGTGGTATCGGTTTTCCCGGTCCTTATACAGAGCTACCGCGATGCCAACCTGCAGTGGAATGTGGCGCGGAGCTGGGAACAGGTAGATGACGAAGTCTATGATCGCTGGGTGGCCCAGCTGGACAAGGTGGAACCTGTGGGCATTGCCAAGGATGTCGAGGTAGCCTATTTCCATGTCGGCGAAGGCGTGAACGGGATGGCGACGCACCTTCCGGGCGGCCGTGTGGTGGTGGTCTGGGGTTACCTGGGCTGGTTTGACCTGGAACGCAAATTCTTTATTGCCAGCGACCGCATTTACGAGGCACGTTTTTAACTTTTATTTGTTATATTAAAATCATGGCTATTGAAAAACTTGCAGAAACTCTTTTGGAAAAACTCCGTTTCATCACGCAGGCGGAAACGGTAATCGGCAAACCCATCCAGGCAGGCGAATCCACGGTTGTTCCCGTGAGCCGCGTTTCGGTCGGCTTCGGTTTCGGTGGTCACCAGAACAAGGGCGACACTTCTGCCTCTGGCGGTGGCGCATCGGTCGAACCGGTCGCTTTCCTTGTCATCAAAGGCGACGACGTGCGCATCATGCCCATCAGCAAGGACAGCTCCCTCGTTTCCAAGGTCATGGACATCGTGCCCGACGTGGTGAACAAGTTCAAGAAGAGCGAAGATTAACAACTTAAAACATTTAAAGAAAAGACCTCCGCAATCGCGGAGGTCTTTTAATAATCTGCCAGATGGCGGATCAGGTCCGCCATGACGAAGTAGAATTACCCAAGCACCTTCTTTTCGAAGTCGCCGAGGCAATCGACGAGGGCCTGAACGCCTTCGACCGGCATCGCGTTGTAGATAGAAGCGCGGAAGCCACCCACGGAGCGGTGACCCTTGAGCTGCTGCAGACCGCGGGCCTTAGCGAATTCGAGGAATTCCTTGGCGAGGTCATCGGCCTTGTCGGCAGCGACCACGTCCTTGTTGAACACGAACGGAACGTTCATGATGGAACGGTCTTCCTTGGCAGCGGTACCGACGAACACCTTGGATGCATCGAGGGCGCTGTAGAGGAGGGCTGCCTTGGAACGGTTCACCTTTTCGATAGCTTCGACACCGCCGAATTCCTTGAGCCACTTGAGCGTGCGGTTCATGACGTACACGGCGAAAACCGGAGGCGTATTGAACATGTTCTTCGCATCGATGTGGGTCTGGAAGTTCAGCATGGTAGGAATGGTGCGGTTCACCTTGCCGAGCAAGTCCTTGCGGATGATGGTCACGGTCACGCCTGCGCAGCTGATGTTCTTCTGCGCACCGCCGTACACGACGCCGAAGTCAGAGACGTTGATCTTGCGGGCGAGGAAGTCGGAGCTCACGTCGGCCATGAGGAAGCCGGACTTCGGCTTCGGGAAGTTGTGCCATTCCGTACCGTAGATGGTGTTGTTGGCAGTCACGTGAAGGTACGTGGCGTTGTCGCTGAGCTTCAGGTTCTTGTCGATGCGGCTGTAGGTTTCGGACTTGGTGTCGCAAGCGACGTTAGCCGTACCGAACTGCTTGGCTTCCTTGTAGGCCTTGTTTGCCCAGACGCCGGTGAGGGCGTAGTCGGCAGTGGCGTTCTGGTCGAGGAAGTTCATCGGGAGCATGCAGAACAAAAGGGAGCAACCACCGCCGAGGAAAACGATGTCGTAGTTCTCGGGAATGCCCATCAAGTCGCGAAGGAACTGTTCGGTTTCTTCGAACATGCTTTCGATCGGCTTTGAACGGTGACTCATGGAGAGAATGCTGATGCCGCTATTTGCGTAGTCGATGCATGCAGCAGATGCTTCCTTGAGTGCTTGTTCGGGCAGGACAGACGGGCCTGCGCTAAAGTTATAGACTTTATTTGCCATGGTTGTGTTCCTTTTTGTTTGGCCCCGCATGGTTTACGGGGACTCTTAAATTACGCGCGTAAAAATAGCAAAATGCGCCCTGTTCGGCTAGTAATTTTTAGACGAGAGACGAGTGAAAAAAAAGACGAGATTATCTCTCGTCTCTAGTCTGTAGGCACGAAGTGCCGTTCTTTAGTCTAATTTACACGCCGAGGGCTTCGATGGCGGCCTGGTACTTCTTGAGACGGAACTTCGTCTTGAGTTCGCGGCGCTCCTGGCGGTGGATGTACTTGTCCTCGAGGAGCACGTTCAGGATGGCGCTCTTCGCCTTGGCCGCTTTCGGGTTGTCCTTGAGCGTCTCGACGAAGCGAACGAAATCCTTTTCGCGGGCATCGTAGGTGGCGTCTTCGGCGGGGACGCCCTTTTCCATGAGCTTGCAGCTGTATTCGTCGATCCAGCCTTGGTTCTTGTGGTAGGTCATCTTCTGGATGAGGTCGACCATGTCCGCAGGAACGCCCTTCTTGACCATTTCGTCGGGGGTCTTCTTGGTAGAGGCGGTAATGGAGTCCTGCAAGATGGCTAGAACCTGGACATCTTCCGGTTCACCCTTGTTTTTCAGGTAATCGGCAACGTTCTGGAGAAAATCGATGTAAGGCCCGCCAGCCTTGTCCTTCTGGCCTTTGTGGACTTCGGCTGCAATCTTGTAGGCATCTTGAAACGAGAGCATATTGATCCTTTTATAAAAACTTTTGATACCACCGGTACCGTATACCCAATATATATAATGGAGCGACGGGAAGTGGGGGTCCGGACGGAGTTTTTAGAAAAAAAACGGTTTTTTCATTATTACAAAGTAGAATAGCCGACCTAGCCCTGGAAATTCTTGCCTAGAATGGCCGATACGTTCCGAAGGATTCCCTCGGCCACGTCGGGCTTGTTCATCGAGTACACGTGCACATTTGTAATACCGTTCGCGTACAGGTCGATAATCTGGTCGGAGGCGTATATGATGCCCGCCTGCTTCATGGCCTCGGGGTCGCTGCCAAACTTGTCGACGAGCGACTTGAAACGCTGCGGCATGAACGAGCCGGAGAGCTTGATGGCGCGTTCCACCTGGTTCGCGTTTGTGATGGGCATGATGCCGGGGAGCACGGGGCAGGTGACGCCCGCGTCGCGCAGCTTGTAGAGGAAGCTGAAGAACAGGTTGTTGTCGAACACCATCTGCGTGGTGAGGAAGTCCGCGCCCGCATCCACCTTCTCCTTGAGGTGCTTGATGTCTTCGGCCTGGTTGGCGCTTTCGGGGTGTTTCTCGGGGTAGCACGCTGCACCGATGCAGAAATCCGCGTCGGCGGCCTTGAGTTCGCGGATGAGTTCCACGGCGTAGTGGTAGTCGCAGTTGTCGCGGCCTTTCTCGATGAGCTCCGGGGTCAGGTCGCCGCGCAGGGCCATCACGTTCTTGATGCCCGCGGCCTTCATTTCTTCGATTCTCTGGTGCACCGTGTCCTTGCTGCTCGAGACGCAGGTGAGGTGGGCGAGCATCGGGATGTTGAACTTTTCCTTGAGGTTCTTCGCGATGTCGAGGGTATAGTGGCTCACTCCGCCGCCCGCGCCGTAGGTGACGC
>NZ_DGUN01000037.1:0-19925 GCF_002395745.1 Fibrobacter sp. UBA4309
TGTCCAACTTTTTGGGGTCAGTTCACGCCTAAGGGGTTCCACCCCCTAAAACCCCCGAATGCACTTTTTCAAGGGAGTTTTGAAAAAGTGGACGTTTTCAGGTGAAAATCGCCATTCGTGCTTGTGCGAATTCTCTTGCTGGGCTTGACCCGACATCTCCCTTTTCATTCCTAATTATGTATATTTTTCATTGACATAGCCCTGAACCGCAAGGCGAAGGGCGACGAGTTTAACGTAGAGTTAGCTCTTATTCTCGTCTTGGAAAACGACCAAAATTTCCTCACAAGAGAATAAGGCGAACGCTCACGTCCAGAAATGGGCGTGGGTCGTTTGTACTTATCTTGTGAAAGGTTTCTTGGTCGTTACCTCAAGACGGTAAGTGCATTCGACACCACGCTTTTTGTGTTTGTGGTTCGGGAGTATGGATAATAAGGACCTCTACGTATGGATGAATATTAGAGGATTTAATATGAAAAATGTTAATGAACCGGAAGTTCTTGACATACCAAAAGAGAATTTAGACAAATCGGCTAACGCTCAATGGAAAAAGACCTTGGCAATCGTTTTTACAATCGCGACAGCCTTATATGATTTTTTGCCTATTGACTTGATGCCCATGCTTCCCTTTGATAATCTTGGGCTCACCAGTGCGGCATTGTTGAACCTAGTCCAACAATTTACGGCAAATCAGGATTCCAAGCTGGTTCAAGTCCTGAAGTTTGCTAAATGGACTTTTGTCGTATTGGTCATTATTGCGGTTCTGCTTTTTGGTGGACTTGTCGCCTTGTTGATGAATCTATTGGCAAAATAAAAATTGTAGGAGTTTTATATGTCTATATTAGATGCTTTGCTTTATAAATCATTCGGCCCTGTCTTTATTAAGGAAAATAGTGATGCCGAATCCTTTATTGAAAAAATGAAGGCCCTGTCATCAAAAGCCTCTGGTAAAGTAAAAGATAAAATCGAACAGCAAATTAGTGCTGCTGAATCGGGATTGTACGGCGAAAAGCAGATTGCCTATGAACTAAAAAACAGCGGCATGGATATGTTAATTATGCATGATCTATACCTGGAAAAGAATGGGCTGTCTGCGCAGATTGATTTTTTAGTAATGACGCGAAAGCATACGTTTATCATAGAATGCAAAAATCTTTATGGCAATATTGAAATCGACGATAAGGGTAATTTTATTCGTCATATTGGTCATGGAAAATTTTATCACAAAGAGGGTTTTGTATCTCCTGTTTCGCAAAACGAGAGACACTTGAACGTCATCAAGGAAATTCGCAAAGAATACAAGACCAATTTCTATACGCAGGGCGTTTTTGAAAAGTTTTTTCCACAAATTTACCGTTCCATCGTGGTGCTTGCCAATCCCAAGACCATCTTAAACGACAAAAATGCGCCTGATAGCATTCGTAAAATTGTCATTCGAGCGGATCAACTTGTCTCGTATATCAAGAGGATTGAGGAAGAAGATGATCTGTATAAATCTTCCGAAAAAGAAATGCACGAACTCCTGGATTCCTTCATCAAATGTAGTAAGCCCTGCAAATCTGATTATGCAAAAAAATACGAAGAACTCCTGAATGGTTGCAAAGCAGATGACAACGTGAAACAGGAAGAAACTGTTTCTGAAGCCGGTTCGTCTTCTGTAGATGAAAAGGTCGCTGAAACAACTGCAGAAAAGATTTGTCCTAAATGCGGAAAGCCTCTAATTTTACGGACTGCAAAAAAAGGCGACAAGGCGGGAAATCAATTTTACGGATGCAGCGGTTTCCCCAAATGCAGATACATAGAGAATGTCTAGATTTCTGCGGGGGTGGCGTTTCACCCTTTCGGCAAGAGCCTTCTAAATTTACAATTCTAGCAAGTCTAGTCGCGGCATTGTTGACAATGGTACTTTCGAAAATGTCATAATACGCTCCCTAGGCGAGAGTGTTAAAAATTTTCAAAATGTATTGCATTTGTGCGCACAAAAATGTATATTAAGTGACATGAATAAGACTGCAAATTTATACGCTCGCATAGAGCCCGATGTTAAAGAACAAGCCGAAAACGTCCTGGAAACCCTCGGCATATCCGTTTCCAGCGCCATCAACATGTTCTATAAACAGATTATTCTGCAACAGGGTATTCCCTTTGACGTGAAAATACCCAAGGCTCCCGAAAACTCCGCCAAATGGTCTAAAGAGCGCCTCGATGCGGAACTCGAGAAAGGCTACAATGACATGCTGAAAGGTCGCACCCGCCCAGCCGCGAGGGTCCTTTCCGATGTCAAGAAAAAATACAAGGTATGAATTTCGAAGTCCATTTTTCTTCCGCAGCACAGGATGATATCGATCAAATCTTTGACTATATCAGCGTAGCACTTTGTTCGCCTATCGCGGCAAAGAATCTAATGGGAAAAATTCAGGAATCGGTGAATACATTGTCCGATTTTCCAGAAGCTTTTGCCTTATGTCAAGATGAACCCTGGATTTTACGTGAAGTTCGATCGATGTCAGTGGACAATTACCGACTGTTTTACCATGTCGACCATGACAAGCGAATCGTCGTTATATTGCGCGTCTTTTATTGCAGACAGGAAACAAAATAGCCTTCAACACTACATATATTTCAAACACCGGAGAATACAAAAAAATCGATCCACTGGTCTAGACTATGCTTCACGTGATTGACGCAAAATACATTGGCGATTACAAGATATCCGTCGAATTCAATGACGGATGCCGTTTTGTCGCTGATTTCGAAAGTGTCATCAAGTCGGACCACCGACCCATCGTGCAGCAACTAGCAGACATCAATACCTTTAAAGATTTCACGCTGCAAGCGCACACGATTACATGGTCGAACGGCGTCGATTTCGCCCCCGAATTCATCAAGAGCCTTAATTTTTGACAAAAATAACAAAAATTATATTGTGTTTTTGACAAAAAGTTTTATATTTATATTGTATTATTGACAAAATGGCAAAAACAGGCCAAAAACGAGGTTTTTGATGGACTTGAAGCGCAAGAGCGAGAAACTCATTCGTGAATGGCTCAAAAATAGCCAAAAGAAGGCCTTGCTTGTCAAAGGGGCCCGCCAGGTGGGGAAAACCCACGCCATCAGGCGCGTGCTGACCGCTGAAAATGCTGATTTTTTTGAGATAAACCTCATAGAGACCCCTGCCGCGGTAGATGTTCTTGCCGCTGCACAAACTGTCGATGATCTTGTCCTGGGCTTTTCGGCCCTGAGCACGCAGAAACTGGAAAAAGGCAAGACAATCATTTTCATTGACGAAGTCCAGAAATACAAGGAGATGATTACCAAAATCAAGTTCTTTGTAGAAGATGGTAGTTTCCGATATGTCTTGAGCGGGTCGCTCCTTGGAGTGGAACTGACGAATCTCGATTCTGCGCCTGTGGGCTACATGACCACGGTAGAAATGTTCCCGCTGGATTTTGAGGAATTCCTGCAAATCACGAACATCGATGACAACATCATTTCTAGTTTGCGCTCGTCCTTCGAAAAACGGACGCCAGTCATGGACGCGGTGAACCAGAAAATGCTGGACCTGTTCACGCGCTACCTTATCGTGGGCGGCATGCCGGAGGCCGTGAGCAACTTTGCGGACAACAGCAACCTGAACGACGTCATGCGTATCCATCGCGACATTATGAGCCAGTACAAACTCGACTTTACGCAATACGAAACGGAAGACAAGCGCCTGTTGCTGACAAACGCTTACGAACTGATTCCTGCGGAACTTCTAAAACAGAACCGTCGATACATCGTGACGGACCTGAAAAAAGGGCTCCATTTTGAACGTGTACAAAGCACGTTCCTTTGGTTGAAAAACGCTGGCGTTGCACTATCTGTTTTCAACAGCACCGAGCCAAGGATTCCGCTCAAGTTGAACGAGAAAAGTAGTTTGTTTAAGCTTTACCTTGCGGATGTCGGCATGCTCACTTCGGAATACGGAATGAACACGAAGTCCATGCTGCTGACAAAAAATCAGAACCTGAATGCCGGCGGAATCTACGAAAACGCCGTTGCGCAGGAACTCTATTCAAAAGGGTTTCGGCTTTACTACTACAATTCAAACCGTCTGGGCGAGCTTGATTTTGTTATCGAATACAATAACCGCGCATTGCCTATCGAAGTGAAGAGCGGCAAGGATTACACCATCCATTCCGCCATGAACAACTGTCTTGCGAATTCCGAATACCAAATGCAGGAAGGCTTCGTCTTTGCAAACTGCAACGTTTCCCGAAAGGGGAAGGTGACATATCTGCCCATCTACATGGTCATGTTCTTGCAGCAAGATTCAGAACAGATTGTTCTAGACAAGATTGAATTTTAACAAATTCCCGTGCTGCCAAACCCGCCGCGGTCGGCGCCGTCAAGCGGGCCTTCCTCGAAGGTAAGCGTGGGTTGCTGCTCCATGATGCGGAACTGCGCGATGCGGCTCCCCTTCTCGATGGTCACGTCGCGGGTGGCGAAAACGGGCATTTTCCACCAGTCATTCGCTCCGCAGTAGCTCGAATCCACCACGCCCACGGAATTCGCCTGCAGAATGCCGAAATTCTTGAACGTGGAACTGCGCGGGGCGATATGCGCCTCGTAGCCTTCGGGAAGTTTCATCGCCACCCCCAGGTGAATCAGGCGGAACTCCCCCGCCTTAAGCGTCACGGTCTCCGCCGCGGCAAGGTCAATCCAGTCGGACTTACCGCCAATGTAGGTGAGTTTCGGGATGGAATCATCGAGATATTGGATTTTGATTGTCTTTGTCGCCATGGTGCAAATATATAATTTACAAATAGCAACAGCCTGTTTCTTGATTTACTAGGGGTTCAAAAGTATATTTAGCCCGTACTAAAAAAGGAGTTTAAATGCAGACCTACGAAATTCTCAAGAACATCCGCGAAAAGAACAACCTCACGCAAGACCAGATGGCCGAACGCATCGGCGTGACGCGCCAGGCCGTAAGCCGCTGGGAAACCGGCGAGACACAGCCGAACACCGAAATGCTCAAGGTGCTCTCGAAGGAATTCAATGTTTCCATCAATACGCTACTCGGCGCTCCACGTCAGCTCTTTTGCCAGTGTTGCGGTATGCCGCTCGGCGACGATGCCATGATCAGTCGCGAAATCGACGGCAACTTCAACGAGGATTACTGCAAGTGGTGCTATGCCGACGGCAAGTTCGCCTACACCGACAAGAATACGCTGCTGGACTTTTTGCTTTCGCACATGCCTAATCCGGAAAATACGCCAGATGCGGAAAGGCGCAAGTTCTTCGATTCGCACCTCTCGCAATTAAAGCATTGGGCAGGCTAAACACCTCAAATAACAGCGTCAATTTTTTCGTTCCAGTGGTCCGTGGTTTCACGGGCCACTTCGTTTCCACAATCGTAGATGCACAGGAAGCATACTTCGTTCACGACTTCGTAATCGGAGCCGCCATTGAACACGTTCGCGTTGCCGTATTCTTCGCGATCCTTCCAAACGTAGACTTTGCAGGAATTCTGTGCAGAGGCCGCCTTGCAGTAGGTGGCAAGAGATTCTTCGGAGATGTCCGCGGCTGTCGCAACACCGACCGACGCAAGGATTTCGGCCTGCGTTATGACGCGCGTGCCGCCTTTGGCCAAGATTCGACCGGCGATGTTGAATTCGACTTCCACAGTTTAATCGTTTATTGCGGGTTGTTACTGTCCGCGAGCCTCTTCCGTCTTTTCGGCAGCTTCCTTAGCGGCCTTTTCCGCCTTCTCGGCGGCGTGCTCAAGGCGCGCAGGCTTGCCGGCAAGGTTACGCAACAGCCCGAAGAGAGCCGAAAGTTCGTTGCGCGTGGGGTGCAGGCGCTGCACGAGTGTATTGAGGAAGTTGTCACGCCACGCCTGGTCATGGTACTGGCCCGTCAGGTAGCGGTCCAGGAACTTCTTGAACCCGTCAATCTGCTGGATAGTCGCGGGAGCCGTCTCGCAGGCCCCCTTTGTCCCGCGCTTCGCACGGCCTTCCCCGTTCGCAAGCGCACCGCTGCGGCAGAGTTCGTACAGGCCAATAGAAACTGCCTGTCCCAGGTTCAGGCTCATGAGTCCCGGTACCGGGATTTCGCACTGGTACGTACAGGCGTTCACCTCTTCGAGCGCAAGCCCGCAGGATTCTCGCCCGAACACGAGCGCAATCGTCCCGTCTTCGGGAAGCAATTCCGACAGGTTCTGCACCATCGTATGCTTGATGGAACTCGCGAAAATGCGACGGCTGTACGCGACCGCGCAGGAGCAGTCGCCGATGGCGTCTTCAAACCTATGGACCACATGGGCGTTATCCAGAATATCGTGGCTGTTTGCCGCCGTGTGGTAGGAATTCTCGATGACCTTGTCGCGCTTCGGGTAGACAATATACAGTTCCGGCAGCGCATAGCAGTGCATGGCACGCGCTACGAAGCCCACGTTATGGGGATGTTCCGGTTCAACAAGTACGACTCTGAATTTACGCATAGGATAGTAGGAAGTAGACAGTAGACAGTGGTTAGTGGTTAGTAAACAGGGGTTGGAGGGACGTTCCACTTGAAACCCTTGCCGCGGATTTCGTTTACGATTGTTTCGCCGGGTTGAATTTCGGCTCCCTTATAAATCACGGAATGCTTGAGGGTCACACCGGCAGGAATTTTGGCGCCGGGTTCGACGACGGCTTCGTTCACGTCGCGGCCTAGTTCCTTGAGGCGAGCCTCCACCGCAGCCATGAGACCTTCGGGCGAGCCCATGTCAATCCAAGTCGCATGCAGCTGCGTCATGTCCACGAACGGCGCGCGACCAGCCGCCAATTCCTGCTTCCAGAATTCGCGGATATCGAATTCGCCTTCACGGATTCGCGAAAGAGCCTCGTCGCTATACCACGAAACGCCGGAGAACGTCGCGGGAGCGCCTTCCGTAGCACCGAAACGACCGGCAATGCCTGCGAGACGACCGTCCACACCGACGCGGAACGTGTTCACCTGCGGGAAGTCTACGGCAAGGAGCGAAACCTGCGGGCCATTTTCCAAAGATGCCCGGGCCACGGCGCTTTCCACAAACTTCTTCAAGTCAAAATCGCAATAGGCGTCGCCATTCATAATCAAGAGACCGCCACGATAGCCTGCCGCATAGATACGGTGCAGCGGCCCCGCCGTTCCGAGAATCTCGGGCAGTTCCACCCATACCTTCTCGAATCCGAGAGTCTCGCCCGCCGCGACCACCTGTTCTGCCAGGTAATGCGCGTTCGCATGCAGTCGCACGTTGCCAATCGCACGCGCCTTGCGGGCCTGCAAGTCGAGAATCGAAGCGTCCACCACGGGCACGAGCGGCTTGGGCACATCGTTTGTGAGAGGGCGGAGCCTTGTCCCGAGCCCCGCCGCCAGAATCAGCACGTTCAGCTTCGAAGAGTTTTCCATTACAACAAGCTACACCATCGCGGCGCTGAAGCTCGCGTTGCAGATCAGCGTTTCGCCCTGCCAAATTTCGCCAGTGTACTTGTAGATGCCGTGGCGGGCCATCACGAGCGTCGCCTTGAGCGTCAAGTCCTGCGGAGGAATCACCGGAGCGCGGAAACGGCAGTTTTCGACACCCATGAAAGCCGGGCGCTTGCCTTCGACATCGGCCTTCTTGGCAATCATCGTGAGGAGCGTCGCGGCCTGGGCCATGGACTCGATCTGGATGACGCCCGGAAGCACCGGATTGCCCGGGAAATGGCCGTCAAAGAACTTTTCCTTGCCCGTCACGTGCCACACGGCCACGATAGAGGGCTGTTCGCCTTCATTGAGTTCGAGGATTTCGTCCACGAAGGCAAACGGGGCCTTCTGCGGCAGGAGGTTGTGAACAAATTCGCTATCGTATTGCATAGTTTATCACCTTTTCTAGGATTTGACGGTGGGCCGCGTGGCCTCCATTCAGGATTTCCACACGAATCTTGGGCAGGGCGGGCCTCACAAACGCAAGGTCCCCCAGCAAATCTAAAATCTTATGGAGCGCAGGTTCTTCGCGGACGCGGTACTTTTGCGACAAAGACGGCTCCCCCGCCCCGATCAACAGGCCGCAGCTTCCGTCTACGCCGGCAAGCAGGCCGTTCTGGCGGGCCACTTCGTAGTCCCGTTCCGAAATAAACGTCCTCGCCTCGAAAATGTTGTACAAATCTTCGGCGGAATAAATCGAGACATCGGCCTCCGAACGGAAGGCGCCCATATCCGGGCGGTCCAGGATGTAGGAGACCTCGAACGTATCGCTAGGGGCAATGCGCACACAGCCGTAAACGGTTCCATCGCCCGAACGACACAGTTCCCAGGATGCGTTCACGGGAGCATCGTAGAACGCCAATTCACCCGGAACGCCCGCCACACTGCGGAGGGCGTTGAAGAACAGGATGGCGCTGCCGTCCATCATGGGGATTTCGGCACGGGACGCCCCCTCGGGGCAATCGACATCGACGTTGAAACTGACTCCCGGCCACATCAGGAACACGGGAGAGAGATGTTCCGTACAGGCAAGGGAACGCCCCGCAGCGGATGCGCTTTCCTCGCCCATCGTATAAATCGACGTTCTCTCGACAGAATAGTCCAATTCCGTAAAGCACTTGGCCGCATCCGTAGAATAGAACGCATGGCCACCAACGCTCCACTGCACGCGCGGTTCATAACGCGGGTTCAGCTCGGCCACTTCCACGCGCACGCAAGCGTTTTCGTAAGAAAGCGAGCGGGAACGGAAATCTTTTACCTTACGCGAAACCATATCAACTTTCGCCGAGCCGTTTCAGCTTCACCATGGCCTTGCGCCATACATTGATTTCAATCGCGGGGAAACCGGAAACCATCCTGCCGGCAGGAATGCTCTTGGTCACGCCGGCCTTGGCCGCGATGCGGCAGCCCTTGCCAAGAGTTAAATGGCCAGCGACCTGCGCACCGCCAGCAAGTTCCACATCGTCTTCGACAACCACGGTACCGGCAAGCCCTGACTGGGACGCCATGAAGATATTGTTCCCGAGGACGCAGTTGTGCCCAATCTGGACAAAGGAATCGAAATGGCAGTCGTTGCCGATTGCAGTCGGCGAAACAAAGCCCGCCGCCACGACGGTATTCGCGCCGAAGCTGCAACGCTCGCCGATGCGAACGCCCGCCAGGTGCGGCACCATGCGGCGCTTGCCCGCATATTCATAAAAGCCGAATCCGCGGGAACCGACGACGACTCCCGCCTGGAAAATGCACCCTTCGCCGATTTCCACGTTCGGATACACAGTGACGTTCGCCTCCAGCACGCAGCCCGCGCCGACCTTCGCCCCGCGCATCACGACGCATCCGGGACCAATCACGCAGTTTTCGCCGACAAGGCCCTCCACCACCGCGCCCGCGTGGACCTTGGCCGACGCCGCACATCCCGAAACCGCATCGGAAGAATCCGAAGCGAATCGATTCAGGAATTTCACCATCGCATGGTACGGGTTCTCGACAATGGCGAGGCAACGGACTCCGGGGAGTTTGTCTGCGAGAGAAGCACATTCCGGCGGGGCAAAGAGCAACCCGGCACGGACGCTTTCCAAGACAGAAGAGGCATAGCCGTTCGCATGGGTATCACTCGACGCGGTTCCGCCCAGCCAGAACGTAACATCGGCAGAACCCGCGCGGTCCACCGCGGCAAAACCCGTCAGCGTTACATCCGTCGCGAATTTCACAAAAGATTTTTCATCGGCCAAGCCCGTTTCGACAAGCCACTTCCGCACATCCGAAACTTGAACAGGACGCATCAATCCTCCAAGGCCAGCATCTGGACCTGGCAGGCATATTCAATCGTAATCTCCGTCCCTACCTTGCCGCTCAAGTCTTCTCCATCGAGCTGCAAGAATTCGTCGCCGGCCATGACTAGCTTGAGGGAACGCACCTTCCTGGACTTCAGGAAATACTTCTTGTAAATACCGCCAATCACGGGAATGTTTCCGATGGCAATCGCCATCAGGAACCTCGACATGTCGGGCACGTCGACGACTTCCAAGAGCCCGTCGGCCATGTTCGACTTGTAGAACGGATTCGCGCCGCTCGCAAAGCTCGGGATGTTGCCGACAATCACCGTACGGTGGCCCGAAACATCAATTGACTCGCAGACGCCGTCGCAGTCACAGAAGCCGAGCGTCCCGCACTTGAGCACGTAATTCCTGTCGGCAAAGAAACGACGCACGTAATGCATCTTGTTAGCGACAACGGATGAACTCGCGATAACGCCGTTAGCGCGGTCCTGGTTAAAGTCGTGCGCGATGCGGGCGTCGATTCCACCAGAAAAATAGTTGGCCATGGCGAACTTGCCGTTCACCTTCCAAATGTCGAACGGCCTGGCCTTCGCACGCAGGAGCCTGCGCACCAAGAAAAGCAATCCACGGTCCACGAAGGGCTTGTAGAGGTGAAGCACCCGCGCAAGGTCGTTGCCCGTCCCGAGCGGGATAAGCCCGATTTTCACATGGCCCGCATAATCTCCCGAAAGCATCGCCGAAAGCACCGCCGAGACCGTACCGTCGCCACCGACGGCAATAAGCGTCTCGGTCGAAGCGAGCGCCCCGCGAATCTGTTCCGGCATATCCGCCGCGCGGGTAAATTCGGCCTTCCATTCGGAATCGGCGAAATCCATCGACTTCATGATTTCGGGCAGGAACTGGAAAATCACCTTGCCCTGACCGCCGCCGCTGATGGGATTGATGAGGAAGACGAACTTATACATGCTTCAGCAGTTCGTCCTTCGCCACGATGTAATGTTCGACACCCTCGTGCGCCTTGCGGATTTCGTCTTCGGTGAGTTCGCGGACCACACGCGCCGGCGCCCCCACGATTAATGTCCCTTCCGGAAATTCCTTGTCCTGCGTCACGATAGCGCCGGCAGCGACGATGCAGTTCTTCTTGATATGCGCGCCGTCCATCACGATGGAGCCCATGCCGATGAGGACGTTGTCGTCTATCGTGCAGGCATGCAGGATTGCATTGTGGCCTACCGTCACCTCGTTACCGACAACGACGCCCTCGTCCATGGAGAGGTGCACCGAAACGTTGTCCTGGATATTCGTCCTCTCGCCAATGACGATGCTCGAAAGGTCGGCGCGCAAGACGGCGTTGTAGAATACCGACGAATCGTTACCGATGGTAACGTCCCCAATCAGGCACGCCCCCTCGGCGAGGAAAACCCTCTCGCCAACAACCGGACGCTTGCCCTTGTATTCTACGAGCGTACCCATATCTACTTCTTCAGGCCGGCAATCGCCTTCCATTCGTCCTGTTCGTCCTGGCGCAGGAGCACAAAGCCCTTGTTCTCGGCGACGATTTCGGTCGCCTTTGCCGTATCGCCATCGGCCAGGGCGTCCTTCGCATCATCGAGAAGGTCCTTCATGGCGGTGCGCTTGTCGCTGATTGCACCCAGGCGGTTCTGGCGGAGCACTTCCATGCTGTCGCTCACGAACCCGAGATCCCACGTACTGTCGTAACAGGCCTCGGCGGCAGGAAGACCGGTAACATCGGCTTCGGCGGCGACATAGAGGGCGTCGCAGCGGGCAAACGTTTCGGCACTGGCCACCTTGGAATGCTTGTAATACTGGTAACCGCCAAAAATCAAGGCGATAACTACCAGCAGGAACACGCCATCCTGCCAGCCCATTACCGGAGCGGTCGGAAGCTTGGGCTTCCCGTTTACCGTTTCGCCGGCTTCGAGTTTTTCTTCGGCCACATCAAAAGGGCTCTTTCCATTCAAGAAACTGAACATAGTCTTCCTTATTTTTTTGAAAAAGCGTCAAAGACGCGTGCGTACAAATAAATCTGCTTGACCAGGCTGGCAAAACCGTTGGAGCGCGTCGGCGAAAGCCCCACGTTCAAACCGATTTGCTGGAAGAACGCCGGATCCACGCCGAGGATATCCGCCGGAGCCATATCGTTGTAGACCTTCAGCGCCAAAGCTCCGAGGCCACGGCTGATGAGCGGGTTCGTCGTACCGCCTTCCACGTCCATCTCGAAATGGATCTTGCCGTCGGCAAACCGCGGTACGAGATACATCGTAGAGGCACAGCCCTGGATAATGAACTTTTCCGCCTTGAGGCTAGCGTCCATCCCGGGATGGGCCTTGGCCAGGTCCAAAAGAAATTTCCACTTGTCGTCCGGATCGGTAAAACCGGCAAACTTCTGGCGGATTTCTTCCAAACGTTCCTGAATCACTTCCGACATTCTATACCCCGGCAAAATCAATGCAAGAACGAGCGCATTTTCCAAATAAGAGAAGGACAGGCCCACAGTACGCTGAAGAAGATGCGGAACAGGGTCTGCTTTTCGCGCGGCAACGTCGACAGGTACCGCGCGGCACGGTCGAACTGCTTGTCGCTAATGCTGTTGAAGACGTTCTTCGCTCGGGATAGCTGCCTGTGGGACTTGCCCAGGGCATCCATCCAGCGGGTCAAGGCCATCGCCTCGATCTTTTCGCGGTCCGCCTCGGATTCCGCCTTGAACCATTCCGAAACGCATGCGGCGACAATCTTTCCGCACAAGAGGCTTTCGACAATACCCGACCTGCTAATCGGGTTCACGACACTGGCCGCATCGCCCGCCTTGAACAGGCCGCACTTGGCCAGGGGACGGTCGGACTGCCCGCAGGCGATCATTCCGCCATAAATAGCCTTCACTGTCGCTTCCGGGTAATGCTTCGCTATGAAATCCTGCAACTTCTGGCGCAGGGACGTGCCAAGCTTGACATCCTTGCCCAAGACAAAACCGATATTCACTTCCACACCGTCACGCGGGAAAATCCAGCCGTATCCGTTCGGGAACTCGCTCCCGAAAAAGAGCTCTATATGCTCGCGGCTATGTTCGATGCCCTCGGCGACGGCAAAAACGGCGGGTTCCAAATCCGTATCGCCGCTCTCGATACCCTTGAGGCATTCGATATCGCGAGTAAGCCTGCAGCCCGGGCCGCTGGCGTCAATGACCGTCTTCGCAAACAGGGTTTCTTCGTTTCCGCCGAAGGTAACGTCGATATTCCAGCCGTCCTCGACACGGGTCAGCTTCTTCACCAGCACGTCAAAATGGGTTTCCACGCCCGCGCTCGTGCAGCCGTCGGCCAGCGCATGGTGGAACCCGGCCCTGTTCAACAGGCATCCGCAGTCCTCGCTGTAGAATTCCGCCCTATAGCGGCTCGGAGACGTGAAATAGATGCCCGAAATGCTTCCGCGGACCCAGCTCGGGTCGACAGGCCAAAGCTTGCCCAGACGGCTCGTAGAGACAGCCTCGGCACAAAAGATGGGTTCCTTCCAGGGTTCCTTCTTGTCCAAAAGAAGCACCCGCCTGGCACCGGAGGTCAACTTTCCGAGGGTACAGGCGGCCATAAGACCGGCAGGTCCGGCCCCACATATTACGGTGTCGTACACTTTTGAATGGAAAAAACTCATTTCAAAGTCAAAATTAGCATTTATTTGTGAAGTTTTTTTGTTTTTGTTAACAGTTTTTCATTTTTTTTAGTTATTTTAGGGCTATCCGTTACTATGAATTTTCCATAAAGGGAATGTTATATATGAAAATGATGAAAGCTTCGAAAATTGGTCTTTGCCTCCTGAGTGCGCTTGCCATCAGTAGCTTTGCGCAGGACAACTGGAACGGCAAGAACCTGAACGTATCCTTCCGCGACAAGCGTATCGACGGTTTTGATTTCCGCGATTCCAAGGCGGTCAAGAATGTAACCGACTTCCAGCGTGCAGCCGGTGAAGGCCCGAGATTCGACGGAGCCAACCTCAACGAAGTTTCTTTCCAGAACGCGGTGATTAGCGGCGCAAGCTTCAAGAACGCCAACCTCACCAAGGCGACCATCAGCGGCGCCGACATCCGTTCCTCCTCCTTCAAGGGCGCCAACATGGAAGGGGCTAACCTCTACCGTGCAACGCTCCTCGATAGCGAGTTCCCGCAGACCAACATGAAGAACGCCCGTCTCGACGCCATGAAGGTGTCCGACAACGCCGACTTCAGCAAGTCGGACCTCACCCAGGCTTCTGTCATGGACGTCGACCTTACCGGTGCCGACTTCAGCAAGGCCAACCTCACGAACGCGAATTTCTCCCGTTCCCTGATGGCTAACTCCAACCTCAAGAAGGCGACGCTCGTCAAGACGGACTTTACCGCCTGTAACCTGATTGCCGCAAACTTCAAGGGCACGGACCTCATCAACGTGAACTTCGCCAAGGCCGGTCTTTCCCAGGCCGAATTCGGCGGTGCCGAATTCCAGAACGTGAACCTGCAGGAAGCAGACCTTTCCCTGACGACTTTCAATGACGTCGACCTTTCCAAGACCCAGCTCCAGAAGGCCAAGTTCGCCCAGTCCCTCGTGAAGAACATGGATTTCAAGGGCCAGGACCTCACCGGCGTTATCTTCGACAAGGGCACGGTTTCCAAGAACGAATTCGAAAGGGCCAAGCTCGCCAAGACCTCTTACTTCGACGCCGCTGTCGAAAAGAACGTCTTCAAGGAAGCAGACCTCATGAAGGCTGTGTTTGACGGTGCCTACGTGTTCAAGGACATCTTCGACAAGGCTGACCTCACCAAGGCCAACTTCGCGAACTCCACCATCGAACGTTCCGACTTCAACCTCGCCCAGCTGTCCGGTGCAAGCTTCGCCGGTGCCAAGCTCGTCAAGGTCAGCTTCCTCAACGCCAACATGCAGGGCATCAAGATCGACGCCGATACCAAGATGGAAGACGTGGACTTCTCCGGTGCCGACCTGAGCAACGCCAAGATCGAAAAGTTCACCGCCAAGAAGGTCATCTACGACAACAAGACGACGTTCCCCAGCGGTTTCGATCCGCGTCAGTATGGCTTCACCAAGCGCGGTGAAAAGGCTGCCGACATCAAGGTCGAAGGCAAGAAGAAGAGACCTGCCGCCGACGACGGTGACGAAGACCAGCCGAAGAAGAAAAAGAAGAAAAAGCGCCGTTCTTCCGATGACGACGACGAATAATCTTCCCTGACTAACGGATTTGGAAAGGCGCCCCATGCGGGCGCCTTTTCTTTTTCAGTTCAACGCAAAGTCACTTCTTGTCCATAAGCCAGGATATCGCTTCGGAAAGACTGCGGACCCGGACAATCCTGATGCCCGGAACGCCTTCCGGAAGATTCCCGCCCGCAGGGACAAGAGCCTCGTCCATGCCGAGCCGGCGGGCTTCCTTGAGGCGCTGTTCCAGAAGGCTCACGCTCCGGACCTCGCCAGAAAGACCCAGTTCGCCTATGGCCACAGCCTGACGGCGCAGCGGAATCCCGAGAAGGTTGCTCGCGACCGCCACCGCCAGAGCCAAGTCCGAAGAACCGTCGTTCACCTTCATGCCGCCCGCGATATTGACGAACACGTCGGACATGCCCACCGTGACGCCGCCAAACTTCTCTAGCAGCGCGAGGATGATGGTGAGGCGCTTGGGGTCGATGCCCACGGCCACGCGCTGCGGCACGGCGTAACCCGTTTGGCTCACGAGCGCCTGGCACTCGAAAAGCATGGCACGGGAACCTTCCATCGTACAGCAGACAACGCTGCCGGGAGCGGGAGGCGCATCTTCTTGCAAGAATACCTTGCTTGGGTTTTCCACCGACTCGAGGCCGTGGCCCGTCATCTCGAAAACACCGATCTCGTCGGTGGCGCCAAAGCGGTTCTTGATGGTGCGCAACAGGCGGTACTGGTGGTTGCGGTCGCCCTCGAAGTACACGACCGTATCGACCATGTGCTCCAGGATGCGCGGTCCCGCAATCTGGCCGTCCTTGGTAACGTGCCCGATGAGGATGGTGATGCAGCCGGAGTTTTTGGCAAAGACCATCAGGTCGAGCGTACATTCGCGTAACTGGCTCGCGCTGCCGGGAGTGCCGGGCAAATCGGGCTTGTACATCGTTTGGATGGAGTCGATGACCAGCACCTGCGGCTTGGTCTCTTCGGCCTGACGGATGACCTTCTCGAGACTCGTTTCGCAGAGCAGGAGCATGTCGGAGCCAGAAACGTTAAGGCGTTCGCTGCGCAGCTTCACCTGGCAGGCGCTCTCCTCGCCCGACACGTACAGGCACTTGACCCCGGCGGCGGTCATGGTGGCGAGCGTCGAAAGCACCAGCGTGGACTTGCCGATTCCCGGATCGCCACCAATGAGCACCAGGGAACCTGGTGCGAGCCCGCCCCCCAGCACACGGTCAAATTCAGCATTGGCGGAGCTCAGCCGCCGGGTATCCTCGGTAGCGACATCTTTCAACAAAACCACCTGGTGGACAGGACCGCCCAGACCGCGCCCGCTTCGGCCGACCGTTTCGGGCAGGTGCTCGACCGCATGTTCCTTGAGGGTGTTCCACGCTCCGCAGAAAGGGCACTTGCCCACCCATTTCGGGGTGGTATTGCCGCAATCCGTGCACAAGTATTCAATTTCTTTTTTCGCTTTAGATTTATTTAGTGCCACCATGTGCACTAATATAACAAAATGCGCATGACACAAAATGTCATACGCACATAAATGCACAAAAAAGCACTATAACAATTGGCCCTATCGAACTACCGGACATTCACCCGGCGAGCGTCAGCACCGACCCTCACGACGTACGAACCCGAACGCAAGTTCGGCACGAGAGTCTCGGTTCCAGCGACAACGCCCTGACGTACGATGCGTCCCTGCAAGTCCATGACCGCATACTTTTTCGCAGACGCACCAGCAGCAACGATGGTCAGCGTCGAACGGGAGCTGTTGCGGACTGTAAAGCCCGGAGCGATTTCGGCAACACGTGCGGCCGGCTTCCTGATGGCATCCAGAGAATCCGGCTGACGCGACCCGACCAGGTTCAGGTTCGTCAGAATATGCAAGTTGCTCATTGTCGTACGGCGATCGCAGAGGAACATGTCGAAATCGTAAACGTTACCCGTCTCAAGCTTGCCCGAAGCACCGGTAAACCCGTCCAGGTTCACGTAACCGGGAGCCGGCATGTGGAGACCGCCCAAGTCAATCGCCAGCTTGTTGTCGACATACACCCAAATGTCATCGTCACCGCGAACGGCAAGGAACGCTCCCGGCCGGTAAGTGAACATCGAATGCGCTTCCAGGCAGAAATGCTGATTGCCCTCGCTCTTGACGCGTTCGTCCCACGAAAGGACATCGTAGACATTGGGCATATCCCCATCGGCAAACTCACCCGACGATACCGGATACAAGTCAATATACGGAAGCCCGGTCTTGGGTTCTGTCAGGGACCAGTCGTAAACATCGCCAAGCGCCTGCTGCGCCTTATCGGAAATGAAATTTTTCGCGGCATCGTTGCTGCCACCCATGCCGTAACGCACTGCACCATATTCTTCCCTCAGGGTAGCGGCTGTTGCGCACGTTCCCGTGCACTTTTCGTTCTTGACGGAATCGGCAAGGTCGTTCAAGGGAGTGAACGCCTGCGAAGGATTCGTGCTCCAATAGCTGTCGTATTGCCACAGGCCGTTTTGGTTCATGTAAAAATACACCCCGCGCGAACCGAGCTCGTGGACCACGTTCACATCCGGAGTCGCCTTGAACATCGCGTTGAATGCTTCCGCACTCACGAAGCAGCCGCTTGCAGCATTGTAGGTCGGCTTCTTCGTCTGCGGGTCAAGCAGATCGGCAACGATTCCCGGAGTCACGCCAATGCAGGGGACTGTATTCTTCGCACCCTCGCCAGGATAGTTGTACTTGGCATTCGCAGAATAGCACGCGTTGGAAGCCTGGTTCGGGTAATCATCGCAGGTAAACGCACCATGCAGGCTTGCATCGGTATCGTAGAACGTCATCTGCAAGAAGTAGGAACAATTGCCACTGGCATCATTGTCAGATGTCGCAAACAATTCGCCACCTGCCGGGGAAATATCAGGGTCGGCAAAGAAAAATAGCGTGTCCATTTCATAGACCTCGAATACCATATCCAAGGGAATCGGTTCGAGGGCGGCTCCCAACCCATCTATTCCGATGGCTTCCTTCAGGGATTCATCGCCTTTCTTGAAAATGATGAAGTTACCCGGCACGTTTCCATAGACCCACGACGTATAGAACCAACCGCACCTGTCTTCGGCAGGCTTGAGCGGCTTGCCACTCGCATACTTTCCGTCGCCCGACCACATGGGCGGGGTCACCCACCATTCTTCCTTATCGGGAGGCAAGAAATAGAGATACTTGATTTTCGGTTTTTCCGAGGCAACAAGGGTCTTGCCCGGCTTTTCCGGATCTTCAAGAACGTACACGCTGTTACCGGCCCCCGGACACTTGATATCCGTTTTCCCCCTGAGGTAACGGAAATCATCATTCACAGAGTTATTCCATTCCGCCTGAACGATATACTTCATCGGCATATACAGACGATTCGTCAAGGCAAAGGTCGAATCCTTTGCACCGCTTTCCACCTGGGCCAGGTCAACCTTAAAATAACCCGTCGCGGCATCGTAGCGAGGACGTGCCTCGGCCGACGAGGATTCCGTCATGACATAGAACCCTTCCAACCAGTCATTCGGAAGCTTCAAATAGAGCGTACCTTCACACGTTGCGAAAGCACTTTGCAGGCCCGAAACAGCCAACACAGTCAACAGGATTTTGGACAACTTCATATAAATTCCTCCAAACAAACAACATTAACATTATCAAGAATAGAAAAAAAAACTTTGCCAAGTCAATTACGGGAATTCCGAGCGTATAAAAAGCTCGACACGATGCCCCGTCTCGAAGCCGAAAAGGTATCCACGATTCATTTCGTAACCCATCCCTATCGCAAACGGGAAGGGGAACCAGCCGAAATACCGGGCGACATCGCCGCGCATCCTGAATCCGCGGTACATATCGTCCATCTTGCGGTAGGGTTTGCGCATATTCATGTTTTCGCTTTCCCCGATACGCCAACGATACAGGTAAGCGTACGAGACTCGCCACCCGGTATGCGCACTGCGGTTCCAGAAGACATCCCACACGAAAGAAGCCTTGACTCCCACTTCGTCGCCAGGCTGGAAATTGTCGTCTTCGACAAACGTATAATACTGGCCACTGAGGCCGAGCAGCATCGAACCGCTGAACCGGTAAAGAAACATCGGTTCTACGCCAAGCCTATTGAACCGATTGACGCGGCTCCCCTCGCCCGGCCGGTCACGCCAATCAAGCGCAATACCAAAGAAATCGACCGGGAAATACTTGGCGCCCACATAGGATTCGTTGAGTCCGTTCACCTGGAGGTTCACGTACTCGTGCAACTGGTCGTGCCACATCGTTTCCCACTGGTAGCTTACGAACCGGTACGACATGTTCGTATAGAAGCTAAAGCAGCTGCAGGGAGCGACTTCCACCGACCAGCCGAGATCCGCGCTATAGACGTCATCGCGCAATTCGCCAATACCGCCAAGCTCTATTGCAGTACGGGGAGGCAACACGGGACGCAGGGGTTCCGTCGCAAAGACAGACGCAAAAAGCGCAAATAGAACGAGTATGGAGCGGCGCTTTACCACGGAAACAAAGATAGAATTATATATTTAGCGCAAAACTGGATTCACGAGCCAATCAAGGATTTGCCATGAAGAACATTGTCATCACCGGCGGTGCAGGCTTTATCGGAAGCCACGTCGTGCGCCTTTTCGTAAACAAGTATCCCGAGTACAAGATTATCAACCTGGACAAGCTCACCTACGCCGGGAACCTTGCGAACCTCAAGGACATCGAAGGCAAGCCGAACTACAAGTTCGTGAAGATGGACATCTGCGACTTCGACGCGTTCTACAAGCTCATGCAGGACGAACAGATCGACGGCATCATCCATCTCGCAGCCGAAAGCCACGTGGACCGTTCCATCAAGGACCCGTTCACGTTCGCGAAGACGAACGTGATGGGCACGCTTAGCCTGTTGCAGGCCGCGAAGCTCTACTGGGAATCCTTGCCCGAGAAGTACGAGGGCAAGCGCTTCTA
>NZ_DGUN01000037.1:19974-20341 GCF_002395745.1 Fibrobacter sp. UBA4309
GGCAAGCGCTTCTACCACATCTCGACCGACGAAGTTTATGGCGCCCTCAAGATGAACCATCCCGAAGGCATCACGCCCCCGTTCACCACGACGGCATCGAGTTCCGAACATCACCTGGCCTATGGCGACGACTTCTTCTACGAAACCACGAAGTACACGCCGCATAGCCCGTATTCCGCCAGCAAGGCAGGTTCCGACCACTTTGTGCGCGCGTTCCACGACACTTACGGCATGCCGACCATCGTGACGAACTGCAGCAACAACTACGGTCCGTACCAGTTCCCCGAAAAGTTGATTCCGCTGTTCATCAATAACATTCGCCACAAGAAGCCGCTCCCGGTTTACGGCAAGGGCGAGAACGTGCGCG
>NZ_DGUN01000037.1:20395-25626 GCF_002395745.1 Fibrobacter sp. UBA4309
AACGTGCGCGACTGGCTCTTCGTGGAAGACCACGCCCGCGCCATCGACGTGATTTTCCATAACGGAAAGATTGCCGAGACGTACAACATCGGCGGCTTCAACGAATGGAAAAACATCGACATCATCAAGGTCGTCATAAAGACCGTTGACAGGCTCCTTGGCCGCGCCGAGGGCGAGGACATGAACCTCATCACCTACGTGACGGACCGCCTGGGCCACGATGCCCGCTATGCCATCGATTCTACCAAGCTCCAGAAGGAACTGGGCTGGGAACCGTCGTTGCAGTTCGAGGAAGGCATCGAGAAGACGGTGCGCTGGTACCTCGACAACCAGGAATGGCTCGACAACATCACCAGCGGTGATTACGAGAAGTACTACGAAACGATGTACAAGAACCGCTAGCCGATTTCTTTCAGGTAGCGGGCCAGAGCGTCCTGCCACGTAGGCAGGGGCTTGAATCCGGCTTCGACAAGTTTGGACTTATCTAGGCGGCTGTTGAACGGGCGCGCAGCCTTGCTCAGCCCGTACTCCGTCGTCGTCACGGGCAGAACGTTCGTCGTAAGGCCGGCCTGGCGGTAGATTTCCTTGGTAAAGTCGTACCAGCTGATAAACCCGCCCTCGTTTGTCGCATGGTAGTAACCGTACTTTTCAGTTTCGATCATATCGACCAAAAGGCGGCTCAAGTCATATGTGTACGTAGGCGTACCGACCTGGTCGTTCACCACGCGGACGGTATCGTGCGTACGTCCCACATTCAGCATGGTCTTGATAAAGTTCTTGCCGTTCAACCCAAAAACCCAGGCGATGCGGACAATGAAATACTTCTCGAGCGTTCCGCTTACAGCCATCTCGCCCTCGAGCTTAGTTTGTCCGTAAACATTCAGCGGCTTGTAGTCCTTGCAGTCGGGTTTCCACGGTTCCGTACCCTGACCGTCAAAAACGTAGTCGGTGCTGATATAGACCATCTTCGCATCGATCTGTTTGCAGACCTTCGCGATGTTTTCCGTTCCCTTCGCGTTGATGGCACGGACCTTGGGCTGTTTGTCTTCGTCTTCGGCGAGGTCTACCGCCGTCCAGGCGGCGCAATGGATAACCACGTCAGGCTTGACGTTCCCGATGACCGACGTAACAGCACTGGAATCGGTAATGTCCATCTGTACGTACGGCATCGTCGTCACGGCGCTACCGTCGGCAACACCGGCATAGGCCGGAGCGATATCGCTACCAACGCCTTCGTAGCCGCGCTTTGCAAGTTCATTCATCACGTCATGGCCGAGCTGGCCACCGACACCTGTCACTAAAACTTTCATAACTTACCTATCCAAATCCAACTCGATGAGAACCTTGTGGAGCGAATCCGTCTTGACCTTCATGGAATCCAATTTTTTCTGCAAACCCTGAATTTCTTCAGACAGTTCCGCATTCTTTTTCGAAAGAGTCTGTATCTGCGCCTCGGCTTCCGGGTTAGAGCAGGCAACAATTGTTGTCATCGCCAGGGCGGCGATGTAAGCAGTTGTTGACAAAATAAGTTTTTTTACATTCATATTCGTAATAGTAGATATTTTTCCATAAAAAAACTATATATTTGATTCTAATAGAACTATTATTTGGGTTATTATGCTAGATGAACTTTGGAATCGCTTCAAGGAAGCCGGTTATTCGGGATCGATATCATCCAGATTCGCCATAAAGAGCGACTCCGAAGAAGACGACCGCATCATCCACGAAGCCGTTTACGACATCGATCCGGATTATGTTTCCGTCTGCGTCATAAAGAACTACAGCAAGGACTGCCACGACTTGCCCGTCCTGGAACCCGAAAGCTTTTCTAGCAAGGAATCCGCCATCAAGGCTCTCGAAAACGCCGTCCTCGAAGGACTGGGGCACAAGAAGGCCTTTGTCATCAAGGAAACCGGAACAGTCGTACGTTTCGGTTACGAAGGCGATTCCCTCGTATAAATTTCTATAATTCATGGCGTGAAAAGTCCTGAACTACTGTTGCCCGTAGGCACGCGGGAAATGCTCGAAGCAGCCATCGACAACGGAGCCGATGCAGTTTATTACGGAGTCCCGCACTGGAACGCCCGTGGCCGCACCGAAGACTTCGCGCTCGATGACGTGCGTAATATGATACGCTACGCCCGCGTACGCGGCGTCCGCACGTTCCTCGCGATGAACGTGCTCGTCTTCGAACGCGAACTGCAGGACCTCCCCGAATATCTGGAACAGCTCATTGCCCTAGAACCCGATGCGTTTATCATCCAAGATATCGGGCTGGCAAGACTCATCCACGCGATAAGTCCCTCCCAAGAAATCCACGCCAGCACGCAGATGACGCTCGCCAGCGCGGAAGCCGTGAACATGGTCAAGGGCATCGGATTCAACCGCGCCGTACTCGCCCGTGAACTTTCGGCAAGGCAAATTGCCGCCATCAAGAGCGCAACACCCCTAGAGCTCGAAGTATTTATCCACGGGGCGCTCTGCGTAAGCTATTCGGGACAGTGCCTCACCAGCGAAAACTTCGGCGGACGCAGCGCGAACCGCGGGCAGTGCGCCCAGAGTTGCAGGCTCCCCTACCGCATATTCGTGGACGGCAGGGAATACCGCGAGACCGACGCGCAATACCTTTTCAGCACGCGAGACCTCTGCGCCCTCCCGAAACTCAAGGAACTCGAGGAAATCGGCGTAAGTTCGCTGAAAGTGGAAGGCCGTCTCAAGAGTCCGGAATACGTAGCCGCAGTCGCCCACGCCTACCGCAAATCGCTCGACGGAATCGAGCCCGACGCCGGCGAAAAGGAACCGCTCGAGGTGCTGTTCAGCCGTGGGCTTTCTACGGGATGGCTCGATGGCGACAACCACCAGGAACTCGTGAACGGTACATTCAGCAACCATCACGGGCGATACCTCGGCAATGTCCTACGCGTGGAACGCGGGCAGGTTATCGTCCAACTGGACGAAGCTTTCGACGAAGCCGGAATGGAATGCGCGCTCCCGCAACCGGGCGACGGGATCCTCTTCGAGGAGGCGAAATTCGGGATAAGCACCGGCGCGAGGCTCTACGCCGCGCAAGTCATACACGAATACAAAGGCAAGCCCTCCACACGCGGGTGCGGCCCGCAACTCCTGAAAATGGAATTCGGACGCGATTTCGACACTCGCGAAGTCAGGGCGCACATGGCCGCGTACAGGAACGACTCCCCCGCCATGGAACGGGAACTGCGCCGCACCTTTACCGACCGCGACATGGCAAAGCGCATACCTGTCGCCATGACGCTCGACGCCCATATCGGCCAGAAAATCACACTCACGGTACACGACTATTGCGGCAACAGAATCAGCGAAACCAGCGAATCCGTACTGGAAGCCGCGAAAAACGCCACGTCAGCACCGGACGAAGCCCAAAATAAACTGCAGGCTCTCGCCAAAAAGGAACTTTCCGCCCTAGGCGGCAGTGCCTATAAACTCAAGAATCTGGACGCGTCGATAGATTCCGACGCTTTCCTTCCCGGAAAGGTCATACGCACGCTCCGTCAAAAGGCCATCGACTCCCTTGACAATGCCCGTTGCCTATGGCATGCGCTGAACCCAAGTGCCGAAGCGGGCCACCAGTTCCTGCGTTCCGTCCGCTATACAAGACCAAGGACAGACGCGATTCCGTCCGTGGAAGCCGCCGCCAAAATGCCGCGCCTCCAAATTTCGGTACTCGTACGCAATCCCGAACAGGTCGAAGCCCTCAAGGGCCTCCCCATAGACAACGTTGTCATGGACTTCGACTGGGGCGTAAAATACGAGTCCCCGCTACAGCAAATACGCGAATTCGGCTTCAAGGCGGGCATGGCGACACTGCGTATCCACAAGCCCGGCGAAAATCATTATCTCAAGAAAATTCTGGAACTCTCCCCCGATTTTGCGCTTGTCCGCAACCTGGGAGCCATCTCGATTCTCGGCGACAGCGGCATCCCGCTTACCGGCGACTACAGCCTGAACGCCGCAAACAGCGCCACGTTCGACTGGCTGCTTTCGCAGGGACTAAAGACGCTCCATCCCTCATGGGACCTGAACAGCACCCAACTTTTCGATCTCCTGCAAAACATAGAGGAAAGCCGTCTCGAAATCACGCTGCACCAGTACATGCCAGCGTTCCACTCCGAATACTGCGCCTTCGCGCGGGCCCTCACCACGGGGAGACGTTTCCCGGAATGTGACAAGATATGCACCCGGCACAAGGTCGAAATTCTCGACCACAAGGGCGAAAGCCATTTCTTGCAGAGCGACGCCGAATGCCGCAACACGCTATTCGTAGGCAAGCCCCAATCGGCCCTGAAACTGCTCCCGCGCCTCTTGCAGTCCGGAGTATCGCATTTCAGGCTCGAAATGCTTCAGGAACCACCCGAAACCGTCCGCAAAAAAGTGCTTATCTACACTCAGGCCATCCAGGGCAAGACGACAATCGAAGACGCCATCCGCAGCGCAGGCGTCGAAGAAAAATACGGCCTCTCCGAAGGTCAGCTGTTCAACGACAGCGTCTGGAAAGACCGCAAGAAATCGGGACCTTGCGTATAATCCCGCTAAAAAAGTCCCGGAAGTTTTCTACTTATCCTTGTCCTTGCATTCTTCGCAGGGGCAATGGTAGCAGTCGCCCGTCTCCGCGTAGTCCTTACCGCTCCAGCAGTACGTACAAAGCTGTTCTGCCGGAAGCCCGATGGCGTGGATAAGGTCGTCGATACGCTGGAAAGCGAGCGTCGTCAGGTTCAGGTTCTTGCGGATGTATTCCACCATTCCCTTGTAGGCGTCGCTATCCGGGTCGGTATACTTTTCGATATCGGCGTTCTCGCCTTCCTGTTCGCGGATGTAACGGCGCGTAATGAGGTCGTACACGCTCTTGGAACGGGAGAAGTTGATGAACTTGCAGGGATAAACCAGCGGAGGGCAGGCGATACGCATGTGCGTCTCTTTACAGCCAAGGGAATAGAGCTTGGCGGCCTGTTTACCGAGCTGTGTGCCACGGACAATGGAGTCGTCGCAGAACACGAGGCGGCGGTCCTTGATAAGGCCAGGAACGGGAATCAGCTTCATCGAGGCGACATGCTCGCGCTGGCGCTGATCCTGCGGCATGAACGAACGGGCCCACGTGGGCGTATACTTCACAAACGGACGGGCGAACTTCACGCCGGCCTCATGCGCATAGCCCAATGCATGCGACGTACCGGAATCCGGAATACCGCAAGCGG
>NZ_DGUN01000037.1:25682-25811 GCF_002395745.1 Fibrobacter sp. UBA4309
CGCAAGCGGCATCGGCTTCGGTCGGAGTGCGCTTGGCCAAGGCGGAACCGCAACGATAACGGGTCATCTCGACATTGCGGCCTTCGTAGCTCGATGCCGGATAACCGTAGTAAACCCAGAGGAACGAGC
>NZ_DGUN01000003.1 GCF_002395745.1 Fibrobacter sp. UBA4309
CTATATTTGGCGCGTTAGAATTCTGCGATGTTGCAGGATTTTTCCGGAAGTCTTTGTCTAACCTTCCTTAAAAAACAAAATGAAAAGCTATATCCAGCGTGAATGGCAGGACTTGGTTATCCTGCTGCGCAACATTCCCTCCCTCGCCGTCAGTTTCTTTATCCTCTCCGTCGTGTGCATGAACTTGCTCGCGAACAAGGAACTGGTATCGTTTGAATACATGGCCCTTGACTGCGGTTTTACGCTCAGCTGGTTCTCGTTCCTCTGCATGGACATGATATGCAAGCGGTTCGGGCCCAAGGCCGCCATGAAAGTCTCGGTAGTCGCCCTCTTCGTGAACCTGTGCACCTGCCTGTTCTTCAACATCCTTTCGCATGCGCCGGGAATGTGGGGTGAATTCTACAGCTACATCGACACGAACCCCGATGCGGCCAAGGTCGCAAACGACGCCCTCAACGCCACGTTTGGCGGTTCCTGGTACGTGGTGCTGGGCTCTGCGCTCGCCATGTTCACCGCGTCTCTCGTCAACTCCGTCGTGAACTACGGCATGGGAAAATTCGCGAAGGGCAAGGATTTCAAGACATTCGCCGCACGCTCCTACGTGTCGACGATGGTCGCGCAGTTTGTCGACAACATGATTTTCGCCCTTACGGTTAGCCACGTATTCTTTGGCTGGACCATGAAGCAGGTCCTTATATGCTCAATTACGGGCGCCGTCATGGAACTCCTCTGCGAAGTCGTCTTCAGCCCCTTCGGCTACAGGATGGCCTGCAAGTGGGAAAAGGAAAACGTCGGTAGCGATTACCTCAAGTTCAAGGCAGGGCAGACATGAACGTCTTTATCAGCGGAACGCACAGCGGCATCGGCCGCGCCATCGCAGAACTGTTCCTGAGCAGGGGCGCGCATGTTGTAGGTTTCGATGTCCAGGAATCTACGATTGACCACGCCGAATACGAGCACCATATCGTTGACGTCGCAGACAAGGCTTCTTTCCCAGAACTTTCGATTGCGGCAAACATCGTCGTGAGCAACGCGGGCGTGCAGAACTCCGGCCGCGACATCGAAATCAACCTGATGGGCGCGATGAACTTTGTCGAGAAGTACGCCATCCAGCCCGAAATCAAGTCGGTACTTTTCATTGCGTCTTCGAGCGCGCACACCGGCGACGAATTCCCCGAATACGCAGTTTCCAAAGGCGGGCTGCTGACCTACGTGAAGAACGTGGGCCGCCGTGTCGCCAAGTTCGGTGCGACATGCAATAGCATTTCTCCGGGCGGCGTCAAGACCAGCCTCAACAAGCCCGTGATGGACGACCCTGCGCTCTGGAACCGCATCATGGACGTGACTCCGCTAAAGCGCTGGGCCGAGCCCGAAGATATCGCGGAATGGGTCTGGTTTCTGACTGTCGTGAACAAGAACTGCACAGGTCAGGACATTCTCGTCGATAACGGCGAGAAGGACCTGAACAGCACCTTCGTGTGGCCGTGATACTAGCGAATATCCAACTTGGTGAAATTTTCGTAGTGGTCTGACGTGTAGTAGATTACGCAGTCCGGCTGGTACACAAGCCGCTTGGTTCCGCGATTTGCTCCGGAATAATCCACGTCGGCTTCGTGGTAAGAACCTTCGGGCAATGTTGCGTGGTAATTGTCCGGGTTGGAAGCGAAATTGTCAAAGTTGTCGCCGCCAATCATCACGCCGATTGTGGTCCACGGGTTAAAATTCCACTTTTCGAATGTATTGCCCGTTTCGGATTCGTAAAGTTTCTTTCCAGTATTCTTTCCGACATAGTTTGCAGGCAATTTGTCGAACTTGCACAAGTAAGCGGCCACAGAGTCCTTGGTCGTGTACAGGCCGGATTCCTCAACAGCCTCATAGATGCTTTTTGCATTTGCACTAGATGATTCAATTACACTGCTAGAGGATATCTTTTCTGCGCTAGACGACTCAGCTATATTGCTGGACGATTCCTTTTCTGAACTAGACGATTCAGCAACACTGCTGGACAAACTCTTTTCTGTACTAGACGATTCTACAGCACTGCAGGAAGACTTCTTTTCCGAACTAGATGATTTTGCAACACTGCCAGAAGACTTCTTCTCTGAACTAGACGATTCTGCGACGCTGCTAGATGATGAATCGACGTCATCTCCGTCGACAGGCTCCACTGACACCGTACACGCAGCAAAGAAAACTGCGACGAGCCATGCCAGGAGGGTCTTTAAGGAAACATTTTTCATGCAATAAATATACATTAAACGGCCCAAGCACGCAAAACAGCAAAGCGATCGACGATAAAAGAACTATATTGTGGGCGATAACTAATAACTATTAACCATCAATGGCAAAAAAAATGGACATTAACGAACTCGCACAAAAGCACATCTTGAACCAGCCGCTCTATGTGACCGGCAAGCCCATCGCCTACACCGCCCGCGAATTCGGCCTCGACCCGAAAGACATCGACAAGCTCGCGAGCAACGAGAACCCGTTCGGCCCGAGCCCGAAGGGCATGGCAGAAGCCCGCAAGGCCCTAGAAGAAGTGAACCTCTACCCGGATGGCGGCAGCTACGACCTCATCGGAAAGATTGCAGAGTTCCGCGGCGTGAAGCGCGAACAGATTGCCGTGGGTAACGGCAGCAACGAACTTCTGGACATGATCGCCCAGGTGTTCCTCGGCCCCGGCACCGAAGCCGTGATGGGCAAGCACAGCTTCGCCGTCTACAAACTCGCCACCATGGCAATGAACGCGAAGATTATCGAAGTCGACATGCCGGCCCCGGCCTACAACTACGACCTCAAGGCCATGCGCGCCGCCGTGAACGAGAAGACCCGCATCGTGTTCCTCGCGAACCCGAATAACCCGACGGGTTCCGACCTCACCGCCAAGGAAATCCTCGACTTCGCCGACAGCCTCCCGGAAACTTGCGTTCTCGTGATGGACGAAGCCTACACCGAATTCATCGAGGACACGCCGGAACTCGTCCCGGATTTCAACAGCCGCATCGCCGAAGGCAGAAACATCATCTGCTGCCGTACGTTCAGCAAGATCTACGGTCTCGCAGGGCTTCGCGTGGGGTACTGCATCACCCGCCCCGAAATCGTGAACCTCATCAATCGCGTGCGTGAGCCGTTCAACGTGAACAGCATCGCCCAGGCCGCCGCCATCGGCGCCATCGACGACCAGGAATACGTGAACAAGGTCCGCGAACTCAACAAGAAGGGCCTCGACCAGCTCAAGGCCGGTTTCAAGGAACTGGGCCTCGCCTACGTGGACAGCCACGCGAACTTCATCGCCGTCAGCGGTTTCAAGGACCCGATGGACGCGTTCAAGTTCCTGCAGGCCAAGGGCACCATCATCCGCCCGCAGCCTGCCATGGGTGACGTGCTCCGCATTACCGTGGGCACCGAAGCGCAGAACGAAAAATGCCTCAAAAACATCAAGGCATATCTCGACAAGTAACTCGCTTAACAACTCAATCGGGAACGTCATGTTGAGTGAAGCGAAACATCCAGGCCGTTTCAACTGGATCCTTCGCGGATTCCCGCTCAGGATGACGTTTCTATGAGTGCATTCCATGGCGTAAAACAGAAACCCCACGGGGTTGCACGCGTCATTTCCAAGCGCGGCTTTTGCAGCCGCAGCATAGCAGAAAACCTGGTCCGCGAGGGCCGGGTTTCTTTGCGTGGTAAAATCGTGCGCGACCCCGATACGCCCGCCTACGAGAACGACGAAATCGCAGTGGACGGCACGCCCATCGAGGCTGCCCAGAAGTTCTACTTCGCGATGAACAAGCCCCGCGGCATCGTCACTACCGCAAGCGACGAGAAGGGCCGCAAAACCGTGATGGACTTATTCCGCGAGCAATACAGCAAAATGTACCCCGGCAAGCCTATGCCGCACATTGCACCCGTAGGCCGCCTCGACGCCGCAAGCGAAGGATTGTTGCTTTTTACGAACGACACGCAATGGGCCGACGTCATCCTGAGCCCCGCCGGGGCGAAGGATCCAGTCCCGACGTCGCACATCAAAATCTACCGCGTGCAGGTCGCGGGCAAGCCCTCCGACGATGACCTAGCGAAAATGGAAAAAGGCTTCAATGTTCTGCCCCGCGTCTTCGGCGAAAGCGAAGAATTTATGCACGCCGAGCGCGCCGTTCTCCATAGCGAAGGCGAAAAGAACTGCTGGCTCGAAATTACCTTGTCCGAAGGCAAGAACCGCGAAATCCGCCGCATGCTCGCCCACCTCGGCTACGAAGTCATGCGCCTCGTACGCATCCAATTCGACAAGTACACCTTGGGCGATTTAAAGCCCGGTGAAATCCGCGCCATCAAAGTCTAAATCAAGTCTCTGTTCAGGAGTTCGCCGTGGTCAAGCACCAGACGGCGGAAGGGGCTATTCAGGTAAAAGTCCGGGTTATGCGTCGCCATCACGACGGTCGTTCCGCGGGCATTAATTTCCTTGAAAATTTTAAAGACTTCTTCGGCGTTTTTCGGGTCCAAGTTACCCGTCGGTTCGTCCGCCAAAAGCAGGTACGGGTTGTGCACCATGGCACGCGCAATCGCCACGCGCTGCTGTTCACCGCCCGAAAGCGTATAAGGCATGGCAAAGCGTTTTTGGCTAATGCCCACAAGGGCTAAAGCATCAAACACCGCCGCATTAATCTTGCTGCTCGGAGTACCCACAATGCGGAGCGCAAGCGCCACATTCTCAAAAACGTTCCTGTCGGGCAACAGCTTGAAATCCTGGAAAATGATGCCCATCTTGCGACGGAATGCCTGAATCTTGCTGTCAGGGGTATTCTTGCTGTCATAGACACTGTCGCCGGTAAACTTCACCATGACCTGGCCGCCACGCTCGGTATCGGGACGTTCGTCCATATAAATTAACTTCAGCACCGTAGACTTGCCCGCGCCGGAATGACCGGTCAGGAACACGAACTCACCCTTGTTCACGCGAAAAGTCACGTTGTTCAACGCTTTCCAGTTGTCTTCGTAAGACTTTGTCACATGGGTGAAATGGATCATGGCCGGAACGTTCCCCTAACGTCTATTCCTTCATACGGATATCCACATGGACTTCCTGACGCCACTTCTTTACAAGTGCCTCGAGCTTTTCGTTTTCCATGTGGTTGGCCGCAAGATTCTCGATCTTGCCGTAATCTTCTTCCATCGTGAGTTCACGGATCTGACGGGCATCGTCCAGGCGGAACAGATGGTAAGCGCCATCAATCAGCACCGGTTCAGAAACCTCACCCACGTTCAAATTGGCTACCGGGTCAACATAGGCAGGTTCCATTTCGTTTTTCTGGTACCAGCCGAGCAGGCCTCCCTGGAAATTGCTGGACTTGTCTTCGCTGAACTTCTTGGCGGCGGCGGCAAACTGTTCCTTGGTCTTGATATTCTGCTTGAGCGAATCCGCACGGGCAATCACGGCAGCGCTATCCTTCGCCGTCGGAATCGTACGGAGAAGAATCTGGGCAGAACGCACGCCATCTTCCTTACGTCCGAGCACGCGGGGAATATGCCAGCCCTGGTTCGTCTTGACCGGATAAGAAGAATACTGTCCGTTCTTCAGCTGGTCCAAGGCTCGTTCAAAAGCGGGATCCAGAAGGCCGCGTTTGAAATATCCCAAGTCGCCCCCTTTTTCCGCGGAGCTATCCTGCGAATGGCGCTTGGCCAAAAGCTCAAAGTTCATTCCCAAGTTGAGACTGTCGATTAGGGTCTCGGCGACATTCTTCACGGAATCGACCACCATAGAATCCGGCACAATCGGAATCTGGATATGGCTCAGCAAGACGCAATTGTACTGGCGCGGCAGGGAATCCTTGTACGCCTTGTAGAACGCTTCGACCTCTTTCTTGGTGGGGTTGACGGAACCCACGTGCATCTGACGGACACGGGCAATTTCCATGTGGCTGCGGACCTGCTTGGAAAGCTGGTCACGATACTGGGCCATGCTTACGCCAAGCTGGGTACGGACTGCCTTTTCAAGTGTGGCCAAATCAATGTTCTGGCTTGCGGCAAGCTGTGTCAAATGGGCTGTTACACGTTGGTCCACTTCGGCATTACTGATAACAATCGAGTCGCGATCGATGCGACTGAGCAAGACCTTTTCTTCAATCAAACGTTCCAGGACATAATCCTTCTGCTGTTCTTCCGACATGGCGGAACCTTCGGGCGTTTCCTGGAACTGGTAGAGGCTGTTCATGAACTCGGAACGCATAATGGGCTTGCCGTCCACCACCGCAGCAACTCCATCCATCAATACCGGAGCCGCACCAACAAGCGCAGTGAAGGTGAACAAGGCCAACGCAAACAGATTAAAAAGCTTCATCACTTATCCTTTTCACTAAAAATATCGGTTTTTGAAAAAATGGGACGTTCCATTTTCCATTCTTTTTTCAGACGTTCCATTACGGAGGTGCGATGTTCAAGCCAGGCCTGCATCGCAACGTCTTCGGCAACTTCCTCGTAAGGCAATACATCCGCAGAATCCTGTTTCAACGTGACGACCAGCATTTTCAGGGCGCCGCCACAGTACTTCATCTTCGAAAGAACGCCAACTTCGACATCGTTGACATTCTGGACAAAGCAGGTATCGGGCGATTCCGTAACCATTTCGAACGGTTCCATCTTTTTCAACAGGTAATGCTGCCCGGGCAGAGAATCAAACTTGATGTTCTTGTGCCCGCGATAATACTGGTCGCCCGACTGCCAATCCCTGAAAAAGAGGATAGCGCCGGAAATCGAAGTCTTTCCCCTCAGGAACATTTCCGGATGGGCGCGGTAGTAGTCGATTTTCTCGGCATCACCGATAACCATCGTGTCGGCAAAACTCTGCAAGAAATGGTCCACGACGATCTTGCGGACCGTCTGGTCGATCTGCATGGCCAACGCCGGATCCTTGTCGGTACCGTTTTCTACGGCTTCCTGATACAGGGTCTCTTCGTCAATCCAGTTTTCCAGGAATTTCAGGCGCTGCTGGTTATCCCAGGAATCCCATTCCGGGGCCTGTTTCTGAATCTCGGAAAGACGCAATTTCGTCGAGCCCACAGAAACGACAACGGGATCTTCCTTGCCAAAAGGCATATCACACGCCACAAAAAGCACGAGCAAACACGAAATCAATAAAAACGGCCAAAACTTCATCGCCCCATAATTTAGAAAATTCAAGGCCGGCAGCCCACATGACCCCCCCCTAAAAAAGGGCAGGAGAGCCTATCTCAGCCGTCCAAAACGGCCCTTGAGTTTCGCCAGGGAGTCGCTTTCAATAACTTCTTCGGTATCGTCGCCCTTTCGCTTGTACTTGAGGATTTCGAAGTCCTCGAGCAAGGCGCTTGCCTGAAGGTAAAGTTCCGGGTATTCAGCATCGTCAAAAGACGTATGCTCCATTTTTGTCAGGAGGTCACGGGCCGTTTTAAGTTCGTGTTCCTTCATAAAGCGGGCCTTGAGGAAGGGACGGAACCTTTCGCGGAGGTCCTTGACGGAGAGGTCTATTTTGCCATTGTCAATTTGAAACGCGCCGAGCACAGACAGTCTTTCGAACAAAGTATTTTCCTTGTGGTCGGGCAGGTAGAGCGCCACGATTTTCGAGATGGACTTGTTCTTAGCCATAACCGCGGCGATAGCGTCGCGGGCATGGTCACCGCCCTGGCGCATCGCCACGGAGAATTCTCGGAGGATATCCCAGAACTTCACGAAGGTTTCGGCCCCAAGCAGCGCAGACTCGTAAGTAGCGCGTACCAGAGCCAGGCGCATTTTCTCATCTTCGCTGCGGGTTGTAGCGGTCAGGTTCTTGAAATCGCGAATCTTTTTGCCACGGGAATACTCGAGGCCCGAAAAGCGCACACAGCGGTTCGCGTCCAGATTGTCGGCGGCAAGCGATTTTAAAATCCACGACTTGAGCGCGGTCTGGAAACCGTCGGAATAAAGGCCGCCGGTCTCGAGCATGTTCAGGCGGTCGACAATAAGAGTAGAATCGGTATTGGACTGCGCGCGACCTTCCACGCGCTTGCGGAACGCCTGCCAGAAGGTTGATTCCTGCGGGATCATCAGGGCAGACTCGCCAAGGCGCCAGCCAAAGCGCATGTCGCCAAGCGCAAAATCTATACCGAATGTTACCAGGACGGGGCGCACCGCCGCAAAAAGGCGGAAACTCCCCCATTCGGGATTGAGTTCGACGGCAAACTTTTCCGGGAAACCGGGCTTGAGCACCTTCATGTGCAAGCGCAGGTGGTTTTCCTTTTCGGGCGTCACCGTCGGGATGTCGCAATCGAGTTGCTTGAGGCCCGCGAATACTTCGTACAAAAGCAAAAGCGGGGCCTTGTGCGGATTTTCCTTGAGCTTGTCGCAGAAGGCGTCGTCGATAAACATGCGTTTGCCTTCTAGCTGCTTTTTTGCGGCCTTGGGCATCTCGCGGATGACGGATTCCGCCATCCATTCGCGCCACTGGTGTATGGAAAGCGCTAACGTCGCAGGAGTCACCTGCGGAAGCATGTCGTAAGGCAGGTCCAGCGTGATGCCATCGCAGTCGCGCATCGCATCGAAGACCATCTCGCCCACCACCATGCGGCTGGAGCCATCGAGACCTTCGATGCGGAACTGTTCAATGGAGCCACCGAGAGTGGGTTCGAGGGCGGCGCGGCTCTTACCATCCGTCATGGCGGACCCAGATCCGCCATCTAGATTCCGGGTCAAGCCCGGAATGACAATACGGTTATACCCTCTTTCGTCTTTCGTCTGTAGCGAGCTTGCGAGCATACTCTCATCCAGTTGATCCAGCCAGAATTTCGCATCGAATTTCAGGAACTGGTCGGTATGTTCGCGGATGTAGTCCTTGAGCGTCTTGATGGAATTGACTTCATGCGCAATGCGCGTGTAGTAATCCACCAGGGCGTCTTCGCTCGGGGCAAGCCCGAATTGGCGTTTGCGGGCCTCCAGCGCATGCAAGTCCTCAACGACGCGCTCGTTGTGCGTCATGAAGGCGAAGGGGCGCGCCATCTGGCCAAGCACAACGGCCTCCCGCCAGAAAATCTCGGCACATTCGTCGGGGTTCACGCGGGCATAATCCACGCGGTGGCCACGGCTAATCACAAGCCCGCGGAAGCTCACCTCCTCCACCGCTTCCACAAAACCGCGTTCCTGGTTCCACGTGGGAGCAAACCAGCGTCGCGTGCAGAAAGGTTCCGCCACCTGCATTATCCACTCGGGCTTGATTTCGGCAGCCTTGTTGAGGAAGATGCGGCTCGTCTCGCGCACTTCGGCACTAAAGAGCCATTCCGCGCTCTTGCCGTAAAGGTCACTGCCCGGGAACACGTGCGTCTCGCGCCCGCTCACCAGGCGGTAGCAACCGTTTTCCATGTCACGCAGGGCTATGCCGCCCAGGAATCCCGAAAGCAAAGCGATGTGTAGGTTATCGCGGTGGAAACTGTCGAGCGGGCACACGCGATTCTCGAATTTCACGTCGAGGATGCGCCCGAACTGTTCGTACAAATCAATCCATTCACGGCAGCGCAGAAAATGCAGGCTGTTCTTGTCGCAGAACTTGCGCAACTTATTCCAAGTCTTGCCATCCCATTCGCTACAGAAGGCGTTCCACATGCAGATGAACGTGAGGAAGTCGCTCTTGTGGCCCGCGAACTTGCGGTGCAGCTGGCGAATGCGGGTGCGTTCGGGTTCTTCGCTGGGAACCACGCGCGGGTCCTGGATGGAGAGCGCCGAGCAGACAATCAGCGCGGGCTGTAACACGCCGGCATCGCGCGCCCGCAAAAGCACTGCCGAGAGCGCCACGTCCATCGGGAGGCGCGTCATTTCGCGGCCGAGCTTGGTCACATGCCCGCTAGCATTATCGGCGGTAAGCGCGCCGAGTTCAAAAAGCGTCTTGTACGCACCGCGGAACGCCGAATGCGGTGGCGGTTGCAGGAACGGGAAGTTCTCGAGTTCCAGCCCGAGGCTGCGCAGTTGCAAGACCACGTTCGCGAGATTACTCCGCCGGATTTCCGGCTCCGTAAACTCGTCCCGCTTCTCGAAATCCTCGGGAGAATAGAGGCGGATGCACACGCCAGGCTTCACGCGCCCCGCACGCCCTGTACGTTGCCGCGCAGACGCTTTCGAAACATCCTCGACAGGCAACCCCTGGATACGCGACTGCGCGTTGTACCGCGAAATGCGGGCCGTTCCCGTATCGACCACGTAAGCGATTCCCGGAATCGTGAGCGAAGTTTCCGCGATGTTCGTCGCAAGCACCACACGGGTCTTTTCCGTATGCCTGAAGATGCGACGCTGTTCATCAGGACTCATGCGCCCGTAAAGCGGCAAGATGTCGAAGGTCGCGGAGTCCAATTCATGTGCGAGTTCGCCCGCCAAATCCTGAATATCGCGTTCCGTCGGCAAAAAACAAAGCAGGTGGTCGCGGTGGCGCGTTTCCAAATCGAGAATCGCATCCCGCGCCTCATCGAGCAAGCCCGAATCGCCCTTGCCGGAGATGTCTCGTCCCGCGCCCCTTTCGTCTATCGTCTTTCGTCTTTCGTCTAAATAATACTCCACATCGACGGGGAACGTTCTTCCCTCGGCTTCGAGCACGCAGCTGTTGTCGTAAAATTCCTCGAAAAGCTTGGCATCGAGCGTCGCGGATGCCACAATCAGCTTGAATTCCGGGCGGGCCTGCAGAACCGTCTTGAAAATGCCGAGCAAGATGTCGATGTTCAACGAGCGTTCATGCGCCTCGTCAATCACGATGGCCGAATACTGCCTAAAGAGCCTGTCGCGACGGAATTCCTGCAACAGGATGCCATCCGTCATCACCTTGATGGGGGCGTCGCTCTGGCCCTGTTCCCAGAAGCGGATTTTCGTAGAGACGAGCGTTTCGTCCTTCAATTCTTCGCGCAGGCGGTCCGCAATGGAAATCGCCGCAAGCCGGCGGGGTTCCGTCACACCGATTTTGAAAGGCCGCACATCTTGTGCACCCGCGGTCTTGCCATCAAACCATTCCAGCAAGAACTTCGGCAACTGCGTCGACTTGCCGGAACCGGTGTCTGCCTTGACAATCACTACCTGGTGTTTTTCGAGCAAATCGAAAAACTCTTCCCGATGTTCAACAACAGGAAGGTCCGGGTATGTAATGTTCAAGCTCTGGTAAGACATTTGGCTATGGATAATGGATAATGGATGATGTAAAATTATCAATCATCAATTATCAATCATCAATCACTCTTTAATGTGTCCGCACTTGTCGCAGGTGAGCTTGTAGCTGTTGTCGGGATCGACGACCATCACGCCGTCGCATTCCGGCACTTCGCACGGGAGTTCCCCGGGCATCACCTCGCGGTAAGTCTTTTTTTGTTCCATACCCATAATATAGAAAACGCTACGGGACGAATTTTTCAATCACCTCGGTAATTCCCGAATGGTTGTTGTCGTTTGTGGTCACGTAATCGGCAATGTCCTTCACCACCTGCGAGGCATTCGCCATCGCGACACCGACACCGGCCGTTTCAATCATCGGGCAATCGTTCTCTTCGTCGCCCACCGCAATCGTATCGGCAATCGGCACCTTGTAAAAATCCGCCATGAACTTCACCGCATCGCCCTTGTTGCTCTTCATGTGCGAAAACTCGAGCATCTCGGGCTTGCTGAACACGTCGAAAAGCTTGCCCTCGGTCGTCTTCCGCATCTCGGTGCGAAAATCCACGAGGCCCGAATGTTCGAAGGGCGTAATGATGTTCACCTTGATGGGCGGCTTCACCACGACATTCACGAACTCGCCGTAGTACTCGCGAATGTCCTTCACCACCACGTAATCCATCTTCATCAGGCGGCAATACATCTTGAGCTGTTCCGTCTCGTATTCCGAGACAACGAGGTCGCCCGAGTAGGTGTGCGCGTGCATCCCGCGGGCGTGCGCGGCATCCATGATGGCCTTGACTTCGTCGACTGGAATGTAGCGCGTGAGAATCGGCTTCTTCTCGCCGCAATCGTAGATGAGCCCGCCGTTGAAACTCACGAGGAAAAATCCCGGTTCCAGGAACCCGTACTGTTCCGCTAATTGTTTAACGCTCGTGAGCGGCCGGCCCGTAGTCATCACGAACTTATGGCCCGCATCAATCATCGCGCGGATAGAGCGCATGTCGGTATCCGAAATGCGCTTGTCGTCGGTCAGGAGCGTGCCGTCAAGGTCTGTGAACAGGATTTTCATCGGGAACAAATATAGAATTTGTTCTTCTGTGTATTCTAATCAATCAAATCGTTCTGGAACCTTGACAGGTGTTCAAACGGCAAGATCTGTCGGCCTCTGAACAACCCGCAGCCATCGTTAATCAACTGGTTGTTGATGGCCTTGAACATGTTCACGTCTATTTTCGCGAGTTCGAGTTCCTGCAATTTCACCAATCGTTCGTACGCCTCGTCAAAATAGACACACTCGCCGCTCGGAATCTGGTCGTGTTTGGAGCGCCGCGTTTCTTGCGTTTTTTCATAACCAAAATGGTTCGCCTCGCCTATTTCGGCATAATCGTCCATATCCTTCGTACGCAATTGCACTTCCGTGTAACAACGTGCAAGGTTGTCGTAGAACGTGATATGCAATGACTGGTAGCCCGAGCTCCTGGGTGTTGCCACCGAATCATGGTAATACGGCCTCACGGTATCACTAAGCAAATCGGAATGTCCGCTATTGTCCAAGTGCTTGGAAACTTCTGCCGTAAAGCCACGCTCTTCAAGGAATTCGGGCAACGCATTCGCGATTTCGTACAAGTATTTACGTTCCACCTCGCTCCGGTCATCGCCCTTCTTGATATGGCAAACCGGCATCGAGATGACGATGCGGTAAGCAATCAAGTCGCGAAAATTCAGTTTGCTCTTGATCTCGGCTTCGGACGGGAACGTTCCATTCTTCTTGTAATAGTTGTAGATGAATTCAAGGATATAGCCGTTGAATTTTTCTTCGGCACGAATCAGGGACTTGATGCGTCCCTTGAACGTGAACGCAAGGAAGGGATACTCCCTTGTCATGAACTTGTAGAACTCCTTTATACGCTGGGATTGTGAGGTCAAGAAGTCGTTGTGTTCCAGCAGTTCGATAATCTGAATCAAAAAATTCGAATGCGCCAAGTCAATGCTGTTGCGAGTTCCTTTCGCACTGTTCCTGAGGTCGTTCGAATACTGGTGAAGAATCTTCAGCACCGTGTTTCCAGAAAACAAATAGTCGTTCAAACAAATCATCTCATACCTCCGTATAGGGGTTTACATGACGAAATATAACAACGATTACCGCCTGTTACACCGGATAAAACGTCTTAAAATTTTTTCTTGCAAACCGCTTTACACGGGATGAAAAACGAAAGAAGTACTTTTACATTTTCTTCATAAAAAAAGACCTTTAAAATAAAAAATGTCACTTTACGACACAAGATTTAATCTATATTAAGTTTGAGAAAAAAAATGAACGACTCACTTTAAGAGACCAAAAAGAGTTTTTTCTATATGAAATTTTTGTTAATTCTTGCACTTTTCGCGATAATTATCTTCGCATCGTTGTGTATGTATGTCTTTTTGGACACGTTCATGATGGCTGTTGTCTTCATGCCTTTTGGATTGTCTTTATTGAGCGAAGCATTGGCAGTTTTGTTTTATATTGCGACATTTTCCAACAAAGGCATAAGCAAACAAATGCAACATAAATCTTCATTAAATATTTTAAGGAACGTAGTTTATGCTTGCTTTTATTGGGGATTTTATGCATTAGGACATCATTTTGGTTCTCAAATTGAAATCGATGGAATAAACATTATGCACGAATCAGGATACGAACCTATTATAGTCGCAATTTTTGTCTACATTCTATCAGCTTTTTTCGTGACAACAATGTCAACCGATAAAAAAATATGAACTAACGTTTTATCATCTTCAAAGATTCTTCATCCAGCAATCATCCCGATGCACTGGAGATTATTGAAATGATATTTCAAAGAAATTCTTAAGACTGTGAAGAATGCGTATGAAATTTTGACAAATTTGACGGACCAAAGAATCCAATTACTATCTTATAAGCATAGCCTCAAAAGTATAGGATCTTTCTATGCGTTTCTACGTACCCACGGATATCTATGTTGAAAAGAACTGCGTGAAAAAACACGCGCAAAATCTGCTTGCGATGGGGAAGCGTGCGTTCATCATGACGGGCAAAACTTCCGCCAAGAAGAACGGTTCATTGGATGATGTCACCGCCGTTCTGGACTCGGGCCTCGTGCCGTACCAAGTTTTTGACCAGGTCGAAGAAAATCCGTCAACAGATACCGTAGGAAACGCCGCACAGCAGGCACGCGAATTTAAGGCCGATTACATTATCGGCATCGGAGGCGGCTCCGCCATCGACGCTGCAAAGGCTGCAGCACTACTGCTTGCAAACCCAAATCTCATCGCGGACAACTTGCACAAGGCTCCCGAAAAGCCACTTGAGCACATTCCCGTCGTCGCCGTACCGACTACCTGTGGAACAGGTTCCGAGGCAACGCCGGTTTCCATCATCACAAACCACAAGATTCACCTGAAGAAGAGCATTCCGCACCGCATTTTCCCGGCGCTCGCGCTTGTGGACGGCAAATACCTCGCCTCGGCCAAGAAGACGCTGATCATCAATACCGCGGTCGACGCCCTCGCCCACATGGTCGAAAGCATCCTGAACGTCTATTCCAACGCGTTCAACCGCATGTGCCCGGAATACGGCCTCAAAATCTGGGGAGAATTGAAGGACGCGCTCCTTTCCGACACCCCCGTCGGCAAAAGCCTTTACGAAAAACTCATGCTCACCTCGACTATCGCAGGCATGTCCATCGCACACACGAGTACCTCCGTACCACACGGCATGAGCTACGACCTCACGCTGCATCAGGGCACGCCGCATGGCCCCGCCGTCGGCTATTTCCTTGCCGGCTACGTAGATGTCTGCGAGAAGAAGGTTCCCGAAGACGTCCAGAAAATCCTCGCGCTCTTGAACCTCAAAAGCACCGCCGATTTCACCGAAATGCTTGACAAGCTCATCGGCAAATGCAAGGTTTCCCGCGAAATGCGCGACCAGTTCGCCGCCGCCATGAAAGTGAACCACTCCAAACTCGACCTCGTCCCCGGCGGAATCACGCCCGAAGAAGTCGACTTCATTTACGACAAATCCCTTGTCGTAGAATAGGAGTTCCCTTTCCCATTTATTATATTCCCCGCAAAAAGGATTGAACATGACGATTGACGAATTCTTGAGCGAAGCGAAAACGGTTGCGATTTTCGGGCACGTACGCCCCGACGGGGACTGCGTGGGCAGCACTACGGCGGTTTACAACTACATCCGCGACAACTTCCCGGGAATCGCAGTGAAGTTATTCCTCGAGAATTTCCCCGAGAGTTACCGGATTGTGCGCGGCACGGAAGTCGCGCAGTCCGCCTATACCAAGGAAAAAGACGGCATATTCGACCTCGTCTTTCTGATGGACACGCCGAGTTTCGAACGCGTGGGCGCAAACGGAGCCGAATGCATCCGCACCGCAAAGAAGACCATCAATGTCGATCACCACATTTCTAACCCGCTCAACCTCTGTACGGCAAACTTCGTGGAACCCGAAGCGAGTTCCGCATGCGAGGTGCTGTACATGAACCTCGACAAGGCGAAAGTGAGCCGCGAGACCGCGAACAGCCTTTACCTGGGAATCGTGCACGACACGGGAGCCTTCAAGTTCAGCAGCACCGGCAAGCGCACCATGCAAGTGGTCGGCGACCTTATAGAGAAGGGAATCGATTTCGCAAAAATCGTGAACGAAACTTACTACACGCGCACCTACAAGCAGACGCTCGTGACCGGGTTCGTAATGCAGAACTGCAAGCTCGGGCTCGGGGGTAAAGTGGTCTACGCCCACATCACCCCCGAAGACATGGAACGCTTCGGCGTTACGCCCGTGGAGCTCAGCAACGTCATCGATACCGTGCGCGAAGTCGGCGGCACCGAAGTGGCCCTGTTCCTCTATCCGGTGAACGGCAAGTACAAGATCAGCCTGCGCAGCAACTACATCGTGAACGTGAACGCGATTGCGAAGGAATTCGGCGGTGGCGGCCACACCCGTGCCGCCGGCGGCGATACCAGCGATGCGCCCGAAGCGGCGATTGAAAAAATCCTGAAGCTAGTGGAAAAGCAACTCTAGACCAGGAACAGCGCAATAGCGAGCAGCACGAACACGACTCCGCTGAACCAGTTGAGGTTGCGGTTCGCCTTCGGGCTATTGAGCAGGAACTTCTTCACCGCTCCGGCCAAAATGGCGACTGTCCCGAACACGATCAGCGTCGCTACGATAAATTCCGCGCCGAGAATGGCCGTCTGCAAGCTCGGATGGATGGGGCGTTCCATCTTGACCGCGGGCGGGATGAACGAGAGCATGAACAGCACCGCTTTCGGGTTCGTCATGTTCATGATGATACCGCGCAGGTAGAGCTTACGCCCAGAAATCGTCGCCTCCGATTTGACCGGGGATTTCTCTTCCTCGTTTTTCACCACGGTACCCGCACGGACCTGGAAGCTCTTGTACGCCAGATAAAGCAGGTACGCGGCCCCGCAGCACTGCATCACGAAGAACGCCGTCGGGCTCGCCGCGATAAGCGCAGAGACACCCGCCACAAGCAGGCAGGTCTGCAGGGCAATTCCCGTACAGAGCCCCAAAATCACGCAAAAACCGGCTTTAGCGCCGTACGTCGCACTCTGGGCGAGCACGAACAGGTTGTCCGGCCCCGGGGCAATCCCCACCACAATCGCCGCGATAAAGAACTCGATCATTTTACAAGCTATTCAGGAAACTGTCCGCGTCCATCTCGGCCAGGTCCTTTTCCAGGTTGGCAATCGCCTCGTCCGTAATCGCCGCGGGAGTCTGCTCGCGCCCTTCCGCGCGCTCGTTCGAGATGTCGACCAGCCTTTTCAGCGAATCAGCGACATCGTTCACCGTGCTGCCCTGCCGCATCACGACGTTCAGCACCTTCGTGAGCCTCTCGCGCAAGCCGGCAAATTCATCGCGGTCCAGTTCGGAGATTTCCCCGTGATAGTACATCAGAGGCGTCTGGCATTTCGCGCAAGGGAACACCATCATGTTCGACAGTTCGCCGTCTATCTGGACATCAAACGAGGCCCCGCAATGAGGGCATTCAATATGCAATTCGCTCATGCCCCATAATGTAGAAAAATCATGGCACGCCAAGCCAACACGACCACAATATTTTATTTTTAGCATATTAGAACCCCAGATCCTAGACCATTATTATGCTCTGCCATTGGCTTTACCATATTACCAGCATTGACCTTTTCGACGGCCGCCTGTTCCGTGCCGGCGTCGCCGCCATGCTTTCCATCGTTCTCGTGCTCTTCTTCATGCCCAAGTACATCCGGCTTTTGCAGGGGCTCGACGCCACCTCCGATTTCGACAAGGACGGCAAGTCCAAGTCCCCTCCCATCATGGGCGGGCTCCTCCTGGTGGTCGTGGTCGAAATAGTGTCGCTACTGGTGTGCAAGATGAACGGCTATACCATATCGACCCTCGTCATCTTGGCGCTGTTCTCTGCCGTGGGGGCCATCGACGACATTGCGAAAGTCCGCGCCAAACGTCTCATCAAGCTCGGTAAGCTCAAGGCCGCCGACTACATGGACAAGGCCGACGGCATTTCCAGCAGCCTGCGTCTGTTCCTCTACTTTTTGTTCAGTCTCGTCGTCGCGATTTTCTGCTACAAGTTCATTCCCGAACTCAAGGGCGACCTCACCATCCCCTTCTGCCCCATCGACGTATTCCAGCTTCACTTGCCCAACTGGATTTTTGTCGCCTTCATGACGTTTGTCATCGCTGCAAGCGCGAACGGCACCAACTTTACCGACGGCCTCGACAGCCTCGTCTCGGTGCCCATCCTCACCAGCATGATTTTCGTGGGCCTTGTCGCCTACGTGAGCGGCAACTTCATCTTCAGCCAGTACCTGAGCGTCCCGTACCTTCCGGGCTGCGACGAACTTTTCCCGATAGCGCTGTCTATCGCAGGAGCGCTGCTCGCCTACCTGTGGTTCAATAGCCCTCCCGCCGAAATCTACATGGGCGACGCGGGCTCCGTGGGCTTTGGCGCGGCCATCGGCATCATGTTCATCCTGGTGCAGGCAGGGCTGTTCCTGCCCATCGTGTGCATCATCATCATCGCAGAAGCCTGCTCGGTGCTGTTGCAGATAACCTGGTTCAAGTTCACCAAGAAGACTACAGGTACCGGCAAGAGGATTTTCCTCTGCGCACCGCTGCACCACCACTACCAGAAAAAATGGGAAGGCAAGTTCCCGAGCAAGCCGCTCATGAACTCCAAGATCGTGTGGCGCATGCACCTGGTGAGCATCTTCGCGCTCATCGTGAGCATGGTGATATTCTTCGGCATTAGGTAATCAAGGCATGGACATCATCGAAACTTTGAATGCGGCGGGCCAGCAGGAGCTGGTCGCCAAGCTTGAATCTTTGAGCGGGGATGCCCGCACCTTGCTGGAGCGTGACATCGAAAGCCAGGACTGGGAAGAACTTTCGAAAATCTACGCCGAAAAATCCGCGGCTTCGCTCGAGGACAACGTCTCCGCCGACCTGAAGCCGATGCCGTTCAAGATTGCGGTCGATGACCTGCGTTACGACTTCTGGAAAGAGACCGGCGAGATATTGCTCGGCAAGGGCCAGGTGGCCGCATTCCTCGTCGCGGGCGGACAAGGTTCGCGTCTCGGCTTCGACGGTCCCAAGGGCATGTTCGACATCGGCCTGCCGAGCCACAAGAGTCTCTTCCAACTGCAGGCGGAACGCCTGCTGAACCTCGCGGCACGCGTAGAGCACCCGATTCCCTGGTGCATCATGACGAGCCCGCTGAACCACAAGGCAACCGTCGATTTCTTCACCGAGCACGACTTTTTCGGGTACGCCCGCGAGAACATCCGCTTCTTCGAGCAGGGCACCATCTGCGCCCTCGACCCGAACGGAAAGGCTGTCGTCGACGAAAACAACCGACTCGCCCTGGTGCCCGACGGCAACGGCGGCTGCTTCCGCGCCCTTTCCCAGAGCGGCACGCTCGCCTGGCTCGTGGAGAAAGGCGTGCAGTACGTGTTCCTCTACAGCGTCGACAACGCGCTCTGCCGCATTTGCGACCCCGCATTCATCGGAGCCCTCGCTGCCGAAGGCCGCAGCATGTCGGCCTCCAAGGTAGTGCACAAGGCCGGCCCGCAAGAAAAGGTGGGCATTTTCGCTTTGCAGAACAACAAGCCCGGCGTCGTGGAATACAGCGATTTGCCCGAAAATTACCGCGACATGACCAACGCCGACGGGAGCCTCACCTTCGACGGCGGGAACATCGCGATTCACTTGTTCAAAATCGCCGGACTGCGCAAGCTGCAAACCAGCCGCCTCCCCTGGCATACCGCACGCAAGACCGTCTGCGGCATCGAGAAATGCTGGAAGTTCGAGCAGTTCCTGTTCGATGCGTTCCCGCAGCTCGGCACGATGATGCCGTTCGGCGTCATCCGTGAAGAGGAATTCTCCCCGGTGAAGAACGCCGACGGGAACGATTCCCCGAAGACGGCCCGCAACATGATCGGCAGGCTCCACCGCGAATGGCTGCGCAAGGCGCACGTGGCGATTAACCCCAAGAAGCTCTACGAGGTCTCCCCCACCATCAGCTACGCCGGAGAAGGCCTCAGGCAGAGCGTTTTCGACCGCGAAATCGGGCGGAACATTTTGGAATTTGACGAAGAATAGGAATCCCTGACCTGTCATCCTCCGAGCGGAGCGAGGAGGATCCATCCGGTTCATACCCGTTCTTGACAAGTCTTGTATGAACGTGATGGATTCTCGGCCTTCGGCCAAAAATGACTTCTAAGTTCTGCAAACGATGCATATCAAATACCTCGCATATAAAGCACTGATGCACATCCTGCTTCGCTTGCCGGATGCTTTTTATGCAGCGCTGTTCGCCATCGCGTTCCCGTTATACAAGGCGCTCCACACCGAGCGCGCCTACGGGCGCACGGTAAGGCACCTCGAGGCGGCCAGGGACTACATGGAAAAAGAAGCCCCGGAACGCGCCGAGCCGCTGAAAAAAGTGACTGCCCGCGACGTGTTCAAGGGCATCTACTGGAATGCGCTCGATTCGTACCGCGGCCTCGCCCGCTTCAAGAGCGTCGAAAACCGCATCGTCTTCGAAAACGAAGGAATCATCAAGGATGCCGTCGCCGAATGCGCGAAAATCGGGATGCCCATCGCGGGCATCAGCATCCACCAAGGATGTTTCGAGCTCATGCACCGCGCCCTCTGCCGCTACAGCGAGCACGTGCAGCTCATTACCGATTCCGTGGGCGACACCGCCTTCCGCGACGTGCTCAAGGGACTCCGCAGCGACCCGCACATCACCGAATTCCACCCCGACGAAACGGGCCGCCTTATCCGCGAGCTTTTCCGCACCAAGGGGATCCTCGCGATGGTCTACGACCAGGGAAAACATACCAAGGGGAATGCGGTTACGCTTTTCGGCAGGCCGAGCACGCTCTACCTGCGGCTCCCCCAGAAAATCAACCAGATGGGAGCGGGCATCGTCACCTTCCGCACTTGGACCGAGAACACTCCGGAACGCCGCATCGTCATCCGGTTCGAAAGCTACTACCCGCCGCACTACAACAAGCAGGGGCGCGACCTCGTCGCCGATATCGCCCGCGAAACCGAGCGCTGGATAGCGGAGCACCCCGCCCAGTGGAGCTGGAACTACCACGGGAATTTCCAATAATCGCAAACCCTTTTTATATTTTATTGCAAAAAGTAACCTTGATTTCCCCGAGGCTTGCAATGAAAAAAATCCTTATTGAATCTCTCTCGTTGGCGGCCGTACTTGCCACCTTTGCACTGACCGCCTGTAGCGACGACGACAGCAGTTCCGCCGAAGAAACCCAAACACCCGCAGGCACGGACTCGGTCGAATCGTTCGACGACCTGGCGCACTGCACCAAGAGCCACTACGGCGAAATCGTGTTCGTGGAAGAAGAGAACACCTACTTCGAATGCACCAGCGAGGACTGGGTCGAGGTGGATTCCACGAAAGTGGACAGCCTCCTCACGGCAAGCTCGAGCAGCGGCGATGAAGACAAGCCTAAATCCTCCAGCAGCGTGAAGGCGGACAGCTCCGAGATTGCGACGGTCGAAACCAAGAAGGTCGATTCCGTGACCGTTTCGGGCTTCGCGCAGAAGGGGTCCTACGCAAGCGGCTCCGCGGTAACCGTGTTTGGCCTTGACACCGTGCTCGGCGTGACCAAGACCAAGTTTACCGGCAAGGTCGCGGGCGATTCCGGCGCCTACAAGGT